>NZ_JBPFEB010000028.1:0-237724 GCF_051061225.1 Methylocystis sp.
TGCGTCTCCAGAATTTGTCCGACATTCATACGGCTCGGCACCCCGAGCGGATTGAGCACGATGTCCACCGGCTGGCCATCACCCAAGAACGGCATGTCTTCCTGTGGCACGATACGCGACACCACGCCCTTGTTGCCGTGACGTCCGGCCATCTTGTCGCCGGGCTGGATCTTGCGCTTTACCGCAACGAAGACCTTGACCATCTTCATCACGCCGGGCGGCAGCTCGTCGCCGCGCTGCAGCTTCTCGACCTTGTCGAGGAAGCGGTTCTCGAGACCCTTCTTCGACTCGTCATATTGCTTGCGCACGGCCTCGATGCCCGACATCAGCGTGTCGTCCTCGACGACGAAGGTCCACCACTGCGAGCGGGGATATTCGTCGAGGATCGCCTGGGTCAGCGGCTGATCCTTCTTGAAGCTCTTCGGCCCCGCGATCGCGACCTTGCCGATGAGCATCTCGAAGAGACGGGCGTAGGTGTTGCGGTCGAGGATGGCGAGCTCGTCGTCGCGGTCCTTCGCGAGACGCTCGATCTCCTCTCGCTCGATCGCCTGGGCGCGCTCGTCCTTCTCGACGCCGTGGCGGTTGAAGACGCGCACTTCGACGATGGTGCCCTGAACGCCCGGCGGCACGCGCAGCGACGTGTCGCGAACGTCGGAAGCCTTTTCGCCGAAGATGGCGCGCAGAAGCTTTTCTTCCGGCGTCATCGGGCTCTCGCCCTTCGGCGTGATCTTGCCGACGAGAATGTCGCCCGCCTGCACCTCGGCGCCGATATAGACGATGCCGGCCTCGTCGAGATTCTTCAGCGTCTCCTCCGAGACGTTGGGAATGTCGCGGGTGATTTCCTCGGGGCCGAGCTTGGTGTCGCGCGCCATCACCTCGAATTCGTCGATGTGGATCGACGTGAACACGTCCTCCTTCACGATGCGCTCGTTGAGAAGGATCGAATCTTCGAAGTTGTAGCCGTTCCAGGGCATGAAGGCGACGAGCACGTTGCGGCCGAGCGCCAGATCGCCGAGATCCGTCGAGGGGCCGTCGGCGATGATGTCGCCCTTCTTGACCAGATCGCCGACGCGCACCAGCGGCTTCTGGTTGATGCAGGTCGACTGGTTCGAGCGCTGGAACTTCATCAGCCGGTAGATGTCGACGCCGGGCTTGGCCGGGTCGAGTTCTTCCGTGGCGCGGATGACGATACGGGTCGCGTCGATCTGATCGACAATGCCGGTGCGGCGGGCGGAGATGGCGGCGCCGGAGTCGGCGGCGACGACCGCCTCCATGCCCGTGCCGACGAGCGGCGCGTCGGCCTTCACCAGCGGCACCGCCTGACGCTGCATGTTCGAGCCCATCAGCGCGCGGTTGGCGTCGTCGTTCTCGAGGAACGGGATGAGCGCCGCGGCGACCGAGACGAGCTGCTTGGGCGACACGTCCATCGCGTCGACCTTCTCGCGCGGGACGAGCATCACGTCGCCGGCGTGGCGGCAGAGCACGAGGTCTTCCGTCAGATTGCCTTCGGCGTCGATGGGCGCATTGGCCTGCGCGACGTGATATTTCGACTCTTCCATCGCCGAGAGATAGGCGACCTCATTCGTCACCTTGCCATCGCGGACGCGACGATAGGGCGCTTCGATGAAGCCATATTTGTTCACCCGGGCGAAGGTCGCGAGCGAATTGATCAGGCCGATGTTCGGGCCTTCCGGCGTCTCGATCGGGCAGATGCGGCCGTAATGCGTCGGATGCACGTCGCGCACCTCGAAGCCGGCGCGCTCGCGCGTCAGACCGCCCGGACCCAGCGCCGAGAGACGACGCTTGTGCGTGATCTCGGAGAGCGGGTTGGTCTGGTCCATGAACTGCGAGAGCTGCGAGGAGCCGAAGAACTCGCGCACGGCGGCGGCCGCCGGCTTGGCGTTGATCAGGTCCTGCGGCATGACCGTGTCGATGTCGACCGAGGACATGCGCTCCTTGATGGCGCGCTCCATGCGCAGCAGGCCGAGGCGATACTGATTTTCCATCAGTTCGCCGACCGAGCGCACGCGGCGGTTGCCGAGATGGTCGATGTCGTCGATCTCGCCGCGGCCGTCGCGCAGATCGACGAGCGCCTTCACCACGGCGAGAATGTCCTCGCGACGCAGCGTGCGCACCGTGTCCGGCGCGTCGAGGTCGAGGCGCATGTTCATCTTCACGCGGCCGACGGCCGAGAGGTCGTAGCGCTCCGCGTCGAAGAACAGCGAATGGAACATGGCTTCCGCCGTGTCCATGGTCGGCGGTTCGCCCGGACGCATGACGCGATAGATGTCGAACAGCGCTTCCTCGCGGTTCGAGTTCTTGTCGACCGCGAGCGTGTTGCGAATGTAGGGACCGATGTTGATATGGTCGATGTCGAGGATCGGCAGCTCGTCGAAGCCCTTTTCGAGCAGCGTCGGCAGCGTCTTGGCGGTGATCTCGTCGCCGGCTTCCGCAAAGATCTCGCCCGTCGCCGGGTCGAAGAGATCCTGCGCGAGATACTGGCCGTAAAGGTCTTCCGACGAGACGCGGATCGCCTTCACGCCCTTCTCGGCGAGCTGGCGCGCGGCGCGGACGGCGAGCTTCTTGCCCGCTTCGAGAATGACCTGGCCGCTGTCGGCGTCGATCATGTCGGCGACGGCCTTCACGCCCTTCATGCGGTCGGCGTCGAACGGCATGCGCCAGTTTTCGCCATCCGCCTTGTAGGTGATGGTCTTGTAGAAGGTCGACAGAATCTCTTCGCCGTCGAGGCCGAGCGCGAAGAGCAGCGACGTCACCGGAATCTTGCGGCGGCGGTCGATGCGCGCATAGACGATGTCCTTGGCGTCGAATTCGATATCGAGCCAGGAGCCGCGATAGGGAATGATGCGGGCCGCGAACAGCAGCTTGCCCGAGGAGTGGCTCTTGCCCTTGTCGTGGTCGAAGAACACGCCCGGCGAGCGGTGCATCTGCGAGACGATGACGCGCTCGGTGCCGTTGACGATGAAGGTGCCGTTCGACGTCATGAAGGGCATGTCGCCCATGTAGACGTCCTGCTCCTTGATGTCCTTGACCGACTTGGCCTGCGTGTCGGGATCGACGTCGAACACGATGAGGCGCAGCGTCACCTTCAGCGGCGCGGCGAAGGTCATGCCGCGCTGGCGGCACTCGTCGACGTCATATTTCGGCTGTTCGAATTCGTAGCGGACGAATTCGAGCAGGGCGACCTGCGAGAAGTCGGAAATCGGGAAGACGGATTTGAAGACGGACTGGAGACCTTCGTCGGGGCGGCCGCCCTTTGGCTCGTCGACAAGCAGGAACTGATCGTAAGAGGCCTTCTGCACTTCAATGAGATTGGGCATCGCCGCCGCTTCGCGGATGTGTCCGAAAAACTTGCGGGTGCGCTTGCGACCGGTGAACTTGCGGGCCGACGTCTGAGCCATGTCGCTTTTCGAGCCTCTTCTCCTAAGGGCCGGGCCGGCTCGCTGCGAGCGGCTCTCTCGCCCTGTCGGGCGCCCCTCATGGCGCCCCTTTACAACCGCGCGCGGCCCCGGCCTGAGCCGGGACCGCGAATCTCGTCACGCCGCCGCTCGCAGGGAGCGGCCGCGATCTTACTTGAGCTCGATCTTGGCGCCGACCTTCTCGAGGGTCGCCTTGATCTTCTCGGCCTCTTCCTTCGAAGCGCCTTCCTTCAGCGGCTTCGGAGCGCCTTCGACCAGGTCCTTGGCTTCCTTCAGGCCGAGGCCGGTGATCGCGCGGACCTCCTTGATGACCTCGATCTTCTTGTCGCCAGCCGAAGCCAGGATCACGTTGAACTCGGTCTTCTCTTCAGCAGCCGGAGCGGCGGCGCCAGCGGCCGGAGCGGCGGCGACGGCCACGGCGGCAGCCGCGGAAACGCCCCACTTCTCTTCGAGCATCTTGGCGAGCTCGGCCGCCTCGAGGACGGTGAGAGCCGAGAGGTCGTCGACGATCTTTTCGAGATTAGCCATTTGTAGCGTCCTTTGAATTTGGTTCGTTCTTGGTGTGCGAGCCTCTTAGGCCGCGTCCTTCTTGGCGTAGGCGCCGAACACGCGCGCGAGCTTGGCGGCAGGCGCGGTCGAGAGCTGGGCGATCTTGGTCGCGGGCGCATTGATGAGGCCCACGATCGTCGCACGCAGTTCGTCGAGAGACGGCATGGTCGCAAGCGACTTGACGCCGTCAGAGTTCAGCAGCGTGGGGCCCATGGCGCCGCCCAGAATCACGAACTTGTCGTGATCCTTGGCGAAGGCCACAGCCACCTTCGGCGCCGCCACCGGATCGTCCGAATAGGCGATCAGGGTCGGTCCCTTGAGCAGGGAACCGAAATCGGCGACGCTCGCGCCATCCAGAGCGATCTTGGCGAGGCGGTTTTTGGCGACCTGAACAGTGGCGCCCTCGGCGCGGGCCCGCTTCCGCAGGGCCTGCATCTGGGCGACCGTCAAGCCGGAGTAGTGCGCAACGACGATCGCCCCGGCCTGATTAAAGACCTGGTGCAACGCCGCGACGGCTTCTTTTTTCTCCGCTCTATCCACGGTTGCTCTCTTCATAACTGGCGGGAGTGAGGTCCCGCCGGTTGCGACTAGCCGGCCGCGGATGCGGTCGGCTCCGTAGATCCTGTCCCCAGAGCGCCTCGCCGGATGACGAAAGCCCTGGTTGAAGGGGCGTGAACCAAATTCAAAACACGCCGGCGTTGGGCCGGCGGCCAGAAATTCCGGTTTCCCCGTCTGTGCAGGCCGCTTTCGGACGACAGATTTCTCTGACGGCCTCCAGCCGATTGAGCCGCTCGGGGTTGTGGAAAACCCCTCGGCGGCGCCGGCAGTCTCGGACAGGACATGGCCGGACGGGACACGAGGGCTGAGCCCCGAGTCCGCCGGCCTATCCACCGCCTGTCTCCCAAGCCATTGACAAAGCCTGAGTTCGGGCGGAAGCTCAAAACTGAAATTGGGGTTGGGGATCTAGGTCAACCCCGGAACGGCCTATTTAAAGGGCCTGCGTCCGTTTGCCAAGAGGTAAATTCAGGGTTTATCCTCATTCCTGTGAAGGCGCCGCTGGCGCCCCCACGCCTCGTTCCCCGCGGGCGGGCCGACGAGGCTTCTGCATCAGGGCGTGAACTCCATCCTGATCCGCCCATTGCCGCCCCTGCTGATGCGCGCCCCTCGCGGCTGCGCAGAAGCGGCCTGGCGGGGCGTCGCCCGTTTGCTCCAGCCCGAGCCGCCGCCGCGCTTGTCTCCTTCGCTCGCCGCGCCCGGATAGGTCGCGCCATGCTGGCCGCGCATCGGGCCGAAGGAGGCGAGGCAGAGATTATAGGCGTTGGGGTCCTTGATCGCCTCGCAGTCGTCGATGGAACGGGGGCCGGCGACGGCGGGCGTCATGAGAAACAGCAAAGCGAGCGCGGCGGCTCCGCAACGCAGGTGTTTTAACGCGGCTCGCCCCTCACCCCAACCCTCTCCCCGCCTTCGCGGGGAGAGGGAGATGCGCCGCAATTCCCTCTCCCCGTTTACGGGGAGAGGGTCAGGGTGAGGGGCGGGGCCGCTCAACGCGACTCGGGGCTGGCTCACCGCAGGGTGGCCCCGGTCTTCTTGCCCGCCTCGGCGACGATCTTCTGCGCCACGGCCTCGATCTCCGCGTCGGTGAGCGTCTTCTCGCGTGGCTGCAACGTCACGGCGACGCCGACGGATTTCTTGCCCTCCGGCACGCCGACGCCCTCATAGACGTCGAAGACGCTGACATCGGTGATGAGCGCCTTGTCGGCGCCCGCCACGGCCTTCACCAGATCGCCGGCCGGGGCGGCGCGGTCGAGGATGAAGGCGAAATCGCGCGACAGCGGCTGGAGGTCGGACAGTTCGAGTTTCGGCTTGATCTTCGTGGGCTTCGCCTTGGGGGCGGGCAGCATGTCGAGGATGATTTCGAAGGCGGCGATCGGCCCTTCCACATCCAGCGCCTTCAGCGCGCGCGGATGCAATTCGCCGAAATGGCCGACGACCGCCTTGGGCCCGAATTGCAGCGTCGCCGAGCGGCCGGGGTGGAACCATGACGGCCCGCCGGGAACCACCTGGAGCCCGCCCGTGGCGACGCCAAGCGCACCGAGCAGCGCCATGACGTCGGCCTTGGCGTCGAAAGCGCCGGCGCGCTGGGCAGGCGCCGACCAGTGACGCCCCGCGCCCGACAGGCCGCGGCGGATGCCGGCGGCCGCGAGGCGCTGGCCCTTGTCGCTGGGATCGAGAAAAATCTGCCCCACTTCGAACAGGTCCTGATCGCCAAGCCCGCGCGCGGCGTTGCGATGGGCGGCGGCGACGAGGCCCGGCAGGAGGCTCGGGCGCATGTCGGAGAGGTCGCTGGCGATCGGATTGGCGAGCGCGAGGCCCGCCGCGCCGCCGCCAAAGGCTTCCGCCTGTTCCTTCGAGATGAAGGACCAGGTGACAGCTTCGACCAGTCCTTGCGAGGCCAGCGCGCGGCGGGCGTTGCGGGCGCGCTTCTGCATCGGCGTCAGCACCGCTGGCGCCACGCCCTCGGCGCGCGGCAGCGGCGTGGACGGCACATTGTCGACGCCGAGAATGCGGACGATCTCTTCGACGATGTCCGCCTTGGCCTCGATATCCGGGCGCCAACTCGGCGCGATGACCCTTGCGCCATCCTCGCCGGTCTTTTCAACCGTGAAGCCGAGGCGCTCGAGGATCGCTTCAGCTTCGGCCTGAGACACATCCATGCCGGCGAGCCGCTGCGTCTCGGACCAGGGGAAATCCACGGTCCGGCGCTCGCGCGGCGCGGCGCCGGCGATGACCAGTTCGGAGGGCTCGCCGCCGCAGAGATCGAGCACGAGCTGCGTCGCGAGTTCGAGTCCGGGCAGGGCGAAGTCGGGATCGACGCCGCGCTCGAAGCGGTAGCGCGCGTCGGTGACGATGCCGAGCTTGCGGCCCGTATGGGCGATGTTCTGTGGGTCCCACAGCGCGCTCTCGATCAGCACGTCGGTGGTGTCGTCGTTGCAGCCGGAAACCTCGCCGCCCATGACGCCGGCGATCGACTCGACGCCGTTGTCGTCGCAGATGACGACCATGGCGTCGTCCAGCTCGTGCGTCCTGCCGTCCAGCGCGAGCAGAGTCTCGCCCTGCCGCGCTCGCCGCAGGACGAGATCGCCTTTCACTTTCTTCGCGTCGAAGACATGCAGCGGCCTCGCGCGGTCGAAGGTCATGAAATTGGTGATGTCGACGAGCGCGTTGATCGGGCGCAGGCCGATCTCGCGCAGGCGCTTTTGCAGCCAGACCGGGCTCGGACCGTTCTTCACGCCGCGCACGAGACGCAGGGCGAAGAAGGGCGCGAGATGCTCCTCGCTGGCGGCGAGATCGCGTCTGACGGCGACAGGGCAGGGATACTTGCCCGCGACGGGCAGGATTTCCCTGTCCTTCAGAACGCCGAGCCCGGCGGCCGCGAGATCGCGGGCGACGCCATGCACGCCGGCGGCGTCGGCGCGGTTCGGCGTCAGATTGATTTCGATGACCGGATCATCGAGCCCGGCCCATTGCGCATAGACCTCGCCGACGGGCGCGTCCTCGGGCAGCTCGATGACGCCTTCGCTCTCCGTCGCAAGCTCCAGCTCCTCGAAGGAGCACATCATGCCGAGCGACTCGACGCCGCGAATGACGCCCTTGCCGAGCGTGATCTTCTTGCCGGGGATGTAGGTTCCCGGAGCCGAGAAGACGCTCTTCAGACCCGTGCGCGCATTGGGCGCGCCGCAGACGACCTGCACCAGATCGCCGGCGCCGGTATCGACCTTGCAGACGCGCAGGCGATCCGCGTTGGGGTGCTGCGTCGCCTCGACGATGCGCGCGATCTTGAAGTCTTTCAACTGCGCGGCAGGGTCGTGCACATGTTCGACCTCGAGGCCGATGCGCGTGAGCGTCTCGACGATCTCGGCGAGCGTGGCGGATGTATCGAGATGCTCTTTGAGCCAGGAGAGGGTGAGTTTCATTTTTTGCTCAGCGGGTCTTGGTGATGAGTTGCACCGCAAGGCGCAGCTTCGTGTCTGGCTCCAGAGCGTCCAACGCCGTGATGGCGCCGCGCGCTTCCTGAATGAGATCGATGATTTCTTTTCTGGAATAACCCAAGGGCGCTGGCATGTAGTCGGCCGCGATGCGCTTGTCGTGCAACTCGAGAAAAGCCGGCCCGATTGCCGCGATCGGCTGACCCGCCGCATGGCTTCTTGCTTCTCTCAAAACCTTGCGCGCGACGGCGTGATCAACAGACCGATAGACGGGGGTATAGACATCCCAGGGCTTCGACTTTCCGACCAATTGGTCCGCGCACATTTTCGCAAGCGCGTGAAAGAGAGCGTAGTAGGTGGTCGCAACCGCCCGTCGAAGGGAGGCCTGCCTCGGCCTCCCCGTGTCCCGGTTCGCGAGTTCATCGGCAAGAGCCAGAAGGTCTTCGATCACGCGTGGCCTCTGAAGGGCTTCAGAGCGACTTCTTCCGGGCGATCGTTATCGCCGAGGCGTTTTGTCTGAAGATACGGAAAGCGCTCCTCGCCTTTTTCCAAGAGCGCGTCGCTGAGAGCGAGATGGGCATTCATCAGCGTATCGGGCTCCAGCGACGGCGCGCCTTCCCCCAGCACGGCGTCAACATAGACGGCCGGATCATTGCTGTAGTCGACCCCGCTTCGCACCTCGGCCCGCTGAAATCCGAACCGGCCGAGCCGCGTCCGCAGCACACTGTCCGCCAGTGCCTGAATCTCGCTGTCGTTCATCCTGCGTCTCCATCACCCCGCGGCAAATGGGCTCATGGTCCTAGCTGCTCAACCCGCCGGCCAGCGTGGGGAAATCCAGCGGCCGGAAGCCGTAGTGCTCCAGCCAGCGCGTGTCGGCGTCGAAGAAGGCGCGCAGGTCCGACATGCCGTATTTCAGCATGGCCAGGCGGTCGATGCCGACGCCGAAGGCGAAGCCCTGGTAGACGTCCGGATCGTGGCCGCAATTGCGCAGCACGTTCGGATGCACCATGCCGCAACCCAGAATCTCCATCCAGTCGTCGCCCTCGCCGAAGCGGATTTCGCCGCCCTGGCGCCGGCACTGCACGTCGACCTCCATCGACGGCTCGGTGAAGGGGAAGAAGGATGGCCGCATGCGCAGCTTCACGCCCTTGACCTCGAAGAAGCTCTTGAGAAACTCCTCCAGCACCCATTTGAGATGGCCCATATGCGTCGACTGGTCGATGACGAGCCCCTCGACCTGATGGAACATCGGCGTATGGGTCTGGTCGAAGTCGCAGCGGTAGACGCGGCCGGGGCAGATGACGCGGATCGGCGGCTTTTGCGAGAGCATGGTGCGCACCTGCACCGGGCTCGTATGGGTGCGCAAAAGCTTCTTCTCGCCCGCTTCCGGCGACAGGAAGAAGGTGTCCTGCATCTCGCGGGCCGGGTGGCCCTCCGGGAAGTTCAGCCTGGTGAAATTATAGTCGTCGCTCTCGATGTCCGGCCCTTCGGCCACGGCGAAGCCCATGTCGGCGAAGATGACCGAGAGCTCGTCCATGACCTGCGAGATCGGATGGATGCGGCCGCGCTCCAGCGGGCTGATCGCGGCGGGAAGCGTCACGTCGAGCGTCTCCGCCTTCAGCCGCGCCTCCAGCGCCGCCTCCGCCAGCGCCGCGCGGCGGGCCGCGAGGGCTTCGGTCGCCTTGTCCTTGAGCGCGTTGATCTTCGCGCCCTCGGTCTTGCGCTCCTCCGGCGACATCTTGCCCAGCGTCGAGAGCAGCGCCGAAATCGCGCCTTTCTTGCCCAGCGCGGCGACGCGCACGGCCTCCAGCGCCGGCTCGTCGGCGGCTTCCGCGATCTGGCGCAGCGTATCTTCTTCGAGTTTGGCGATATCGGTCATCGTGCTTGCCTTGCGGGTGAGGACGGGACGGCCCGTCGTCGCGAGCAAAGCCCGAACCTCGCCCCGCTGCCTCCAAAAGCTGAATTCCCGCGCCTTCTGCCATGCGCGGGGGCTTCTGTCGAGGCGGCTACGGCGCCGGCCGGGGACGATGGGTGAAGAGCTGGGCCAGCGCCGAGGAGGCGACGCGCGAGGCGACGTCGTCGGCGCGGCTGGTCAGGACGATGGGAACGCGCGCGCCGAGCACGATCCCGGCCGTGTCGGCCCCGGCGAGAAAGACGAGCTGCTTGGCGAGGATGTTCCCGGCCTCGAGATCGGGCGCCACCAGAATGTCCGGGTCTCCGGCCACCTCGGAGTCGATGTGCTTGGCTTCGGCGGCCTCGCGCGAGATGGCGTTGTCGAAAGCGAGCGGACCGTCGAGGACGGCCCCGGCGATCTGGCCGCGATCCGCCATCTTGCACAGGGCGGCGGCCTCCACCGTCGAGGGAATCTTGGCCTCGACCGTCTCCACCGCCGAGAGGATGGCCACTTTCGGCCTCATGAGGCCGATGGCGTGGGCGAGATCGACGGCGTTGCGGATGATGTCCCGCTTGATGTCCAGCGTCGGCGCGATGTTGATCGCGGCGTCGGTGACGAGCAGAAGCTTGTGATAGGTCGGCGCGTCGATGACGAAGACGTGGCTGATCCGCCGGTCGGTGCGCAGGCCCGTGCCCTCGCGCACCACGGCCGCCATGAGTTCGTCCGTATGGAGCGCGCCCTTCATAATGGCGTGCAGCTTGCCGCGCCGCACCATCTCGACCGCCTGATCCGCCGCCGCATGACTGTGGGGCGCCTCGATCACGTCGACGTCCTCCAGCGAGACGCCGGCCTCCCGCGCGGCGGCCTCCATCTTCGCGCAGGGGCCGATGAGCGTGGGCACGACCAGCCCGGCGTCGCGCGCCGCCAGCGCGCCTTCCAGCGACGGCCGGTCGCAGGGGTGGACAACCCCCATGCGGATGGGCGGCAGGGTCTGCGCCCGCTTGATCAGCTCCGCGAGCAGCGCGCCGTGAGGGCGAGGGAAGACGGAAACCGACGGCGAAGAGACATTGCCGCTTTTGCGCTCGCTCATGAAATCCTGCTCAGTTCACCGGATCGCGCGCGATCCGCTCCGTGAAAAATTTCGTCGCCCGCGCCCACGACGCGTCATTATCGCCGCGGAAATCGAAGCCTTGATGATAGACGAGTTCGCCGGAGGAGACACGCGCGATCGACACGCCCATGCTCAGAATGAGCGTGCTCACCTTGTTGACGACTCCGGTCATGACGAGGTCGGCGCCGACTTTGCGGGCGAGCGCGATCTCGCAGCCGTTGCAGGTGCGGAAATAGGTTTTCCGGAGAATCTCGTCGATCTCGGCCTGGATCGGCGCGCGCTCGGCGATCTCATAGGTTCCCCGCGCCGCGAGGCCGGCGGCGATGGCGTTGCGCGCGTCGAGCAGCCGCCGGGCGTGGTCCGCGCGCTGATCGACGGGCTCGCCCGAAGTGTCGATGATCTCGAAGTCGAGCAGCAGGAGCCGTTTCCCGGTCCTTGCGCCGGTTTCGGCGGCCATGGCGGCGCGTTGGCCGCACGCCAGCAGCAGAGCGGCGGCCAGCAGACGGCGCCGGTCGAGCGTCATTCCTTCGCTCCATATTTGTGCAGATGGGCGCCATTGGCCGAGAGCCACGCTTCGGCGCGGTCGGTGTCCGCGCACAAGCGTCGCGCCAGCGACCAGAACCGCGGCGAATGGTCGAGGTGCGCGAGATGCGCGACCTCATGCGCGGCGAGATAATCCAGCACGAAGGGCGGCGCCATGATCAGCCGCCAGGAAAAATTCAGTGAGCCCGACGACGAGCACGAGCCCCAGCGGCTCACCGGATCACGCAGGCCGACGCCGCGCGGCGGCAGGCCGAGCGTCGCGGTGTGGCGCGCCACGGCGCTCTCCAGATCGCGGCGGGCCTCGCGCTTGAAGTGGTCCTGCACGCGGCGGTGCATGTGTTCGGCCTGGCCGGCGACGCAAAGCGCGACGCCGGTGACGACGTCGTCGCGCGTCTCCGCCCATACGGCGCCGCGTCGCTCCGGCGTGTGGAGCAGGGCGTGGTCGACTCCGCGCAGCGGCACGACCGATCCATGCGCAAAGGGAATCGTCGCGGGCAGGCGATTGAGCCGCGCGGCGATCCACGCGGCATGCCGTTCGGCGAAGGCGCGCGCCTCGCGCAACGACGCGCGCTTCGGCATGGTCAGGACGGCGTCGCGGGCCGCGAAGCGGACGCGCAGCGTGAAACGACGCGCGGTCGTCGCGCGACGCAGGGCGACGACAATCGTCTCGCCGGCGTGCTCGAGAGTAATGAGAGACGAACCATCCTGGGAGGGCCCGTCGGGCAGAAGTCGAAGCATGTGCGTATGCTAGCCAAACGCCGCGTGAGTCGCGAGTTCCAAAAACGTCGCCGCCTTTGAAATTTGCATGGGCCTGTCCCGTCGTCGCAAGGGAAGCCAAGCAAGCTGAGCGCCACGTCGGGGCCGCGGCTGCTTCGCGAGCTGATCTCCCTCCTAACTAGGGTGCGGCGTCGAGGGCGAACAGCGCCCGGACGCGCGCGCTAGAGGTAACGCTGGAGATCCCTGGCCGCCTCTTCCGGCTTGCGGCCGACATTGAAGGCCGTGACGAAATGGCCGTTCTTGTCCATCAGATAGACAGCGGAAGAATGATCGACGGAATAATCTTCTTCCTTGCCGGGCGCGCGTTTCGCGTAGATGCGATAATTGCGCAGGACGGCGTCGATCTGCGCGCGATCGCCCGTCAGGCCGATGATGCGCGGGTCGAAATTGGCGAGATATTCCTTCAGCACGTCGGGCGTGTCCCTTTCGGGGTCAGTCGTCACGAACAGCGCGCCGATATTTGCGGCGGGACCTAGGGCGCGCAGGATTTCCGACATTTCGAACAGTGTCGTGTGGCACACATCCGGACAATGGGTGTAGCCGAAGAAGACGAGATGCGGCTTGCCGAGCAACGCCGTCTCGGTGACCGGCTGGCCGGCTTGCGACGTGAGCTGGAAGGCGCCGCCGATCGCCGAGGCCGGGGGCGCCGGCGCCGTAGTGTTGGTCACGGCGACAAAGGCGCCGAAAATCAGCGCGAAAACGGCGCCGGCGCCAATGAGCAGCGTCTTCGAAACCGCTGGGCCGCTTTCCGCGGTCTTGTCGCCGCGCTTTCCGGCTTTGCCGTTGCCCTTGACCGAACCCTTGGCCATTCTGCGTTCCCTGCTTGTTTTTCGCCGCTTTCAGGCGCGGCTTTGTTGGACGGCGTTTTTCAGGCGACGAGGAGGACGCCTCCTCCGCCGCGCCGATCCGCGTTCCCGGCGTTGGCGCGGGCGCGGCCTCCCGGACCTCCGCCACGACAATTTCCGAGCGCCCACGGTCCGGGAACTTATCCCGGCTCGCGGCATTCGCCAAGCCGTCGGCGCCGGTCCGATGCGGGCTGCGCGAGAATGATGTAGCTTCGACGACGCGCTGATTCACCTTAGGAAAGCCCGAGCGCCATGAGCGACAAGACGAACGAGAGCCCGAACGGCGTCCCTGGAAAGATTCTTGTCGGCGCGACGGATGGAACGCGCGCACGGGGGGCGGGCGCGCGGGCCTATCGCTATCTCACGCTCGCGCTCGGCAATCGGCACGGGCTGATCGCGGGCGCCACGGGCGGCGGCAAGACGGTGTCGTTGCAGGTGCTGGCGGAAGGCTTCTCCAACGCGGGAACCGCCGTCTTTCTCGCGGACGTCAAGGGCGATCTCGCGGGGCTGTCGCAACCGGGCGACGCCAAGCCGGCCTTTGTCCAGCGCGCCGCCGACATTGGCGTCGATTATGCGCCGGACCGCTTTCCGGTTGTCTTCTGGGACGTGTTCGGCGAGCAGGGCCACAGGGTGCGGGCGACGGTGTCGGAAATGGGGCCGCTGCTCGTGTCGCGGCTTCTCAATCTCAACGACACGCAGGAAGGCGTTCTCAATATCGTCTTCAAGGTCGCCGACGAGCAAGGGCTTCTGCTGCTCGATCTCAAGGATCTGCGCGCCGCCCTCGCGCATGTCGCCGAGAACGCCAGCGAATTCAAGACAAAATATGGCAATATCGCCCCCGCGAGCGTTGGCGCGATTCAGCGCCAGCTTCTCGTGCTGGAGACTCAGGGCGGCGACTCATTCTTCGGCGAGCCGGCGCTGGCGATCGACGATTTCATTCGCAAGGATCGCGACGGGCGCGGCGTCGTCAACATTCTTGCGGCTGACAGGCTGATGCGGTCGCCGCGCCTCTACGCGACTTTCCTTCTGTGGATGCTGTCCCAGCTTTTCGAGACGCTTCCCGAAGTCGGCGATCTGGACAGGCCGAAACTCGTCTTCTTCTTCGACGAGGCGCATCTTCTCTTCGAAGACGCGCCGAAGGCGCTTCTCCAGGCGATCGAACAGGTGGTGCGGCTCATTCGCTCGAAGGGCGTCGGCGTTTACTTTGTCACGCAGAACCCGCTCGACGTGCCCGACACGGTTCTCGGCCAGCTCGGCAACCGCATCCAGCATGCGCTGCGCGCCTTCACCCCGCGCGATCAGAAAGCCGTGCGCGCCGCGGCGGAGACGTTTCGCAAGAATCCGTCCTTCGACACCGCCGACGCCATCATGCATCTCGGCGTCGGCGAGGCGCTGGTCTCGATGCTCGGCGACAAGGGCGCGCCGGAGATTGTCGACCGCGTGCTGATCGCGCCGCCCGCCGCGCGGGTCGGGCCGATCACCCCGGAGGAGCGGGCGGACGTCATGCGCGCCAGCTCGTTCGGAGGCAAATATGACACGCCGGTCGACCGGGAGTCGGCCTATGAGACGCTCCAGGGTCGCGCCGTCGGCAAGGATGGCGCGGCGGGCGGCGGCTGGATGGGCACGATTGTCGGCGGCGTTCTGGGAACCCTGTTCGGCTCGAAGAAGGGCAAGCGCCTGTCGCCGGCCGAAATCGCCCTGCGCTCAGCCATGCAGAGCGCGGCGCGTTCGGCCGGGACGCAGATCGCCAAGCAGATCCTGAGGGGCGTGCTCGGGGGGATCAGCAAGTAATCGACCTCCCTCTCCCCGGCAGGCGCGGAGAGGGCTGGGGTGAGGGGCAAGCCGCGTTCACGACTGTCGAAACGGGTTCCTTCACCCGCAACTCAGGCGATTTGCGGCCTGCCCCTCACCCCAGCCCTCTCCTGATGACCGCGCCCTGCTGCACGCGAATGTTACAGAATCTTAATCCCGACTTTAGCGAGTTGTCACACAAGCCCGATTTTCCCGGCTGCCTATTCCGGCCTATACTATCTTTGTTGCGGTCGGCGACTGTGCGACCGCCCATTGCGGGTTTGCCGTCGCCCCGGGAGCCCGCCAGGAGGGACGAGATATGGCGAATTCCTTGCCCATCGTCGCGGAAGGCGGCCTCGCCCGCTACCTCGCCGAAATCCGTCGTTTCCCCATGCTGGAGCCCCAGCAGGAATATATGCTCGCCAAGCGCTGGCGTGAGCACGAAGACCCCAAGGCCGCGCATGAACTCGTCACCTCGCATCTGCGCCTCGTCGCCAAGATCGCGATGGGCTACCGCGGCTACGGCCTGCCGATCGGGGAAATCATCTCGGAGGGCAATGTCGGCCTGATGCAGGCCGTCAAGCGCTTCGAGCCCGACCGTGGCTTCCGGCTCGCCACATATGCGATGTGGTGGATCCGCGCCTCGATTCAAGAATACATCCTGCGCTCATGGTCGCTCGTGAAAATGGGCACCACCGCGAGCCAGAAGAAGCTGTTCTTCAACCTCCGCAAGGCGAAGAGTCGCATCTCGGCGTTCGAGGAAGGCGATATGAGGCCCGAGAACGTCGAGAAGATCGCGACGCGCCTCGGCGTCTCGAAGCAGGACGTGATCGAGATGAATCGCCGCATGGGCGGCGACGCCTCGCTCAACGCGCCGCTGCGCGAGGAGGGCGAGGGGGAATGGCAGGATTGGCTCGTCGACGACAGCGAGGATCAGGAGCGCATTCTGGCCGCGCAGGAGGAGAGCAACAACCGCATGAAGGCGCTGCGCGGGGCTCTCGACGTGCTCAATCCGCGTGAGCGGCGCATCTTCGAGGCGCGTCGCCTCGCCGACGATCCGGTGACGCTCGAGCAGCTTTCCGAGGAGTTCGGCGTCTCCCGCGAGCGCGTGCGCCAGATCGAGGTGCGCGCGTTCGAGAAGGTGCAGGCGGCGGTGAAGACCGGCGTCGCCCGCATGGAGGAAGCGCATCACGCGGCGATGTAAATTCCGTAAGCAGGGGCGGCGCTCCAAAAGGGCCGCCCTATATGCCGACATGGCTGAAACGGGAGTTTTCGCCCATGTCGCATTGGATGATCACCGGCGCGAGCCGGGGAATCGGGCTTGAACTTGCCAGGCAACTGGCGATCGCCGGCGAGCAGGTGACCGCCAGCCGGCGCGCCGGGAGCCGGCATGAGCCCCTGGAGGCGGCGCTGGCGCCGGCCGGGAGCAGGGGCCGCAGCCTCGTCTTCGACACGCGCAACGAGGCGCAGATTCGTATCGCGGCGACGCAGGTCCACGACCCCGTCGACGTGCTGATCGCCAATGCCGGCGCCTATGGCCCGGAGCGTCAGTCCGCGCTGGACATGGACTTTCCCGGCGTTCTCGATCTTCTGGACACAAATGCGCTCGGGCCGCTGCGCGTGGCGCAAGCCTTCTTGCCGCTCATCCGGCGGGGAGCGCGTCCGCGCATCGTGTTCATGTCGAGCGTGCTCGGATCGATGGCGCTGGGCGGGACGTTCAATGTCGGCTACCGCGCCTCCAAGGCCGCCCTCAACAAGATCGCCCAGTGCCTCGCCGACGAGTTGAAGCCGGAGGGGATCAGCGTGGTCTCCATGCATCCCGGCTGGGTGCGCACGGACATGGGCGGGCCGAACGCCACGCTCAGCGTCGAGGAAAGCGCCTATAGCCTGATCCGCGTGATCGAGGGTCTGACGATCTCGGACACGCGCCGCTATCTCGATTATCGCGGCTCTGACATCGACTGGTAGCCATCCTCACCAAAAATTTGGACTCCGGCGCTACGCTCCGCCCGATTGTCATCGGGGAGAAAAAAAATGGCGGGCGTTGATCTGGCGTCGGAGGACATTGTCAGACGTCTGGGCGGCGATGCGGCGCTGGGGGAGATCGGCGGGGCGATCAGCGCGGATGATCCCGGCCATTTCGACCTGCGGTTCAGACATCCCAGCCCGCGCGGCGTCCGCTCCGTCGTCATTACGGTGGAGCCCAACGGCCTCTTCGGCATGACCTGTTACGGACCGCTGCGCGCCGGCGCCTTTCAGGCCGAGCGTCTGGGCAAGGCGACGGGAATCCTGCCGGAAAATCTCGCCACCGTGCTCGGCCAGCTCACAGGCATCGAAACCCTGCATCACCGCCACTATTGAAAGGCGCGTCGGGAGGCCTCCAGCGCCGCGCGCGCGCGCGTCTCCAGCGCATCGGCGGCGGCCCGGGTGAGCCGACCGCGCGGCGCCTCCACATCCAGCGTCGCGATCACATGCGCGGGGCGCGGCGAGAGCAGGAAAATCCTGTCCGCCAGGGCGATGGCCTCGGGAAGGTCATGCGTCACGATCAGCGTGGTGATGCGCTTTTCGTCGATCAGCGCGGCGATCCTCTCCCGCAATTCGCGCGCGAGCGCGGCGTCGAGCGACACGAGCGGCTCGTCCAGCAGCAGCAGATCGGGTTTGACGGCGAGCGCGCGGGCCAGCGCCACGCGCCGGGCGAGGCCGAGCGACAATTCGCCGGGAAAATGATCCGCATGGTCGCGCAGGCCAAGCTCCGCGAGCAGCGCGGCGATCCCGGCCTCGTCGGCTTCCGGCGCGGCGATGCGGAGATTGTCGGCGACGCTGCGCCAGGGCAGGAGACGCGGCTCCTGAAACACCATGCCGAGCCGCCCATGGGCGGGCAGCACGATCTGACCAGTAAAATCGCGATCGAGGCCGGCGATGAGCCGCAGCAGGGTCGTCTTGCCGCAGCCGGACGGGCCGACGACCGCGCCCGCCTGGCCGAGCGGCAGGGTGAGGCGCAAGCCTTCGAGCGCGCGCAGGGCGGGGCCGCCCGCGCGCTGGTGGTCTTTAGAGGCGATCGCGACGCTGAGCGCCGCCGCGCCGCCATCGGGCGACAGATCGTTCAAGGGGCTGCACCAGAAGCGTTTCGACGCCGAGCATCAGCGCCACGAAGGGAAGAGCGTAGGCGAGCAGCAGCTTCATGTCGAAGAGCTGGAACGCCATGTTGATTTCGAAGCCCACGCCGTTCGAGCGGCCGAGCAGTTCGACCACAAGCACGATCTTCCACACGAGCGAAAGACCCGAGCGCGTCGCCGCGGCCAGATAGGGCGCGAGCTGCGGCAGGACGAGATGCTTCAGCCGCGCCGCGCGCGAGAAGCGGAACGCCTGCGCCATTTCGTCGAGCTGCGGATCGAGCGCGCGGGCGCCTTCGCGAATGACGACGATGGCGTTGGGCAGCTTGTTGAGCGCCACGGCGCCGATGGCGGCCGCTTCCGTCAGCCCGGCCCAGACATAGGCCAGCACGATCACGACCAGCGCCGGCAGATTGAGCAGCACGACGAGCCAGGGATCGAGCAGCCGGTCGACGAGCCGGCGCCGGCCCATGAGATAGCCGATCGCCGCGCCGAGGCTCATGGCGATGAGAAAGGATGCGATGACCCGCGCGAGCGTGATGGCGAGATTGGAGCCCAGCGCGCCGGATTGCGCCTCGGCCACGACCGTCTCGAAGACGGCGGCGGGACCCGGCAGGCGCCGCGGATCGGAGACCCAGGCGCCGATCTGCCACAATGCAATCAGCGCCGCGAGCGAGAGCAGCCGGATCAATTCCCGCCAGCCTCGCCGCCCTTGTAGAAGGTTCCGGGCGCGAGGGTCTTGCCGGGGCCGACGAGCTTCTCCCCGCCGGTCTCCGCGAGCACGCGATAGAGCGCGGCGGCGTCGGCCTCCTCCTGCGCGACGCTGCGCCTGGGAATCCCCGCGACATAGCGCTTGCGGTAGATGTCGAGCGTCGCGGCGTCCCGGGGGCCGATGCGCTGCGCGGCGGCGGCCCAGGCCGTGTCATCCGTAGCGATGATCGCCTTCGCTTTCGCCGTCATCGCGAAGAAGCGCGCCAGCGCGTCCCGGTTCTTCGCGGCGAAGCTGTCGTCGAAGACATAGCCGGTGATGACCACCTCGCCCTTGGCGCCGAGCGCCTTTTCCACATCGGTGATGTCGATGGCGCGGGCGAATCCCTTGCCTTCGAGATCGGCCGCGAAATTCCAGAATTCGAGCGCCGCGTCGATTTCGCCCTGAAGCGCCTTTTCGGCGATGAGCGGCGGCGCGCCGTAAAGGATCGTCGCCGACTTCTCCAGATCGACGCCCTCCCTG
This sequence comes from Methylocystis sp., assembly GCF_051061225.1. Lineage (GTDB taxonomy): Bacteria > Pseudomonadota > Alphaproteobacteria > Rhizobiales > Beijerinckiaceae > Methylocystis. The sequence goes on from NZ_JBPFEB010000028.1 coordinate 19,278, forward strand.
AGCGCCTGGGCCTTCAGCAACAGCCAGCTCTTGTCGAGCGGCCCGCCCGCGACGCCGAGCTTCTTGCCGGCGAGGTCCTTCACGTTGCGGATGGCGGGGTCTTTCGTCATCACCGCGCCGACGCCGGTGGAGTAGGGATAGAGCGTGAGCCCGGCGCCCCCGGCGCGCTCGCGCGCCACCCACAGCCAGTCCGAGACGATGATATCGGCGCCGCCGCCCTGAATGGCGATCTTGCCGGCTTCGGGCGAGGCGAGTTCGGTGACGTCGAGTTCGAGCCCCGCCGCCTTGTCGAGGCCGAAGGCGCGCACGACCGCCAGCTCCCAGCCGGTGGTGCCGGTCTTTTGCAGCGCGAGCCGCAGCTTTTCGGCCTGCGCGGGGGAGAGTGTCAGGAGTCCGGCGGCGACGCCGGCGGCGAGGCGCGTGAGGGGGCGATTCATGTCATTGTCCCGTGCTTTCCCGCGCCTTCTAGCGCAGGATCAGCCGCGCGTCGAATGGGCTCGGGGAGCGGAGCGGGGCGGCGAAACGTCGACCCGCGCAACAACGACTTGCGCCTGTGGCTCCGTGAGACCGTCTCGCCGGTCAGACTCGAATGAATGCGCTCAAATCCCCGTTCCGAACCGATGTTTCGCCCGGATGATCGTCTGGCTTTGCGGCGACGATCCCGGCCCAGTCCTCGGCGACATTGGCAAAGCTGTCCAGACGGGCCGCGAAGGTCTCCGCCGTCTCTCCCCGCCAGGGAGCCGCCTGAGCCAGAATGACATGGGGCGGGTCATCCCCCGACAGACTGAGCGTCGCGCCGAAAGTGAGCCGCCAGAATAGATTCCCCCGGAGCAGGTCGCCGTAGACGTCCGGACCGGCCGCCGGCGCGCCCAGATCCGCATACAAGTGAAACTCCTCGGCCTCCGCGCGGTATTGCAGGTTGATTTGCGGGGCGTCGCCGAGGCGAATGGCCAGGCTTCCCCTTTCGTTGAAGGCGATCGCCCCGACTCCGAGGCGGTCGCCAAGCTCATTCATGAGGCTCTTCAAGGCTGGATCCAGTTGCATAGGCCGCCCTCCAACAAGCGCACCGGCTGTTTTGCATCACGTGGAAAGATGACAGACCAGCTGGAGAGGTTTTCCCCGTCAATGATGGCGGCGAGCGCCGCCGCCACCTCACGCGGTGCGTTTGGCGTCGACCTCCAGTGACCTTGCTTCCGTGATCACGCCTCGTCTTCGGAACGTAAAACGCGTTCGTAACTTTGGCGACTCGGATCATCACGAACGAAATAGCTGGCGCTGGCCTCGTTCGCTATCCAATCAATCTGTTCGGAACCCCATTGCTCGGGATCGATCACCCGGCCATTCTCGGTGAGATCTTGCAGATGGAGCTTGATCTTGTCGAGCCGGCTTTGGGCAGCTTCGATTTCCTGCGGCGTGAGCATGTCCGACAGAGTGTCCGCGAGAGTTGCGGGCGTAAGATTCGCGAAAGCGGCAATCATATCGGTATCCACCACCTTCGGCAGATAGACTCCAACCAAATCCAGTTCTCCCTTGCTTATGCCGTAGGCGACATCGCTCGGATCCTTCGTCGTTCCCCAGCACCTTCCATTGTCGATGCCAGCGACAATCACGACATCGTTATAGGGGTCTACTGCAATGAAGTAATTCTCGGCGCACCTGCCGCCTACACCGGCCAAGGCGTCGAGCAACTGGAGTTCTGTCAGCTTTTTTCGCACTTCGGGTATTTTGAAAATTTCAGGGGGCGAATCGTCGCCACTCGCGCCCATCGCCCCGCCTGTGACGACGCCGAGCTCCACCCTGCCGGTCGGCAATTTATGGATGCCCAGCTCTGTGGGCGGGATCACGTAGAAACCGAGCTTGCGCGCTATGTCATAGGTGGCAAGACAGCGCATCGCAGTGTTGGGATTGGTAAGATCGATTCCGATCAGTTTTGCGACATCGCTCCGCTCCACCTTGTCGCCAGTGATGTCTGGCAAAACCTTGAAGACGCCAACAAAGGGCCCGTGCGGCGTTTGGTAATGAGCATCGAATAGTTGAGGAGGTCTGCCTTTGTATGCGGTCCTTTCTTCCCTGGGTATCGTCAAGGTCAGAGGGCGGGTCAGGTTGCTGTCCCTCATGCCTCCGATGATCGTGTCGGCTGTGATGGGCAGACGCTTGGCTCGATAAATTTTACCCTCGGCGACGCTCAGACCGGCGTCCGAAAGAAGCTTGGCCTCGACGGGATGGAATCCTTCGTTCGCCAGACGTTTCAGCACAAATTGGCCGCGGGCCTCTTCGAATGTAAGCGATTTCGCCTCGGGCGTGGTCAGGAACTCACGGAAATCGTAAGCTTCCGTGAGCGACAGACCAGCGTATTTCGCATCTGCGATCAGGTCGCGCGCATCCGCCAAGGAGAGCTTCAAGTCCCTCGCGGCCTCGATATCCGTCAAGGAGAGGCCCAATTCGTGAAAATCGAGAACCTGCTGGAGCGACATGCCAGACGGCGTCTCGGCGGGACGTCGCAATCCGACAGCCATTTCCAGATCTCGAAGACGACTGATTTCCGCGCCGAGCTGATCTGCTACATTTCCAAACCGTTTGTCCTTCTTTGCGAGGTCCTGTGCGGTTTTCTGCATAGGAACAAGGTGGCTCAACACAGCACCAAAGGTCTGATGTTTAATGGGGGTGTCGGAATTCTGTTTTAGACCATGATATTTTCTTAAGAACTCCCCGCAGTCCGAATTGCGGGGGGGATAGGAGTACCCTGTGAGCGAAACACCCGTGGCTTTTTTCATCTCGCCGCCCGTCATGAGCTTGGGGGCGTTTGAGAAAGGGGGCGCGAGTCTGGCCTGACGAATGATCGGTATGCGCGGCCGTCCGGGAGGCATTCCGCCATTCTGTGGGGTCTTGATCTCTTGAGTCGGAGCGAGCGAAACGCTCCGGTTCTGATATGTGCCGCTGGTCTCCAAATTATTTCTTGGCCCTTCGCCAGAAACACCGGTTTGTGTGACCTGGCCGGTCCTGGACGTGGATATAAAAGACATAGGCGCTGAACTCCAAAGAGCTTCGCTTTAAAGGCTCTGCGAACATGCGATTAATGTCAAGAATAAGCCAGGTTGTAATATCGCGGTCAGCGGCCGGCTCGCGCGTGTTGTCCGCGCTGCCGTGCGGTGACCAAGTTGCTCTTCGGCCTCTTACAGTGGTCGCGCGAGCATTCCTTCGTAAACCGCGAGCGTCTCCGCGACATGGCGTTCGCGCGAGGCGGGCGCGGCCCAATAGGCGTCATAGGCGCGCCGCGACATGTCGGCGATCACCGCGTTATTCATCAGTTCGCGGATGGCCGACGCGAGCGCATTCGCGTCGCCGCTCCTGAACCAGCGGCCGGTGGCGCCATCCGCCACCGCTTCCCGCGCCGCGCAGGCGTCGGCGACGATGGCCGGCGTGCCCATGGCCTTGGCTTCGAGCGCCGTCAGCCCGAAGGTTTCATGCCACAATGACGGAAACACGAGCGCGCGGGCGGCGCGCATCGCCGCGCGCACCTCTGGCGGCGAGCGCCAGCCCAGAAGCCGCGCCTGCGGAAATCGCGACGCAAGCTCGCCGGCGATGGGGCCGTCGCCGGTGAAGACCGGCGTGACGCCTGCGCGCCGCGCCGCCTCGGCGAAGAGAAAGGCGCCTTTCTCCGGCGAGAGGCGGCCGACGAAGAGGAAGTCGCCGCTTGTCGGATCGCCCTTTGGGCCGAGCGGCTCGGCTTCGACCGGATTCGTCACGCGATGAATCGCCGCGTTCTTCCGCAGGCAATTTTGCAGGACCTTCTCCTGCAGATCGGACAACAGGATGATGTCCGTGAACGTCTCTTCAAGCCGCGCCACATGCTGCGCCACGAACAGCCTCGTGTTGCGCCAAAGCTTGAAGGGATAATTGCGGGAGTCGCAATGGGTCGACCAGCAGGCGGCCGACATCGGGATCAGCGGGCAGACCGCGTCCTTCTGGAAATCGTAAAAGCCGCCATTGGGACAGTGCAGGAAATATTCGTGCATCGTATAGGCGGCCGGCAGGCCGGAGGCCCGGATCGGGCCGGCGATGGCGGGCGACAGCGCCTTGGCCCAGCCATGGACATGGACGATCGTTTTCTCGCGCGGCAGTCGCGCCAGCGTCTCGCCGAGCGCTCTCGCGGCGGCGCCGTTCCAGAGACCCTGCCGGGCGGCGGCGAGGCGGGAGGGGTTGGCGAGCAGGTCGGTCTGGCCAAGACAGACCGTCTCGATCCCCGCCGCCGCCAGCCTCGGATCAACCGGCCCGCAGGCGGCGAAGACGATCACCCGCGCCCCCGCCGCCGCGAGCCCCAGCGCGCTGTCCAGCGCGACCTTGGCCTGTCCCCCGGTGACATGGGCGTGGTCGGCGCAAATGAGGACGGTCAGCATGGCGACAAGTTAGGCGCTCGGGCTTGCAGGTGGGTTAAAGGCGGGCAGCCCCAGGCGTCACTTTTACAATCTGCTGTTTTTGAATGATAAACTGTCGGCGTCTCCTCCCTCTCCCTTGCGGGGAGGTGGCCCCGCGAAGCGGGGTCGGGTGGGGGGCATCGACCATAACGCGGCCGATGAGGACATGAGTCCCCATCCGCGCCCCGCCGAGCGCCCATGCCCTCCGCTTCCGAATCGCGCTAAGATGGAACATGGCCACCAAACCCGATCTCTTCGGCGGCGCGCCGCGCAAGGCGCCCGCGCCCAAAGCCGCCGCCAAATCCGCCCCCGTGGAATATTCCGCCGCCTCCATCGAGGTGCTCGAGGGGCTCGAACCCGTGCGCCGGCGTCCCGGCATGTATATCGGCGGCACCGACGAAGCCGCGATGCACCACCTCTTCGCCGAGGTGCTCGACAACGCCATGGACGAGGCCGTCGCCGGCCACGCGACCTTCATCGAGGTGACGCTGGAGGCGGCGGGCTGGCTCACCGTCACCGACAATGGCCGCGGCATTCCGGTCGGCCCGCACCCGAAGATGAAGGACAAATCGGCGCTCGAAGTCGTGATGACCGTGCTGCACGCGGGCGGCAAGTTCGACTCCGGGGCCTATCAGACCTCGGGCGGCCTGCATGGCGTGGGCGTCTCTGTGGTCAACGCGCTCTCCGAGAAGCTCGAGGTCGAGGTGGCCATCGGCGGCCAGCTCTACCGCCAGGAGTTTTCGCGGGGACTGCCGCTGGGCAAGCTCAAGGAGATGGGCAAGATCTCCAACCGCCGTGGCACGCGCGTGCGCTTCAGGCCCGATCCGCAGATCTTCGGCGAGAACGCGCACTGGAAGCCGGCGCGGCTGTTCCGCATGTCGCGCTCCAAGGCCTATCTCTTCGGCGGCGTCGAAATCCGCTGGCGCTGCGACTCCGCGCTGATCGAGCCCGGCAGCGACACGCCCGCCGAAGCCGTGCTGCGCTTCCCCGGCGGCCTGAAGGATTATCTCGGCCGCGAGACGCAGGGCAAGGAGCTCGTCACCGATCAGCCCTTCGTCGGCAAGGTGACCCGCGAGGGCGGCCATGGCTCGCTGGAATGGGCGGTGTCCTGGCTCGCGGAAGACGACGGCTTCGTTCATTCCTATTGCAACACCATCCCCACGCCCGACGGCGGCACGCATGAGGCGGGCTTTCGCAGCGCGCTGCTGAAGGCGCTCAAGGATCACGCCGAGCGCGTCAATCAGGCCAAGCGCGCCAAGGACGTCACCGCCGACGATCTGATGGGTCAGGCGGCGGCGATGATTTCGGTCTTCATCCGCGAGCCCGAGTTCCAGGGTCAGAACAAGAGCCGCCTGATGACGGTCGAGGCCGCCCGCATCGTCGAAGGCACGGTGCGCGACGCCTTCGATCACTGGCTCGCCGCCGCGCCGACGCAAGCCAACAAATTGCTCGATTTCGCGGTGACGCGCGCCGAGGAGCGTCTGCGCCGGCGCGCCGAGAAGGACATCGCCCGCAAGACGGCGACGCGCAAATTGCGCCTGCCGGGCAAGCTCGTCGACTGCACCAACAATTCGGCGCAAGGGTCCGAACTGTTCATCGTCGAAGGCGATTCCGCTGGCGGCTCGGCGAAGGAAGCGCGCAATCGCACGACGCAGGCGGTGCTGCCCCTGCGCGGCAAGATTCTCAACGTCGCCTCCGCGACGAAAGACAAGCTCCTCGCCAATCAGCAGCTCGCCGATCTCACCCAGGCGCTGGGTTGCGGTCTCGGCGCGCATTATCGAGACGAGGAGCTGCGCTACGAGAAAGTCATCGTGATGACGGACGCCGACGTCGACGGGGCGCATATCGCGTCGCTGCTCATCACCTTCTTCTACCGGCAGATGCCGCGCCTCATCGAGAACGGCCATCTCTATCTCGCGCAGCCGCCGCTTTACAAGCTCACGCAGGGCGCAAGGACGGTTTACGCGCGCGACGACGCGCATCGCGACGAGCTGATCCGCACGGTGCTCACCGGCAAGGGCAAGGTGGAGACGAACCGCTTCAAGGGCCTCGGCGAGATGAGCGCCGCGCAACTCAAGGAGACGACCATGGACCCGACGAAGCGCACGCTTCTGAAGGTCATGCTCGTCAACGAGGAGCGCGAGGAAGTCGCCGATTGCGTCGAGCGGCTGATGGGCAACAAGCCGGAGGCGCGCTTCGCCTTCATTCAGGAGAAGGCGGCCTTTGTGTCGGAGCTGGTCGACGTGTAGGGGAGCGGCCTTCGCCCTCTGTCATATCAGGCCTCGGCGATACGCCGAGGCCTTTTTCGTCTGTGACGGAACCAAACAAATTCTCCGCGGTGATATGAGCATTGATTGTAAACGGCTTGCGAACGCCGCGCGCCCGGCGGCGCCCAACGCAAGGAACGACTGCTTATCGCCTTATCTGCATTAGCGAAGTGACTTCATTCACGTTCTCATCCGCTGATTTGTTGCTTCAGAGACGAAACACTCTTAAGCTTAGCCGCATGCTTTTGGGGAGTCGCCCATTGTCCGTTCTGCGCTTCTCCAAAACATCGGCGCGCGTCGCGCTCTCGATGGCGGCGTCTGTCGTCCTGGCGACGACGACGCGCGCGTGGGCGATCTGCACGCCCGATCCTGCCGTCGCGATCGGATATATTTGCAGCGGGGCCACGGCCGGCTTCAATCTCGCCGTGTCCCTCAACATTGACACGGCGAGCGTCACCTTCCTGCCCGGCGCCTCGATCACCGCCGATGGCGTGGCTTTGAGCGGGAGGCGCATCACCAACATCTATTATCAGGAACTCGGCCCCGTCTCCGTGACCGGCTCGAATTTTGGCGTCTCCGCCACGACGACCGGCGAAGGCGCGATATCCATCGGCACGTCCCGAGGAAGCTTCCTCAAAGGCGGCAACGGTCCCGGCGTCTACGCCGCGATCAACGAGCCCAGCGTCGCCGAACTCCTGCCGAATTTCATCGCGGACATTTCCATCGTCTCGAACGGCGCCGTCGCGGCGGCGACAAACGGCGTCGAGGCGCATCACTATATGTCAGATTCAATTACGTGGTCTCCTGCCGCGGGGTTCCTCGGCGGCGCGGTGCGAATCACCAACAATGGGACCATCGGAGCCGCCGGCGCGCCCGTCGGCGGGCGGGGCGTTTACGCCGAGACGTTTTACATCAACAACGGAGCTGGCAGCGGCTCGATCGGCATCGTCAATAACGGAGCCATCCATGCGACGTCGAGCGGCGTGGAGGCTTACGCGCGCGCGAGCGGCGACGTCACGGTCGCCAATACGCAAACGATCGTCGGGTCCGCGGGCGTCATTGCGCAAAGTCTTCTCACCTATGGCGGCGCGGGCGGCAATGTCACTGTCGACAACAGTGGCTCGATTCTGGCCGGCAACGGCGATGGCGTTGTGGCCATTGCGTCGGGAATCGGGAATGTCGCTGTCAATAACACGTGGTCGATCGCGGCGACCGGCGGCGGCGTTCATGCGTCGGCTCGGGACGGCGCGCTCGCGATCGCCAATTTTGGATGGATTGTCGCCGCCGGCGGCGCCGCCATCGCCATAGACCATTTTCCGGCGGGCGCGCGTCAGTCGCAGATCGTGAACGCAGGTCTGGCGCAGGGCTCCGGGCAGAGCGCCGCTTCTGCGGTGATCTCCATTGATCCGCTCGGCGCTGGCTTCGCGGCGTCGGCCAACATCGTCAATTCGGGCGTGATCCGTTCCACTGACGTCTCGCCGAATGCCTTCGCCATTGCCGCGGGCGCGCGCGGCGATGGGGCAATTTCGCTCGCAAACAGCGGCGCGATCATCGGCCGCATGGCGATGACGGACGCCAGCGACCTTTTCCAGAACGTCGCTGGCGGCCTGTGGCGGACATCGGGGCAAAGCAATTTCTACGGCGGCGCCGACAGCATCGCCAATGCGGGGCGGATCATCGCGGTCGGCGACACGCTGGTCGACATGGGCGCTGGCGCCAACGCCGTGTCGAACAGCGGCGCGATTCAGGTTGTCAATGGCGCCGCGATCGGTCGGGCGGCGTTCTCCGCGACAGGCGGGTCGCTCATTTTCGACAACAGCGGGCTGATCGATCTGCAAAACGACGGCGCGCACAGCGTAGCGAATACGGCGACGATCAACGGCGCGTTCAACGCCTTCGCCGGCAGTTCCTTGATGGTCGACGCGCAGCTCGGCCCGCCAGGCTCGGTCGCCGACCGACTGATCGTGAATGGCCCCGCGACGGGCGCGACGACGCCGGTGCTGGTGCGCGATGCGCTGGGCATGGGCGGCGCGCTGAACAGGCTCGGCGTCACGGTGGTGAAGATCACCGGCGCCGACACGAGCGGCGGTTTCGTGCTGAACCCTGCGTCGCCGGGCTTCACGATGGTGAACGGCGCGCCAGTGATCGACACGGGGCTTTTTTACTTCGTGCTGGCGAGGGGGCCGGGCGTCGGCTGCGACGGGGCGGCGTCCTGCTATTCGCTCTACAGCGACGCGTCGCCCAAGGCGCGCATCCTCCCGGTCGCCACGACGACCATGCAGGCGCTGTGGCAGGAAACGGCTCTGATGTGGGAGGACCGCCAGACCGAATTGCGCGACTCGCATTTTCGCGCCGCGGCGCGGCCGGTCGAGAGCCTCCCGTCGCGCAAGGCGCCGCCGTCCGCGCCAGAGGCGACGACGGGACGGCTGATCTCCGCCTGGGTCAAACCGCTGGGCGCGTGGACGACCCGCTCGAATGTCGTCTCGACGGCCATCGGGCCGCGCCTGTTCTCCTTCGATCTGAGCTATCGCCAGAACAGCTTCGGGCTTCTCGGCGGGGCCGATTATGCGCTCCCGCTCTGGGGCGGCGAGGCGAATATCGGCGTCCTCGGCGGTTTCGTGGAAACGGATGTCAATTTCCACGCCGGCCACTTCTTCCGCGCGCGGGGCGGCAGCGTCGGCGCCACGGCGACGTTCATGAAGAACGGCTTTTTCCTGGACGGTCTGTTCAAGGCGGATCTGCTGAGCCTGCAACTGGGCGTGCCGCTGGGTCGATTTGAGTCGCTCTGGACGACGGCGAACACGCTGGGCGGCGTGTGGAACGTCGGCTATCGCTACGATTGGGAGCGCGTTTTTCTGGAGCCCATTGCGACGTTCACCTATTCCGCGACCCGGATGGGCGATCTGCGCGAGCTTGCCGCGATGGGCGCGCAGGCGCGGTTCGGCGTGGGCGAGGATTTCCGTGGCGGCTTCGGCGGGCGCGTGGGCGCGACGCTTCCGCTCGCCGGCCAATTGCTGGAGGCGTCGGTGACGGGCCGCCTGTGGGATCAGTTCGCGAGCAATCGCGGCCGCGCGGTGGAGCTGATGGGCGGCTCGCTGCGGGATGATGCGCTGGCCCGTGTCTACGGCGAGGTCAAGGGCAATCTGGCGATGCTGGCGGTCGGTCCGGGGCTGGGCGCCTATATCAGCGGCGGCGCGAAATTCAACGACCAGTTCAGGACATGGATCGCGCGCGGCGGCGTCGCCTATCGGTGGTGAGCGCGCCGCTGCCCAGCGCGCGGGCAGGCGTGGGCCTGGCGCGCGCTCGATAGCGCTTCTCAGGGGGCGCGCGGGCGTCTATTCTCCGGGCGCGAGACGATCCGGGGCGAAGCCGTGACAGACGCCGATCTCCTGCGCGACAGGGGAGTTTCAGAGACAAAGCGCGCCTGTGAGGCGATCAGCGATCAGGCGCTTGCGCTCGAGCGCATGCGGCTCGCGCTCGACGCCGGCCGCACGGGCGTCTGGGACTGGAACCTCGTCACGGGCGAAGTCCACCTCGATTCGCGGGTGCGGCAGCTCTGGGGGCTTGCGGAAGACGACCCCGCGAGCTTCGAGGTCTTTCGCGGGGCGCTGCATCCGCAGGACCGGTCGCGCAGCAAGGAGACGGTCGGTCTCGCGCTCGATCCGGGCCATGACGGCCATTACGAGATCGAGTACCGCGTCATCGGCGTGAACGACAAGATCGAACGCTGGGTGTCGATCCGCGGCCGCACATTCTTTGAAGACGGCCGCGCCGTTCGCATTCTCGGCACGGCGCGGGACATCACCGAACGCAAGACGCGCGAGCAGCATGTTCGCGTGCTGCTGCGCGAACTGGTCCACCGCTCCAAGAATCTGCTGGCCGTGGTGCAGGCCATGTCGCGGCAGACCGCTGCGCAGGCCGTGTCCGTGGAGGAATTCCAGCGCAAGTTCAGCGCGCGGTTGCAGGCCCTCTCGATGGCGTACGATCTGCTGGTCTCGCAGGACTGGCGCGGCGCCTCCATGCATGATCTGGTGCGCGCGCAAATGGCCTATTGTCTCGACGTCGACAAGGACAGCGTCGGCGAGCATGCGAAGATCGAGGGGCCGAAGATCATGCTGAAGCCGGAGGCCGCGCAGAACATCGGCCTCGCCTTGCATGAGCTCGCCACCAATGCGTTGAGCTATGGCGCGTTGTCCCGGCCGGAGGGGCGCATCTCGCTGAAATGGGGGCTGGCGGACGGCCGCCTCACCATCGAGTGGCGCGAAAGCGGCGGGCCCGCCCTCGCGACGCCGCCGCGCGAGGGGTTCGGCCACAAGGTGATCAAGCGGCTTGTGGCCATGGCGCTCGAAGGGGAGGCGACGCTCAGCTTTCCGCCGGACGGTCTCATCTGGTCGCTGTCCATTCCGGCGAGCTACGCCATGCTCCGCGACTAGACCGCCGCTGTCTTGTCGGAGGTCGCGGCGCCCTGCGCCAGCCGGAACGTCTCGAAATCAGACTCGATCTGCCGTGCGTAAAGCATCGCGAAAGAGGCGAGCGCGTCGTCGACCGCCTCGCCTTTCCCCAGATAGCCGGCGAGAATCGCCGGTTGCGAGGAGCGCGCATGGGCGCGGGCGAGCGTTCCGCCGCACAGTTCGACGTAGCTCGGGAACGCCTTGTCCTTCAGCAGTTCGGAGATCGAGCCGAGCCGGCGCGTCTTGAGCTGACGCATGTAAAAACGCCTGGCGGCGTCGGAGGAGTCGGCGCTGGCGAGGAAAATGTCGGAAGCCGCCTGCATCACCCGCTGCCCCGCGATCACCCGCTTGCCCTGAGAGCCGTCCCAGCGTCCGAAGCCGAAGCGCTCCAGAACGGACGGTTTGGCTTCCTTGATCTGCATCGCCAGCGGCTGCTCGTCGTCGGACATGAACAGGCCGATGGCGCAGAAGACGCCGACGCTGCCGACGCCGACCGCCTTGAAGACGCAGTCGCACAGGCTGTAGCGGCGAAACAGCGTCGCGACCGGCTCCTGAAGCCCTTGCCGGATCAACTGTTCGAAGAGAGCCGGAATATCCATGTCGGCTTCGCCGTCGCTCATCCGCTCGAAGCGGGAGAGTTTCGGCGGCTTTTCGACGATGCGCCAACCCTTGTCCGTCTTCTCGATCCTGGGGAGGCCGTCGATGCGGTTTTCCGGCCCTTTGCCGGTGTAGATCGCCGTGCTCAGCCTGTCGTGCAGCACGCGATCGCGCAGCGTCCCGACCATGTCGCGCAGGGGAACCCGCACGTTCCACACTTCCAGCGGCGACATGACGGCAAGCTGGAAGATGCGCTCCCGGTAGCATTTGACGGCGCGGCGCGCGAAGTCGCGCGCCTGTGAACGGGAATAGCCCATGTCGTCAGCGGCGACGACGACGCTCGTCGCCAGACGCCGCAGGTCATGCACAATGTCGACGTCGGGAAGCGTCTCGTCGAAGTCGTTGACGTCGAACAGCACGTTTCCTTCGGGTGAGAGGAAGGCGCCGAAATTCATCAGATGGCAATCGCCGCCGGCCTGCGCGCGGACTCCCGGAGCGCGCTGATGGACCAGGTCGAAGGCCATGACATCCGCCGTGCCGCGCAGAAAGGCGAAAGCCGATTCCGACATCAGATCACGACGCAACGGCCGGAGCGACGGGAGCCGATCGGCGAGGGTCGTCTCGATGATCGCGAGCGGGTCGCGCGAGGGCGGCGGATCGTAATCCGCGAGGGCGTCTCGCGGGACGCCGTCTCGCAGCGATTTGCCGAGCTTGTAGAGCTCGCGCCGGCCTCGTTCGATTCGGTGCGCTTCTGCGTTTGCCATGACGCGACGCTAGGCCGCTCACATGGCGAGACGATGTCGGCGCTCTATCCCAGAAGATCGACCAGCGGCGCGATCAGCGGCGAGTCGGCGGGCGGCATGTCGTAGTTGCGCAAATCGCGCGCGCGGACCCATTTCACCGCCTGGCCTTCGGCGGGCGCGACGAAGCCCTCCCATTTGCGGCACACGTACAGCGGCATGAGGAGGTGAAAATCCTCATAGGCGTGACTCGCGAAGGTCAGCGGCGCGAGGCAGGGCGCCTTGACGGCGATGCCCAGCTCCTCGGCCAGCTCCCGGATCAGCGCGTCTTCCGGACGCTCGCCGGGATCGAGCTTGCCGCCGGGAAACTCCCACAGCCCGGCAAGCTGCTTGCCCTCGGGTCGCTGCGCGATGAGCACGCGATTGTCGGCGTCGACGAGCGCGGCGGCGACGACGAGAAGAAGTTTCATGGCGAGCCTTTATTTGCCGGAGACGATGACCCGCACGGGCTCCGTCTCCGCGCCGGTCACGGTGACCGTCTCATATATCAGCCCGCCCTCCGAGAGCCAGGCGCCGTCCGGCTTCCAGACGACTTGCGTCGAAATGAAATACTCCCCCGGCGGCACGCCTTCGAAGGAAAAGCGCCCGGTCACGCTCGCCTTGGTCGTGCGCGTATGAGCGACGTAATCTGGGTCGGGATCGTTTTTCGGGATCGAGAAGGCCGGGGCGAATTTGGCCCCGCGGAAATAATAGTCCAGCCGCGCCCGCGCATAGCTGGTGGCGGGGATCAGGCGGATCGTTTCGCCCGCGGCATAGCGGACATTCATATGGCCGGTCTTGTCGGGGAGAAAGGCCTGCCCGACGATGGTTGTCCGGCCAGGCTTGTCGATGAAAGCGGCCTCTGCGGCGTCGAAGCGGATGTCCGGGGGCGGGGCGGAATTGCAGGCGGACAGGGCAAGGAACAGGGCGGGAAACAGACGCGTGACGAGCATACGCAATAACTCCCACTGAAAGCGGGCGCATTATTGCACAGCTCAAGATTGATTGTCATCGGGGCTGTGCGAAGGGGTGAAACGAACGCTGGGCGTGATCTCTCCCTCCCCCTTGCGGGGAGGGTGGCGCCGCGAAGCGGCGTCGGGTGGGGATCAGCAGCAACAGCGCCGGAGCGGCGAGACCCCCACCCGGCGGTCTTCGACCGCCGGCCTCCCCGCGAGGGGGAGGTATGGGGCTCGCCGGCCAGCTACCCTCTTCCCGCGCAAGCCGAGCGGCGAGGGAGCGAAACGAACGTCGGGCGTGATCTCCGGGGTTCGCGCGGTCAGCTCCGGTAATCGCCGTTGATCGCGACATATTCTTTCGTCAGGTCGCAGGTCCACACGGTCGCGGACCCCGAGCCGACGCCGATGTCGACATTGATGACGATCTCCTGCCGCTGCATGATCCGCGACGCTTCCTGCTCGTCGTAAGCGGGATCGCGCAGGCCCTTGTGCGCGACGCGCACGCCGCCGAACCAGATGGCGAGCTTGTCGCGTTCGGCGCGCTCGCCCGATTTGCCCACCGCCATGACCACGCGGCCCCAATTGGCGTCCTCGCCCGCGATCGCGGTCTTGACCAGCGGTGAATTGGCGATGGAGAGCGCGATGCGCTTTGCGGCTTTGGCGCTTTCCGCGCCCGTCACCGTCACTTCGACGAATTTGCGCGCGCCTTCGCCGTCCTTCACCACCTGATGGGCGAGGTCGAGCAGCACCTCGTCGAGCGCCCGCTTGAAGGCGGCGAGGCGCCGATCGCTGGCCTTCTCGATCTTGGGCGCCCCCCGCTTCTTCGCAGCGCCGGTGGCGAAGAGAAGCAGCGTGTCGGAGGTCGAGGTGTCGCTGTCGACGGTAATCGAATTGAACGACCCCTGCACGGACTTGGAAAGCATGGCCTGAAGGGCCTCGGCCGCGATGGGGGCGTCGGTGAAGACGAAGGAGAGCATGGTCGCCATGTCGGGGGCGATCATGCCGGCGCCCTTGGCCATGCCGCTGATCGTCACCTCCACGTCGCCGATCTTCGCCGTGCGGGTCGCGAGCTTGGGGAAGGTGTCCGTCGTCATGATGGCTTTGGCTGCGTCGAGCCAGGCGTCGGGCCGCGCCTGTTTCGCGAGCTTGTCCAGCACGCCGTCGAATTTCTTCGCGTCGAGGGGTTCGCCGATGACGCCGGTGGAGGCGATGAAAATCTGCCGCTCGCTGGCGCCGGTGGCGGCGGCGGCGATCTTGGCGGACAGCTTGACGGCGTCGGCGCCGGCCTTGCCGGTAAAGGCGTTGGCGTTGCCGGAGTTGACCAGAAGCGCCCTGGCCTTGCCGCCCTTCAGCTTCGCGCGGCACCAGTCGACAGGGGCCGACGGACATTTGGATTTGGTGAAGACGCCCGCGACCGCCGCGCCCTCGTCCAGGATGGCCAGCATTACGTCCGTGCGCCCGGCGTAGCGGACGCCAGCGGCGCCGGCGGCGAAGCGCACGCCGTCGAGCGGGGGGACGTCTGGCGTCGTCTTGGGCGCCAGCGGCGAGAGGGGAGCGTCGTGAGCCATCGAATCACCGGTGCAAGAGGGAGGATTGCGCCGGGTGTGGCGTCGCCGTGCGGCGACGTCAAGATCAATGTCGAGGGGCGCGCCCGCGTCGCCGCGGGCGCGCGCTCGTTACTTCTTGGCGGCGGGCGCGGCCGGAGCCTTGGCGTCCTTGGCGGCGTCGGCCGGCTGGTCGGTGCGCTCGATCTTGGCGCCCTCGCGCAGCTTCATGACGAGGTCGCTCTGGGCCTTCTGCACGACATAGCGCTCGACCTGCTCGCGGATCTGATCCAGCGGCGGGAAGGTCTTCGGGCGCGTCTCGTCGAGCTTGATGACGTGCCAGCCGAACTGGCTCTTCACCGGCTCGGAGAGTTCGCCCGGCTTCATCTTGGCGACCGCGTCGCCGAATTCCGGCACCATGCGGTCCTTGGTGAACCAGCCGAGATCGCCGCCCTTGGAGCCCGGGTCCTTGGAGAGTTCGGCCGCGACCTTGCCGAAGTCCTCGCCGCTCTTGAGACGGGCGAGCGCCTTCTTGGCGTCGTCCTCGTTGGCGACGAGGATGTGGTGGGCGTGATATTCGGTCTCGGGCTTCTGGGCCTTCGCGGCCTCGTCATAGGTCGCCTTGATCGCCGCGTCGGTGGCGGCCTGTTTGGCGACGTCGCCGAGCAGGGTCTCCATCAGCGCCTTGTCGCGCAGATAGGCGAGCTTCTTGGCGAAGTCCGGCGTTTCGGCGAGCTTGTCAGCCTGCGCCTTCTGCACGACGAGCTGCTCGTCGATCAGAAAATCAAGCAGATAGCTGTCGCGGGCCTTGCCCTCGAGCTGACGCGGAATGCCGGGGCCAAGGTCTTCGAGAGCGATCTTGAGATCGTCGTCGGTAATTTCGACGCCATTGACCTTGGCGAGAACCTTCGCCTGCGCGGGCTGAACGGCGGCCGCCAGGAGGGCGACGCCGATCGCGCCCAGCGCGACGCGGGCAAACTTGCGGGCGTTAGACATGACTTGCTCCAAATAATGAGGCGAGAGCCCCGGAAAAGCCGGCCGCCACGGCGGGCGCGCAAGGATCCTGCGTGACGCGTTGGCCGTATCTATGCCGGGGGCGCCTTGTCTGACAACTCCCCGTTTCCGATTTTCGCCCCGGCAACCGGGCCCACGATCGCGGAAAACGCCTCTCGCACCGTTTTTTCGGTCTCGGCCAGCAGCGCCTCCAGATGCGACAGATCGGGGGAGTCGCCGATCCGCAGCAGCAGGTCGGTCAGACCACGCGGCGAGTCGGCCGGGCGGAACACGCCATCGACGGCGAGGCGGAGAATCTGCGTCAGACCCTGATAAAGGCTGGAAGCCGCTTCGAGCGTCTCGGCCGCGCCGGCGTCGAGAAGGCCCGCGTCGCGCAGGTTCCGCAGGGCGAGCGGGGTCGTCGGCGAGAAAATCTCCGGATGCGCCGCCCCGTGCAGCAGCATCAGATATTGCGCGATGAATTCGATGTCGATCAGCCCGCCCGGCGCCTGTTTGACCTCCCAGGGATTATCCGAGCCCTTGGCCTCCTCGAGGCGCCTGCGCATGGAGAGGACGTCGTCCCTCAGCTTGCCCGCGTCGCAGGGCGCGACGAGCGCCTCGCGGATTGTCGTCTCCACGCGGCCCGCGAAACCGGCCGGTCCCGCGATCACGCGGGCGCGGGTGAGCGCCATGTGCTCCCATGTCCAGGCTTCTTCCGCCTGGTAATGAACGAAGGACGCGAGGCTCACGGCGATCGGCCCCTTGTTGCCCGAGGGCCGCAGGCGGAAGTCGGTTTCGTAGAGCAGGCCCTCGGCCGTGGGCGCCGACAGCGCGGTGATGAGGCGTTGCGTCAGCCGCGCGTAATATTGCGGCGTATAGAGCGCGCGCGCGCCGCCAACGGATTCGGCCAGCGGGTCGCCATCGTAGAGCAGCATGAGATCGAGGTCCGAGGCGGCGGTCATTTCGCGGCCGCCGAGCTTGCCCATGGCGACCACCGCCGCCGCGCCGTCCTCGATGCGGCCATGCGCCTTTTCGAATTCCTTGCAGACCTCCGCGAAGAGGCCATGGATGAGCGCTTCCGCGAGACGCGTATAGGCGGCGCCGGCTTCCGCCACCGAGACCGAGCCGGTCAGCACGCGCACGCCGATGAGGAATTTCTGCTCCTGGCCGAAGATGCGGGCGCGATCGAGCGCGTCCTCATAGGAACGCGCCTCCGTAAATTGCAGCGCGAGGCGCTCGCGCAGATCGGCCTCCGTCGGCACAGTCTGAAAAAAGGCCGGCTCCATCAGCGCGTCGAGCACGCGCGGCCGCCTCGAAATCGTGGCCGAGAGCTTCGGCGCCGATCCTGTGATCGCGGCGATGAGATGGAGCAGGCGCGGCTGCGAGGCGAGGAGCGAGAACAGTTGCACGCCTGCCGGCAGCTTCTGAATCAGCTTGTCGAAGGCGAGAAAAGCCTGATCCGCGTTTTCCGTCGCCGCGAGCGCTTCGAGCAGGATGGGGGTCAGCTCGGTGAGACGTTCGCGCGCCACCGTCGAGCGCGTCGCGGCGTAGCGGCCGAAGTGCCAGCCGCGAATGGTCGCGGTCACCATCCTCGGGTCGGCGTAGCCCATTCCGGAAAGCGTCTCGATCGTGCCCGGATCGTCGTCGTCGCCGGTAAAGACCAGATTGCCCTCCGTCGAGGACAATTCGGGCGCGCTCTCGAAGAGCCGCGCATAATGGCCCTGCACGACGTCGAGACGTTTCAGCAGCGCCTCGGCGAAGGCCTCGTAGCCGGCAAACCCCATCATCCGCGCGATGTTCTCGACGCCTTCCCGCGTGTCGGGCAGCGTGTGCTTCTGCTCGTCGGCGACCATCTGGATGCGATGTTCCACGTCGCGCAGGAACAGATAGGCCTCGCGAAGATCGTCGCGCGCCTGCGGCTCCACCCAGCCGCTGTCGACGAGCTGATCGAGCATCGGCAGAGTGGCGCGGCCGCGCAGCCGCTTGTCACGTCCGCCGGTGATGAGCTGCTGCGTTTGCGTGAAGAATTCGATTTCGCGAATGCCGCCGCGGCCCAGTTTGATGTTGTGGCCGATGACGGCGATCTTGCCATGGCCCTTGTGCGCGTGAATTTGCCGCTTGATCGAATGCACGTCCGCGATGGCGGCGAAGTCGAAATATTTGCGCCAGACGAAGGGCGCGAGTTCTTTCAGAAATTCCTCGCCCGCGTAGAGATCGCCAGCGACCGGCCGCGCCTTGATATAGGCGGCGCGCTCCCAGTTCTGACCCATGCTCTCGTAATAGGAGAGGGCGGCTTCCAGCGGAATGGCGATGGGCGTCGCGCCGGGATCGGGCCGCAGCCGCAGATCGGTGCGGAACACATAGCCCTCCGGCGTGCGGTCGCTCATGATCTTCACGATGCGCTTGGTCAGCTTCACGAAGAGATCGACGTCTTCCAGCGGATCGGCGACGTGGGCGCGGGCGCGGTCGAAGAAGACGATGAGATCGATGTCGGAGGAATAATTCAGCTCATAGGCGCCGCCCTTGCCCATGCCGAGGAAGATCCATCCCGAGCCGCGTTCGGGATCGCGCGGGTCGGCGAGCTCCAGCTTGCCGGAAAGATGCGCCTGTCGCAGCGTGAAGCGGATGGCGGCGGAGAGCGTCGCGTCGGCGATGCGGGTGAGGGCCTCCGTGGCCTGAAGCGTTTCCCAGGCCTTGGAGAGGTCCGCGACGGCGATGATCAGCGCCGCCTCCTGCTTGATCAGGCGCAGGCGGCGCATGATCTCGGCTTCGTCGTCGGTCTCCAGCGCGCGCGCCTCCTCGATCAGCGCGTCGACGCGGGTCTTGGGATCGGCCGCGAGCGCGGCGGCGAGGCGGGCGGGGCCGCGCGCGGCGAGATCGGTCAGATAGGGCGAGGAGCCGAAGACGCCGGAGAGAAGATCGCGCGCCTTCGGATGCGTCGCGAGGACGGCCGCGAGCGCGCCGTCGGCGTCCTTTTCGAGCACGCGGTCGAGGCCCTTCTGGGCGCGCTCGGCGTCGAAGGGGGTGATGATGATCTTTGCCCGTCCGATGAGGGCGTCAGCATCCAGCGTCAAAGGCGTTTCCTCAACCAGGCGCCGACCGGCCACGCCCCCTCTCCCCGCAGGCGGGAAGAGGGGGCGTGGCGCGGCGCCGCGCAGCGGGCCGTCTGATGCGGCCTTTGTGACAGGGTATAATCCGGCTATGCCGTAAAATCAGCCTCAATGGTCAGGGAACGCGCAAGGCTCATGTCGACGAACGAAATCGCCGCCCACCTCTCCCGCATCGCCGAGGCGCTGGAGCGCCTCGCGCCGCCGCCGCCCGAAAAGCCGGATTTTTCCAGCGCCGACGCCTTCGTCTGGAGGGCGGCCGGGTCGACCTTTCACCCGGTCGGGAAGATCAACCGCGTGGATCTCGCCCTGCTGGAGGGGATCAGTCTCCAGCGCGACATTCTCTTTTCCAACACCGAGCGCTTCGCTCGGGGGCTTCCCGCCAACAATGCGCTGCTGTGGGGCGCGCGCGGCATGGGAAAATCCTCTCTCGTCAAGGCCGTGCATGGGGCGCTGGCGGGCGCCGGGCGGTTGAAGCTCGTCGAAATCCATCGCGAGGACATCGAGGCGCTGCCCGATCTTCTCGGCGCGCTGGCGGGGGCTCCCTTCCAGTTCATCGTCTTTTGCGACGATCTCTCCTTCGACGGTCCCGAGACAAGCTACAAGGCGCTGAAGACGGCGCTGGAAGGCGGCGTGGAGGGGCGGCCGGCCAATGTGCTCTTCTACGCCACCTCGAACCGGCGGCATCTGATGCCGCGCGACATGGTGGAAAACGAAAGCGCCCACGCCATCCACGGCAAGGAGGCGGTCGAGGAGAAGGTCTCGCTCTCCGACCGTTTCGGCCTGTGGATCGGTTTCCACACTTGCAGCCAGGATGATTATCTCGCCATGGTCTCCGGCTATGTCCGCCATTTCGGCCTCGACGCCCCGCCGGACGAGATCCGGGCGCAGGCGCTGGAATGGGCCATGACGCGCGGCGCGCGCTCGGGCCGGGTCGCCTGGCAATTCGTCACCGACCTCGCCGGGCGGCTGGGCAAGACCCTGTAGGGAGCAGGCGGCATGTGGCGGCTTTGGGTGGCGGCGGGCGCTCTGGCGCTGATGGCATTGTGGTTTTTCCTGCCGTGGGGCGGCGAGGAGACGGCCGTCCGCATCGCGCGCCGGGCGGGGCTGGACCTCGTCGAAGCGTGCAACAAGGCCGCCGAGGCGGCCGGGGCGCCCGAGCGCTTCTCCGCCGCCGACGTGCTGCCGGCCCGGCTGGCGGAAGGGCAGGGGGGCGTCGTCGCGATGGTGTCCGCCCTGGAAGCGCGACGCGACGGGCTCACATGCCGCTGGGACGGCGTCGAGCCGGCGGCGCTGGCGCGGCGCAGATAGAGGCCGCCAGCCCCCTCCCCAACCCTCCCCCGCCATAGGGCGTCTTTGGAGACGCCCGTCCAACAGACGGGCTATGGCGGGAGAGGGGTGGATTCGGGCCTTCATCCAGAAAGCTGTTCGTGAGCGTCCCCTCTCCCGCGAAGCGGGGGAGGGACAGGGAGGGGGCCTCGCCGCCGGCGCGAACCGCTACGGATGCTCATGATGATGCTCGTCTTCGGACGGCGCTGGAATGATCGAGCCCTTGCCATCGGGGATCGACGCCGGCAGCAGTTCGAAATTCAGCAACACGACCGGGCCCGCGCCGACGTTGCTCGATTCGTGGGTCGTCGCGCCGGTCTCGGTGAAGCAATCGCCGGCCTTGTAGATGGTCGCCGTGCCGTTGATCTCATATTTCATTTCACCGGACTGGATGCAGCGCAGGCCCGGGCCGAGATGGTGATGGGCGTGCATGTAGCCGCCGGGGTCCATGGTCACTTCCGTGACGCGCAGGCGGTATTTGCCGTTGAGCTCCGAGAGATGGCCGAGGTCCGAAAGCTCGGCTTTGATATTGCCGTGAAAACCCTTGAGATCGACCCCATCGGCGCGGGCGGCGGGCGCGGCGACGAGACAGAGCAGGGCGAGGCCCGCGACGAATTTGGACTGCATGTCTTCACCTCCAGTTTTGCGGCCAGCTTAAAGAGCCTGTCCGGGGCCGCAAGCGACCTTGTCACCTGGAAGCTCGAGCGGGGGAGCGGACAAGAGGCGACGGGCGCGCGGCGCCCTCTTCACTCTCGCCGTCCGCTGGCCTAAGAGAAACGCCATGCGCGACACGCCCCAGCCGACATCCGCCACCGACATGCTTGCCGAATTGCGCGGCGAGATCGACCGCATCGATCTCGAGATGCATCGGCTGCTGATGGCGCGCGGCGAAATCATCGACAGGCTGATCGAGGTGAAGCGCGCCCAGGGGGGCGGCTGCGCCTTCCGGCCGGATCGCGAGGCGCAGATGATGCGCGCGCTGGTCGAGCGTCATCGCGGGCTTCTGCCGGTGGACGCGGTCGAAGGCGTCTGGCGGGTGATCGTCTCGACCTTCACTTACGTGCAGGCCAATTACGCCGTCCACGCCGACGACTCGGGCGGCGACGCGCAGATGCGCGACAGTGCCCGTTTCCACTTCGGCTTCACCGTTCCCTACATTCCGCACCATAGCGCGGGCGCGGTGATCGACGCCGTGTCGGCCTCCAGGGGCGACCTCGGCATGTTGCGCGCCACCGGCCCGCTGGAAGGCGCCTGGTGGACGCGGCTCGTGGGCGAGAACACGCCCAAGATCATCGCCCGGCTGCCCTTCGTCGAACGGCCCGACCATCCGGCTGGCCTGCCGGTCCTGATCGTCGCCCGCCCGGCGGCGGACGCGGCCTCGCGCGACATTCTGCTTTACGCGATCGCCGTCGCCCGCTGGTTGCATGCGATCCCGGCGGTTGTTTCGGCGCTGGAGGGCGAGATCCTCGCCAGCGCCCCGCATGGCGGCGGCCTGTCGCTGATGGTCGCCGCGCCCGGCCGCGTCGAGGCGGCGCGTTTCGCGGCGGAGCTGGCGGCGGCGGGCGTCGCCGACGCCGTCGTGGAGCCGATCGGCAGCCACGCCATCCGTTATGAACTCAATGAGGCGCGCAGCGGCGTCTTCGCGCCAAGGAGCTGATGATCATGCCGCGTCCCATCCCCCGGCCCAGCGTGCTGGAGATCGACGCCTATGTGCCCGGCAAGGCGGGCGCGCCCGGCGCCGGCCGCGTCTTCAAGCTTTCGGCCAATGAAACGCCGCTCGGCCCCTCGCCGCGCGCCGTCCAGGCCTTGCGCGACATGGCGCATGAGATCGCCCTCTATCCGGAAGGCTCCTCCCTGAAGCTGCGCGAGACCATCGGCGCCGTTCACGGGCTCGATCCGGCCCGCGTCATCATGGGCGCGGGGTCCGACAATATTCTGGAATTGCTGGCGCTCGCCTATATCGGCCCCGGCGACGAGGGCCTCTACACGCAATATGGCTTCCTCGAATACAAGATCGTGACCCTCGCCGCCGGCGGCGTTCCCGTCGTCGCGCCGGAGACGCAGTACACGGCCGACGTCGACGCGATCCTCGCCCGCGTGACCGAGCGGACGAAAGTGGTTTTCCTGGCCAATCCGAACAATCCAACCGGCAGCTATCTGCCGAAGGGCGAGATCGAGCGGCTGGCGAACAGCCTGCCGCCGCAGACGCTCCTCGTGCTCGACGCGGCTTACGCCGAATATGTCACGCGGGAGGATTACGAGTCCGGCCTCGCCCTGGCCAAGACCCGCGACAATGTCGTGATGACGCGCACCTTCTCGAAGATCTACGGTCTCGCCGGCCTGCGCCTCGGCTGGGGTTATGGCCCCCAGCATGTGATCGACGCGCTGAACCGCATTCGCTCGCCGTTCAATGTCTCTACCGCCGCCAGCGCGGCGGGCCTCGCGGCCGTGCAGGATGCGGCGCACCTCGCGGCGGCGATCGCGCATAATGAAAAATGGCTGCCCTGGCTGACGCAGGAAATTGGCGCGTTGGGGCTCGAAGTGCTGCCGAGCGTCGCCAATTTCGTCGCGATCCGCTTCCCCACGCAACCCGGCCGCACGGCGGCCGACGCCGATCGTTACCTGACGTCGCGCGGCCTCGTGCTGCGCGCCATCGGCGCCTATGGCATGGGCGAGTTCCTGCGCCTGACCATCGGCGTGCAGGAGGCCAATGAGGCGGTGGTCGCCGCGCTGGCCGATTTCATGGAGGACAGGAAAGCGGCCGCCAATGGCTGAGCCGGTTTTCGACCGGGTCGCGCTGGTCGGCGCCGGCCTGATCGGCTCCTCCCTCGCCCGCGCGGCGCGGGACTATGCCGCCGCCCGCGCCGTCTCCATCCTCGACGCCTCGCCGCAGGTCATGGCGCGGGTGCGCGACCTCGGCATCGCCGACGAGGCGAGCGGCGATCCCGCTAGCGCGCTGGCGGGGGCCGATCTCGTGATCATCTGCACGCCGGTCGGCGTCTGCGGGCAGGTCGCGGGCGAGCTTGCGCCGCATCTCGCGCGGGGCGCCATCTTGTCCGACGTCGGCTCGGTGAAGGGGGCGGTGGTCTCGCAAGTGGCGCCGCATGTGCCGCACGGCGTCCATTTCATCCCCGCCCATCCGATCGCCGGGACGGAGTTCTCCGGGCCGGACGCGGGATTCGCGACTCTGTTCCAGAACCGCTGGTGCATCCTCACGCCGCCCGGCGACGCCGATCCCGCCGCCGTCGCCCGCCTTGCCGCATTCTGGACCCGCATCGGCGCGCGGGTCGAGGCCATGAGCCCCGAGCACCATGACCGGGTGCTCGCGCTGACGAGCCATCTGCCGCATCTGATCGCTTACAACATCGTCGGCACGGCCGACGACTTCGGCGAGGATACGCGTTCGGAAGTCGTCAAATTCTCGGCGTCCGGCTTTCGCGATTTCACCCGCATCGCCGCCTCCGATCCGACCATGTGGCGCGACATCTTCCTGAGCAACCGCGAGGCGGTGCTGGAGATGCTGGGGCGCTTCAACGAGGATCTGAGCGTGCTTCAGCGCATGATCCGTCGCGGCGACGGGCAGGGGCTCTTCGATTTCTTCACCCGCACCCGCGCCATCCGCCGCTCCATCGTCGAACAGGGGCAGGATACGGCTGCGCCGGACTTCGGTCGCCGCAAATCTGAATAACAATTGTTAAGGCTGCGTCAAAATAACCTTCAACTGAAACGGGAGCATATGGTAGAAGGATAGACATTCATGGCTACCTTCAAGGTGTCCAATGCGGATTGTCTACCTCATCGCCGGGCAGGGCGAGCGGGACGCGATCGCTGCGCCGCTTTCTGTCGTCGATTACAAAATTGAGCATTTTCAGGACGTTCAGTCCTTTCTTGCCAGGCCGGCGCTCGACCCGGCGGCCTGCCTTCTCGTCGATCTTGAATCCGTCGACGACGGCGTAATGGCGCGGCTGCGGGCCCTTCGCGAGCCGCTGCCGATCATCCTGCTGTCGTCTCACGCCAATGTGCCGCTGGCCGTGAAAGCAATGAAGGAGGGCGCCGCGGATGTCCTGCAAAAGCCGGCGCCTCCCGAGCGGCTTCTCGGCGCGGTTTCCGCCGCGCTCGAGGAGAGCCGTGCGCGCGTCGAGCGCGCCCAGCGCCAGAAGGATGTGCTTGCCCGCTTTCGGTCGCTGAGCGCGCGGGAACGGGATGTCGTGGACGCGGTTCTGGACGGCCACGGCAATCGCGAGGTTGCGTCGCAACTCGGCATCAAGCTGCGTACGGTGGAAATCCACCGCTCCCACGCAATGACCAAGCTGGGCGCGCGCACGCTTGCCGATCTCGTCCGCATCCGTCTCGACGTCGACGGCGCCACGGCGCGGCTGAGCGCCGAATAGGATATGGCGAGCCCTTAGGTATATTCCCCGAATTGAGGGACCGGGCACTGTTCATTAGCATTTCCGCCGGATTGGCGCGCGGTTTCACCTGCGCGCCAAAGCGGGGCGCAATGACGGAATTTGGCAGATTTGGAATTTCATTGGTCGCGGACACGCTTGCCTTGACCGCCGCCGTCACCCCACGACACCGAAGCCTTCTGGCCTCTTACCGCATGACCGGGCGCCGCGGACCGGACGCCGCGCGCGACCGCATTCTTGAGGATATGCGTCAGTTCATCGACCTTGGCGCGCTGGACCGGGCCACGGATCTCATGATCGTGCTGGCGCTGTATCTGAGGGAGACGAGCCGGCGCGACCGGCGGCTGGCTCTGGCGACGACCCGCCAGCGCGACGCGATCAGTCTGCAGCGCTGGCGCGGATCGGGCCAGAATGGCCATGCCCCGCAAAAAGGCCGGGGCCTTCCGGCCATGGGCGCTGCGCCGTCCGAGCCCGCAGGCGCTGCGCGCGACCCCCTCCCATCCGTCGCGGATGGCGACAGTGGCGATGGCGATCCGCCGAGCTGACGCAGGTCAGGATTTTCCGATTTTCAGCACGTCGCTCGCATTATGGGCGATGAAGGTCTGCACCTTGCCGGCAATGGCCGCGAGCAGCCAGGGCAATTGCACCTCGATCCGCACCATGTCCGGCAACACGGTCATCGTCGCCGTGGCCTGCTGGCCGACAGCGGTGACGCGGACGGTGGCGACATCCCCCGCCCAGCTCACCTCGGAATGGGCGATCTTGTCCACATAATCATGCCGCAGCTTCTCCAGCCGCTCCGCGAGGCGCTTCTTGGCGGTCTCGACTCCGAGGTCGTGTGGCACGGTGATGGTGATCGTATTGGCCATGGGCGCCTCTTTCGCTCGCCTTGATGTAGGCGCCGCCGGGCGCGAAGGAAAGCTCCCGGCGCCTGGTCCGAACGCCCCGGAACGCGCGGCGGGTGGGGTAGAAGCCCTATCCATGCCGTAGCGGCCTGAACACCACGCGGCGGCCTCTGGCCGCCGATCTCCCCGTAAAGGGGGCAGAAGCGGCTCGCGCCCACGGACGCCGATTGTGGGACGCCGCCTCTCCAAAAAAAATCCGGAGACCGGCTTTTGCCGAGCTCCGGACGCGTGTCGGTCAGGTTGGGCGCAGAGGCGTGAAGCCGTCGCGCCCCCGCTGATCTCAGTAGGAATAGTACAGATCGAACTCGACCGGGTGAGGCGTCATCTCGTAGCGCATCAGCTCGGTGTATTTCAGGTCGATCCAAGACTGGATGAAGTCCGCGGTGAACACGCCGCCGTCGAGCAGATAGGCGTGGTCGGCCTTCAGCGCGTCGAGCGCCTCGCGGAGCGAACCGCAGACCGTCGGGATCGCCTTCAGCTCTTCCGGCGGCAGGTCGTAGAGGTCCTTGTCGGCCGGCGCGCCCGGATCGATCTTGTTCTTGATGCCGTCGAGGCCGGCCATCAGCATGGCGGCGAAGGCCAGATAGGGGTTCGCCGTCGGATCGGGGAAGCGAACCTCGATGCGCTTCGCCTTCGGGCTGTTCACGAAGGGGATGCGGCAGGAGGCCGAGCGGTTGCGCGACGAATAGGCGAGCAGCACCGGCGCCTCATAGCCCGGGACCAGACGCTTGTAGGAGTTGGTCGACGGGTTGGTGAAGGCGTTCAGCGACTTGGCGTGCTTGATGATGCCGCCGATGTACCACAGGCACTCCTGCGAGAGGCCGGCGTATTTGTCGCCCGCGAAGACCGGCTTGCCTTCGTTCCAGATCGACTGGTGAACGTGCATGCCCGAGCCGTTGTCGCCGAAGACCGGCTTCGGCATGAAGGTCGCGGACTTGCCGTAGGAATGCGCGACCTGATGGATCGCATATTTGTAGATCTGGAGATGATCGGCGACGCGAACGAGCGTGTCGAACTTCAGACCGAGTTCGTGCTGCGCGGACGCCACTTCGTGGTGGTGCTTCTCGACCTTGACGCCCATGGCCGCCATGGCGGCAAGCATCTCGGAGCGCATGTCCTGGGCCGAGTCGACCGGCGGGACCGGGAAGTAGCCGCCCTTGGTGCGGACGCGGTGGCCGAGGTTGCCGCCCTCATAGGCGGTGTCGGAGTTGGACGGCAGTTCCGACGAGTCGAGCTGGAAGCCCGTGTTGTAGGGGTCGGCGGAGAAGCGGACGTCGTCGAAGACGAAGAATTCGGCTTCCGGGCCGAAATAGGCGACGTCGCCGACGCCGAGCGTCTTGATGTGCGCCATCGCCTTCTTGGCGATCGAGCGCGGGTCGCGCGGATAGGGCTGGCCGGTGGTGGGCTCCACGACGTCGCAGACGATGACCATTGTCGCGGCGGCGAAGAACGGGTCCATGGTGACCGTCTCGAGGTCCGGAATCAGCAGCATGTCGGACTCGTTGATCGCCTTCCAGCCGGCAATCGAGGAGCCGTCGAAGGCGATGCCTTCCGTCAGCGCGTCTTCATCGACGATCGAGACGTCGAAAGTGACGTGCTGCCACTTGCCGCGCGGATCGGTGAAGCGGAAATCGACGTATTTCACGTCGTTGTCCTTGATCTGCTTAATTACGTCCTTGGCCGTTGTCATGTCCGTTCTTGCCTCTTCCTTGTCGTTGATTACGCGCGTTTGAGACGCCTGTGGGCGGCGGAACAATTTTTCCAGGAAGCTCATTGGATGGGGCCCGCGAATGGCTAAATCGCGTCCGCGCCGGTTTCCCCGGTGCGGATTCGAATTGCGCCTTCGATGTTCGAAACAAAAATCTTGCCATCCCCGATGCGGCCGGTCTGCGCGGCCGTGCGGATGGCCTCCACCGCACGATCGACCGCCTCGTCCGCGAGAACGATTTCGATTTTCACTTTCGGCAGGAAATCCACGACATATTCGGCGCCCCGATACAGCTCGGTGTGCCCTTTCTGGCGGCCGAAGCCCTTCGCCTCGGTGACGGTGATGCCCTGCAGTCCCGCCGCCTGCAAAGCTTCCTTCACCTCATCGAGTTTGAAGGGCTTGATGATCGCCTCGACCTTTTTCATCGCTTATCCCCGCTGCGTCCAAGCCCCGCCGCACCCGCGCTTCGCCGTTAGCCGACGCCGCCGAGCTTCTACCATTTGAGCGAATTCCGCGCCATGGCCAAACGTTTGGCGCCGCATCCCCGTGGTTTGCTTGCATTCACGGAGATTTGTCTAAATTTTAGGCTATATGCGCATAAATTTTAGGCATCATGACGCGTAGGCGACAATCGGCAGATCGGCGCGGCCGCCCCATTGCGTCCAGGAGCCATCATAGACGGCCGCCGGCGCGCGACCCGAGGCGGCGAGGGCGAGGCTGAGGATGCAGGCGGTCATGCCGGAGCCGCAGCTTGCGATGACGGCCTTGTCGGGGTCCAGTCCCGCCGCGGCGAAAGCGGCGTCCAGCCCGGCCTTCCCTTTCATCCGGCCCCCCTCGATGACATTGGGGAAGGGCAGGTTGTAGGCGCCCGGCATATGCCCGGCGCGCAGGCCCACGCGCGGCTCCGGCGCGAGGCCCATGAAGCGTTCGGCGGAGCGGGCGTCGACGACCTGCGCGGCGCCGCTCAGCAATGCCTCATTCACCTGCGCGAGGTCGGCGACCAGCGTGGCGTCGAAGCGGGGCGTGAAGTCCCTTGGCTCCCGGACGACCTCGCCCGTTTGCAGCGGACGCCCCTCGAATTTCCAGGCGGGCAGACCGCCGGCGAGGATGGAGACGCGGTCGACGCCGAACACATGCAGCGTCCACCACAGGCGCGGCGCGGAGAAGAGACCCACGCTGTCATAGACGACCGCATGCATGCCGTCGCCGAAGCCGAGTCGGCGCATCTCGGCGGCGAAAGCCTCGGGCGAGGGGAGCATGTGCGGCAAGCCCGTCGAATGATCGGCCACGCCGTCGATGTCGAAGAACACGGCCCCCTGGATGTGGCCGGCGAGATATTCCGCCCGCGCGTCGCGCCCGGTCGCCGGCATGTGCCAGGAGGCGTCGAGGACGAGCAGGTCGGGCGCGTCCAGATGATCCGCCAGCCATTGGGGTGAAACGAAGAGGGTCGAAGGATCGATCGTGCGCGACATGGTCCAAGCTCTCATGCGCGCCCGCTCGGGAGCGGCGCGCGGGCCGGCAAGCCGGATGCGATTGCCGGATCTGGTTTGTTTGTAAGCGCTGCTTGCATCCCGCGCCGTCGCGGCGAGAATACGCTGATTCGATTCTCACTGTCTCGCGGCCCCGTCACATGCTCGAAATCCCCGGCAAAGCCTGCGGGCCCTGCTTCTTCTGCTGCAAGGTTCTCGAAATCGAGGAGCTGAAAAAGACGGCCGGAAAGCTGTGCCCGCATTGCGTGGGAGCGGGCGGTTGCGGGGTCTATGGGTCACGGCCGCAGGTGTGCCGCGACTATTACTGCCAGTGGAAGGAAGATCGCGGCCTTCCCGCGACGATGCGGCCGGACAAGGTCGGAACGCTGCTCATGGACGACCCCGACAGCGACGAGTACCATGCCGTTTGCGACCCGGAAAAGCCCTTTTCCTGGCGCAATCCGCTCGTATTCAGACATTTGGTGGCGGAGGCGAAAGCCGGCCGGATGGTGGTCGCGAAAGCCGGGCTGCGCTCCTGGCGCATTTATGCGGACGGACACTGGCAGGAGTCGGCGTGAGGCAACCATCCATGGCGCGCGGCCAAGCCCCAGCAACGGCGTTGTACATGAGCAAGACCAGAAAGCTCGGTTCCCTCGCGATCGCCTCGTTGCTCCCCTGCCTTGCCGGCAGGGCGGAGGCGGAGACGCTCAAGGCGCATTACGCGCTGAGCCTCATGGGCATTTCCATTGGCAGCGCCTACGCCTCGGGCGTCGTCGATCGCACTTACCGCATCGACATCTCGATGCGCACGACGGGCCTCGCCAATCTCGTCAACAACACCAAGGGCGCGGCCACCGCGAGCGGCGGCCTCTCGGTCGCCGGGCCGTCGCCGTCCGCCTATGCGAACACGACCTCCAACGAGGAAGAGGTGCGCACCGTCCGCATGTCGCTGGCGAGCAACGCGGTGCGCAATGTGGAGGTCAAGCCGGAGCCATGGGACGCCGAGATGCGCGTTCCGGTGCTGGAGCCCAACAAGAAGCGCGTCGTTGATCCCGTCAGCGCCTTGATCATGAGCGTGCCGCAGGGGCAGGAGTTGACCGGGCCGGCCGCCTGCAACCGCACCATTTCGGTTTTCGACGGGGTGACGCGCTTCGATATCGCCCTCTCCTTTGCCGGCGAGCACACGGCGAACACGCCGGGCTATTCCGGCCCGGTCGCCATCTGCTCGGCGCGCTACACGCCGATCGCCGGCCATCGGCCGGACAGCAAATCAACCCGTTACATGGCGGAAAATCGCGACATGAACGTCTGGCTCGCGCCGCTGCCCGAGGCGCGCGTCGTCGTGCCGATCCATATCGACGTCAAGACCGGCGCCGGCGACCTCGTCATCGAGGCGTCCGACTTCCAGATCGGCGCCAAACGCGCGGACTCCCGCCGCTGATCGCGGGCGGGGCGCGCCGCCTTCCGGTTTCGCTGTGTGGCGTGGCAGGCGTGTCGCGCTCTTGATGGGCCTCGATCAGTCGATGCGCACTTCCCTTGTCTTTTTGCGGTTGCGGCGGTCCGCCTCATATTCGAGGTAGCGGATCTCCCTGGGTTCGCCGTCGGCGCGGAGGCAGAAGGCTGGCCGTGGCGAAAAGCCGCCGGCCGGAGTCTCGAAACAGTCCGTGAAGCGCAGCTCGCACTGGAACAGTGTTTCGGTTTTCGGCGCGGCCCGAGCCGCGACGGCCCGAGCCTTCTCGACAGCCTGTTTGCACAGGTTGGAGTCCAGTCCCCAAGCCTGGCAGTCGGCGACGCTGGCCATGTATTTTCCATCCTCGCCGCAGACCGGCACGGTGCGCCGCGCGTAGAAGAGGGCGCCCGCCGCGCCCGCCACCACGATGAAGATTATAAAGTATTTTAATGGGGTTTTGCCCATGTCCGCTCTCTTTTCCGATGCCGGGGACATTAGGCGCGGCGCCTCCCGCGCGGCAAGCGCAATCTCCGCCAAAGCCAAAGCGTCCGCGACATTCCGCCGCCGCCTGGGACCGTGAGGTCGCTTGACAAGGATCAGCGACTACAATAGTTCGTTTACGCACCGCATTTCGGAACCGCAGATGCAAAACTGTGGTGGCATATGGCTCACCGGGCGCGGACAGGGCCAGACAGATATGCGCCCACCCTTTCGAGGTGTCGCGTAAAAAAACGCGATGGGAACATGTCCGCGATGCGATCCTAAAACGCAAGTCTGCTTATCCGTTCGCTTGGGCGGATCAGATGGAAGCATGTCGGCTAATAGTTAGAACCGACAGAAAGTGTGACAGAAGGAGGAGATTATGGGCGCTATTCTCGAACTGACCAGCTACGCCTCGACCCCGGTCGGCATGATCGCGATCATCGTTATTGGCGCGGCTGCTTATTTCGCTGCTCGTTGGGTCTTCACCGACTAATCGGCGTCATCGCTCGATCTCAAGGCGCGGCGCGTCGGCTCATGCCGATGCGGCGCGCCTAATTTTTTTTCGGCCCTTTTCACGCTTGTTTCCATCGTCCCCCGAAGAGGGCTTGCGCCCGGACGCCCGCCTTGTATTCTAGCCGCGACGCCAACTCGAACGGGTAGGTGTTCGCCGGCGCAAAAGAGAACGAAACCCGCCCGCAAAAAAGGCGTGGCTGGCTCATTGGGTGGTGTTGAGGTTCGCGTGAGGGGATGTCCCCGCGGGCCCGGAGGGAAGAATGGGGCCTACCTCTTCGATCAGGGCTGTGGAGGGCCAGGCGGACCTGGAGCGGACGAGCCGGGCCGACACGGACCCGCCGCGCGCAAGGCCCCGTCCGGACAATGACGACGGCGCCGGCTCTGTCGCCGCCGCCCGCATCGACGTCGCCATCGCCGACAAGAGTCCGCTGATCCTCGCGGGGCTGGACAAGCTCCTCTCCGACGACAAGCGTTTCAATCTGGTGCTGAAGGTGACGGACGGCGAGGAATTCCTGGAAGCCGCCCGCCAGCAGAAATTCGCCATCGCCGTCATCGGCTGGCAATTGCCGACGCTGCATGCGCGGGATGTGCTGCGCGCGCTGTCGCGTCAGGTGTCGGCTCCCAAGATCGTGGTGTACAGCGGCACCAATGATCCGGCCGCCCCTGCCGAGACGCTGCAACTCGGCGGCGCCGGCTTTGTCTCCAAGCGGGCGCCGCCAGAGCGTCTGCTCGACGTTCTCGCGGCGGTCGCCGCAGGAGACATGGTGTTCCCCTTCGTCGATATCCGCAAGATGCGCAGCGATCCGCTCGAGAACCTGACCCTGCGGGAGCGCAGCCTGTTGTCGGCGCTGGGGTCTGGCCACACCAACAGCCAGCTCGCCAAGGATTTCGGCGTCTCGATCAATACGATCAAGTTCCATCTGCGCAACCTGTTCGAGAAGCTCGAAGTGCGCAACCGCGCGCAGGCCATCGCGCTGTTTCTGGAAATGAAGCACGGCGCCTGGCCGGGCAGCGGAGGCGGCCGCAGCATGGAGCCGTCGACGACGACCAGAGGTCGGCGGCGTTCGGAATAGGGCGGCGCGCGCTTCGGGGGTCGCTTTGCCGCCCATCTCTTCTCTCCCTGCGCATGGGGAGAGAAGGATTGGCGGCGCCGGTCGCTACGGCGCCGGAAACAGCGCGTCGGTCTTGCCGGTCAGCCAATAGGCGGCGAGACCGAGCCACTCATGCGCCGCCAATTCCGCGAGTTCGAGATTGCCGAGGGCGTTGGGGCGCATGCTCCAGCCGCGCAGCCCTCCCGTCATGCGATAATCCACCGGATAGGCGACGACCGGAAAACCGGCCTTGCGGAAGATTCCCATGGCGCGGGGCATATGGAAGGCCGAGGTCACCAGCAGCCAGCGTTCGCCGGGAGCGGGCGCCAGGCGCTCCCGGGTGAAAACAGCATTTTCATAAGTATTGCGCGAGCGGTCCTCGTAGAGGGCGCCGGTCTGGTCCATCCCCAGCTCGGTCCAGAAGGTGCGCACATGTTCGGCTTCCGTATGCGCTGAACCGCGCAGGGACGCCGAGCCGCCGGTGAAGACGATACGCGCATGCGGGTAGAGGCGCCGCAGTCGCAGCGGCTCGGTCAGCCGCTCCGCCGCGTCATTGAGCGCCGCCTGCCCATTGCGCGCACTCGCCTCCTCATCGATCGCGCCGCCCAGCACGATGACTCCGTCCGGGGCCGGCGCCTCGGCGGGCAGCTGAGGAAAACGCGTCTCCAGGGGCAGGGCGAGCAGCATGGGGAGGGGCGTAAAGCCGAGCAGCAGCAGGAAAAGAACCGCGCCGCGGACGAGCGCCCAACCGGCTTTGCGCCAGCGCGTGACGGACAGGGCGACGCCGAGCCCGGCGACGAACAGCGCGAGATTGGTGGGCGCGGCGAAGAAGCCGAAAATTTTGGAGAGGACGAAAAACATCGCGGCTCACGGGCGCCATGGCGTCTGGCCGCCGGCGGCGGCAATGGCCGGGGTGGAGGCGAGCGCCCGCCGCATCTCCCAAGAAGAGGGGCGGGCGCTGGCCTCCATCAGCATCGGTCGGAAGGGCCTCACATGTTCGGATAGTTCGGTCCGCCGCCGCCTTCCGGCGGAACCCAGGTGATGTTCTGGGCG
Organism: Methylocystis sp.; assembly: GCF_051061225.1. Lineage (GTDB taxonomy): Bacteria > Pseudomonadota > Alphaproteobacteria > Rhizobiales > Beijerinckiaceae > Methylocystis. Next base: position 52,797 of record NZ_JBPFEB010000028.1, read on the forward strand.
GGATCCTTGATGTCGCAGGTTTTGCAGTGGACGCAATTCTGCGCATTGATCACGAAACGCGGGTCTTTCCTGGCTTCCTCGTCGCCATAGACGACTTCATAGACGCCCGCCGGGCAATAGAGTCGGGCGGGCTCGCCATAGATCGGCAGGTTCTGCTCGATCGGGATCGACGGATCTTTCAGCCGCAGATGCACCGGCTGGTCTTCCTCGTGGTTCGTGTTCGACACGAAGACCGAGGACAGCTTGTCGAAAGCCGGCTTCTGCGTGAGCTTCTGATAGACGATCGGCGTCACTTCGGAGAGCGGCTTGAGGCAGGCGTGATCGGGCTTGCCATGCGATTGCGTGCCGAAGAAGGAGAAGCCGAACAGCGAATTGGTCCACATGTCGAGCCCGCCGAGCGCGGCGCCGATGTAGGTGCCGTATTTCGACCAGAGCGGCTTCACATTGCGCACGGGCTTCAGATCGCGGCCGATCTCCGAGTCGCGCCAGGCGGCGTCATAGGCCGTGACCTCGTCATATTCGCGGCCGTCTGCGATCGCGGCGGCGACATGTTCGGCGGCGAGCATGCCGGAGAGCACGGCGTTGTGCGACCCCTTGATGCGCGGAACATTCATGAAGCCCGCCGCACAACCGACGAGCGCGCCGCCGGGGAAGACCAGCTTCGGCACGCTCTGCCAGCCGCCTTCGGTCAGCGCGCGCGCGCCATAGCCGAGACGCTCGCCGCCTTCCAGCGTCGGCGCGATCATCGGATGGCACTTGAACCGCTGGAACTCGTCGAAGGGCGACAGCGTCGGATTCGAATAATTGAGATGCACGACGAAGCCGATCGACACGAGACCGTCCTCGAAGTGATAGAGGAAGGAGCCGCCGCCCGTGTCGGTCTGCAAGGGCCAGCCGAAAGAGTGCTGGACGAGGCCGGGCTTGTGCTTTTCCTTCGGAATGCGCCACAGCTCCTTGAAGCCGATGCCGAACTTCTGAACGTCGCTGTCCCTTGCGAGGTCATATTTCGCGAGGAGCTGCTTGGAGAGCGAGCCGCGCGCGCCTTCGGCGAACAGCGTGTATTTCCCCCGCAGCTCCATGCCGCGCGTAAAACTGTCCTTCGGCTTGCCATCGCGGTCGACGCCCATGTCGCCGGTGGCGACGCCGCGCACCTCGCCCTTGTCGCCGTAGAGAATCTCGGCGCCGGCGAAGCCCGGATAGATTTCCACGCCCAGTCCTTCGGCCTCGGCGGCGAGGAAGCGCACGACATTGGCCAGCGAGCCGATGAAGTTGCCGTGATTGTTCATCAGCTTCGGCATCAGCGCGTTGGGCAGGCGCACGCCGCCTGTTTCGTTCAGCAGATAGAACTGATCGTCGTGAACCTGCGTCTTCAGCGGCGCGTCGTCGCGCGTGCGCCAGTCGGGGATCAGGCGGTCGAGGCCGACAGGGTCGATGACGGCGCCGGAGAGAATATGGGCGCCGGGCTCGGAGCCCTTCTCGATGACGACGACGGAAAGGTCGGGCGCGACCTGTTTGAGGCGAATCGCGGCGGCGAGGCCGGCCGGGCCGGCGCCGACGATCACCACGTCATAGTCCATACCTTCGCGCTCGGGCAATTCCGTAATCTCTTCAGACATTTCTGATCCCTTTTCGGGTCCCTTTTCGTATCGCGGGCGGCGCACTGTAGCCTTTTTGCAGCCGGCGCGCCAAAAAGAGATTGCGCCGGTCGAGTCGAGCGGCGGCTCTCTCATGAGAGGAGGCGGCGAAGGATGGGACGCGTGGCCGCGCTGGCGGCGATCCTTCTCGCGCTCGGGGGCTTTTTCGCCTGGCGGACGTTCCATGAGAATGGCGCCGACGACCAGCCCTTCCTCGGCTATGTGGAGGGAGAGGTCCTCTACATCGGCCCGAATGAGGGCGAGCGGGTCGCCAGCCTCGCGGTGGCGTCGGGGTCGGTCGTCAAGCCCGGCGATCTGCTGTTCACCATGTCGACGACGCTGCTCGACCGCCAGCGGTCGGAGGCGGTGGCGCGCATCGGCCAGCTCGAGGCGCAGCTCGCCAATCTGCGCGCGGCGACGAGCCGTCCCGAACAGGTCGCCGTTTTGCAGGCGGGGCTGGAGCGCGCCGGGGCGGCGCTGAATCTTTCCAGGAACGATTATGAGCGGCAGCTCAAGCTGTATCGCTCGGGCGACGTCGCGAAGGCGACGCTGGACCGCGCCGAAATGGCGCTCAGGCGCGACGAGGCGACCGTGAAGGAGGCGCGCCGTCAGGTGGATGCAGCTCTCATCCCCGGCCGCACGCAGGAAATCAGCGCGGCGGAGGCGGCCATCCAGCAGGCGCGGGCGCAACTCGAGGGGATCGACATCCGCATCGGCCGCCAGAAGGTCCATGCGCCGGCCGCGGGCGTGGTGCAGGACATCTTCTTCCGGCCCGGTGAGGTCGTCAACGCCGGACAGCCGGTCGTGGCGCTGCTGCCGCCCGAAAACCGCAAGGTGCGGTTTTACGTGCCGGAGCCGAGGCTCTCATCGGTGAAGGTCGGCGAGAGGGTGAAGGTCGCCTGCGACGGCTGTCCCGGCGACCTGTCCGGCCGCATCTCCTATGTCTCCAGCCGGCAGGAGTTTACGCCGCCGGTCATTTTCAGCGACGTCGAGCGGACCAAGCTCGTCTTCAAGGTCGAGGCGCGGCTCGAGGGGCGGGCGCGGGAACTGCCGCTCGGCATGCCGGTTTCCGTGACGCCGCCGCAGCCGAAATGACACAGGGAGAGGGGCGCAGCATGTCGGTCGACGCATCGCCCGGTCCGGCGCCCGAGATCGCCATCGAGGTCAAGGATCTCACCAAGTCCTTCGGCGGCAAGATCGTGGTCGACCATTTGTCCCTGAGCGTCAGGCGCGGGCAGATTCTCGGCTTTCTCGGTCCCAACGGCAGCGGCAAGACGACGACGATCCGCATGCTCTGCGGCCTGCTGACGCCCGATTCCGGCGAGGGTCGCTGTCTGGGCTACGACATCCGCACCCAGCAGGAGGAGATCAAGCGCCACGTCGGCTATATGACGCAGGGCTTCTCGCTCTACCGCGATCTCACCATCCGCGAGAATCTCGAATTCGTGGCCCGCATCTACGGGCTCGAGTCGCCGCGCGCGGCGGCGCAGGCGGCGCTGGAGCGGCTCGGGCTGGCGGCGCGCGCCGGCCAGCTCGCGGGCGAACTCTCCGGCGGCTGGAAACAGCGGCTCGCGCTCGGCGCCTGCGTCCTGCCCAATCCCGCGCTGCTGCTGCTGGATGAGCCGACCGCCGGCGTCGATCCGAAAGCCCGTCGCGACTTCTGGGACGAGATTCACCATCTGGCGACGCAGGGCCTGACCGTGCTCGTCTCGACCCATTACATGGACGAGGCCGAGCGCTGTCACGAGATCGCCTATATCCTCGACGGCAAGCTGCTCGTTTCCGGCGCGATCCAGGACATCATCCGCAACGCGGGCCTGTCCACCTGGGTCGTCACCGGCGAGGGGCTCGACGCTCTGGCTGGCGAGCTCAAACATGCGCCGGGCGTGGATATGGTGGCGCGCTTCGGCGCCGCCCTGCATGTCGCCGGGCGCGACGCCGGGGCGATGGCGCGCGTCGTCGAGCGCTACGCCGATCCGGCGCATCGCTGGGCGCAGGACCGGGCGACGCTCGAAGACGTCTTCATCGAGCTGATGACCCGCAACAATCGAGGGGCCGCATGAGCGACGCGGCGAGGCCTGCCGAACAACCAGCGCGCCGTCGCGGTTTCGCACAGGCGTGGCGGCGCATCGTCGCCATGTTCGTGAAGGAGTTCATCCAGCTTCGGCGCGATCGCCCGACCTTCGCGATGATCGTCGGCATTCCGCTGATGCAGCTTCTGCTGTTCGGCTACGCCATCAACACGGACCCGAAACATCTGCCGACCGCGATCCTGTCGTACGACGACAGCGCCATCGCCCGCGCGATGATCGGCGCGCTGCGCGCGACCGATTACTTCGACATCCGTTATGTCGCACATGGGGAAGCGGACGCCAACCGTCTGATCAAGTCCAACAAGGCGCAGTTCGTCATTCAAATTCCGCCGGATTTCACGCGCCGCCTGGTGCGCGGCGAGCGTCCCGCGGTACTGCTGATCGCCGACGCCACCGATCCGACGGCGGCCTCGGTCGCCATATCCGGCGCTCTCGGCGCCGCGGCGCAGGCGCTGGACCGCGAGCTGACCGGGCCGCTGGCGTTTCTGGCGCAAAATCCGGCACCCTTCGATCTGCAGGTGCAGCGCCGCTACAATCCGGCGGGCGAGGCGCGGCGCAACATCGTGCCGGGGCTGATCGGCACCATCCTCACCATGACGATGCTGATCTACACCGCGCTCTCCGTCACGCGCGAAATCGAGCGCGGCACGATGGAGGCGCTGCTCGCCATGCCGGTGACGCCGACCGAGATCATGCTCGGCAAGATCACCCCCTATGTGCTCGTGGGCGGCGTGCAGATGGCGACCATCCTGATCGTCGCGAGCCTGCTGTTCCGCGTGCCGATCGTCGGTTCGCTGGGCGTGCTCGTGCCGCTGACGCTGCTGTTCATCCTCGCCAATCTGTCGCTCGGCTATACGCTCTCGACCATCGCCGCGAATCAGCTCCAGGCGATCCAGATGACCTTCTTCATCTTCCTGCCGAGCATGTTGCTGTCGGGCTTTCTCTTCCCCTTTTACGGAATGCCGGTGTGGGCGCAATATATCGGCGAGGCGCTCCCGCTCACGCATTATCTGCGCATCGTGCGCTCGGTCATGCTGAAAGGCTCGGGTTTTTCCGATCTGGCGACGGACGCCGGCGCATTGGCGGTTTTCACGCTGGCCGCCATGTCCGTGGCGGTGATGCGGTTCCGGCAGACGCTGGACTAGAGTCGCCGCTTTACAGGGACGCGGCGCTCCGGCCGATTGACGCGCCGCGTCGGCGGCCTAACATTGTGGCCAAGGAGGCGCTCATGTCACAGCCCGAGACAGACCCGATCACGCGCTTCAACGTGCTTCTCAAGATAGTGGCCGTTCTGGCGCTGGCGCTCGTCAGCTATAATCTCTGGTCTTTCTTCACCAGCAGCCGGTATCAGGCGCTCTGCGGCGCCTCCTACTGGGATCTCAACCGCGCCCAGCTTGATTCCTGCCTGGATCAGAAGCGGAATCTGGAAGGCAAGTGAGATGAGGACAGCCTTTGCCGTTCTGGCCCTCGCCGCCGCGTCCGCGCCCGCGATCGCGGCGGAAATCCACCTCGACTGCGCGCGGTCGAATCAGACGGCGATGGTCGACGTCGACACCGGGCGGCAGTTTTTGCAGATCATGTGGAGCGAGGGCGTCGCCGAGGAATACCAGCAGGGCGATTCCTACATTTCCGGGCCGGACAAACACGGCCGCAAGGAAAGGGTCGTCTATGTGATGAGCGTCGACAAGAGCCTCATCACATTCGGCACGGACCGGCTCTGCATGGACGGCGGCGCGGACACATGCGCCGAGCGCCATGTGCGCAACACGCTCGACGTCGGACGCGGCGAGATGAAATATGACAATGGCGATGAAATCGCCGTGCTCGCCTGCCATCCGGCGCCGCCGGGACGGAGATTCTGACAGCCGTCAGTGCGAATCGCCCGAAAACGGGCGTCAGATCAGGTAAGCGACGCTCTGCATGAAGAACCCTGCGGAGAGCAGCAATCCCGCGTCCCGATTGGAGCGGAAAAGCATCAGCGCCACTGGCACGGGAGTCTCCTCGCGCGTCAGCGAGACCTGCCAGGCGAGATGCGCCGCATAGGCGGCGACGCCGAGCCAGGCGAACAGGCCGCCGCCGATGAGATGAACCGCCAGCGCCGCGAAGGCCGCCGAGGCGGCGTAGAGCATCCCCACCGCCCGCTTGACCTGCGCCCCGAAGAGCCGCGCCGTCGAGCGCACGCCCGCGATGGCGTCGTCGCGCACGTCCTGCAAGGCGTAGATCGTGTCGTAGCCAATGGTCCACAGGATGCACGACGCATATAGCGACAATGCGGGAAGCCCCAGCGATCCCGTCTGCGCCGTCCAGCCGAGCAGGGCGCCATAGGCGAAGGCGAATCCCAATATGGCCTGCGGCCAGGAGGTAAAGCGCTTGGCGAAGGGATAGACCAGCACGATCAGCGGCGACAGCAGCCCGACCGCGATCGTGTAGCCGTTGAAGGACAGGAGCACCGCGAGCCCCACGAGGCATTGCGCGACGATGAACCAGATCGCGGCGCGCGGGCTGACGCGGCCGGATGCGAGCGGCCGCCCGCGCGTGCGCGCGACCTTCGAGTCGATCTCGCGATCCACATAATCATTATAGGTGGAGCCGGCGCCACGCATCACGACGGCGCCGATGAAGAACAGCGCCAGATGCCAGAGGTTCGGCGCCCTGTGCAGCGCAGCGGCGGCAAGCGCGCTCGATTCCCAGCAGGGCAGCAACAGCAGCCACCAGCCCACCGGGCGGTCGAGCCGCGCGAGCTGCACATAGGGGCGGACCCACGCCGGCGCGTGGCGCCAGATCGGATGGTCGGTTTCGGCGTCCGGAAGGGCGGCGTCGTCGTCGCTGATGAGGCTCACAGAGGTCCGGCCGGCAGTTTCGGCGGCGCGCCCATGCCGCCGCTCGCGGCCTGTTCGCGCTGCTGCTCCATCATCTGTTTCATCTTCGCGGCGGCGGTGCAGGCCTGGTTGGCGAATCCCTTGGTCTTGGCGCCCGCCTGCTTGAAGCCGTCGAGAACCTGATCGGGAATGTTGCACCATTCCTTGTTCTTGGTCATGTAGGCCGCCATCTCGCTCTCGATGCCGACGAGCTTCTTGGCGGCGCCGCAGGCGGCGGTGGGGTCCATCTTGCCCTTGCCGGCCTTGCCGAGACCGTTGAGCACCTGAATCTGCGCCATCCGGCGGTCGGTCAGCTTCTGAAAGTCCTCCTGACAGGACTGCGCTTGCGCTGCGCCCGCGGCGGCGAGAAGCGCCAGCAGCGAGAGGCCCGCAACCGAGCGCAAGACGAAGAGACCGCTGTTCTTCATAATCGGGATCCGCTCCACGAAGGTGTATTTTCTGTTAACAGCAGGCTTGCCGCTCACGCAAGTTTTGGCCAACCTGTCCGCGAACAAAACGGCTGCTTCAAGGCGGTCCGACCGGCGGGTTGGACCCGTCTCCCTCCTGTCAGGACAAGATCTTGTCGCATTACGACTTTTCCGCGCAGCGCCTGTTCGTGGACGACGCGCTCGCGCCGGGCGTCGACATTGCCCCGCCGCCCGAGGCGCTCAATTATCTTCTCAATGTGCTGCGTTTGCGCGGCGGCGACGCCATCCTTCTCTTCAATGGCCGCGACGGCGAGTTTCTCGCGCATGTCGCCGAGACCACGCGCCGTTCGGCGAAATTGCGCGTCGACCGGCAAACGCGCCCGCAGACCGCGCCGGCGGATCTCGATTATTGTTTCGCGCCGCTGAAACAGGCGAGGCTCGATTACATGGCGCAGAAGGCGACCGAGATGGGAGCGGGCCGTCTCGTGCCCGTGATCACCCGCCGCACGCAGGTGCGCCGCGTCAATTCGGCGCGGCTGCGGGCCAATGCGATCGAAGCGGCCGAGCAATGCGGCGTGCTCGTCGTGCCCGAAGCGCCGGAAGCCATGGAGCTCGACGACTTCATCGCCGCCTTTCCGGCGGACCGTCTGCTCGTGTTCTGTGATGAGGACGCGCCGATCGCCAATCCGGTGGAGGCGCTCAAGGGCCGGACCGGAAAGGGCGTTTCCGTTCTTGTCGGGCCCGAGGGCGGGTTCGACGACGCCGAGCGCGCGGCGATTGGGCGCCTCTCCAATGTCGCCCGCATTTCGCTGGGACCGCGTGTCCTGCGCGCCGACACCGCCTCTGTCGCGGCGCTTGCAATCGTGCAGGCCACAATCGGAGATTGGTGTGGTAATCATTTGTAAACGGTATTTAATCAAACCTTTCGCGTATACGAAAAATCAATCCGACTGTGGTTTCTAATCCACAGGGGACGGACAAATCCCCCGTCCGGGACACGATCCTGCCACGATGTCAGGCTTAAGTGTCACGATCGCAGTTGAGGAGTCGGGCGCGTTGACCCCGGGTCTGTCTGCACAGGGATTGGGCAAGGATCGCAGCGCTTCGGGTTGCGCGGCGATCGGAAAAAAGGCTGACTGCCATGATGTGCGCTGATTTTCGCCCCAACGCGCCGCTCGCCATAGCCGGAGCCTTTGCGCTCGCCGCGTCTTTCTCCTCGCTTCCGGCGAAGGCCGAAGCGTCAAACCATTGCGCGCGCTATGGCGCGGATTATGTGGCCGTCGCCGGCTCCAATGGCTGCGTCAAGATCGGCGGCCATGTCCGTGTCGACATGGCGCGCCAGCCAGCGGCGGCGGCGATGGGCTACGCCGCTCTGTCGGATGGCGTGCAACGCGCGTCCAGCCTCCAGCCCATGGCGCCGTTCGGCCTGAACGATCTGTTCCCGCGCTGATTGTCACGAAATCATCGAGGAGTCGCCACGCCTCACCGGCGTGAGCCAATCCCTCCCCTGGACGGGGAGGGCGCCGCGCAAGGCGCGACACATCAAGTCCCTCTTTCTCATTGCGGCGCGGGCGCCACCGACGGTCTTCGATCGACGCCGGGGCGCTGATCAGAGCGGGATCACGCAATCCCGGAACGCGCCGTCCACCGAACCTCCCCAGGGACCATTGAAGGCGTCGAGCCTCTGCTGCGCCAGCGTGCGGCCGTCCGACACGATCTGTTCCAGCGGCGCCAGATAGACGGTCTCGTCCTGTCCCTTGGCGTTGAGCTGCGCGCGCCGCTTCAGTCCGGCGGCGGCGAGGTCGAGCACGTCGCGCGCGATCTCCCGCAGGCTGCGGCCCCCGATTCGCGCGTCGAGCGCGAGCGTCGGCACATCCTCCCGCAAAGTCTGACGGGCCGCATCATCCCAGTCTTTGGTCAACTGCCGGGCCTGATCGAGCGCCGCGCCGTCGTAGAACAGGCCGGCGAACAGAGCGGGCAGGGCCGTCATATGCGCTCGTGGGCCGCCATCGGCGCCGCGCATTTCGAGGTAGGTCTTGAGCCGCACCTCGGGGAAGATGGTTGAGAGATGATTCGCCCAGTCCGACATGGTGGCGCGTTCGCCCGGAAGCTGGCGCAGGCGGCCGTCGAGCAGGTCGCGGAAACTGGCGCCCGCGACATCATGATACACGTCGCCGCGTTTGACGAAATACATCGGCACGTCGAGCGCGTAATCGACATAGCGCTCGAACCCGAAACCATCCTCGAAGGCGAAGGGCAGCATGCCCGTCCGGGCCGGGTCGGTGTCGAGCCAGATGTAGGAGCGTTGCGAGAGCCGTCCTGTGGGCTTGCCGTCGAGGAAGGGCGAATTGGCGAAAAGCGCCGTCACCAGCGGCTGGAGCGCAAGGCCGACCCGCACCTTCTCGACCATGTCCGCCTCGCTGACGAAGTCGAGATTGGCCTGAATGGTGGCGGTGCGGAACATCATGTCGAGACCGCGCGAGCCGACCTTCGGCATATAGGCGGCCATGATCCGGTAGCGCTGCTTGGGCATGACCGGCGTCTCGGCGCGCGACCATTTCGGGCTCGCGCCGAGGTCCAGAAAGGCGACGCCGAGCGACCGGGCGACGCCCGCCAGGGCGCCGAGATGCGAATCGAGTTCGGCCGCCGTCGCGTGAATATCGGGAAGCGGCGCGCCGGACAGTTCGAACTGGCCGCCCGGCTCGATCGAAATCGCGCCGCCGCCGTTGGTCTCGGCGAGGCCGATCAGCGCGTCGCGGTCCATGATGGGCTCCCAGCCCATGGCCGCGCGCATTCCCTCAAGAAGATCGCCGACGCCGCAGCGGCCGTCGACGCAGCCATAGGGAACCGGCCGCAGCGTGTCCGCGTAGAAGGGGATTTTCTCGTGCTCGGTGCCGATCCGCAGCGGCGCGCCGGAGGTCTTGCAGCCTGCGGCGAGCCATTCGACGAGCGCTTCGCGGGACTCGATGGGCGTCGTGTCGGTTACGTCGCGGGCCATGATCTGACTGAATTTTCCATTGAGACAGGCGCCTGTCGGCGCCGACACGGGCGCAAAGCCGGCGGGGCGCCGGATGGATGCCGGAAAAGCCGTTCAGATGCAAGAGCCAAGCCGTTCCAGCCGAGCCGTTCCGCGCTCGCGCGCGAGAGGCCGCGCTCGCAAGCCCGGCGCCCTTTCCCGGCGCTTGCGGGAGAAGGCGCGTCAGGCGTCAGCGTTTGCCGAGGATCTGCCCCAGAATGCTTTCCAGATCGGCCGCGCCGCCGCCGCTCTGCCCGCCCGCGCCGCCGCCGCGTCCGACCTGAAGCGTCTTCTTGATCTCCTCGATCGCCTGCTGGATCGAGGCGTCGTCGAGGCCGGAGGACAGGCCCCCCGACTCGATCGGCCCCGCGCCGGAATCGAGCACGTCGCCGCCCCGGCCGCCGCCGGGACCACGGGGCGGAACGCCGCCGGGACCGTTGGGCGGAACCGGGGCCGGCGCTCGGCGCCCGCCGAGCAGGGAGCCGAGGATCGAGCCCAGAAGGCCGCCCAGCAGGCCGCCGCCGGCATTGCCTCGCGGCGGGGGCGTGGGAGCGGGCGCCGGGCTGGGGGCGCCGCCGCCGAGAATCTGCTCCAGAAGCCCCCCGAGCGCGCCCGAGCTTGCGAGCTGGCCGAGAAGGCCGCCAAGACCCTTGTCATTGATGGATTTGGTCAGCCCGCTGAGCAGGATCGAGGCGAGGATCGGCAGGAGCTGACCGAGAATGTCCGCCCGTACGCCCGAGGCGCGCGCGGCGGCCTGAAGCACCTGGCCGGTCTCGGCCGGAGACCCGAAAAGATCGGAGACGAGGTCGCGGCCCAGCGTGACGGCCTCCTCGCTTTCGGCCGCCGAGGGGTCATCGAAGAAGGAATAGCCGGAGGCGCCGGCGAGCGCGCCGACAGCCTTCTCGAAGACCTGCGGCTCTTCCGCCGCCCGGTTGAGCCCCATGGCGAGGGCAGGGGTCAGCGCCTGAATGGCGCTCTCGATCTGCTCTTCGGACAGGCCGAAGCGCTGGGCGAGGTTGGGGACGAGCTGTCCGCCCTGGGCGGAGGCCAGAATGCTCTCGACATCGGTCATTGATTCCTCCCGTCGCTGGGGGAGTTCGGTCTCCCGCCTCTTGCCAAACCCGCGCCGTCGCCAACGGATTTGCCTCATGCTAGCCCAGACCCGACCCAGCCGATAGCGCCGATTCCGCCGCCGCCTGCCCAGGCCCCCGCCGGCGCGCCTGCTCAAGCCCTTGCCCGCGCCCGCAGGCGCGCGGTCGCCTGCCCGCTTGACAGAGTCCGGCCGGCGCGACATTGCTTCCCGACAATCGACGCCAGATTGGCGTTTGTCCGGATGGACGATCCGCTGATTGAGCCGCGGCGCGGCCGCGCGCAACCTTTGCCGAAGGCGCCATAATGAATGCTCAGCCCCGCGGCATGAAGCCGCCGCTCAAGATTCTCCTGTGTTCGCCGCGCGGTTTTTGCGCCGGGGTGGTTCGCGCCATCGACGCCGTCGAGCGCGCGCTCGCGAAATTCGGCCCGCCCGTCTATGTGCGCCACGAGATCGTGCACAATCGCTACGTCGTGGAATCCCTGAAGTCTAAGGGCGCGATCTTCGTCGAGGAGCTCGATGAAATCCCCGCGACAAACGCGCCGGTCATCTTCTCCGCGCATGGCGTCGCCAAAGCGGTCTCGGCCGAGGCGCAGTCCCGCAATCTGATGGCGATCGACGCCACCTGTCCGCTGGTCACCAAGGTGCATCGCGAGGCGGAGATTCACTGGAAACGCGGCCGCCGCGTGCTGCTCGTCGGCCATTCCGGCCATCCGGAGGTCGTCGGCACGATGGGACAGTTGCCGGACGGCGCCGTGGTGCTGGTCGAATCCGTGGACGACATCGCGGGGCTGAGCTTCGCGGACGAGAGCAATCTCGCCTATGTCACGCAGACGACGCTGTCGCTGGACGACTCGCAGGAGATCGTCAACGCCCTTCAGCGCCGTTTCCCGTCGATCGTCGGCCCGCACAAGGAAGACATCTGCTACGCCACCACGAATCGTCAGGCGGCGGTGAAGGAAGTGGCGCCCAATGTCGACGCGGTGATCGTCGTGGGCTCGCCCAACTCCTCGAATTCGCAGCGTTTGCGCGAGGTCGCGGAACGCGCCGGCGCGCCCGCGCAGCTCGTGCAGGGTCGCGGCGAGATCGACTGGGAGATCTTCGGCAATATCCGCTCGCTCGGCATCACGGCCGGCGCCTCGGCGCCGGAGGTGCTGGTCGAGGAGATCATGGACGCCTTCGCCGAGCGCTACGAGGTCACGGTGGAAACCGTGTCGACCGCCGATGAAAGCGTGTCCTTCCCGCTGCCCAAGGAGCTGCGGGCGATGGCCTGACGGGCGTTGCTCTCTGGAAAGACGCCCATGGCCGTTTACACCCAGGTCGACGACGCGGAGCTGATCGCGTTTCTCGCGACCTATGACCTCGGCGACCTCCTCTCGTGCAAGGGCATCGCGGAGGGGGTCGAAAACTCGAACTATTTCCTGCACACCAGCGCGGGCAACTTCATTCTCACGCTCTATGAGAAGCGCGTGGCGGAAGCCGATTTGCCGTTCTTTCTGGGGCTGATGGAGCATCTCGCCGCGCAGGGCGTCACCTGTCCGCAGCCGGTCCGCGATCGTGAGGGGCGCGCGCTCGGCCGGCTCGCGGGCCGCCCGGCGGTGATCGTCACCTTCCTCGAAGGCTACTCGGTCCACCATCCCGAGCCCGCGCATTGCGCCGCGCTCGGCGAAGCGCTGGCGCGGCTTCATCTCGCCGGCGCGGGCTTCCCGCTGCATCGCGCCAATGCGCTCTCCGTCGACGCGTGGCGCCCGCTGTTTGCGCCCGCCGCCGACCGCGCCGGAGACGTCGCCGACGGCTTGCGCGAGATTGTCGAGGCGCAACTCGACGAGCTCGAAGCCCATTGGCCGCGTGATCTGCCGGGCGGCGTCATTCACGCCGATCTGTTCCCCGACAATGTGTTCTTTCTCGGCGACCGGATCTCGGGGCTCATCGACTTCTATTTCGCCTGCGTCGACGCCTTCGCCTATGATCTGGCGATCTGCCTCAACGCCTGGTGCTTCGACGAGCGGCATGTCTATGCGCCGGAACGAGGCGTGGCGCTGCTCGACGCCTATCGCCGCCTGCGGCCGCTGTCGCGCGCGGAGATCGACGCCTTTCCGCTGCTCGCGCGCGGCGCCGCGACGCGCTTTCTGCTCACGCGCTATGTCGACTGGCTGAATGTGCCCAAGGGCGCGCTGGTGCGGCCGAAGGACCCGCGCGAATATCTCGCCAAGCTGCGGTTTCATCGCACGGTCGATGACCTCGCCGGCTACGGCCTCTCGCCATGACCCGGCGCGTCGCGATCTGGACCGACGGCGCCTGTTCCGGCAATCCCGGCCCCGGCGGCTGGGGCGCCATCCTGCGCTTCGGCGAGAAAGAAAAGGAAATTGCCGGCGGCGAGCCGATGACCACGAACAACCGCATGGAGCTGATGGCCGCGATCATGGCGCTGGAGGCGCTGACGCGGCCCTGCGCCGTCGATCTCTATACAGATTCGCAATATATGCGCGGCGGCGTCACCTCTTGGATCAAGGGCTGGAAGGCGCGCGGCTGGACCACGGCGGACCGCAAGCCGGTGAAGAACGTCGAGCTCTGGCAGCGGCTCGAAGCCGCCGAGGAACGGCATGACGTGGCCTGGCACTGGGTGCGCGGCCATTCCGGCCATGAGATGAACGAGCGGGCGGACGCGCTGGCGCGCGCCGGCATGGCGCCTTTTCTGCCACACCGCCGCGCTCGCGGCTGAGCGCCCCTTGCAGGCCCGCGTTGCGCGCCTATCTCATGAGCAGACCCAGGACTCTCTTCTCTAGCCTCACGGGGCGCGGCGTGCCGCGCCCCTTTTTCGTATGGGTAAGCCAGCCAAATGAAAAAGCCGGCGACGTGGCGTCGCCGGCTTTCGTTTCGAGTTGCGTCTCGCGCCGTATCAGAGCAGCGAGAAGGGAATGATCACGTCCATGTTGAACATGCCCTGCGAACGGCTCTGGCCGTTGCCATTGTAGTTGAGGCCGCGGAAGAAGGGCGTCGTGCCATTGACCGCCGTGTCCCAACGGACTTCCGGACGCAGGATCAGGCCCGTGATGATCGGCAGCTTCGGCAGTTCCGGCGTGATCGTCATGCCAGCCGTGAGCGCCAGATAGCTGGTGCCGACATTGGCGGGACGGGCGATGCAGGACGGGCAGTAGAAGCCGTGCAGAAAGTTGATCGCGTCGAAGTAGCCCGGGAAGGCCGAGACAAAGAAGTTGTTGGCGTCGCGATAATATTCCACGCGGCCGTTGATCTTGAAGATGTCGTTGACCTTGTAGGAGGCATATTGCGCGATGGCGTATGACTCCGCGCCCTTGGGGTGCTGGGGCAGATAGGACAGGACCGTCGTCGGCCAGCCGCCCGGCGTCACGAAGTTCGGGAAGAACTGGTCGTAGAGGCCGTAGGAGTTCTGCGGAACATTGCCCAGAGCCGAGGCCGGGTTCCATCCGCGCTCGCGGTTGAACGCCATGTCGGTGATGAGGGTCAGGTTCTCCGTCACCTTCCAGGTTGTTGTCAGATTGGCGTAGGTGCGGGCGGTCGAGTTCGGATTACACACGCAGAAGAACGGCGTGTTCGGCCAGGAGGCGACAGGGAAGCCGAATCCCGGGTCGTAGGGGCCGCCGATCTGCTTGGGGTTCTCGGGGCCGTGGTGGACGATGCCGAGGATCGTCAGATTGCCGTCGAGGAGGTTGAGGCCGAAACCGCCATGGAAGGACGGCGAGCCGTTGTTGTCGCCCGGCCAGCCGATGAAGGTGTTCACGCCCGTGGTGACGCCCGCGTAGACGTCGAGCCACTCGCGGACGTGGGTCGTCGTCATCACGCCGGTGTGGAGGAAGGGCCCGAAGTTGAAGATGTAGGAGTGGCTGTAGAAGAGGTTGTCCTTCGCGTACATGACTTCGGCGCCATTGTACGTCGGGAAGATACCGGCTTTGACGTCGATGCCGCCCTGCGAGAGGAAGGTCTTCCAGGGCAGATGCGCCTGAACGTTGGCCTCGAGCGGGCCGACCTGGGTGCGGTTCTTGATCCAGTATTCGGTCGTGCCCGTCAGATGGTTGTAGCGCATGTCCTCGCCGAGCTGGACTTGCGCCTTGAAGCCGAAGTCATAGGTGTCGGACTTCGGGTCGAGGGGACGCTGCACGGTCAGAACCGCGCCATTGAAGGTCGGCGTGTTGGCGCGGTCGGTGTAGAGATGGCCCCAGTTGATGCCGTTCCAGGGCTGGTTGAAATTCATCGCCACGCCGCCCTCGACATAACCGTCGATGGTCAGCGTATCGAGCCAGGCTGGCGGCGGCGGAGGCGCGGCGGGCGCCTTCTTGTTCGCCAGGTCGGCTGCGCCGGCCATGGTCGCGGCGATCGACGCCGCAGTTATGACGGGGAGGGAATACCACTTCATTGCCAGGAACTCCGGTCTGGGGAGGCGGGAACTGCGTCAATTTCAACGCCATGGACCTTCGGCTTCAAGCTCAAGTCTCTCGCAATTGCCCAGATATTGAGCAAATACGGGTGTGGCGCGGTAATGTCTTTGTTGCTGTTGCGTCAATGTCACAACGTCGTCGCCGCAAAACTCATCGGCATTTCAGTTCGCTATCCTGAACCGGGCAAAACAGGTCTGCTCCTTGTGTCTGTTTTCGTACAAACTGATTCGCGCGATCGCTTCCGGCTGCTTGCCGTCCGTGCGGAAGCGCCCAGTTTATTAGCCAGCGGCCGCGTTCATGACGGCCGGCGAGAGGGGGACACATGTCGCAGAGCGATGAAACAGTCGGGCAGGACTTCGCGCTCGGGATCGAGGCCGGGACGGTGGTGGAGGGGCGTCCCCTTCGGGGTCACGTCGGCGGCAAGGACGCCATCATGGTGCGCAAGGGCGACGAGGTGTTCGTCGTCGGCGCCTTTTGCACCCACTATCATGGGCCTTTGGAGGAGGGGCTCGTCGTCGGCGAAACCATTCGCTGCCCCTGGCATCACGCCTGTTTCAGCCTGCGCAGCGGCGAGGCCCTGCGTGCGCCGGCCTTCGACGCGCTCGCGCATTGGCGCGTCGAGCAGTCGGACGGAAAGATCTTCGCGCGCGAGCGCATCCGGACGCAGGCTCCGAAATCCGCGCCGACCCGCGCGCCGCGCGCCGTCGTCATCGTCGGCGCCGGCGCGGCCGGTTTCGCGGCGGCCCATGAGTTGCGCGCCCAAGGCTATGACGGCGCCATCGACCTGATCGGAGCCGATCCGGCGCAGCCCTATGACAGGCCCAATCTTTCAAAGGATTATCTCGCTGGAACCGCGCAGCCGGAATGGCTGCCGTTGCGCGATCCGGACTGGTACCGCGAGCAGCGGATCAATGTGCGGACCGGGCGCCGGGTGGACCGGCTCGACGTCTCCGCCCGTCTCGTGACGCTCGACGGCGGCGAGTCGGTGGGCTTCGACGCGCTGCTGCTGGCGACGGGCGCCGATCCGATTCGCCTTCCCATTCCCGGCGCGGACCGGCCGAATGTGTTTTACCTGCGCAGCCTCGCCGACGCCGACCGTCTGGTCGCCGCCTGCGCGGGGGCAAAGCGCGCCGCGATCATTGGCGCGAGCTTCATCGGGCTGGAAGTTGCGGCGTCGTTGCGGGCGCGCGGGCTCGACGTTCACGTCGTGGCGCCGGAAGCCGTTCCCATGGCGCGCATTCTCGGGCCGGACCTTGGCGCGCACATTCGCCGGCTGCACGAGAGCCATGGCGTCGTCTTCCACCTCGAGAACTCCGCGACCGAGATCGGGGACGGCGGGCTGACGCTGAAGGACGGCGGGTCGCTGGCCGCGGACATTGTGGCGATCGGCGTGGGCGTGCGGCCCAATCTCGCGCTCGCCCAGGCGGCGGGCCTCGCCGTCGACCGGGGCGTGCTGGTCGACGCCTTTCTCGAAACGTCCGTCGCCGGCGTCTATGCCGCGGGCGACATTGCGCGCTGGCCCGACAAGATCACGGGAGAGGCGATCCGCGTCGAGCATTGGGTCGTCGCGGAGCGTCAGGGCCAGACGGCGGCGCGCAACATGCTGGGGCGCGGCGAGCGTTTCGACGCGGCGCCCTTCTTCTGGAGCCAGCATTACGATCAGGCGATCTCCTATGTCGGCCATGCGCCGTCATGGGACCATGCCGCGCTTGCCGGCGATCCGGCGGCGGGCGACTGCGAAGTCGTCCTGTCGGCGGGCAGCCGCAAGCTCGCCGTGGCGACGCTCGGCCGTGACCTCGACAGCCTGCGCGCGGAGGTCGCTTTCGAGAAAGCGATGGCGGCGCTTTCCTGATAAGACGAGCCCCCGCTCTCTCCGAGCGGGGGCTTTGCGCCCGGCCTGGAACATGATCGCACAGCCAGGCGGGCGCTTCCTAAATTCGCCAGCTTTGAGAACAATAAGACGGACCCTGTCGCCCGGATCGGCGCACCCCCAAAAGTGCGCCCCGTGCGGTCTGGCCTTGGCGCAAGGCGCAACCGGTTCAACAGAACGGGGATCATGCCGCTCTTAAAGCTTTATCGACTGGCGACTGTCGCGCTCACGCCCCTCGCTGGCCCCCTGCTCAACTGGCGCGTCACGCAGGGCAGGGAGGATCCGGCCCGAATCGACGAACGTCTCGGCTTCGCCTCGCGCGAGCGGCCGCCCGGCCGGCTGGTCTGGATGCATGGCGCCAGTCTCGGCGAGACGCTCTCCTTGCTGCCGCTCGTCGAACGATTCATTCAGCGAGGCGCCGAGGTTCTGGTGACCAGCGGCACGGTGACCTCCGCGCGGCTGCTGTGCGCGCGGCTGCCGGCGGGCGCCTTTCACCAATATATCCCACTGGACGCGCCGCAATTCGTCGACCGCTTTCTCGATTACTGGCGGCCGGACATCGCCATTTTCGCGGAATCGGAACTGTGGCCGAACACGGTCGCGGCGCTCTCCGCGCGCGGCGTTGCGCTGGTGCTCGCCAATGCGCGCATTTCGCGCGAGTCCGCCGAGCGCTGGAGCCGCCTGCCGGGCGCCGCCCGCAAGATCTTCCGCGCGGTCGACCTCTGTCTCGCGCAGGACCCCGAAAATGCGGCGCGGTTCATTGCGCTGGGCGCGCCCTGCGTGCGCGTCGGCGGCAATCTGAAATATGATGTGCCGCCGCCCCCCGCCGATCCGGCGCGGCTCGCGGAATTCAACGGCGCCATCGGCGCGCGGCCCGTTTGGGCCGCCGTTTCCACGCATGAGGGCGAGGAGGCGCTCGTCCTCGACGCTCACATGGACGTTGCGAAGACGATCCCGGAGCTTCTCACGGTCATCGTTCCGCGCCATCGCGAACGCGGCGCCGAGATCGCCGCGCTGGCGCAGGCGCGCGGCCTGCCGGTCGCGCTGCGCAGCCGCGACGGCGAGCCGTCGGCCGGCGTCGCGATTTATGTCGCGGACACGGTGGGAGAACTGGGGCTGATCTTCAGGAGCGTCGGCGTCGTGTTCATGGGCAAATCGCTTGCCGCCGGCGGCGGGCAGAACCCCATCGAGCCGGCGAAACTGGGTTGCGCCGTGTTGCACGGGCCGTATGTCGACAACTTCAGCGAGGTCTATGCGGCGCTCGCGGCCGCAAAGGCCGCCGCGCGGGTCACGGACGCGAGCGCGCTGGCGCGGGCGGCGCAATATCTTCTCTCCGATCCCAAGCGTATGCGGCGCATGGGCCGCGCCGGCGCGGAGGCGGTCGAGAAGCTCGGCGGCGCGTCACGCGGCATCATCGACGCGGTCGAGCCCTATATTGCGCAGGTCGCGATAGAGGGCCGCTGAATGAGGCGCGCGCCCGCCTTCTGGCGCGCCAATGGCCCGGCTGCGCGTGTCCTCGCGCCGCTTGGCGGAATTTACGGCGCCGTCGCGGCGCGGCGATTGCGGCGCGAGGCGCCGCGCGCGGCCCTGCCGACAATCGTGGTCGGCGGGCTGACGGCCGGCGGCGACGGAAAGACGCCGTTCGTCATCGCCCTCGCCGGACTTCTGGCGCAATTCGGCGAACGCCCGGCGCTGCTGACGCGGGGCTACGGCGGTCGGCGCCGAACGGGCTCCTTCGTTGTCGAACCCAATGAGACGGCCGAAACCGCTGGCGACGAGGCGCTCCTGCTCGCGCGCCACGCCTTGACCATCGCCGGCGCTGACCGCGTCGTCAGCGCGGACACCGCTCTCGGCATGAGCGCGACGGCGGTCATCCTCGACGACGGTTTCCACAGCCGCCGTCTGGCGGCTGACCTCGCCTTCCTTGTCATCGACTCGGAATACGCCGCCGGCAACGGCCATTGCCTCCCGGCCGGGCCGCTGCGCGCGCCTCTGCTGGCGCAGTTCGACGCGGCCGACGCCGTCGTCGTCATTGGCGACGGCGCCGGCGGAGCGGTGCTCGCGTCTCGCGCCGAAAAGCCCGTCTTCCGGGCGGAGGTCGTCGCGCGGCCGAGCGCCACGCTCGCTGGCGCGCGGGTCGTGGCCTTTGCGGGGATCGGACGGCC
This sequence comes from Methylocystis sp., assembly GCF_051061225.1. Classification (GTDB taxonomy): domain Bacteria; phylum Pseudomonadota; class Alphaproteobacteria; order Rhizobiales; family Beijerinckiaceae; genus Methylocystis. The sequence continues at coordinate 72,366 of NZ_JBPFEB010000028.1, forward strand.
CGAAAAATTCTTTCGCACGGCGGCCGACGCCGGGGCGCAGATCGTCGCGCGCCGGGTCTTTCCGGACCATCATCGCTTCAGCGCGACGGATATGGCGGAACTGGCCGCCGTCGCTCGCCGCCATGCGGCGAGGCTGCTGACGACCGAAAAGGACGCCGTCCGTCTCCCCGCGGGCTCCCCGGCCGTGGAGACGCTGCCGGTTCGTCTCATCGTCGCGGAACAAGACGCGCTGGCGGCGACGCTTGCTCAGGCGCTCGAAAAGGCGCGGCTCAGTCGGGCTTGCTGAGCCCGAGCTTCTTCAGCTTGGCGTCGGGGCCGGCGTAGGGCTCCTGCAAATCGACGTTCCAGTAGCGCAGATCCTCGAGCGGAATGGGCTCGCCGGTGACGGCGCAGCGCACATAGGCGCCGGGCTTGCGCACGCGATATTCGCCGTCGAGATATTCGAGCTCGGCCTCGCCTGCCGGTTGAGGGGTGCGTTCGTAGCGGTTCATGCGAAATCTTCTGTTGAAGCGCCGCGAGAGCGGCTGTCCCGTCACCCGCCGCAACGACTTGATGATCGACCACATGGGCGACGCGCCTCCAGCCCGCCGGGCCGTTTGATCTCCTATCTACATCCGCGGGCGCGCCAAAGGAAAGAGAAAACCGCGGCCGGCGCCCGTCGCCTTGTCCCGTTAACGTTTCGCGCCTAGCCTGCCTGCGAGTGCCGATTTTGATTCGTCGAGTCAGCTTTCGTGAGCGCTGTCAAGCTCGCGCTGATGGGATCAGAGACATGGATCGGGACACGATTGGCGATCTCGCCGACTCCACCCCCCTCGCGGACGACGACCGGGACGCGCCCGACAGCGGCTCCGGCGCCCCGAAAGCCAAGGCGGTCAGCGCCAGGGCGTTCGTCGTCGCCCAGGGCAAGCATCGCTTTTATTCGCTCGTCCTGCCGAGCGAGTTGCTGGCGGAGACCTGCATGGTCGAGCCGCGCGTCGAAAACCCCATCGACGGATTCCAGCGTCTTCTGGATGAGCGCCGGGCGAAATCCATCGCCCGCTATATCGACTCCGGCTTTGGCACCGTGCCGGGAGCGGTGGTGCTGTCGGCCCAGTCGCGCGCGCATCTGCATTTCGACAAGGAGACGGGGACCCTCAGCTTCCGCCAGGACAAGAAGGCGTTCCTCATCATCGACGGGCAGCACCGCGTCTATGGCTTCCGGCTCGCGAAAGCCTCGGTCAGCGTGCCCGTGGTGATCTACAACCGGCTCACGCGCGCGCAGGAATGCCGCCTGTTCATGGATATCAACACGAAACAGCGGCCGGTGCCCAACGAGCTTCTGCTCGACATTCGCAGACTTTCCGAGGTCGAGACCGAGACCGAGGCGCTGCTGCACAATGTGTTCGACCTGTTCCAGACGCGCAAGGACAGCGCGCTCGCCGGCCTGTTGAGCCCGGCGGAACGCAAGAAGGGCATGATCTCGCGCGTCACCTTCAACGCCGCGCTGCGCTCCATCAAGGGCGCCTTCGCCGGCGCGCCGGCGGAGGAGGTCTACGCCGTGCTGAACGCCTATCTGCGCGCCTGCCGCCACGGTCTGGGCCTTCACGCCATCGACGAGAACATCTCCAATCCGGCGTTGTTCAAGGCGCTCATGCTGCTCTTCACCAATGTGGCCGAGCGCGTCGCCGACCGCCACGGCGGCAAATACACCGTCGCCAATTTCGAGGATGTGCTGATCCCCTTCTTCCGCCGGATGAAGAAGAGCGATCTGCCGCGCGCCGGCATGACCCACACCGCGCTGCACGAGCATTACAGCAAGGCGTTAAGCGCCGGCTTCCTCCTCAAACAATGGCTCTTCGCCTGAGGAGTCGGGGTCGCCGCGCGGTCAGTCCATGCTCGGTCTTCTCCCAGTGGAAGGGCCGCCGCCAGAGTTCGAACAAGGCGCGCCAGCTCGCGAAGCTGAGCATCAGCAGCCACAGCGGCAGATAGGCGAGCGCGCGGCGCTGGCGTGACAGGCCGCGCCGGCGCGCGCCGATCAGCAGCGGCGCGACGAGCGCCACGGTGCCGGAGGCGGCGACAAGGCACCAGAGCGCGGAACAGGCCATGCCGAAGACGCCCGCGCGGGCAAGCGCGCCGGTCGCCGCGTCGTAGAGAAAGCGCGCGCCCAGCAGGGGCCCGAACATCGGCCCGAGCAGGCCGCCCGCGAACATGGCGAGCACCGCCAGCGCCCCTCGCGGGCCGAAGTCGGCGACGAAGCGGGCAGGGTGACGGCAGTGAACGATCGCCGTCTGCATCCAGCCCTTCAGCCAGCGCGTGCGCTGCTTCAGCAGGGCGGAGAAATCGGCGGGCGCCTCCTCGAACGTGTGCGAGTCGAAGGTGCGGACGGCGTAGCCCGCCCGCGCCAGCCGCAGGCCGAGATCGGCGTCCTCGGTGACGTTGAAGGCGTCCCAGAAGCCGACCTCCCGCAGCGCCCCGATCCGGAAATGGTTGGAGGTGCCGCCAAGAAACAGCGGCAGGCCGAGCGCTCCCAGACCCTTGTTGTAGACATCGAAAAGCGCGGCGTAGTCGAGCGCGAAGAGGCTCGTCATCCAGTTGAGTCCGCCATTGTCGATGGCGAGGCTGGCCTGAAGACAGGCGACCTCGGGCGGCGAGCGGTCGAAGATCGCCGCCGCGCGCCGAAGCTGCCCGCCGTCGGGAATGTCCTCGGCGTCGAAGACCGCGACGAGGTCGCCGCGCGCAAAGGGCATGGCGATGTTGAGCGCGCGCGGCTTGGTGCGGGGGGCGCCCTCGGGGGCCACGATGATCTCATGGGGCGTGCGCGGGGCGTGCGCGCGCAGGGCGGCGGCCGTCGCCTCATCGTCGCATTCGACCACGAATTTCACGTCGAGCTTGGCGCGCGGATAGTCGAGGCGGTCGATGGCGCGCGCCAGTTGCCGCGCGACCGCCGCCTCCCTGTAGAGCGCCACCACCACCGTGTAGACCGGTAGCCGCGCATTCTCGATCCAGCTTGCCGGCTCCTCGACCTTGAGACCCGCGGCGCAAGCGTAAAGACGCAGGCCAATGCTGGCCAGAGACGCGCCCGCGAGGAAAAAGGCCGCCAGCAGCCGCGCTTCTTCCCACGGCGCGAAAAGTCCGGCGACGGCGCCGAAAAGTCCCGCCGTCGCCACGGCCAGCGACAGTGGACAAAGCGAAGCGCGCACGCACAGGTCGGGATCGACGCGCTCGGCGGACAGGCTCGCGGCCCGTGCGGCGTCCGTCGGCCGGGCGCGGCGCAGGGCCTCGTTCAGCCGCCCAGGCGTGGTCAAACCGAAGAGCGGCCGCCCTCTTGCGGCTCGAACCGCGCTCATCAGGCGGAAGATCCCGGCGCCAGTGGGGGCGAAGAGCCAGCGCAGGCCCTCGGCGTTCTCGCCCAACGGGACATAGCCGCGCGCGGCGGCGGCGAAGGCGCCCGGGGCGAGATCGAAGCCGTCGTCCAGGAAGGCGACGCCCAGATGATCCGCGAGCGCCTGATAGAAGACGTCCTCCGCCACGATCTTCTCGGCCAGCAGCACGGCGTCGGCCGACACGCCATCGGCGCGGGCGCGCGCCATGGCGTAATTCAGCGCCTCGGGCGGGACGCCATAATGGGCCAGAAAGGCGATTTCCACGGCGGGCTGGCGCGGCGCGGTCGCCGCCGGGCGCGCGCTGCGTCTCGCGGCGTCGGCCAGCGGATCGAGGGCGCGGCGGCGCGGCGCGCGCCTCCTCTCGCGGGCGAGGGAGGGGATCGGCAGGGTAAACATCAGCCGACGCCACGCTCATGAGCAACTTTCACAAAAAACGCTTGAGCGTGACTATTGCCGCATGGCGAGCCGGCCGCAAGCGATTTAGAATGGCCATGCACACCGATCTTCGCATGGAGCGCCCTTGCCCCGCTTTCGCCTGAGCGTCCTCGCCGCCTGCCTGTTGCCGGCGTTCGCGGCTTGCGGCCCGTCGCGGGCCGAGGTGACGATCCCCTCGTTCTTCGATCCGCATCGCGCCTTGCAGAAGCCCGACCTCTCGCGCCTGAAGCAGATCCGTTTCCTGACGGAGGACGACTTCCCGCCGTTCAATTTCCTGCTGTCGGACGGGCAGTTGGCCGGCTTCAACATCGACCTTGCCCGCGCCCTCTGCGCCGAACTGGAAATCCCCTGCACCATCCAGCGGCGGAGCTGGGAGCTTCTGCTGCCCGCCCTCGACGACACCAGCGGCGACGCCGTCATCGCCGCGCTGGCGATCAATGACGACACCCGCAAGCGGGCGGATTTCACGGCTCCCTATTTCTTGACGCCCGGCCGCTTCGTCATGTTCCGCGACACCCCGCTCTCCGCCGCCACGCCCGAGGCGATCGGCGACCGCAAGGTGGCGGTCGTCGGCGGATCGCGCCACGAAGCCTTTCTCAAGACCTTCTATCCAGAGGCCGAACGCGTCGTCTTCGAAACCACGGCGCAGGCGCGCAACGCGCTCAGAACCGGCAAGGTCACGGCCCATTTCGGCGACGCCATCGGCCTCTCCTTCTGGCTGAACGGGGCCGAGGCGGGCGGCTGCTGCGCGTTCAAGGACGGTCCCTTCACCGATCCGCGCTACTTTGGCGAGGGGGTGGGGATCGCCGTCCGCAAAGGCAATGAGCCGCTGCGGCGCGCGCTCGATTACGCGCTGGCCAAGCTCGACCGGCGCGGCGCGCTCGGCGAGCTCTATCTCAAATATTTCCCGGTCGGGCCGTTTTAGAGAAGTCCGGCGATCTCCGCCCGCGCCGCTCCGATCTCCGCCACCAGCGCGTCGCAGAGCCGGGCCTGGGCGCCGTCTCCCTGGCGCAGCGCCGTCTCATAGGCTTCCGCCGCCGCGCCCACGGCGCAGGCGCCGACCGAGCGGGCCGAGCCTTTCAACATATGGGCCAGCTCCATGCGCGCGATTTTGTCGTCATTGAGGCGAGATTCGGTGAGTCGCGCCGCAAACTGCGCCGCCTGACGCTCAAAAAGCGTGAGCAGCTCGATCTCTAGCGCATGATCGCCAAACGTCTGGCGAGACAGATGGACGAGGTCCAGGACCGGCGCCGCAGGCGCTGTCCCCAGCGTTTCGTCGATCCTCTGGATTTCACGGGACATATCAACAGCCGCAGGGTTTGCCATGCCTCACTCCGCTTGGCCCCCCGCTCGAGTTTCAGAAAAAAGCCGAGCTCATAACAACATGTAATGGTCCGGCCGATGCAGGCGAGGGGGCGTTTGCGCCCAGCCTCGCGCCGACGTCTGAAGCCTGCGTTAACGAAGTTTCCGAATACGCGCGCCGCTCGTGTTTCAATTGAAGGTGAGGGGCTGTAATATTTGGTTAATCCTTTCCGCGCCCACCCCAGGCGCGCAGCACGGGGCGGCTTGTTCGGGCCGTCCGGAGAAGTGACGATGGCGAAATCGGGCAAGATTCAGGACGCGGCCTCCGCCGCTCTGTCGGCGATCGAGGAAGCGCTCGATCTCGGCGCCCCTCCGGCGACGGAAGCCGACGCGGCGAAGATGGACGCGGCGAAATCCGGCGGCCTCGCGAAAGACGTCTCCTCCGGCCTGCCGAATGTGCCGCAACCCGGCGCGCGCAAATCCGAGGCGCGCGAGACGCCGAGGCCGTCGTCGCTCGTGACGCCGCATATCCCGCCGGCGAACGACGACCGCCGTACGGTCGGCGAGTTGCGCGCGGCGCTGCAAATCCAGCCCAATCGCTCGATCATGGGGATGACCTTCGCGTCGATCGCGCTCTGGGCGGCGTGCTGGGTTCTCTATGTCTACTTTCACCGCGACGAGATTCTGGAGGTCGACGGGTCGCTTCTGGCGCCCAGGCCCATTCTGGCCATCGCGGGCCTCGTGGGTCCGACGATCTTTCTCTTCATCACCGGCCTGATGGCGCGGCGCGCCCATGAAATGCGCCTGATCGCCAATTCCATGACGGAGGTGGCGATCCGCCTCATCGAGCCCGAGACCATCGCGAGCGAGCAGGTCGTGTCGCTCTCGCAGGCGATTCGCCGCGAGGCGGCGTCCATGGGCGACGGCATCGAACGCGCGCTCGCGGGCGCCGGCGAACTTGAAGTGATCGTGCGCACCGAGGTGACCAATCTCGAGCGCTCCTACACCGAGAACGAGCGGCGCATCCGTCTGCTCATCGACGAACTGACCCGCGAGCGCGAAGCCATCCTCGTCAACGCCGACAACGCCCGCACCGCGCTTTTCGGCGCGCGCGAGGCGCTCTCGCAGGAACTCTCGGCGACATCCGTTCATCTCGCCGAGGCGGTCAGCGCGGCGGGCGCGCGGGTCACCTCCTCGCTCGGCTCGAAGGGGGAGGAAATCCGCCTCACGCTGGAAAAGGCGGGCGACAATTTCGAGGCCGCCCTGGCCTCTCACGGCGACCGCGTCGTCAGCACGCTGACGGAGACGGGCGAACAGGTGGCGGAGAAGATCGGCGGCGCCACGGAAGACGTGAGCCGGCTCTTTTCGGAGGGCGCGGCGGAGGTCGGGCAGAGGCTGCAAAAGGCCGGCGCCGCGGCGGTCGCCGACTTCGGCATGCGCGGCGATGAGATCGTCGCGCGCTTCGAGGACGTGAGCACGAAATTCGCCGACACGGTCGGAGGGCAGGGCGATCACCTCATCGAACGCCTGTCCGAGACCGGCGCCGCGATTCAGGACGCCGTCTCCATTCATGGCGGCGCGCTCGACCGATCGCTCGCCGTCACCACCGAGCGCCTCACCACGGGCGTCGCGGAGCAGGTGGAGCGCGCGCGGACCATGCTGGAAACGGCGGAAACGCGGTTCCTGGACCATATGGAGCAGGCGAACAGCCGCGCGCAGGAGGATTTCGAACATCGCGGCCAGTCGCTGCAGATGTCGATCGCGAACACGCTGAACGAAACCACCGCCGCGCTCTCCGAGCAGGCGCAGCTCATCGAACAGCGCTTCGCCAGCGTCGCCGTGGACGCGGTGTCCGCGCTCGGCGCGCACAGCGATCGCGTCAGCGAGACCCTCGCGGACCGCATCCAGACCTTCGAGCAAGTGGTTCTGGAGCGCGGCGAACAGATGGTAAGCCGCGTGGTCGAGCGCGGCTCCCAGCTCGACGCGACGCTCGGCGAAAGACTGACCGCCTTCGAGGATTCGGTTGCCCGCAACAGCGAGGAGGCGGTGACGCGCGTCGCCGAACAGAGCGACCGCCTGTCGTCGGCGCTCGGCGAGCGCCTCGTGGCCTTCGAGGACGTCTTCGCCGCGCGCGGGGACGAGCTCGCCGCCCGCGTGACGGAGCACAGCTACCGCGCCACCAACACGCTGACCGAACGTCTGTCCGAATTCCAGTCGGCGCTGCTGCGCCGGACCGAGGATGTCGCGGAGAGCGTGTCCGCGCAGCGGGAGCGCGCGGTCGAGGACATCACGCGCCAGATCGCCGCGCTGGAAGCCGCCGTCGCCGAGCAGGGCGAAGGCATCGCCGCCCGCCTCTCGGAGGGCGGCGCGCAGGCGGCGGCCGCGCTCGCCGATCAGGTGGCGCAGTTCGAGGAGGTCTTCGCGCAGCGCAACGACGAACTGACCGCGCGCATCAGCGACTACAGCGCCCAGACCGCCGAGACGCTGACCGAGCATCTCACGGCTTTCCACGACGCGATCGCGGCGCAGACCGAGCAGGTCGCGCATCGCAGCGAGGAGCTCGCGGCGCGCGTGACGGACCACGGCGACCGCGCGCTGGCCAATCTCGCGACCGGCCTCGCCGCCTTCGAAGACACGGTGCTCCAGCAAAGCGAGGCGATCGCCGCCCGCGTGGCGTCGGAAGGCGGACGCGCCTCGGCCATCGTGTCGGAGCGGCTCGCGGCGTTCGAGGAGTCGGTCGCGCGTCACGGGGAGGGCGTCGCCGCCGTGGTGGCCACGCAGGGCGAGCGCGCCACGATGGAGCTCGCGCGTCAGGTCGCCGCGCTGGAGGAAGCCGTCGCGCGCAGCGGCGAGGAGGTGGCGAACGTCGTCTCCACGCAGGGCGAGCGGGCGGCGATGGAGCTCGCGCGTCAGGTCGCCGCGCTGGAGGAGACCGTCGCGCGCAGCGGCGAGGAGGTGGCCGGCATCGTCTCCACGCAGGGCGAGCGGGCCACGATGGAGCTCGCGCGTCAGGTCGCCGCGCTTGAGGAAACCGTCGCGCTCAGCGGCGAGGAGGTGGCCAGCGTCGTCTCGATGCAGGGCGAGCGGGCCACGATGGAGCTCGCGCGTCAGGTCGCCGCGCTTGAGGAGACCGTCGCGCGCAGCGGCGAGGAGGTGGCCGGCGTCGTCTCCACGCATGGCGAGCGGGCCACGATGGAGCTTGCGCGTCACGTGGCCGCACTTGAGGAGACCGTCGCGCGCAGCAGCGAGGAGGTCGCCAGCCTCGTCTCCACGCATGGCGAGCGCGCCACCGGCGAGCTCGCGCGTCAGATCCAGACGCTGGAGGAGACCGTCGCGCGCAAGAGCGAGGAGGCCGCGTCCCGCGTCGCCGAACAGGGCGATCGCGCGCTGAACAATCTGTCGATCGGCCTCGCTTCTCTCGAGGACGCCATTCTGCGCCAGAGCGAGACGGTGACGGCCCGCGTCGCGCAGCATGGCGATCAGGCCGTGGCGGCGATCACCGAGGGCCTCGCCGCTTTCGCGGAGGCCGTCGCCCGCCACAGCAACGACGCCGCGGCGAGCGTCACCGCCAAGACCGAGGAGGTTCGGGACGCCTTCACGGCGGGCCTCTCCGCTTTCGACGACACCTTCCTGCGCCAGGCCGAGGGCGTCGCGCAGCGCGTTCTCGATCATGCCGCGCTGACCACCGAGGAGCTTTCCGAACGGCTGCGGGCGTTCGAGACGGCCATTCAGGACGCCAACGCCGAGACGACGCGGCGGCTCGGGGACGAAAGCGCGCGCGTTGCCGAATTGCTGTCGACGGGTGTCGAGTCCTTTGAGGACTCGGTGCGCCGGCACAGCGACAATGTCGCGCAGATCGTGACCGATCACGCGCAGCGCGTCGACGAGTTGCTCGGCGAGCGCATGGCGGCGCTGGAGAACGCCGGCATGGCCGTCGCGCAGACGATGGAGTCGACGCGCGAACTCGCCATGCAGGAATTCGAGGCGCACAGCGCCGCGCTGCGTGAAAATCTGCGGCGCAGCGTCGAGGAGGCCACGGAAACCCTGGCGCTCAACTCCGAACAGATGAACGACCGCTTCGCCACGACGGCGAGCGACGCGGTGGTTGCGATCGCCACGCAGGGCGAACGCCTCAACGAGCTGCTCTCTGACCGGCTCGTGGCCTTCGAGACCTCCGTGCTGTCGCAGAGCAATGAGGTCGTGTCCGCGCTTGCGGAACATGGCGACCGGATCACCTCCACGCTCGGCGAGCAGTTGACGCAGTTCGAGAACGCCATGGTGAGCGACGGCGCCGAGATCGCCGACCGCGTGGCGCAACATGCGGCCAGGCTGAGCGACGACGTCGCCCAGCGGCTCAACGTCATCGAGGAAGTGATCGGCGGACGCGGCGCCGCGCTCGTCGAACATCTGGCCGCGCGCACGGAGGACGCCGACGCGCGCATCGGCGCGCGGACGGAGAAGTTCGTCGCCAGCGTCGACGACCGGATCAGCGCCATCGATCAGGCGGTGGGCGAGCAGGGCGGGGCGCTCGTCGAGCGCATCGCCGCCCAGGCCGACTATTTCGCCTCGCGCATCGGCGACAACTCGCGTCATTTCGCGGAAGAGATCGAGGCGCGGCTGAGCGCCCTCGACGACGCCGTGTCGAACCGGGGCGGCAAGCTCGTGGACAATCTGTCCACGCGTTCGGAGCAGCTCGTTTCAGGCCTCGACGAGCGTGCGCAGCAGCTCTACCAGACGCTCGACGACAAGCTCGACGCCATCGACCAGACTCTCAGCGTTCATGGCGGCGTCTTCGTCGAGAAGCTGACCGAACAGGTCGATCAGTTCGCGACGCGCATCGGCGACAATTCGCGCCACTTCGCGACGGAAATCGACACGCGCCTCGACTCCATCGACGAGGCGATCTCCATTCGCGGCGGCAGGCTGGTGAGCCAGCTCGACGCCACGACCGTTTCCGTCTTCTCGCGCCTGAGCGACGAGGTCGGCAAGCTCGCCGACGAGGTCAATGCGAAGCTCGACGCCATCGACCACACGATCATCGGGAAGGGCGAAGCGCTCGTCGATAAGCTCGAGTCGCGCGCGATCGACATCGCGACGGCCATGTCCAGCAAGATCGAAGCCTTCGAGACGGTGACCGACTCCCGCACGCGCGAAGCGTCCGAGCGCATCGACGCGCTGGTCCGGCAGATGGACGCGGGCCTCGGCGCCGGCGGCCAGAAGCTTCAGGCGTCGCTCGCCAACCACGCGATGGAAGTCGCGCGCGTCATGGGCGAAGGCGGTCGCGAGGTCATTCAGGCGATGGAGGAGAAGCTCGAGAGCATCGACTCCGTGCTTCTGTCGCGCTCCACCGAATTGGCCGAGACGCTCGGGGCCAAGGCGGAGGAGATCAACGAAACGCTCGGCGGCCGCGCCAAGGATCTCGCCAGGACTTTCGACGGCGGCATCGAGCTGTTCGAGCAGAATGTCGTGAAGCGCCTGGGCGCAGTGTCCACCGAGATGGACGAGCGCGGGCGCAGCGTCGTCGACTCGATCGGGGCGCGTCTGCAGGACATCAATCAGGCTCTCGCCGACGCCCGCCGCGAGCTGGACACCACGCTGCACGCCCGCGCCGGCGACCTCGGCCAGACGCTCAACGAGCGGGTCGCGCAGATCAGCGGCGCGCTGGAGGCGCGGCTCACGCAAATCCAGACGGCGCTGGACGACCGGCTGGCCGCCATTCAGACGACTCTTGGGGAGCGCGGCGGCGCGGTCACGAGCGAACTGACCAGCGTCGGCGAGCTGATCGCCAAGACCATCGAGGCGCGCGGCGCGGCGATCGTGCGGCACCTTGGGGACAAGCGCGAGGAGCTCGCCAGATCCATCGACGAGTCCGGCGCCTCGCTGACGGCGGCGCTGGACGCGGGCGCGCAATCCTCGATCGGCGCGCTCATCCAGATGAACGACAAGATCCGCTCCGAACTGCCGACCCTGCTCGACAAGCTCGGCCAGACCAACAATTCGCTGCATGCGATCATCGACAAGACGGGCGGCAATCTCGTCAGCCTGGAGCGCGAGCTCGGCGCCCGTCTCGCCGAATTCCAGACCGCCATCCGCGACGTTTCGGGTCAGGTGCAGCAGATCAGCGATGTGGCGAGCGGCACGATCACCAATGCGCACGACATCGTCGAGGCGCTCAACGAGCGGCAGGAGACGCTCACCGAGAGCGTCGGCCAGTTGAGCAGGAGCCAGGAGGCGCTGGACGCGGCTTTCGAGGCGCGGCGCCAGTCGCTCGAACAGGCGATGTCGCTGATCGAGGGCAAGCGCACCGAGGTCGAGAACGTCATGGCCACCTTCTCGCGCAAGATGGAGGAGACCTTCCGCGCGGTCGAGAACCAGTCGCGGGAGATTGGCGGCGCCCTGTCGGCGACGTCGCAGGAAACCGCCGATCTCGTCGACGCGCGCTTCGCGGCGTTGCGCACGGCGGCGGAGACGCAGCGCGCGCAGACCGAGGAGACGATGCGCGCCTCCTTCGAGCAGGCCAATGAGGAGATCAACCGCCTGTTCGGCGAGGCCGGCGCCCGCTTCCAGTCGACGGCCGAGGATATCCGCGCGCTCTCCAGGGAGATCCACCGCGAACTCGAGGAGACACGCAACGAAGTCCGTCGCGGCGCGGTCGAACTGCCGCGCGAAACCGCCGAGCAGGCGGCGGCGCTGCGTCGCGTCGTGGGCGATCAGGTGAAGGCGCTCAATGAGCTGACGGACATTGTCGCCCGCTCGGGACGCGTCTTCGACGTGTCGGAGCAGGCGCCGCCGCCCGCCCCGCGCCGCGCCTTCGAGGCGCCGCGCGCGGAACCGCGTGCGGAGGCCCCGCGCGCCGCCGAAGCGCCCAAGGCCCGCGTCGTTCAACCGCCGGAGCCGCCGGCTCCGGCCCCGGCCCCGCGCGCCCCCGAGGCGGCCCCCGCGCGCGACGCACAGGGCGGATGGCTGAGCGATCTCCTGGCCCGCGCGTCTCGTGAAGAGTCGCCGAAGGCCGCGCGGCCGGCCCGGCAGGTCAATGGCGGCGCGCTGGACGGGCTGACGCTCGACATCGCCCGCATGGTCGACAGCGCCGCCGTGACGGATCTGTGGCGTCGCTACCAGCGCGGCGAAAAGGGCGCCCTCTTCGGGCGGCGCCTCTACACCGCGCAGGGTCATCAGACCTTCGAGGAGATTCGCCGCCGCTATCGGGTCGACGCCGAATTTCGCGGCACGCTGGACCATTACGTCCGCCACTTCGAGGAGCTTCTCCTCGAAACCAGCCGCGGCGATCGCGACGGCTCCAAGGCGCTGGAGCTGCTCACAGGCGACGCCGGCAAGGTCTACACCATGCTCGGCCACGCGGCCGGCCGGTTCGAGTAACGGACGCGACGGCGTTCGGATGAAAGGCGCGGGGCGACCCGCGCCTTTTGCGTTTTCGACCGGCCGCCGCCTCCCTCTTGCGCACGGCAAGCGACCCTGCGAGGGATGGCGAGAGGGCCTTCGCGCAGTGGTCTCGCGGGGCCGGGAGGAGACCCATGCCGCTCTCCGGCGCGTTGAAACTGGTGGTTTCGGCGCTCGCCGCCGCCCTTGTCGCGGCGCTGGCGATCCAGCCGGAGCTGCGCGCGGCGCTCATCGCGCAGATCAACGACCCCGCCGCCCTTCCAACCCTCCCCGAAGACGCGCGGGTGCATTTCGAGGCGCAGGCGCGCGCCCGCGCCGAGGCCGCCGCCGCCGCCCTGCCGGCCGCCGTCGCAAAGATCGAAGCGGAACATGGCCGGCCCTTCGCACGCCCTCCCGTCGTCGCGGTTTTTGCTGACGACGCGGCCTACGCCCGCGCCAATGGGCTGGGCGACGCCGATATCGTGGGCGTCTCGCGCGCCGGGCGCGCCATGCTCTCGCCGGCGCTCTGCCAGAACGAAAGCTGGCGGCTGGTCAGCGTGCTCACCCATGAGCTGTCGCATGTGCACTTCTTCGGCTGGCGCCCGCGAGGGGCGCCGCGTCCGCCGCAATGGTTCACGGAAGGGCTCGCGGTGCTGGCCTCGGACGGCGGCGCCGCGGAGAGCGTCAGCGACGCGGACGCCGCGCGGGCGATCCGCGACGGCTATGGCGTGATTCTCGATGCCTCGCGCTGGACGAATTTTCTGTCGATCCCCTTCGCCGCCGCGCCGCCCTGCGGGGCGGGCTGCGATCTTCGCAGCTTCCGGCAGCGGATGGCCTATCGGCAGGCGGCGCTCTTCATCGGCTGGTTGCGCCGCGGCGACCCGGCGGCGTTCTCGCGGCTGATGCGCGCGCTGGAAGGCGGCTCCGCTTTCGAGCCGGCGTTCGAGGCCGCCTTAAACGACCCGCCGCAGGCGCTCTGGCGGCGCTTCGCGACGGCGCTTCAGGCCTCGCGGTAGAAGACCAGCATCAGCCCGGCGAGGATGAAGGCGACCGGCCAGACGAAGCCGGCGATCCGTTTCGCGCGCCCGTCGAGACGCAGCTCCAGCCAGCGCGACCAGCCCGCCGCGACGCCCACGAGCGCGAGCGGCGTGTGGGTGATCTCGATCAGCGTCTCTTCCTTGAGATTGGCGAGCGCGTGCGAATGGGTGAGCAGGAAAGCCGCCGCCGTCGCCGTGCTGACCGGGAAGACATAAGGCGCCCACCAGGCCCGGATGCGGCCGCGCCGCACCTGCCACTCGAACAGGCCGAAGGCGACGATCAGCAGCGTCAGAAGACGGTGCTGGGCAATCTCGGGATCACGCAGACTTTCAATCAGCCCGAGCCGTCCGAGCGGCCAGACGGCCTCGTCGGCGCGCAGGAACAGGAACCCCGCGAGCCCCAGAAAGACCAGCGGCCAATGGCTCATGACGGGAGCGAGGCGCCGGCTGGCGCGTTCGAGCAGCGCCATCACGCCCATGGCGACGACAAAAAGCCCCGCCCAGTGGTGGTTGTATTCCGACCAGGCGATGTCAGCGGGGGAGCGCGGCGGCTGGGCGCCGGGCGGCAGGTCCTTCAGCGCCTCGGGAGGCAATGCGGCGGACAGCGTCTCGAAATCCGGGCTCTCCAGCCGCACGGGCAGGCGCGGCTCCAGACGGTCGACGATCTCTGAAAAGCTCGCCCGGTCGTTGGGCAGATCGCGAGCGGGCGGCAATGAGGCGAGAGAGGCGGCGCAGAACAGGACCGTCAGGCCGACGCCGATTTCCGTTTCGGCGAAACGGCGCGTGCGCAGCAGCGGCCCGGCCGGCTGCTCCTTCAGGCGGCGCACGGCGAGGAAGTTCAGCCCGCCCAGGAACAGCAGGCCCAGAAGCAGCACGATCTTGGCGGTCAGCATGACGCCATAGGAGGTGCCGTACAGCGCCGGCGGAGTCTCCACGTAGAACGTCGCCATCAGCGCGCCGCCCGCCAGCAGCGCCGCCACGGCGCCGATGGACATGAGCGAGAAGCGGCGGGCGACCTCCGCGCGGGCCTGCGGCTCGGCCACATCCGTCAGCGCCATGAGAAAATAGGGAATGCCGCCGATCCAGACGGCGGCTCCGCACATATGCAGGAACTCCGCGGCGGCCAGCGCATAGGCGCCCTCGAACTGGCTGACCGCATGGGTGGAGCCAGCCTGGACGCCGAGCAGCAGCGCCGCCAGCACCGGGGCCGCCGCGCGGATCGCGGCGACGCCCGATCCCGCCTGCCGCGCCAGCCGGGCGGCAAGCGCGATCACCGCGGCGAGGACCGCCGCCACGAGATCGACCGCCACGGCGCGCGCCCCCGCCGCTTCGTGCACGGGAATGTCCAGAGTGCCAACCAGCATGAGGATGAGCGAGGCGCCCGCGAGCGCCTCCGCCGCGCAAAGTCCGGAGGCGGAGAGGAGGATCAGCCGCAGAGCCCGGCTCTCCAGCGCCGCCCCCGTGCCGCCGAGACGGGACCCCAGCGGCCAGACCAGCATCAGCAGAAAGGCGAGGCCGCCCACGGAGACGGACTGCGCCGCGAGGATGAACCCGCGCAGCACGACGCTCAGGAAGCCGTAGATATCGACGAAAAGCTGCATGTCAGCGGCTCACGTCGAAGGGGATGTCGCCCTGCGAAATATGACCGTCCGGGCTCAGCGTCTGCCAATGCAGACGGTAGCGTCCGGGGGTCAGTCCCGTCGCCCTGGCTTTCAGCGTGTCTTCGGACGCGGCGTCCGCGAGCGGCAGGACGAGGGCCTCGCCATCGATCCTGAAAAGCTTGAGATACGAGCGGCCGGCGTCGATGCGGCTGCTGAAGCGAATCGCGAACAGGGCGTCCGGACCGGTCACCTTGCCGTCCGGACGCGGGGAGGAGCTCAGCACTATGGCGTGCGCCCAAGCGGTCCCGACGGTCGCCGCCAGGCAGGAGAGGGCGCACGCAATTCGCAGGAGCTTCATCAGAATCCGACCCCCAGTCGCCCGGTTTCGCCTATCGGGCGCTGATTAGCCGATTTCGCGAGACCTGAGCAATGGAGGCGAGGGCGCAAATGACGGGACGCGCCCCCCGCCAGTCATCCGCTATTTCAGGAACACATAGATGTCGACGTCGACTTCCGCGTCCTCACCTTTGAAATCATTGAGGTATTCCTCAATGATCATGTCTTTCGTATCCAGGCCCTTTTCATCGAGATAGGCGGCGATGGCCTCATAGGTGGCGTCTATTTCATCATAGGAGCCGCGATGTTGGAATTTCATCGCCTTGCCCGAGGGCGACGCCCCGATCTCGACTCCGTCGGAGAGCCTGGGTTTTCCTTCCGGCGCGGTCGCCAGCGGGGCCATGGCCTCGAAGGTGAAGCCGTTGTCGTCGGTCTTGGTGAAGACAGCGATGGTGCGGCCGTTCACGGTCAGGCCCGCCTTGGCGACGGCGGCGTTGAGTTTCGCGATGGCGTCGGAGAGCGTCTTGGCCGCGCCCTCCCATTTGCCCTGGCCCTTCAGCACCGCCGCCGGGCGGGCGTCGACCATGACCGTCTCGCTCGCCACCGCGGCGGATGCGTCAGGCGCCGGAGGCGGAGCCGCTTCATCCTTGGCCCCGGGCTTCGACTCGGGCGTGGCCGGCGCACTTGCGGGCGGCGTCCCGGCCTCGTCCCTGGCGCCGGAGAACAGGCGCCTTTCCGCGATGACGCCCGCCGTGGCGACAAGCAGCGCGACAATCGCTGCCGCCGGCCAATGGCGCCGCAGCCTGTCAATCAGCCCCGTTTCCTCGTCCATGACCTGATGCGTCCCTTCGCGCGCGCCGAATCAAACGTCTTCTTGCCGGGAAATTGCGACAGGCGTCGGGCGCCGCAAAGTGGCGTCGGCGCGGCGCTGCCTTTATATACGACGCAATCATCCCGGGAACGCTGATGCCGCATCCGCTCGACAATCGCCCCATTCTGCGCATGAACGGCGCGGGCAATGAAATTCTGGTTCTGGATCTGCGCGGGCTCGACCATGTGCTCGCGCCCCGGGAGGCGCGCGCCATCGCCGCCGCGCCGGGTCTGCGCTTCGATCAGCTCATGGCCCTGCACGATCCGCGCGCGGCCGGCGACGACGCCTTCATGCGCATCTATAATGTCGACGGCTCGCTGTCGGGCGCCTGCGGCAATGGCACGCGCTGCGTCGCCTGGGCGCTGGCGCGCGAGGGCAGGGAGCGGCTGTCGCTCGAAACCGACGCCGGCCGCATCGAGACGCAGCGCGAGGCGGAGACGCAGTTCACGGTCGACATGGGCCGTCCGAAGCTCGACTGGCGCGAGATTCCGCTCTCGCGCGCGGCGGACACGCGATCCGTCGCGCTGGAGCCGCCGGTCGCGGGCGCGCCCGCGCAGTTCTCGGCCGTCAGCATGGGCAATCCCCATGCGGTCTTTTTTGTGCCGGACGCCTTGGCGATTCCCCTCGAAACCCTGGGGCCGGCGCTCGAACATCATCCGCTGTTTCCCGAGCGCGCCAATATTTCCTTCGCGCAGATCGTCGCGCCCGACGACATCCTGCTGCGCGTATGGGAGCGTGGAACGGGCGCGACCAAAGCCTGCGGCTCGGCGGCCTGCGCCACGGTCGTCGCCGGCGCCCGCGCGGGACGGACCGAGCGGCGCGCGCGGGTCGCGCTGCCGGGCGGCGAGCTGACGATCGACTGGCGCGCGGACGATCACGTCATGATGACCGGACCGGTCGAATTCGAGTTCGAGACCCGCCTGACCGCCGCGCTGTTCGAGGGCGTGGACGCGTGAGCGCGCTCGGGCAGAAGGCGGAGGTTCTCACCTTCGGCTGCCGGCTCAACATGGTCGACTCCGAGGAGCTGGCGCGCCAGCACGGCGACGAGGGGACGACGGTTGTCGTCAACACCTGCGCCGTCACCAGCGAGGCGACGCGGCAGGCCCGGCAGGCGATCCGCCGCCTGCATCGCGAACGGCCGGAGGCGCGCATCGTCGTCGCGGGTTGCGCCGCGCGTATCGACCCGCAAGGATTCGCGGCCATGGACGGCGTGGCGCGC
Source organism: Methylocystis sp. (assembly GCF_051061225.1). Classification (GTDB taxonomy): domain Bacteria; phylum Pseudomonadota; class Alphaproteobacteria; order Rhizobiales; family Beijerinckiaceae; genus Methylocystis. Next base: position 89,906 of record NZ_JBPFEB010000028.1, read on the forward strand.
GTCATCGCCGAACAGCCGCCGAACCGCGCCCTTGCCGCGTCGGAAGGCACGCGCGGCTTCCTCGCCGTGCAAAACGGCTGCGATCATGGCTGCACCTTCTGCATCATCCCCGCCGGGCGCGGCGCCTCACGTTCCGCGCCGCCGCGCGAGGTCGTCGCGCAGGCGCGCGCGCTGGTCGAGAGCGGCAAGCAGGAAATCGTGCTCACCGGGGTCGATCTGACGAGCTACGACGCCGACGGCCTGCGGCTCGGCGGGCTGGCGCGGCTGCTGCTGCGCGAGGTGAAGGACCTTGCGCGCCTGCGCCTGTCCTCGATCGATTGCATCGAGGCGGACGACGACCTCATCGTCGCGCTGCGCGAGGACGAGCGGCTCTGCCCGCATCTGCATCTCTCGCTTCAGGCGGGCGACGATCTCATTCTCAAGCGCATGAAGCGGCGGCATTTGCGCGCCGACGCCATCCGCGTCTGCGACGCCATGCGCGCGGCGCGGCCGGACATCGTCTTCGGCGCCGATTTCATCGCAGGCTTTCCGACCGAAACGGAGGAGATGTTCGCGCAAACGCTCGCGCTGGTCGACGAGTGCGGGTTGACGCATCTGCATGTCTTCCCCTTTTCGCCGCGCCCCGGAACGCCGGCGGCGCGTATGCCGCAGGTTCCGCGCGAGGTCGCGAAGGAGCGCGCGGCGCGGCTGCGCGCCCTTGGCGACAGGGCGCTCGCGCGTCATTTGCAGGGGCGGATCGGGAAGACTCTTCGCCTGCTCACGGAGCGCGGCGGAATGGCGCGGGCGGCGGATTTCACGCTCGCCCGCACGCCCGAGACGGCGGCTGGGCTCATGATCGACGCCCGCGTGACCGGACATGACGGCCGCGCGCTGTCGATCGAGCGCGCCTGACCGTTGGCCATGGCCTCGCCCGCTTTCGCGATTCGAGGCGGGCGCGCGGTCGCGGCGTCAGAGCTTGTCGTGCGCGGGGTCGAGCAGCTTGTAGAGATGCACGACGAAGTAGCGCATATGCGCGTTGTCCACCGTTGATTGCGCCTTCGCCTTCCAGGCGGCGACGGCGCTGTCATTGTCCGGATAGACGCCGACAATGTCGAGCTTCGACGGATCGCGGAAGGTCGCGCCGTCGAGCGTCTCGAGTTCGCCGCCGAAGACGAGATGCAGAAGCTGCTTTTCCTTTTTGGCGGGCGCCGCGTGTTTGGTCATGACCAGCTGATTCCTTTCGACACGGTCCGGGCGATGGCGAGGGTTTCCTCGATGAACGGTTTGGGCGCAGCAACCAGCATGCCGCGTTTGGACGAGCGGCGATTATAGGTCAGCGCGCCGCCCTCGACCTCGGCCAGCGCGACCCCCGCCTCCTCCAGAATCAGGTCGGCGGCGGCGATATCCCAATCGCGGGCGTTGGGCGAGGAGATGACGAGATCGTGGCGGCCCACGGCAATGTCCACGAGCCGCAGGGCGAGCGAGGGCGTGCGCGGGGCAAGGCCGATGTTCTGCGGCAGATGGGCGATGCGCTCGTGGAGCGGACGGGGCGCGATCACACGGGCTCCCGCGAGCGAACTCAGCTCCGGCGGCGCGAGGCGGGCGCCGTTGAGAAAGGCGCCCTGACCGCGCGCGGCGGTGAAGGTCTCGCCCCGCGCGGGGGCGTGGACGACCCCCGCCACGGGCCGGCCGCCCTCGACGAGGGCGATGGAGACCGCCCAGCGCTCATCGCCCCGGGTGAAGGCGTGGGTGCCGTCGATGGGGTCGACGATGACGAGGTCCTCGCGCGACAGCCTGGCCTCGCTGTCGGCCGTTTCCTCCGAAAGCCAGCCGGCCTGCGGCGCCAGGAGGCGCATCTCCTCGAAAAGAAAGCGGTCCACGGCGAAATCGGCTTCGGTCACGGGCGAGCCGCCGCCCTTGTAGGAAATGGCCGCCGCCGTGCGCGCGCCGGGCCGGAAGAAGGTCATGGCGATGTCGCCAGCCTCGCGCGCGACCGCTTCGAGGCGCGACAAAAAGGCGGACAGATCGGATTCGGCGAGGGGCATCGTGAAAGCAGTAGGGGAGGCGTCGCGCGCCCGCAAGCCGGTCCGGGGCGCGAATTACGCACAATTTGAACGACCGCATTTGCGACCGCTTCACCTTATGAGCGCGATACGTGCGCGAATGCAATGGTTTATGCGATTTTTACCGTGCTCGTTAGCAACTTCGCCGGAGCTGGCGCGGCAGGATGGCCTCATCAAAGAAAGACAGACCCCAGGGCAGAGGAGAGGGATCATGTTCGAGGCCAGCCATGCGCGCGCGGATGAAGCGGTTCTGGTGCAGCGCGACTGGCGCGCGGACGGCGGGGCGCGCCGGGTCCGCGTGACCAGCAGCGACATTCTCATCTCCCGGCGCTTCGGCGGCGTGAAGATGCGGATCAGCGTGCCCGTCCCGGCCTATCAGGGGGTGTTGCTCGATCTCGTCGCCGCCGAGACCGGCGAGCCGTGCTACCGCCTGTCGCTCGCGCACCGCGATCGCGACCTGGACGTCGTGCTGGCCGAGGTGGAGGACGAGGACATCGCCACCGGCGCCTGGGCCGATTGGGCCGACTGGCTTGGCCTGCCGCGCCTCGCGCCGACCGAGGAGGGGGGCGTCGCCGATATGGATCTCCCGCTTCCGGCGGCGCGCCCCGCGCCGCGCCGGGGCGCCTCTTCGGTGCGCCGCCGTCGCCCGCGTTTCCTCGCCTGCCGCAAGACGGGCGACGCCGCCCGGCAGGCGGCCGTCCATGCCGGAGAGCGCGAGATCATCAGCTACGAATAAAAGCAGGTCTCGCCGCCGCCGTCATTGCGAGCATCTTCCTCGCAGCGCTCCCCGCACTGACGGCGGCGGGTTTTTTCAGATCTTTTCCTTGATCTTTTTGACGTCGGCCTTGACGTCCGCCTCGATCGCCTTCCAGGCGTTCTTCACCTTGGTCATGAAGGAGTCGCTCGGCGTCTTCTTGCAGTCGTCGATGACCATCGGCACGACTTTCTCCGTGCCTTCGATATCCACGATGGAGCCCGGCTTGCCGGTCTTGCTCTTCGCGGTCGCCCAGTAGACGACCTTCGGCTGGAAATCGCCCTCGACCGCGAGAAACTCCTCGCAGGTCCAGTTGGAGACGGGCTTCTTGTTGTCGTCGGCGGACGCGGCCTGGGCGGCCAGCGCGGCGCCGGCGAGGACAAGATAACGAAGCTTCATGAATGGCTCCCCGAGTCTCAATGAGAAAAGGCGGCCCGAGTCGGACCGCCGTCGCGGAGTCTACGCGGAACCGGCGCCGACACAAGGCCGCGGAGGCGGGGCCTCGGCCTTGTCTTTGACAGAGCCATCTATAGAGTTCCGCCGCAGGAGGGGCCGAGGGTGGAAGAACTCACACGCGATCAGTATCTGGCGCTGCAGTACCATTTCGTGCAGTTTTTCGCCGAGCATCTCGCCGAGACCTCCGTCGCGTTCAACGGCGATCTGCAGGAGATGCTGGTGCTGGCCATCGTCGGCCAGGTCCGTCTGCGCGCCGAGGAGCAGGGCCGAAACGACGCGCCCATCACCGCGTCGCGAATCTCCGACGTCACCGCCATTCCCAGACAGACCGTGCGCCGAAAGCTCCAGTCGCTCGAACGGCGGGGGTGGGTCGAGCAGATCGACGGGGGCGCGTGGCAGATCGTGATGTTCGAGGACGGAGAAGCAGCCGCGCGGCGCGACCTGTCGGAACTCGACCGCAGGGGCATCGGTCGCATTGTCAGATTCATCCGGGCCGTGCGCGCGGTTGTCTGAGCCTTGGATGGACGCGCTCCGCTTTCCTGCCTAGTTTCATCATGCATGGAGAGGCGGCGAGCCGCTCGCGAGCATGCGGGGAGAGTCGGATGGATCGCTATTATCAGGACATCTTCACGGAGCCGGCTGACGTCGACGCCGACACGCTGAGGAATCTGGGGCCGCTGCGGCCCATGGCCGGCGTCTGGCGCGGGACCAGGGGGCTCGACGTCAATCCCAAGGCCGACGGCCCGCAGACGCAAGCCTATATCGACCATATCGAGCTCCATCCCATCGACCCGCAGACCAACGGCCCGCAGCTCCTCTACGGACTGCGCTATCATCAGCACATCGTGAAGCCCGGCGAGGTCGAGACCTATCACGACCAGATCGGCTACTGGCTTTGGGAGCCTGCGACCCAAACCATCATGCAGACCCTCGCCATCCCGCGCGGGCAAATCGCCATGGCGGCGGGCAGGGCGGCGCCCGACGCCAGAACGTTCGAGATCGAAGCAAAGCGGGGGGAGACCCATTACGGGATCTGCGCCAATCCCTTTCTCGACGAGGCCTTCAGAACCGAAAGCTGGCGCGTCAGGATCACGATCGACGACGACGGCGGCTGGAGCTACGAGCAGGTCACCACGCTGCGCATTCGCGGCGCGGCCGAGCCCTTTCTGCACACCGACCGCAGCTCCCTGGTCAAGATCGGCGAGCCAACGCCCAATCCGCTCATGCGAAACTGACGGCGCTGACGCTCAAAACGGCCAGCGCCAGCCTTGACACCCGAACGCCCGTCCCTTCGTTTGTGTGGCAATGCCCCGCGCGTCTTTCACGCCGGGGCCAACCGATGGAGTGTTCAATGACTTATTTGAACGATTATGCGCAGACGCTGCCCGGTTATGAGGCGCTCAAGAAGAACTGGGGCTGGACGGTCGCCTTTGGCGCGCTGCTCGCGCTGGTGGGCGGCTTCGCCCTGAGCACGGTCGTGCTGACGACCGCGACCACGATTCTGTTCGTCGGCGTCGCCATGATCGTCGCCGGCTTCGCGGAAGTGTTCCATGGCTTTGCGATGCGCACCTGGGGCCACTTCTTCTGGATGCTCGTCATGGGCGGCTTCTATATTCTCGCGGGCGCCCTCGTCGTCCGCAATCCGCTGCTCGCGGCGACCTTCCTGACTCTGCTCATCGGCGCCAGCCTCGTGGCCTCCGGCGTGGTGCGCACCTTCGTCTCGGTGCAGTTGCCGAGCGGCGGGGCGAAGGGTTTTCTGGTGTTCTCGTCGATCCTCACCCTTGTCGTCGGCGCGCTGATTCTCGCGCAGTGGCCGAGTTCCAGCCTCTGGGTCATCGGCGTCTTTCTCGGCGCGGACCTCTTCTTTTCCGGCATGGGCTGGGTGGGCGTGGGGCTCGCCATGCGCAACGCGCCCTGAGCAGGCTCTGCCGCGCCAACGAAAACGTTTCGCCACCTCAGGCCGCGGCTGTCGCTCGCGGCCTTTTTCATTGATCCGGCGGTCTTTTCGGTTGAAGAAAGCCCCCCGCGCTCCCCCGCTTTGCGAGAGGGGGAGCAGGGTCGGATCTGGACGTTTACGAGACGACCTTCTCGAAGCCGCCGCGAATGACGTCCTCCTTCAGCTTGCGGCCGATGAAGACGAGGCGCGACTCGCGCGGCTCGCCGTCCTTCCATTCGCGCTGAAGGTCGCCGTCGAGAATCATGTGCACGCCCTGGAAAACGAAGCGGCGCGGTTCGTTCCGGAAGGCCACGATCCCCTTGCAGCGCAGAATGTCCGGGCCCTCCGCCTGCACCAGCTCGTTCAGCCAGGGGATGAAGCGCTCGGGGTCGACCTCGCCGGGATGGCGGATGGAGATCGACTGCATCTCCGTGTCGTGGATGGCTTTCAGATGACCATGGTCGTCGTGGTCGTGGTGGTGATGGTCATGGTGGTCGTGGCCGCAGTCCGGACCGCAGGCGTGGTCATGATCGTGATCATGGTGATGATGGCCATGATCGTGGTGATGATGATCATGATCATGATCATGCTCCTCGGCCGAGAGGAAGTTCGGCTCGATTTGCAGGATGCGGTCCAGGTCGAAGGCGTTGCGCTCCAGCACCGCCTTCAGCGGCACATCGGCTTTCACCGCGCGATGCAGCGTCGCATAGGGGTTGATGCCACGAATGCGCGCCTCCACCTCCTCCAGCTCCTCGGGCGTGACGAGGTCCGTCTTGTTGAGAATGATCACGTCCGCGAAGGCGATCTGCGTCTTGGCTTCGGGCGCGTCCTTCAGCCGCTCGCTCAGCCATTTGGCGTCGGCGAGCGTCACCACGGCGTCGAGCCGCGCGGCGTCGCGCACGTCGGCGTCGACGAAGAACGTCTGGGCGACGGGCGCGGGATCGGCGAGCCCGGTGGTTTCGACGATGATCGCGTCGAATTTGCCGCGCCGGCGCATCAGCCCCTCGATGATGCGGATGAGATCGCCGCGCACGGTGCAGCAGATGCAGCCGTTGTTCATCTCGAAGACTTCCTCGTCGGCGCCGACGACGAGGTCGTTGTCAATGCCGATTTCGCCGAATTCATTGACGATGACGGCGTAGCGGCGTCCGTGCTGCTCGGTCAGAATGCGGTTGAGGAGAGTCGTCTTGCCGGCGCCGAGATAGCCGGTGATGACGGTCACGGGGATTTTGTCGCTCAAGTCTCGTGCTCCAATGGCGTCGCGCCCTCCCTGACTCTCGTAACGACTCCCGTCTTTCGTCGGGCTTTAGCGGCAGAGGGGACGGTCACGATCGGCCATGCTGATGAAGGCTGCAATCTGCTCCCTCTCCCGCGCAGCGGGGGAGGGGTGGGGAGGGGGCCTCACGGCGTGAGGGCTTTGGTCAATTCTCTAACATTGTGGCGCATCATGTCGATATAATTCGATCCGTCCTCCCCCGGCCCGGACAGGGCGTCGGAATAGAGCGTGCCGCCCATGCGGGCGCCGGTCTCGGCGGCGATGCGCCGGGCGAGGCGCGGATCGGAGACGTTTTCCAGAAACACCGCGCCCACCTTGTTCTGCTTCACGGACTGGATGATGCGGGCGATGTCGCGGGCGCTGGCCTCGGCCTCGGTCGAGACGCCCTGCGGCGCGATGAACTCCACCCCGTAGCGCGCCGAGAAATAGCCGAATGCGTCATGGGTCGAGACGACGCGGCGGCGCTCCTTCGGAATGGCGTCGAGCGCCTTGACGATCTCCGCGTCGAGCGCGTCGAGGCGGGCCAGACAGGCGTCGGCGCGCGCCCTGTAGGCTTCGGCGCCGGCCGGGTCGGCGCCGGCGAGGGCGTCACGGATTTCCGCGACGTAGATCTTGGTGTTGGCGACGTCCTGCCAGGCGTGCGGGTCGGCGCCGTCCTCGCCGGGGCGGGCGGCCACGCCCTTGCCGAGCGTGATGACGGCGCCCTTGCTCCTGGCGGCGGCGATCAGGCGCTCCAGCCAGCCCTCGAAGCCGAGCCCGTTGACGAAAATGAGCTTCGCCTGCGCGATCCGGCGGGCGTCCGCGGTGGTCGGCTGATAGACATGGGCGTCGCCGTCCGGCCCGACGAGCGTCGTCACGTCGACCCGGTCGCCGCCCACCTGGGCGACGAGATCGCCGAGGATCGAGAAGGTCGCCACAACGGGCAGTTTCTCAGCCTGCGCGCGGGCAGGGGCCGCGCAGGCGGCGACAAGGAGCGCGAGACTGGCGCGGCGGGTCAGCATGACGATCATCCTTCCAGATGCCGGCGCGGCCGCTTGAGGCGCAGCGCGCCGCCGGCGCGTCCGAATATGAGCGAAACCAAATAGACGAGGCCCGCCGCGAGAATGATGGCCGGACCGGTCGGCGCGCCGGTCTCGTTGGAAAAGACCAGCCCGCCATAGGCGCAGAGCGCGGCGATGGCCGCCGCCAGCGGCAGAGCGGCGGCGAGGTCATGCGTCCACAGCCGCGCGGCGGCGGCGGGCAGCATGATGAGCCCCACCGCCATCAGCGTGCCGAGAGCCTGAAACCCGGCGACGAGATTGAGGACCACGAGGCTGAGGAACAGGAAGGGGACGAACTCGCCGAGCGGCGTGGTCTGGCGCAGGAACAGCGGGTCCAGCGTGTCCATCACCAGCGCGCGATAGAAGACCGCGAGCAGGACGAGGGTGAGGGTCGAGACGCTTGCGAGCATGATGAGCGCGGCGTCGTCGAGCCCGAAGACCGAGCCGAACAGCACATGCAACAGATCGACGCTGGAGCCGCGCAGCGAGACCAGCGTCACGCCGAGCGCCAGCGAAACCAGATAGAAGGCGGCGAGCGAGGCGTCCTCGCGCAGCGTGGTGAAGCGCGAGGCGGCGCCCGTGGCGATGGCGACGACGAGGCCGGCGATCAGCCCGCCGAAGGTCATGGCCGGAAGCGACAGGCCCGCGACCAGATAGCCGATGGCGGCGCCCGGCAGAACCGCGTGGGAGAGAGCGTCGCCCGCAAGCGACATGCGCCGCAGGATGAGGAAGACGCCGAGCGGCGCGCCGGACACCGCCAGCGCCAGCGCGCCGACAAGCGCGCGGCGCATGAATTCATAGTCGAGAAAGGGCGCGACAAAGACCTCAGTGAACATGCGGCGCGTCCTCGTCGCGCAGACATTCGCGCGCTTCCCGGTCATAAGCCTCGGACATGGCGCGCGCGCGGCCCAGATTCTCCGCACAGAGCGCCTCGCGGGTCGCGCACCAGGCGATGGGCTCGCGGGCGAGCAGCAAGGTGTGCGGAAAGGCGCGACGGGCGAGGTCGAGCTCATGCAGCACGGCGATCACCGTGCGCCCTTCGGAGCGCCAGTGCGCGATCAACGCCAGCAGGTCGTCCGTCGTCGCCTCGTCGATGGCGCCGAAGGGCTCGTCGAGCAGAATCACGCGCTGATCCTGCACGATCAGCCGCGCGAACAGAATGCGCTGCATCTGCCCGCCGGAAAGCGTCTCGATCGGGCGTTCCTCCATGCCCGCCATGCCGACCCGCTCGAGCGCGGCTGCGGCGCGGGCGCGCTCGGCCGCGTCGGCACGGCCGAAGAGGCCCAGCCGCCGCATGGCGCCCATGGCGATGAAGTCGCGCACATTGATCGGGAAAGAGCGGTCGACGTCGGGAAGCTGCGGCAAATAGGCGACGTCGCGGGCCGTCGCGCCGTCGCGCTCGATTCGGCCGCCGAGGGGCGCCAGAAGGCCGGCCAGAGCCTTGAGGAGAGTCGATTTGCCCGCGCCATTGGGTCCGCAGACCGCAAGCGTCGCCCCCGGCGCAATCTCGCCCTCGAGATGATGCACGGCCGGGCGCCGGTCGTAGCCAAGCGTCAGATTGACGAGCCGGATCGGCCCCGACGCGGCGGCGCTCAATGAAGAGCCCACCAGACGCCACCCCAGAGCAGGGCGACGAGAAGCGCAACCATGCCGAGACGGGCGCCCGCCGAGGCTTCCAGCAGCGAAGCGGGCCGTGGCCGGACATGAATATGCCCTTGGACATGCCCGTGCGCCTGCGGGTGTCCCGAATCGGCGCCGCCGTGAGCGTGAGCGCGCCGGTGGGTGTGCGTGGTCGCGTTGGTCATGGAGACGTTATAATGTAACGCTGCGCCGGCACAAGAGCCTTGGGCTTTCGCGGGCGCTGGCCTGTATTTTCGCGGCTCGGGCATGGACAGTGGGCGGGGAGTCTGCTATCTCCCCAACTACGGGTCAGGCGCTCCGTCAGCGCCCGGCGACCTATTCCCAATTCCGGACCGCCGACAAGGCTGCCCACAGAAAGCAGGATGGTTTCGTGCAAGTTCTCGTTCGCGACAACAATGTCGATCAGGCTCTGAAGGCGCTGAAGAAGAAGATGCAGCGCGAAGGCATCTTCCGCGAAATGAAGCTGCGCGGCCATTACGAGAAACCGTCCGAGAAGCGCGCCCGCGAGAAGGCCGAGGCCGTGCGCCGCGCCCGCAAGCTCGCCCGCAAGAAGATGCAGCGCGAGGGTCTTCTGCCGATGAAGGCCAAGCCCACCGGCCGCTGATCGGCCGGAACCACTTTTCTGTCGTCGCGTAAACGCTTTTTTCATCAAGGCGGCGGCAGAGGACGTGCTGATCGGAACTTGTAGGGTCGAGAGGATTTCAGGCATGGTCTTCCGCCTCACGGGGACGTCGGTTGGCTGCTTGTTTCCTCTCCGTGGGCGCTGGCTTGCTGTCGGCGGCGTCGCACTCTCCGCGCTGATCCTCGCGAGCTGCGAGACGGCGACCGGCATACGACCGGCCGGGCGCGGCATTGCGGAAATCGCGGATACGGACCCGAAGGCGGCTTCGGCCAACATCGAATCGCTCACCGAGGTCATCAAGCGCAATCCGTCGAGCGCCGAGGCCTATAATACGCGCGGCGTCGCTTACGCCCGGATCGGCAGTTTCCCGGAAGCGATCGGCGATTTCACGCAGGCCGCCAAGATCGACCCCAATAACGCCGCCGCCTATACGAATCGGGCGCTCGCGAATCGGCAGGTTGGACAGAACGAGGCGGCGCGCGCGGATTTCGACCGCGCCATCCAGGCCAATCCGAATCACGCCCCCGCCTATGTGGGCCGCGCGAATCTGCTTCGCGCGCAGGGAAATCTGGACCAGGCGCAGCAGGATCTGGACACGGCGATCCGCCTGAATCCGGAGAACGCGCAGGCGTTTCACGCGCGCGGCCTGATCCATCAGAAGCATGGCGACCATGCGCGCGCGGTCACGGATTTCGACAACGCCATCGACCGCGACCCCTTCGCGGCGGCGCCCTATCAGGCCCGCGGCGAGAGCCTTGTCGCGCTCGGCAAATATGACAAGGCGATCGAGGACTTCAACGCCGCGCTGAACGTCGACAACAAGAGCGCGCTGGCCTGGGCCTGGCTCGGCCTCGCCTATGACAAGAGCGGCAATCGCGCCAAGGCGCAGGAAACCTATCAGCGGGCGTTGCAGCTCGATCCGCAGCAGCCAATCGCCAAGCAGGGCATGCGCGGCTGAGGCTGCGGCCCCCGATCCCGCTCAGCTCGCGGCGGGATCTTCGAAGCGCGGACAGTCCCCGCGCACAACTCTCGACAGAATCTGCCAGGCAAGTTGTTCGCCAGCTACGGCGAAAGCGCCATCGTCACTGTAGAGGGCGGCGAGTTCCGCAACCTGCCGCCATTCGTCCACCGTGGGCGAGAGCCAGATCTCTTCTGGCGTGCGGAAATCGGATGCGAGGGCGAGGATTGCGTGCACAACGACGAGGTCAGTCGTGGGGTGTTCCGACCACCACGCGGCTGAAGCGAAGCTGGGCACCCCTTGCGCGATCATCTCAGGTGACTCTCTTGCCCACTCGCGGCGGGGTTATTTCCCGGACGCCGTCTCGGCCGCCCCTGACGGAGGAAGCACGGCCGCCTTTGCGGCGACGGGGAAAAAAGGGTCGTCGTAGAGGGGGCGGATTTCGCGACCGCGATAGAGCGCCTCATTGACTTCGAGCGTGCAGCTCTCCAGCAGTTTGGGCGTCAGCTCCTCCACGGCAAAGCGGATCGCCTCGGCGGCTCTCGCGAATCGACGGAAGACAAGCGCCTTCCGCTTCGAATTCGTGCTTTTGGCGTAAAAGAGCGACGCTTCGTGCAGATAGTCGTTCGCATCCATGACCGCCTCCGCTTTCTGCGCTGGCCTCAGGTGGCGCGTTCGAGCGCGCTCTCCGTGCAGACGCGCTCCTGACCGTCGCGATCGGAACGAATTCGGTATTGAAGGCCCTGACCCCCATCCGGGAGCCGCCGGGTCACCCGGAAATAGCTCCGCTCGGCGGAAGGACCGGCCTTGTAAGCGACATGGGCGCCGACGTCGAACTTGTGGGTCGGGCCGCTCACGGTCCTCGCCCGGCGAAAGCGCTCTCGCGCATCGATGTAGTCGCTCATTTGCCGCCTCTTTCGAAGAATCGCGTTTGGCGGCGGCGGCGCCAAGGCTGCCGCCACCCCTTTTCCTCGCCCGGCCGCCGGTACATCCGCGGTCGGCCCAAAGGCGAAAGATCAGCTCTGAAGCTGCAGCGACTCTGCGGAGGTCTTGCCGCTGCGCTTGTCGACCATCAGCTCGAAGCCGACCTTCTGGCCTTCGACGAGCGTGGGAAGTCCCGCGCGTTCAATCGCGCTCGCGTGGACGAACACGTCCGCCCCGCCGGCATCCGGCTGAATGAATCCGAAGCCCTTGTTCGCGTTGAACCATTTCACGACGCCAATCTGCATGGGATGTCCTTTCCAGGAGCAGTTGCGCGGCGGCTCCAGAGCCGTCGCCAAGATCGATGTTCTGGAGAGGAAGTCACAAAGCCGACGCGCCAGAGGCGAGAAAGTAAGCAAGATCGTCTGGCCGAAACCCGATGTTCTTAAGATAGAGTAGATTTTTGAAACCACAATGGGCAGCCTGAAAGTATTTCAGGGCTGGTCTGCCTGAATTCGATTTGTCGATTGGATGTTCTTGCGGCGTCCATGCCCGGCCTCAGGCCGGGCATGACTGTGAGCGGGCCAAAAGTTGAACCGAAAGCTGTGCGCTCAGGCGTCTCGCTGATCTTCGCGCCACTGCCGATAGACCTGCATGGCGAAGGCGATCGCCAGCACGATCGCCGCGCCGCCAATGGACAACGCGTGCTCCAGCGTCGCGTGATCGACCCCGGGCAGTCTTTCGAGCAGCACCGCGTCTCCCCCCGCCATCTCTCCCGCGACCCAGCCGAGCAGGCCGGCGCCCGCCCAGACCAGCACCGGGAAACGCTCCAGAACTTTCAGCAGGAAGCCCGCGCCAAACATGACGATGGGCACGGAGAGCGCGAGGCCGAAGACAATCAGATGCGTCGACTCGCGCGCCGCCGCCGCGATGGCGAGCACATTGTCGAGGGACATGACGGCGTCCGCCATGATGATCGAGACGACGGCGCCCATCAGATTTGGTTTCGCCTTGACGTCCGAGTGTTCCGTCTCGTCGACGAGCAGCTTCACCGCGACGAACAGCAGCAGGAGCGAGCCGAACGCCTTCAGATAGGGAATGCCCATCATCTGCACGACAAGCAGCGTGAAGACGACGCGCAGAACGACGCCGCCCAGCGCGCCGAGGAAGACCCCCCAGCGCCTTTGCCGGACCGGCAGGCCCCGGCACGCCAGGGCGATGAGGATGGCGTTGTCGCCGGAGAGCAGGATATTGATCCAGATGATCTCGAGGACTTCCCAGCCGACCGTGAATTGCGACCCCATGAACGCCTTTCCTGCCTGCGGCCTGCGCGCCGCGTTCAAATAGCTGTTTTCGCGTCGCCGCGAAAGTTGACGACCTCGCCGACCGCACGCGCTTTTCCGCCTTTTTCAAGCCGCTCGCCCCCTTCGGGCAGCCGCGCCGGGAACATTTGCGGCGAAGATTTGTTCACAGGGCTCAGCGAACCGGACAGGTTCCTCATTCGCTTTCAGGAGGCGACGATGGGAATGGCGACGCAGAGCGGCAATCTGATCTCCAGCGAGAACGTTGAAGGCACGGCCGTCTATGATCCCTCCGGCAACAAGATCGGCCAGATCGACCATCTGATGATCGACAAGGTCTCGGGCATGGTGCGCTACGCCATCATGACGTTTGGCGGCTTCCTCGGGATTGGCGAAGGCGAGCATCCGCTCCCGTGGAAGGCGTTCAAATACGACACCAATCTGGGCGGCTATGTGACGAACATCTCCGAAGAGCAGCTCAAGAACGCGCCCGAGTATAATGAGCAGAGCTGGACAGACCGTGACTGGGAGTCCCGCCTGCATCAGCATTTCGGCTCGCGGCCCTATTGGGAAGAGGGCGGCACGGGAATCGGCTCCTCGGCCGGGTCGACCAATCGCGGAACCGATCAGACGGCAGGCTTCTAGCCTCAGGCCGACGGACAATGCAGCGGGGCCGCCTTGCGCGGCCCCGTTTGCTTTTTGGAGGGCGATCAGGCCGCCTTCGCCTTCTCCATCATCTCGATGAAGCGGCGGAAGAGGTAATGGCTGTCCTGGGGGCCGGGCGAGGCCTCCGGATGATGCTGCACCGAGAAGGCCGGGCGATCGGTCAGGGCGATGCCGCAATTCGAGCCGTCGAACAGCGAGCGATGCGTCTCCACGGCGTTGGCCGGCAGGCTGTCGCGGTCCACCGCGAACCCGTGATTCATCGACACGATCTCCACCTTGCCGGTGGTGAAATCCTTCACCGGGTGGTTCGCGCCATGGTGCCCCTGCGGCATTTTCCTGGTCTTCGCCCCGACAGCCAGCGCCATCATCTGATGGCCGAGACAGATGCCGAAGGTCGGCACCTTCGCGGCGAGCAGGTCGCGGATCACGGGCGTCGCATATTTGCCCGTCTCGGCGGGGTCGCCGGGGCCATTGGAGAGGAAGACGCCGTCGGGCTTGAGCGCCAGAATCTGGGCGCTGGTCGCCGTCGCCGGGGCGACGATCACCTCGCAGCCCTGATCGGCCAGCAGGCGCAGGATGTTGCGCTTCACGCCATAATCGATGGCGACGACCCGATACTTGGCCTGACCCTCGCGGGCGCCGTAGCCGGCGCCCAGACGCCAGGGGGTCTCCTTCCAGTCATAGCCCTCTTTCGAGCCCACCGAGGGGACGAGGTCCATGCCGTCGATGCCCGGCCAGGCGGCCGCCTTCGCCTTGAGCGCGGCGATGTCGAATTTGCCGTCGGGGGCGTAGGCGATGACCGCGTTCTGCATGCCGCGCTCGCGGATCAGCGCGGTCAGCGCGCGGGTGTCGATCCCGTGCAGGGCGACGATCCCGCGCTTCGCCAGCCAGTCGGCAAGCGTCGATTCGGCTCGGAAGTTCGAGGGCTCGGTGACCGGCTGGCCAAAGATCGCCCCGACCGCGCCGGCGCTTTTCGCCATGTCGACCGTCTCGATGTCCTCCTCATTCGCGCCCACATTGCCGATGTGGGGGAAGGTGAAGGTCACGATCTGGGCGGCGTAGGAGGGGTCGGTCAAAATCTCCTGATAGCCGGTCATGGCCGTGTTGAAGCAGACCTCGCCAACGGCCTCGCCAACCGCCCCGAGCCCAAAGCCCTCAATCACTTCGCCGCTCGCGAGCACCAGAATGCCGGTGTGCGTCGGCTTCGTCCAGCCATTGTCCTGTTCGAGGCTCATGTTCCCGTCCGTCTGCGTTCCGTCATGGGCTGCCATCATGGGCCGCTATTGACAGCCGCCCGCCCGCGCGTCATGCCCCGCGTGACGCGGGCGCCCACCCTCAGGATGCGTTCGCCTGATCGCCGGGAGCGTTGCAGCCGCCCGGCATGGAGGGCCGGGGATCAGCCCGGTCCTGACGCGAGAATTTCAGCCTGTCGGATGTACTCCATCCGCCCCCGAAATGGAAACCCCAAGAAAGTCCCATGCGCGAGAAGATCACACAGGACCTCAAGGACGCCATGAAGGCCGGCGACCGCGCCAAGGTCGACGCCCTGCGGCTCATCAACGCCGCCCTGAAGGACAAGGACATTGAGGCGCGCGGCGCCGGCAAGACGCTCACCGGGGACGATCTCCTCGCCCTGCTCCAGAAGATGATCAAGAGTCGTCAGGAATCCCTCGATATTTTTGAGAAGGCGGGCCGCGTCGATCTCGCCGACAAGGAAAAGAGCGAGATCGCCGTCATTTCCGCCTATCTGCCGCAACAACTCTCCGAGGCCGAGGTCGCCGAGGCGGTGAAGGCGGCGATCGCGGAAGCGGGAGCGGCGTCGATCAAGGACATGGGCAAGGTCGTGGCCGCGCTCAAGGCGAAATATACCGGCCGCATGGATTTCGCCAAGGCCAGCGCGGCGGTGAAGGCGGCGCTCAGCGGGTGAGCTGAAGGGCGTGAGCCCTTCAGCGCGGGAGTGGCCCGGAGGCGGCGGGTCGGCCGCCACGGTTATTCATAAAACTCTCGAGGGAGCCGGATTATCCCCAATCTCGCGCCATATCAGACCTCATGATGGTGGCCCGTACGCTAGCGTGGGCTATGCCAAATACGCTGGCCAGTTGTGCTATGGATGTCTTGTAGTTGGCGTAGATGAAGTAGATTGCCGCGTGATTTTCAGTGTCGAGATAGCGGGTGCTCTTTTTATATGTTTCTTTATTGCGCAGGAGATTGAGTTTTGCGTGAACAACCTCTTGCGCCGAGGCAGAAAGCTCGCGGAACGCGGGGATTTCTGACGGATCGTGGTTGAGACCGTGTACCTCGGCATAGTTTTCAGGGCCCAGGCGGACCTTGCGGCCTGCGAGGAGCTTGATAGGAGCGGGCATCTGCATGGCAATGAAATCGAACTGCGGATCGATGATTGCAGGCGTTGGTCGCGGGGTCGCGTTGACTTGCAAGTCGCGCAAATTCTGCGCCGGTTGAAGCGCTGACGGGTGCGTCCGCGCCTCCGGCTGAACGGAATGGCGATCAACCAGATCCCGATTATTGGCTGTCGTCGCCGCCGTCGGCTGTGGCCGCGAAGGGATAGGATCGGGGAGCGGGAAATCATCGCCGGGCGGTGTCGTGGAATTGCTCATACGCACGCCAATGGGATCGGGCGCCAGGAATTCCGCTCTGCCTTGCTCATGAGCCACTTGCGCCGGAATTTGGTCGCTGTCGCTTTCCGAGGTCAGCGCACTGTCATCGCAACTGCTGCTTTCCAAGCTTGATGTGTGATCGTGGGAGAGGTCATCCTTGCGAGCAGGATGGCGGCTGCTCGGCTGAGTGTCGGGAGACGATACCCGCCATTGGAAATAGGGATCGAGAACACGCGCATGCAGCTTCAGATGCGGGTTTCGCAACAGCGCATTTTTATTGCTGATGGGTCGCACATTCAGAGGCCCGCGCTTGTATGTGCCCGGTTGGAGCGGCCGCCGAATCGGTATGTCAACGGTCGTGGTGGAAGCGTTGCTGATGAGATGCGAGGCGATGAGGGACTGATTTTCAGCCTTTGCCTGGTCACCCGTCTGCGCGTGCGGCGGTGAATCGTTCCAAATACTATCGTACCATTCTTCGAAGGGAAGCGCCTCCTTCGGCTGTTCCATTTGCGCCCCGGGGGGTGGCAAGGAGCCTGATACGCTCCCGAAAATCCTGCCCAGCTTGTTGTCATAGTCCGCTTGCGGCCCAGTCAGCGGGCCAATGACATCGGCCGGACGCGACGACGCGCCGATGGTCGGGCAATAGGGTGTCGCGTCAATTCTCGTCATGACGCCGAGGGTTTGACTCGCGTGCGGGTCGGGGCTTTGTGGCAGCCGCCAATTGCTGTTGCTATTGTTATTGATGTTTGACATCGCGGTGTCTCGCTCCTCGTTTTCGATGCCGCTTGACGCAGGCATGAGAAGTATCTTGCGACCGCCGCGAGGCGAGCGAAACTAGCGGGCGGTTGCATGCCATGAGGCCGCGCCGAGCGGGTGAGGCTGAAGGGCGACAGCCCTTCAGCGTCGCGCGGGGAGCCGCTGGTTCAGCCGCTTCTTCTGCTTTTGGAGTAATTGTAGCGGATTAAGCTTATTGCGGTCTGTATAGTTGAGGCGCTGCAACGGAATACGTTTCCCAAGTCCTCAAGACTGTATGTATAATTGCGATAAATATGGTAGGCAGCGATCTTTTCATTATCTTCAAGCGCCGGCCCCCTGCGATCTTTTTTGTCGATTTTATCAAATAACGTCCCGTCTGCGAGAAGCTTCAGCGCGCCGTCTACGACCTCTTTTGCTTCAGCTGATATGTCTATGTGTGGATAATCGTTTTGCTTTCGCTGCAATCTGTCCAGCTGGTTTGCTTGATAAGTGGACATTTTTCTGAGGCTGGGTGAAAGGTGCGAGTAATAGCCTACTGGGCCGACGTTTTTCGCAGGATGCCGTTGAGAGTCGGTTGTTTGCGTCGGGGCGGGGGCGGCATTGTCCGGCGTAATGATGTCTTGATGTAAATTGCTGCTCGTAAGCGGACCGTTTGCGCCGTAACTATTATGGAATTGATTAGTGAAACTTGCACCTTGTTGATGCCTCGCCGGGTATGAGCTCCATAGGCTGTTCGCAGGGGTTGCATCGCTGTTCGTATAGCCTTTCGGTTGCGGATAGGCTGTGCTCGGGCCCGCGTTGGACGCTGGAGCGATCTGTGGAAGGTTCCCGCTGGCGACGGTTGTCGTTGCTCTCGCTTGAATGCTGGCGCTGGTGTTTTCCAAGTGGGAAGGCGCTGCGTTCCTGTTGGCGTTCATTTCGGGTGAAGCGGGGACAGCAAAGGAAGGCCACTCAAATGCGTCGGCTCTGTCGTTTTCTTCGTTGAGCAGAAAAGAAAGGGGGAGGCCCCCATTCACCGTTCTGTTTTCCCCTGCATTGCCGAGATTGTGGCGCCCGCCTGTCGGTGGAAGCAAGCGCCCGGTCGACAGATCATTGTTGAGGGTTCCCTGTCCCGTTGGTGTCGGGAGCCGGTGATCATCCGTCCCCGCTTGGACCACCCGGCTTTCGAGTGGCGTTGGCGCGCCCTCCAGAGCATGACTGAACTGGGCGAGGTTATAGCAACTCCTCGCGAAGAACAGGAAATCGTGGGCGCCCTCCACATGCTCGCGCCAACTTATGGTTTGCGCTACGCCGCGGTTGTTGATCAGAGCAACGCCGACGTCGGGCTGAGCCGCGTTGGTCTGAGCATGGTTGGCGGGGACTTGCAGATGAGAATTTCCGATGGTGTTCGAGTTGGACATGGCGCCACGCTCCTGTCGCCTCGCGAGAGGGAATAACGATCGTACTGACCGTCGAATTATTGTGCGCCGCACAAATGGCCGCTGAAACTAACAGGTGGTTGATCAGACGCTGATTTTCGCTCTGTGGTCTATGTTGAGGATTTTTTTTTGAAAATAGAGCCAGCGCATTTCGCCGGACCCGCCATTGCGTCGCGTGAAAGATGCATGCAAAGCGACGCCGAGCGAAGGGCGTCGAGCCGTCGCGGCGCAAGTGGGCCACCGCGACGTCAGCGCGCAAGTTCAAACAAGTATACGTGGCGTTTCAGCCAGCTTCTGGGAGTCGGGACCTTAGTCCAACGACCGTCGCATGATCTGGTTATGCAGCAGAAAAGCATTGTGGATGATTGTTTCTATCTCACGCATCGGATGTCCCACAAGCGTATCCAGGACAAAATTCGCGAATGTGACCGCGGGCACCAGTGAGAAGCCTTCGGCCGTAAAGCTCAGATTCGCCGCCACGGGCGCTATGGCGGGGTACGAGGGAAAATGAAGTGTGAACACGTGAATAAAGGATTTCTTTTCCTCATCGGTAAGCGAGTCACGATTGTGTTTCGCGAAATATTGTTTGGCTGAGCGATTCGCATCGGTGCGCTGGTAGTAATATCTGCAAAAACTGACATCTGATCGCGCATAGGTGCTCGTTACGGCCAATGATGGCGGTGGTGGAAGTGTCGATGGCGTCTCATCTTTGAGGCCCGGTTCCACCGGGACGGACGGACCCGAGCGGCGCGGCGCGGCATTGTTGTGCACGCTTCCCTGGTTGGTAAAGGGAGAAGGGGAGGGAGAAGGGGAGGGCGAGGTCGCTGTGCCGAGGAGCGACTGGTAAATCACCGCATCAAGCATCGACAGGACATCTTTTATGAATGCCTCTATTTCGTGGGGCTTGAGAGTCTTAGCGAGATAACCCTCAGCATACTTTCTGAGATAGCCCCTGGTTCCGTCGTCGCCGGGCTTGAGCGGCATCAGCGCGACCACCATTGCCGCGTCTTGTTGACGGCCTTTGTAATATTCCTTGCACCGAGAGATGAACACCTGTCTTTCCGGCTCTTGAAGGTTTTGAACGCCATGCTGATTATAATATGCGTGAATGGTCTGATCGAGGGCATGCGTGGGCGATGGTGATGCGGATAGCGAAAACGACGGCGACGGCGACGGCGACGGCGACGGCGACGGCGACGGCGACGGCGACGGCGACGGTGACGGTGACGGCGAGGGGGATGGCGAGGGGGACGGCGAGCTGGACGGTGGCGACGAGCGCGGGAGGGCGCCCTTCTCTGGTATCGACCCAAGCGACGTAAGCGAGTTCATTCTTTGAGACTTCCGAGTGAACTGACGCGGCATGAAATTCTTCATGGAAAGGCGCCTTTGCATCTTGGCGCTCGCGCCTTCGCCTGAGGGCGCCTTTTGCAACGCGGTCGCTTGGGAGTTGTTTGAACCTTCATTCGCGGATGATTGCGTTTTGGGTTCTGCGTTCGCTTTCGGCGTGGGACCGCTGTTGTTCAGTTGGGGAGACGTATGCGCATGGAGATGATCGTCCTCGTTCCCGCCGCGCCCTGCATTCGCTGAGGCTGTTCGACTTAAGCCTGACGGCGCCTTTTGCTTCGACGTCGAGAGGGAGGCCTGTCTCTCTCTCAGCAGGCGAGGCAGCGGCTTGGGCGCGGGAGTCGGAAGCGCGTTGCCGGTAAAAATATCGTCGATGCTCTGCGCATTGTTCGCAACCTGCCGAACGACAACATTGCCGTGCTGGCCCTGCGCCTGCGGTGGCGTGTTCGTCTGATTATTTGAGAGCGTGCCCTGGGTGCTGGAAATACGAGTTGGGTCAACCATGTCCGTTCCTCCCGCTTTCACGGTGTGACGCTAACGCAGGAACGCCACTCCCGCTGTCATCTATGTGACGCAAGGCCGCACTTTCCCGGCAGTCGCTGTTGCGCATTTCCGTGCAAAAAAAGCGAAGCGCGCGCCGGGAAGGTTCTTCGTCACCACTTCTTGCTGGTGCTCAGATTGTTTTGAGGGCTCGGCTGCAGCAGGGCGCTTATGTAATTCTTCAGCCCGGACCAGGACGGGCGCTGGCCTTTGAAATGCTCGCAAGCGCCTCGCAGCACGTCAATCCGGTGGGTGCGTTTTGGAAGCCTGTCCATATATTGAATGGCGCGGAAGAAAACGCTTTCCTCCTCAATGGCTTTCGCTTCATCCCGTAGAAAGTCGCCCAGCGCGTCGTCGAGCCATTGATCTCCCGATATATCTTTCAGCATATGAGCCGCGGCCAGAGTATCCTTCAGTCTGGCTTTCGCAGCTTCATCATACGTCAGCCCTGGAACGAGATCGTCATCCTTGTCGGTTCCGCCATAATCTTTGATGCTCTGGAAGACGTCGAATGAATAAAAATCGACAAACTCCGAAAATGGCAGATCCGCCACCGCGCTTTCGGCTTCCCTGAGATAGTGCTGGGGGAGAGCGTCCCGGAGTCCGCTGAAAATGAGTTCCGTGAGATCGCTCGCTTCGGAAGGAGACGGAGACGGAGACGGAGAGGGAGAGGGAGAGGGAGACGGAGACGGAGAGGCCATCGGCGCGGGCGAGGGGGCAGGCGACGGGTTTGTGTGTGGAGCCTGCGTGCTTGTCACGATGAGCGGCGCCGTTCGCGCCCTTTGCGTCAAGGATCGCGCCGAAACGTCCTGTTGGTGCTGGCGCAGCATAACCCGTTCTCTCAGCAAGGCCGGAGGTCTGCTTTTCGGAAATTTTTTCTGGCGGAGCCGCGCGACTTGCGAAAGCGACGGCGATGTCGTCACCCTGACGAAGGAAACGTTTCTCTGTCCCATCGGGCGCGGCGAGCTTTCAGGCAATGCGTTTGTGTGCGGATGGGTGAAGAGCTGGTCGATGGTCGAAGTCTGTCGGCCGGGCGTCACATGCTGGACGACCACATTGCCATGCTGGCCCTGCGTTGGTTGGGGCGCATTTGTCTGCGGGGTCGCGTTCAACTGAGCATTATTGATGCGGGTTGGATCAACCATGGCTTTTCTCCGCTCCAGCGTGACGGGACGCTGATCGCGAGCGGGTGTTTCGAACACCGGCCCGACGCGTCTCGGGCTCAACAAGTGTCCAGGATGCAAAGCAAGGCTTCTTGCTTGCAAGATTTCAATGGACACGCCGCCTCGCCGTTTCGGGGCGATGGCTGTTCCAGCCGATGCGAAGGATAGGCGCGCTATGATTCCGCCGCTGTGCCAAACATGACAGCTTGCCGACGCGGTCTAAGGCCTGGCGTAAAGATGATGCGGCGGCCCGCGCCCGTCTCCGAGGTCGAGCTCGCCTGCGGCCTCCAATGCGCCTTCGAGCCAGACTTTGGCGGCGGCGATGGCGTCGATCAGCGGTTCGCCTTTGGCAAGGCCTGCGGCGATAGCGGACGAAAGGGCGCAGCCGGTGCCATGCGTGTGACGCGTTTCGATGCGGCGGCCGTGAAACAGGCGCGTCTCGCCATCGGCGACGAGCACGTCGACCGGGTCCCCCGAAAGATCGCCGCCCTTCACGAGGACGGCCCTGGCGCCGGCCTCGATAAGGAGACGACCCTGGGCGGTCATCTCCTCGACAGTGCGCGCCCGCGGCGTTTCCGTCAGCGCGGACGCCTCGTAGACATTCGGCGTCACGAGCCGGGCGAGGGGCAGCAAGGCGACGAGGAGCGCGCGCTCCAGCCCCGCGGCCGCGAGGCTCACGCCCTGCGTCGGCACGAGCACGGGATCGAGCACGACATTACCCGGCGACGGCCCCAGCGCCGAGGCGACGGCGGCGGCGATTTCGGGCGTGGCGATCATGCCGATCTTGATGGCGTCGGGGCGAATGTCCGTGAGCACGGCCGAGACCTGCGCCGCGACGATGTCGGCGGCGACAGGCCAAGCCGCCGTCACGCCGCGCGTGTTCTGCGCCGTGAGCGCGGTGATCGCCGCCATTCCGTAGCAGCCGAAGGCGGCGAAGGTCTTCAGATCGGCCTGCGCGCCGGCTCCGCCGGACGGGTCGGAGCCCGCGATGGAGAGCAGCTTGGGGATTTTGCTCAAATCTTCCGCCGCTCCCCGCTTCGCGTGTCCTGCGCCCTAGCTGTGCAACTGCTTGCCGCCGGGCCAGGCGCTTTCCTTCTTCTGTTCGTAGTCGCTATAGGCCTTTTTGAGGCCGGACAAGACTTCGGCCGAGGTCTCGAACATCGCCTTTACTTGCGGTTCGTCGACCTTGTCGATGTCCTCGCGCAGGCGATTGATCGTTTCCTGGAGATAGGCCGCCATCTGGCGCGTGTGCTGACGCGGATCGCTTTCGGCTTTGCTGGTCATGGCGCGACTCGCTTCGTTGAGCCGTTTGAGGGGAATGAGCTTCAACCCCTCAAAGCGGGTCGCGTTCCCGCGCTGGCGGCGCCTGCAGCGTCACGCCTTCTCAACCGCGAGCGCCATCACGATGGCCCATTCCGCGTCGGTGACGGGCTGCACGGACAGGCGCGAATTCTTCACCAGCGCCATTTCGGCGAGGCGGGGCTCGGCCTTGATCTGCGCGAGCGTGACGGGCGTCTTCAGCGCCTTCACGGCCTTCACGTCGACCATGCCGAATTTGCCGGTCTCGTCCGTATGGTCGGGATAATAGGTCTTGATGACCTCCACGACGCCGACGATCGCGCGCTCCTCGTTGGAGTGATAGAAAAAGCCGCGCTCGCCCTTCTGCATCGCCATCATCTGCTGCTTGGCGAGGTGATTGCGCACGCCGTTCCAGAACGTGCCCTTCGCGCCGGCGGCGACCTGCTGATCCCAGGACCAGGTCGAGGGTTCGCTCTTGAAAAGCCAGTGGGCCATTTACAGCTCCGCGCCGACCACCCGCCGCCAGGCGCGGACGTCGACGCGTTCGAACAGCCCCGCCTGAGCGTAGGGGTCTTCGGCGAGAAGGGCGCGGGCGGCGGCTTCATCGGCGCAGTCGAGGATGAGCATGGAGCCGACGGGCTGGTCGTTTTCGATGAACGGGCCGCCGAGCTTCACGCGGGCGGCGTGTTTTTCGAGAAAGGCGAGATGGGCGGCGCGCGTGGACATGCGCAGATCGACATGGCCGGGCTTGTCGTGACAAAGGGCGACGAAGAGCAAGACTTGACCCTCGGGATATGTTTGCGTTCGGCCCTTGTCCCAAAGGGAGCCGACGCGGTCAAGCCGCGCTCACTCGACGCGTTCGGTCTCCGCCAGCTCGGCCACGCGCGCGCCGAAGTCGCTCAGGGCGTCGCGCAGCGCGGCGACATCGGCCTGCGTCGGGGGTTCGCTGGTGAATTCGGCGCCGGTGTTACGCCGCTGATGCGCGCGCTCGGCGCGCAGCGCCTCCACCGCGCCATGCAGCATGGCGTTGTCGGCGCGCGCCGACTCCAGCTTGTCGGCGCTGTCCCTGGCTTCGTCGCGCGCGAGGCGCACGGTGTTT
Organism: Methylocystis sp.; assembly: GCF_051061225.1. Classification (GTDB taxonomy): domain Bacteria; phylum Pseudomonadota; class Alphaproteobacteria; order Rhizobiales; family Beijerinckiaceae; genus Methylocystis. The sequence continues at coordinate 113,753 of NZ_JBPFEB010000028.1, forward strand.
TCCAGATGCTCGATCTCGTTCTGGCGCCGGGCCTGTTCGGCCGCGAGCGCGGTCCGCGCCTCGTCGCGCTCGCGGGCGACGGCCGACTTTTCCGTCTGGACGATCTCCAGCGCCTCGCGCGTCTGGAGGAGGTCCCGGGCGAGGTCGGGAACGCGCGTCGCCGTCGCCGAGGCGCCCGCCAGTTCGTTGCGCAGCGTCTCCAGCTCCCGCTGGAGCTTCGTGTTCTGCTCGTGCAGCGCGCTGATCCGGGCCTCGTGGGCGACAACCTGGCTCGATTGAATTTCCTTCTCGCGGCCAAGCTCTTCCTTGTCGGACTCGAGAAGCCGCAGGCGCTCGACGCCACGGTCGGCGCGTTCGGTCATCTCGTTGAGGGCGAGCTCGGTGGAGCGCAGCAGGTCGGTGCGTTCGGCCAGCACCCGCTCCGCCTCGCGCAGCGCCAGCGCCATGTCCCGATTCCCGGCTTCGGCCTTCTTCAGAGTCGCGTCGAGCTCCGCGATCCGGGCGGCGTGGCGGCCGATCGCGGCGAGATCGAAGGCCTTGGAGGTCTTCACGGCCTCCATTTCCTGCTCCATGCGGCGCTCGCGCACGGCGAATTCGGCGCGCAGGAGATCCCGCTCCGCGATCACCTCCTCCATCGACATGGGCGCGAGCATTTGCAGCCGGCGCATGGACAGCCGCATCGCGCGCCGCCAGAACGCGGGCAGGAACAGTAGCGCGAGCAGCCCGGCGACGAGAATGCCGAGCGCGAAATACATTGCCTGTTCGATCAAGACGCAACCTCGCGTCGCCGTGCGCCCCTTCGCCGGCGGGACGCCCGCAAGAGTGCCACGTATGCGGCCCGAAATCAAAAAGGCGGCGCGGCCTTAAGCGGCGCCCGCCCGGAGCCCGCGCGCCGCCGGCGCCTCGCGCTGGCGGGAGCCCGTCCCGTCAGAAGGGGTTCCAGGTCGAATCGGGCGTGAATTTCAGATAGCTGAGGGCGAGGCCGAGGCGGGCGCCGAGTCCGGCGCGCACCGGCATGACCACGACCTCCTCATTGTTGAGGGCGGTGAACCCCAGGCCGCCGACGAGATAAGCGGAGCCGTTCACGCCCGCGTAACGCCGGTAGATCGCGCCGACCTCGGGAAGATTGTAGACGAGCATCATGGTGCGGTCGCCGTCGGCCCCGGCGTCGAAGCCGATGGACGGCCCCTGCCAGAAGACGCGCTGGCGCCCGGCGTTGCGGGTGAACATCTCGCCCTCGCCGTAGCGCACCCCGCCGATGAAGGCGCCGCTCGCCTCCTGGCCGAGGACATAGGCGTTGGGCCGTCCCCACTTCTTGTTGGCCTGCTCGAGCCCTTCAGCCAATCCGCGCGAGATGGAGCCAAAGAAACGGTGCCCGTTCTCGACGATTTCGCCGCTCGAATAGGCCTCGGGCCGCTGCGAGGCGCGGGCCAGGCCGGGCAGGGCGGCGCTCGCCGCAGCGGTAGCCGCGATGCGGAACAGATCGCGGCGGGTGGAAGAACTTTGCCAGGCGCTCATTTTGACTGAAGACTCCTTCACGCAATCCGGGTCGCTCGACGGTTCGACGAGCAATGCGGCCGCCGCGCGGCGGCGCCGCGTCCAGCTCGTGGCGTCGGCCTCACGGGCGCAAAGAGTCGCGCGGCGTCCTTAAGAAACCGTTGCGGCGGCCGGGTCGCCCCAGGCGACGAAGGGTCCGTTTCGATACTGCGCCGCCGCCTTGTTGTAGAGAAGCGGCGCTCCGGCGGGGTCCAGAACGACGCCGCCGGCCGCGCGCAGGACGGCGTCGCCTGCGGCCGTGTCCCACTCCATCGTGGGGCCGAAGCGCGGGTACACATCCGCCAGTCCTTCCGCGATCGCGCAGAATTTGAGCGACGAGCCGACCGACATGCGCTCGGCGATCGGCATACGGGAGATGAACGCGAGCGTCTGCGGATCGAGATGGGATTTGGAGACGAGCGCGGTCAGGCCCGCCGGGGGCGGCCGGCGCGTGCGCAGCCGCCGCCAGTCCTGCGGCGCGGGCAGGGCGCTTCCGGGAGCCGCCTCGGCCACGAAGCTTTCGGCGCCGGCGAACCAGACGCGGCCCTGCGCCGGCGCCGCCACCGCGCCAACAATCGGCGCGGCGTCGAGGACGAGCGCGACATTGATCGTGAATTCCGTGCTGCGCGCGAGAAACTCCCGCGTGCCGTCGATCGGGTCGATGAGCAGAAAGGCGTCGCCATGCGCCGGGACGTCGCCCCGCGCCGTCTGTTCCTCGGCGATGATCGGCAGGCCGGGAAGGTCGCGGGCGAAGGCGGCCAGCAGAAAGGCCTCGACGCGTTCGTCCGCCTCGGTGACCGGCGAATTGTCGGTCTTGAGATGAGAGGCGATCCGCGGCCGGGCCAGCGCCTCCATCGCCAGCGCGCCGGCGCCGGCGACGAGATCGCCAAAGAGACGCGACAGGCGAAGACGTTCGGCGGGCGTGGCGTGCGGATGACTCATGGCGGCCTTTCAGGCAATGTTCAGGACGGCGCCGCGCGCAATTTGCAATCCGCGCAGTCGCGGTTACCCTTGCGAAAAACTGATTCGCGCCGAGTCTGACCGTTTGCGTCCCATAGCGAAAGACTCGGACAGTGTTCTCCACCAGCAAGCGGCGCGACGCGCCACCGGGATTGCGCAATGACCAACTTCTCGCTCGACGCTCTCGATCTCGCGGCCCTGCTGTCGTCGCGCGTCTGCCACGACGTGATTTCACCCGTCGGCGCGATCGTCAACGGACTCGAAGTGCTGGAAGAGGAGAAGGACGCGGAAATGCGCGGCCATGCGCTGGCGCTGATCAAGTCCTCGGCCAATGAGGCGTCGGCGCGCCTCCAGTTCTGCCGCCTCGCCTTCGGCGCCGCGGGCTCCAAGGGCGCCTCGATCGACACGGGCGACGCGGAGCTGGTCACGCGTCAACTGCTCGCCGACGAGCGCACGCAATTCAACTGGAGCGTGCCGCGCGTCCTGATGTCGAAGAACAAGGTGAAGCTGCTGCTCAATCTCTGCCTTCTGGCCGACGGGACGATCCCCCGCGGCGGCGTGATTTCGGTTTCCTCCTCGGGGGCGGACGAGACGGTGTCGTTCCGGATCGAGGCGCGCGGAACCAATGCGCGTCTGGCGGCGCATATTCCGGCGCTGCTGGCGGGCGAGGCCGAGGATGGCGCGGTCGACGCCCGCGCCATCCAGCCCTATTACGCCGGTCTCGTCGCCAAGGCCTCGAACCTCGAAATCACCGTCGTCGCCGCGCAGGACGCCATCACCTTCGAGGCGAAGCCGGCGGAAAACCGGGCCAATGCGCCGCAGGACGCGCCGCAGAGCGCCGTCGCCTGACCCCTACGGCAAAGATTCCGCTTCTTTAACTCCTGGCGTCCATACTGTTCTCATTCGCTGCGGCTGGCGGCGCGAGGGACGGTATGGACGAGCTGCTGAAAGATTTTCTTCAGGAAGCGACCGAGCACATCGACGCGACGTCGACCGAGCTCCTTCGTTTCGAGAAGGAGACGAGCGATCCCGCGCTGATCGCCAGTCTTTTCCGCCATATCCATACCATCAAGGGATCGAGCGGCTTTCTCAGCCTGCCGCGCATCGCGCGTCTGACTCACGCCACGGAATCGCTGATCGGAAAGCTGCGCGACGGCGCCACGGCGACTCCGGCGCATGTCTCGCTGATCTTCGCCTCGGTCGACCGCCTCGGCGCGATCCTCGGCGACATCGCCGGCGCCGAAGCCGAGCCGGAGGGCGACGACTCGGAACTCTTGCAGGCGCTCGAACTCAGCGCCGCCGCCCTCAAGTCGGCGCAGGCCGCCGCGACGCCCGCGCCCGCGCCTGCTCCGACTCCGCCGCCGCAACCGGCCGCCGCCGTGTCTGTCGCGCTCCCGGCGGCGTCGGCGGAGCCCCCGCATGCGCCCGCCGCGCGCGTCGGAGAGACGGTGCGGGTTTCGGTCGGCGTGCTCGACCGGCTCATGGGCATCGTTTCGGAACTGGTGCTCACCCGCAATCAGTTGCTCGAGGTCGCGAGCGTCGCGGGCGACGAGGCCGTGAAGGCGACCGTCCAGAATCTCTCCAGCGTGACCAGCGATCTGCAGGATGCGGTGATGCGCGTGCGCATGCAGCCGGTGGACCGCCTCTTCGCGACGCTGCCGCGCCTCGTGCGCGATCTGTCCATCGAACTCGGCAAGAAGATCGAGCTTGTGACCTATGGCGCCGAGACGGAGCTGGATCGCCAGGTCATCGAGCTCATTCGCGCCCCGCTGACGCATATCATCCGCAACGCCGTCGATCATGGCGTCGAGTCGGCCGCGGAGCGACGTGCGGCGGGCAAGCCCGAGACGGGCGTGATCCGGGTCAGCGCCACATATGACGGGGGCCAGATCACGCTCGAAGTGAAGGACGACGGGCGCGGTCTCGATCTCGCAAAGATCCGCAGGAAGGTCGTCGCCGAGGGCCGCGCGACCGAGGACGCGCTCGAACGCATGAGCGATGCGGACATGTTCCAGTTCGTGATGCTTCCGGGCTTCTCGACCGCGTCGCGCGTCACCGCCGTCTCCGGCCGGGGCGTCGGTATGGACGTCGTGCGCGAGAACATCCAGTCCATTGGCGGAACAGTCGCGCTGAATTCGCGGACCGGCAGGGGCACGACGGTCACGCTGCGCATTCCCCTGACGCTGGCGATCGCGCCCTCGCTGATCCTCACTTGCGGCGGCTCCCGCTTCGCCATTCCGCAGATGGGCGTGGTCGAGGTCGTGGGCGTCGGCGCGGGATTCGGCCACCATATCCAGTTCATCCACGACGCGCCGGTGTTGCGGCTGCGCGAGGAGACCCTGCCGCTCGTCAATCTGGCCGAGGCGCTGGAGCTGGAGGAGGGGCCGGGCGGGCGGTCGCGGGACGGCTTCGCCATCGTGCTGCGGGTCGGCGGGCTGCGCTTCGGCCTGCTCGTCGACGCCATCTGCGACGTGCAGGAAGTCGTCATCGAGCCTCTGGTCGGTCCGCTGGCCCGCATCGGCGTGTTCCTTGGGCAGACGATCCTCGGCGATGGCGGCGTCGTGCTGATCCTCGATCCGGCGGCGGTGGCCGAGCGCATGAATGTGCGCAGCATATCGGAGCCGCCAAGCGCGCCGCCCGCCGACGCCGTGGCGCCCATGCGCGAGAAGACGCGTCTCGTGCTGGCGCGCGCCGGCGCCGGGGTCCTCAAGGCCCTGCCGCTCTCGCTCGTGATGCGGATCGAGGAGGTCGCGGCCGATCGCCTGACGCGCGCCGGCGACGGCTTTCTGATCCTTCAGGAGGGTCGCCTGCTGCCGGTGGTTCCGGCGGCGCCGGACCTGCGGCTCGACAAGAGCCGTCTTCCCATTCTCATTCTCGCCAGCGCCGGGCAGGTCGTCGCGCTCCTCGTCGAGGAAATCGTCGACGTGGTCGAAGAGGCTCTGGAGTTTCAGAAGAAGGGCGCGGAGCCCGGCGTGGTCGGAACGGTCAGCATCCGGGACAGCATCGTCGACGTTCTGGATGCGGGGTATTTCATCGGCAGCGCCGATCCGAGCGCGCTCACGCGCGGCTCCAATCTGCGCCCGCGCATTCTTCTGGTCGACGACAGGTTGTTCTTCAGGGACATGCTCGCGCCCGTTCTGCTGGCCGCCGGCTATGAGGTGACGAGCGCGAGCTCGGGGAGGGAGGCGTTGGCGCTTGTCGAACGCGGCCTTCGCGTCCATGCGGTCGTGACCGACATCGACATGCCCGACATGGACGGCTACGCGCTCGCCCGCGCGCTGCTTCAGGCGCCGGGGCGGGCGGACCTGCCGATCATCGCCCTTGCGTCGCAGTCGACCGCCGCCGCTCTCGAGGCCGCGTCGCGCTGCGGCATGCGCGCCGTGGTCGGCAAATTCGACCGGCGCGCGCTCACGCAAACCGTCGACCGTCTGCTCGAGGGCGTATCGGCGTCCACGGATGACATCGAACGCCGCTTGATGGCGGAGGTCGCGGCATGACGTTCCACATCGATGATTTCTCCTACAGCCGCCGTCGCGGCCCTCTCGCCGCCGCGGACAGCCGACACTTCCAGATCAGGCTGCACGACCAGACGATCGGGCTTCCGGTCGATTGCGTGAAGACCGTCTTTCATGTGGACAATCTCACGCCTGTGCCGCTCGCGCCTGCGGAGGTGGCCGGGCTCGTCAATCTGCGCGGACGCGTCGTGACGACGCTGCATCTCGACCGGTGCCTGTGGCTCGATCCGTCGAAAGGCGCGCGCGCCGACCGACTGGCTGTCGGCGTCGAGCACAATGGCGAGGTGTACGCGCTCTTGATCGACGCGACGGACGACGTTGTCGCGATCAGCGAAGACGACCGGATCAGATGCCCTGCGCATATCGATCCGCGTCTGCGGGAACTGCTGTCGGGATGTTACCGCATCGGGCAGGATTTTCTCTCAATCCTGGACGTCGGCGCCTTGCTGCGCCGGGTCATGAAATCAAGTGAGGCGACGCTCCGCGAGAGCAGGCGGGGCGCCCCGGCCAAAGGAGCAGGCAAATGAAACAGGTGCTCGTCGTCGACGACTCGGCGGTCATTCGCAAGGTGGCGCGGCGCATTCTCGAAGGGCTTCAGTTCAACACCAGCGATGCGGCGGACGGCCGGTCCGCGCTTGTCGCCTGCGAGAATGACATGCCGGACGTCATTCTGCTCGACTGGAACATGCCCGAGATGGATGGGCTCGAATTCCTCGGCGCGTTGCGCAGGATGCCCGGCGGAACGGCGCCCAAGGTCGTCTTCTGCACGACCGAAAACGAGGTGGGCCACATCGCCCGCGCCATGCACGCCGGCGCGGACGAATACATCATGAAGCCCTTCGACCAGCATATCGTGCGGTCGAAGTTCGAGGAGATCGGCCTCGTCTGAGGCCGCTTTCCGTCTTTGCCGGGGAGCAGCGGCATGTCATTCGCCTTTCAACGTTTCCGACGCGCGCTCGAAGCGCGCACGGGCATCGCGCTCGGCGCGGACAAGCAATATCTCGCGGAAAGCCGCCTCTCGCCCATCATGCGCGCGAACGGCTTTCCGCATATTTCCGAGCTTGTCGACGCCTTCGAGCGAGACGACGATTCACCACTGGTGCAGAAGGTCATCGACGCCATGACAACGAATGAGACGCTGTTCTTTCGCGACAGAACGCCATTCGAGAGTTTCCGCGCGCAAATCTTGCCGAGCCTTCTGGAGGCGCGCCATGCGGACCGGAGTCTGCGCTTCTGGTGCGCGGCCTGTTCGACCGGGCAGGAAGCCTATTCGCTCGCCATGACGCTCGACCAGGAGGCGCGCAGCCTGCGCGGCTGGACGCTCGACATTCTTGCGACAGATCTCTCGACCGCGGCGATCGAAACGGCGCGCTCGGGCAGCTACAGCCAGTTCGAAGTGCAGAGAGGTCTGCCGACCGGACATCTCCTGCGCTATTTTCATCGCAAGGACGAAACCTGGCGGATCAACGAACATCTGCGCGCGCGCATCGAATTTCGCGGCTTCAATCTGCTTTCCGACTTTGCGCCTCTGGGCAAGTTCGACGTGATCTTCTGCCGTAACGTGCTGATGTATTTCGAGCCCGAGACGCGCCGCGCGATTCTCGACCGGCTCGACCGGGCCCTCAATCCGGGCGGCTATCTTTTTCTGGGAGCGTCCGAAGGCACGGCCGAGGCGGGCGGCGTCTTTTCGCTTGTGAGCGGCGACGGCGTCTGGCAGGCGCGGCGCGAGGATGTGAAGGAACGAAGGGCGATGTCGGCGTGAGTTGATCGGGAGAGGCGCCGCCTCTCTTTTCGCCGGAAATGAACGCCCTCGCGACAACGAGGGCGTTTTTTTTGGCCATTGTCAGGCGGTGATCCGCTCGTCGGCTTCATTGGGCTCGCGCAGCACATAGCCGCGGCCCCACACCGTCTCGATATAATTGCGCCCCTCGCTGGCGTTGGCGAGTTTCTTGCGCAGCTTGCAGATGAAGACGTCGATGATCTTCAGTTCCGGCTCGTCCATGCCGCCATAGAGATGATTGAGGAACATCTCCTTGGTGAGAGTCGTGCCCTTGCGCAGCGAGAGCAGCTCCAGCATCTGATATTCCTTGCCGGTCAGATGCACGCGAACGCCGGCGACCTCGACCGTCTTCTGATCCAGATTGACGATGAGATCGCCCGTCGTGATGACGGATTGCGCATGGCCCTTGGAGCGACGGACGATCGCGTGAATGCGGGCGACGAGTTCGTCCTTGTGGAAGGGCTTGGTCAGATAGTCGTCGGCGCCGAACCCCAGGCCCTTCACCTTGTCCTCGATTCCGGCGAGCCCGGAGAGGATGAGGATGGGCGTCTTGACCTTCGCGACGCGCAGCGTGCGCAGAACTTCGTAGCCCGACATGTCGGGCAGGTTCAGGTCGAGAAGGATGATGTCGTAATCATAGAGCTTGCCGAGGTCGATGCCTTCCTCGCCAAGGTCCGTCGTGTAGACGTTGAAATTCTCGGATTTGAGCATGAGCTCGATGCTCTGAGCGGTCGCGCTGTCGTCCTCGATCAATAAAACGCGCATGTTGGGTCCCCACCGAGCTCCATCAATCAGCGACACGTACCGAATCCGGCGCGTATCGGCCGCTTGCCAGCCCCCTGGCTCGCAGCTTCACCCGTCATGCCTGACGGTAAGCGGTATTGGTTAATAAACCTTCACTTGCGCCCGCACTGCGGTCCAAAGTCTTAATCCGGACTCCCGGCGGGATACGCGCGAGACGCAACTGAGAAGAGGCGGCGTCGCGATCCGTGGCCCGAATCAGACGCCGTTTTCCATCTATACGACTTCGAGACTCGCGGGTGCAAAGACAAAAATATTCAATCCGGAGAAGTACCAACCGGCCCGGCGCGCGCCCGCGCGCCGGGCGTTTTGACCTCCGTCAGCGCTAGGTCCTTGTCCCGGAAGGAGAATGATGCAGTCGGGATTCAGACCCGCTTTTTGCAGTGCGTCGATCGTCCGGACAGGCCGGTCGGTTTCGAGTTCGGCGACCGTCACGGAACCGTCGCTCATACCCGGCAGATTCAGCAGGCTATTTTGCACAGGCGCGTCGCGCCGGTCGGGCGAGAAGACGAATGATCCGCGCCTTCCGCCGTCGGTATGCTCGACACAAGCTTCAGCATCGCGTTTGAGAAATCTCGGACGGCCGGCGCAGGCTTGTCGGTCGTCAGGAGCCTGCCGGCCGGCGCCTCGGCGGCGCAAACGTCCTCCCCCGGATTTTCGTCGCCGGATCAGTGGGCCAGCAGCCGATCAATGCTGCGGCGCGCCGGCGGGGACGCGGCAGTAGCCGTCCAGCGTCTCGGCGAGCCGTCGAACAGCACATCAGCCATGGCGTTGGCGTTCCGGTCGGCGCGCACGGCGCCGCCGAGCCGCGCCCGCGCGAACCCGGTGGCGAGGAGGTCGCGATAACGCTCGACGGCCTTGCTCAGCGGGTCCCGCGCGGCCGGGCTCGAATCGCCGATCTCGCCCATCAGATTGCCGAGCAGGCAGCCGCCCCTGAAGTCATTGCAGGCGCTTCTTCGTGTCGTCGGGGGGTGGCGCGGCGCGGGAACGCCGGGAAAGGGCGCGTCTTTCCGCCTCGAAAAGCCCCGGACGCGTCATTGACTTGCGCTGAGCCTTTCTCCTATATGCCACGCGCGGCGCCGCTCCGAGAGGAGAGGCGTCAAATCTGTTTTGGCCCCATTGCAACGTTTCGCGCCGCGAGACGGCGCTCCGGGCGAAAAGGACACGGCCGAGGCCATGGCGCCAAAGGCCGCGAGCGGAGAAGTTCGGTGAAAAGAACCTATCAACCCAGCAAAATCGTGCGCAAGCGCCGTCACGGCTTTCGTGCGCGCATGGCCACCGTCGGCGGCCGCAACGTGATTGCGGCCCGTCGTGCGCGCGGCCGCAAGCGCCTTTCGGCTTAAGCCGCGGCGGAACGACGGAAAAGGCGGACGCCAGATGACGACGGACGCCCCCGCCCAACCGCAAAAGGCGAAACAGAAGCTGGCGCGCCTGCGCCGGCGCCAGGATTTTGTGCGTGCGTCGAAAACCGGCGCGCGCTTTTCGGCGCGCCTGTTCACCCTCCAGATGGCGGGGCAGGGCGCTGGCGATGATCCGGAGTCCCGCGCCGACGCCCGCTTCGGCTTCACCGTCACGAAGAAGGTAGCGGGCGCCGTGGGGCGCAACCGCATCCGGCGGCGTCTGAAGGAGGCGCTCCGCGCCAGCGGAGGCCTTGGCGCGCGCGCGGGGCGCGACTACGTGTTTGTCGCCCGGCGGGAGGCGCTCCACGCGCCCTTCGCCGATATCGTCACTCAAATGTCCGAAGGTTTCGCGAGACTCGACGAGCGTCACGCCGCGAACCAACGGCGCAAACAGAAAGACAGGCCTGCGGCGCCATGACAGAAAATACGAAAAATATGCTCATCGCCGCGGCGCTCTCGCTGATCTTCATTGGTCTGTGGGATTATTTCTACGCTTTCCCCGAGCTCGACCGGCAGAAGCAGGCGCAGACCCAGCAGGCGCGCCTGGCCAAGACGCCGAAGCTCGGCGCGCCGGATCAGCCCGCCACGCCGGCCGCGCCGGTGGCGCGCACCCGCGAGGACGCGCTGGCGCTTAGCCCGCGCGTCTCCATCGACACGCGCTCGCTCTCCGGCTCGATCGCGCTGAAGGGCGCCCGCCTCGACGACGTCTCGCTCAAGCACTATCGCCAGACCGTCGATCCGACGAGCCCGATCATCACGCTGCTGTCGCCGGAATTCGGACCCAGCCCCTATTACGCCGAAATGGGTTTCGTGACCGGCGAGGTCGAGAACGCGCCGGCGCTGCCGACGACCGAGACGCTGTGGACGGCGGATTCCGACAAGCTCACCTCCGGCAAGCCGCTGACGCTCTCCTGGGACAATGGCCAGGGCCTCGTGTTCAAGCGCGTGATCTCGGTCGACGACGAATATCTGTTCACGGTCAAGGACACGGTCGAGAACAAGGCTGGCAAGCCTGTCACGCTCTATAATTTCTCGCGCGTGAACCGCATCGGCCGTCCGCCGTCCTCCGGCTACGCCATCCTCCATGAGGGCTTCACCGGCGTCATCGGCGACAAGGCCGAGGAGCTGAACTACGACAAGATCGAGAAGGAGCCCGACTCCACCAAGACCTTCAAGGGCGTTGGCGGCTGGGTCGGCTTCACCGACAAATATTGGGGCGCCGTGGTGGCGCCGGAGCAGACCGCCGCGATCGAAGCCCGCTATATCGCCATGGGCGGCGCGACCAAGACCTACCAGGCCGACACGCTCACCGAGCCGAAGACGGTCGAGCCCGGCGCCAAGGCCGAGACGACGACCTATGTTTTCGCCGGCGCCAAGGAAGTCGACACGCTGGACGCCTACAAGGCCAATCCGGGCCTGAAGCGCTTCGACCTGCTCATCGACTGGGGCTGGTTCTATTTCATCACGCGGCCGATGTTCCGCCTGATCGACTTCCTCTATCGCGTGCTCGGCAATTTCGGCCTCGCGATCCTCGCGGTGACGGTCATCGTGAAGCTCGCCTTCCTGCCGCTCGCCAACAAGAGCTACAAGTCGATCGCCAAGATGAAGGAAATTCAGCCCAAGATCAAAGAGCTGAAAGAGAAATACGGCGACGACAAGCACAAGTTCAACATGGAGCAGATGGAGCTCTACAAGCGGGAGAAGGTGAACCCCGCGAGCGGCTGTCTGCCGGTGCTGTTGCAGATCCCGGTGTTCTTCTCGCTCTACAAGGTGCTCGTGGTGACGATCGAAATGCGTCACGCGCCCTTCTTCGGCTGGATCAGGGACCTCTCGGCGCCCGACCCGACCAACATCTTCAACCTCTTCGGCATCCTGCCGTTTGATCCGACCCATGTCGCGATCTTCGGGCCCTATCTCGCGCTCGGCGTCTGGCCGCTGGTGATGGGCGTCACGATGTGGCTGCAGATGAAGATGAACCCGGAGCCGACGGACGAAATCCAGCGCACCATGTTCGCCTGGATGCCGGTGATGTTCACCTTCACCATGGGCAGCTTCGCCTCGGGCCTGATCATCTACTGGTCGTGGAACAACCTGCTCTCGATCATCCAGCAGGGCGTCATCATGAAGCGCGCCGGCGTGAAGTTCGAATTGTGGGACAATCTCCGCAAGACCTTCGGCATGGCGTAGAGAACGCTCTCCGCCGAAGTGATGAACCCTTGCGGCCGGGACGATCTCCCGGCCGCGCCTCTTTCAAGCAAGGCGCATGATCGACGAGCCCGACTTTTCCGAAGACGGCCGCAAGCTTTTCGCCGGCCCCTGCGAATTCATCTTCGCCAGCGTCAAGGCCAGCGACCTGCCGCCGCTCGGCCCGCCGGAGATCGCCTTCGCGGGCCGCTCCAACGTCGGCAAATCCTCCCTCCTGAACGCGCTCACCAACCGCAAGACGCTGGCGCGCGTCTCGCACACGCCGGGGCGCACGCAGCAGCTCAATTTCTTCGCGCTCGGCGGCTTGCCGGGCTCCGAACGCCTGCGCCTCATCGACATGCCCGGCTATGGCTATGCTGCGGTGGGCAAGGAGAAGGTCGCGAGCTGGGGCGTCCTGATGCGTGACTATCTCCGCGGCCGCGCCTCGCTCGCGCGCGTTTTCGTGTTGATCGACGGGCGGCGCGGGGTGAAGCCGGTCGACGAGGAAATGCTGGACCTGCTCGATCAGTCGGCGGTGTCCTATCAGGTGGTCCTCACCAAGCATGACGAACTGAAGGTCTCCGAGCGGGAGGGCGTGCTGGCGGCGACGTTGGAGGCCCTGTCAAAGCGGCCCGCCGCCTTTCCTGAGATCATCTTCACCTCGTCGCATACGGGGGAGGGGATTCCTGAGTTGCGGGGGGCGGTGGCGAGGCTGCTCCACGAACGCGGGGCTTGAATATAACGAGGGTAAGAGGCTAGTTCGGCGCAAGGTCCCCTCCCTGTCCCTCCCCCGCTTCGCGGGAGAGGGGACGCTCACGATCAGCGTTCCAGATGAAGGCCCGAGTCTGCGCCCTCTCCCGCGAAGCGGAGGAGGGGTGGGGAGGGGGAAGACGCAGTTCGCAAACCATCGGTAAGCTCATGACCAATCCGACCGACAGCGCGATCGAACAGGCCCGCATCCTCATGCAGGCGCTGCCGCATATGCAGCGTTACGACGACGCCATTGTTGTCGTGAAATATGGCGGCCACGCCATGGGCAACGATCAGGTGGCCCGCGACTTTTCCCGCGACATGGTGCTGCTGGAGCAGTCCGGCGTGAATCCGGTGGTGGTGCATGGCGGGGGGCCGCAGATCGGCGCCATGCTCAAGCGCCTCGGAGTCGAGTCGCGCTTCGCCGACGGCTTGCGCATCACCGATGGCGAGACCATGGGGATCGTCGAAATGGTGCTGGCGGGCGCCATCAACAAGCAGATCGTCGGCTATATCAACTCCGAGGGCGGTCGCGCCATCGGCCTGACCGGCAAGGATGGCCGCATGGTCACCGCGAAGAAGATCGAGCGTTCGGACGGCGTCGATCTCGGATATGTGGGCGAGCCGGACAAGGTCGACACAACGGTGCTCGATCAGGTGCTGGGCCGCGAGCTGATTCCGGTCCTGGCACCCGTGGCGCAGGGTCCGGGCGGGGCGAGCTTCAACGTCAACGCCGACACTTTCTCCGGCGCCATCGCCGGCGCGCTCGGCGCCAAGCGTCTGCTGTTCCTGACTGACGTGCCCGGCGTGCTCGACAAGGACAAGAAGCTCATCCAGGAGCTGAAGGTCTCGGATATTCCCGGCCTCATCGCCGACGGCACGATCACCGGCGGCATGATCCCGAAGGTGGAGACCTGCATGTACGCCATCGAGCGGGGCGTGGAGGGCGTGGTCATTCTCGATGGCAAGCTGCCCCATGCGGTGCTGGTGGAACTGCTGACGGATCACGGCGCGGGCACGCTGATCACGCGGTGAGGCCCCTCACCCCAACCCTCGTCTCGTAAACGGGGAGAGCGGGCAGATCACGCGCGCGGATCGCGAGCGTCCCCCTCCCGCTTGCGGGGGAGGGACAGGGAGGGGGCGAGGCGATTCCCGCGCCTGTGGAAGAAAGAGGCGGCGTAGTGACACATCCCCCGAGCATCGCTGGCCGCTTCGCTCATATCGACACATGGGTGTTCGATCTCGACAACACGCTGTACCCGCAGACCGCGGATCTCTGGCCGAGGATCGATGCGCGCATCACGCTGTTCATGATGCGGCTCTTCGGCCTCGACGCCATCTCGCTGCGGGCCTTGCAGAAGCATTATTATCATCGCTACGGCACCACGTTGCGCGGGCTCATGATCGAGCATGCGATCGAGGCGGAGCATTATCTCGAATTCGTTCACGACATCGACCGCTCCTCCCTTGCGCATAATCACTCCCTCGCCGAGGCCATCGCCGCTTTGCCCGGCCGCAAGCTGATCCTCACCAATGGGTCGCGCGATCATGCGATCAAGACCGCGAAGCAGATCGGAATCGATCATCTGTTCGAGGACATCTTCGACATCATCGCCGCTGATTTCATCGCCAAGCCCGAGCCGGCGACCTATGAGCGCTTTTTCGACCAGATGCAGGTGGAGCCGACGCGATCAGCCCTGTTCGAGGATATTCCGCGCAATCTGGTCGTTCCGCATCAGCATGGCATGACAACCGTGCTGGTGCTGCCGGAGGCCGGGGAGGCGGTGGAGCGCGAGGCCTGGGAAATCGCGACGGGCGAGGAGCCGCATGTGGATTTCGTGACCGACGATCTGGTGGGGTTTCTGGAGGGAGTGACGAGCCTCTGACCCGGTCGTTTCTTGCGCTGAAACAAAAATGTCAGGGCGAATCTGCGTCTGAGCCGTCTTTGCTGTCCGTTCTAAGCGAGGAGCGTCCGCGCCTTCGCCAGCACTTCAGCTACTTCGCGCTTCGTCGCCATGCCTTTCTTCCTTGCGTTGCGGGCGCGCCAGTCGAGGCTCTTCACCTGATCCGCCAGCACGGCCGAAGCCTCGTCCCCGGCCAGCGCGACCTCGAACGGATAGCCCTTGACCTTCGTCGTCATCGGGCAACACAGCATCAGCCCGGTTTTCGCATTATAGGCTTTCGGGCTGAGGACGAGCGCGGGCCGATGACCGGCCTGCTCGTGACCCGCCTGCGGATCGAAACTCAGCCAGACGATATCGCCGCGCTCGGGCGCATAGGCCATTACAACGCCTCGCGTCCGACGGCGGCACCGAAATCCTGCTCGTCATGGAGATTGTCGCGCGTCACGGCCGCGAGCAACGAGTCGAGCGTGAATTCCGGCGCCGTGATGGGTTCGATCACCACGCGGCCGTCTTCGACGCGCACCTCGACCGGCTGATCGATCTCGAGCCTGGCCTCCTCCATGACGGCGGCGGGCATCCGCACGGCGGCGGAGTTTCCCCATTTCTTCACGGTCGCGCGCATGTCCGATCCTTGTATCTACATCGTAGAAACATAGAGGCGGAGCCGCCCGCCGTCAATCCGCGCCCGCTGGTTGACTCCCCTGCCCAGACCCCTACAAACCGGCGCAGCTTTTCCTGACCTGACGGGACATTCATGCCGCACACCGGACTCGAAACCCTCATCACCGCCGCTTTCGAAGATCGCGCCAATATCAATGCCGAGACGCAGGGCGACATCCGCCGCGCGGTGGAGAGCGCGCTGCGTCTGCTCGACTCGGGCAAGCTGCGCGTCGCCGAGAAGATCGAGGGCAAGGACGGCCCGGACTCCTGGAAGGTCAATCAGTGGCTGAAGAAGGCGGTGCTGCTCTCCTTCCGCCTCAATGACATGTCGGTGATCGCCGGCGGCCCCGGCGGCGCCACCTGGTGGGACAAGGTTCCCTCCAAATTCGTCGGCTGGGGCGCCGGGGAACATAATGCGGCGGGCTTCCGCTCGGTGCCGGGCGCCATCGTGCGCCACTCGGCCTATATCGCGCCGGGCGCGATTCTCATGCCGTCCTTCGTGAATCTGGGCGCCCATGTCGACGCCGGAACCATGGTCGACACCTGGGTGACGGTCGGCTCCTGCGCGCAGATCGGCAAGAATGTGCATCTCTCCGGCGGCGTCGGCATCGGCGGCGTGCTGGAGCCGCTGCAAGCCAACCCCACCATCATCGAGGACGACTGCTTCATCGGCGCGCGCTCCGAGGTGGTCGAGGGCGTCGTCGTCGGCAAGGGCTCGGTGCTCTCCATGGGCGTCTTCATCGGCGCCTCGACCAAGATCATCGACCGCGCCACCGGCAAGGTCCATGTCGGCTATGTGCCGCCTTATTCGGTCGTGGTGTCGGGCAGCCTGCCGGGCAAGGCTCTGCCGGACGGAACGCCGGGGCCGGCGCTCTATTGCGCGGTCATCGTCAAGACCGTCGACGCGCAGACGCGCTCCAAGACCGGCATCAACGAGCTGCTGAGGGACTGATGGCCATCGACTCCGAGCGCATCCGCTTCCTGTACCGCACCGAGCAGGGCCGCATCGACCGCGCGGCCTGGCTGAAGGGAGCGGGCGCGCTCGCGGGCGTGATCACGCCGTTCTTTCTGATCTGGCTGGCGCTCTCGCCCTATACGGATCACGACCTCGCCCGCGGCGATCCCTTCTTCGCGCCGATGACGGCGGTCGCCTATGGTTATGTGATCTTCCTGACCTTCGTGATCCTGCTCGTGGCGGTGAGCTATGTAAATCTCTCCGCCAAGCGCTTCCGCGCGCTCGGCCATCAGGCGCCGCTGGCGCTTGCCGGGCTCGCGCCGCTGGTCGCGCTCATCGCGAGCGCGACGCACTGGCTCCAGCCGCGCGTGGCGGAAGTCATGCCGCGCTTCTGGGTCTGGGGGGCGGACGCCGTGCTGGTCGCGGTTATCGCCTGGACGATTTACGAGCTGGGAGTGAGGCAGGAAGGCTAAGTCCGCGTTCGCTTGACAAGCGCGGGCATCGGCCCGATTTTTCCAGCCATGAAGACGCCCATTCAAATCGATGCCCAGTGGGATGACGCCGCGCATGTCTGGATCGCAACGAGTAACGATGCGCCCGGTCTCGTGGTCGAGGCTGAGTCCTGGCAGGCGATGATCGACGAGGTGCGCGCTGTGCTGCCGGATCTGCTGGAGCTGAATGGCGGCGCGAGGAGCGATGTTTCGCTCACCTTCAAGGCTGAGACACATCTTGCCCTCGCGGCGGGCTGATGGCGGATTTTTATCCGCAGTTGGTTGCACTGTTGCTGGCGGCTGGCTGCCGGATGGTCCGGCCGGGCAAGGGCAGCCATGAAATCTGGCATAGCCCCATAACAGAGCGAAATTTCTCATTGCCGAGGACGACCAGGTCGCGCCATACCGCCAATGAGGTCTTGAAACAGGCTGGTCTGCCGAAGGCTTTCTGATCATGTCCCTCTCTCCCGCCGTCTCGCTCACCCGCGATCTCATTCGTTGCCCCTCCGTCACGCCAAAGGACGCCGGCGCGCTCGATGTGGTGGAGCGCACGCTGAAAGGCGCTGGTTTCGAGTCGCATCGTCTCCTGTTTACGGAAGACGGCACGCCGGACGTCGACAATCTTTTCGCCACGATCGGATCGGGCGCGCCGCATCTCGTCTTCGCGGGGCATACCGATGTGGTGCCGTCGGGCGATGTGGCGCGCTGGAGCTGCGATCCCTTTGCCGGCGAGATCGTCGGAGAGCGGATCATCGGGCGCGGCGCGAGCGACATGAAGGGCGCCATCGGCGCCTTCATGGCGGCGACGCTCGCCTATGTCGAGCGCCATGGCGCGCCGCGGACGGGAACCATTTCCTTTCTCATCACCGGCGACGAGGAAGGGCCGTCGATCAACGGCACGATCAAGATGCTGGATTGGGCGAAGGCTCGGGGCGAAAGATTCGATCACGCGATCGTCGGCGAGCCCACCAACGTGTCGGCGCTGGGCGACACGATCAAGATCGGCCGACGCGGGTCGCTGAATGGCAGGATTCGCGTCATCGGCAAGCAGGGGCATGTCGCCTATCCCCATCGCGCCGCGAACCCCGTGCCGGTCATCGCGCGGATCGTCGCGTCGCTCTCCTCGCATGAATTCGATCGCGGAACCGCGCATTTCGACCGCACGAATCTTGAAGTCTCGTCGATCGACGTGGGCAATCCGGCGGTGAACGTCATCCCCGCCGAGGCGCGGGCGCAATTCAATGTGCGCTTCAACGACGCATGGACGCTGGAGACGCTGCGCGCCCACATCACGCAGCTTGTCGAGGAAGCAGCCGGCGAGGCGCGCGTGGAACTGGAGTTCCTGCCCAGCAACGCCGTGTCGTTCATCACGCATCCGGGCGATTTCACCGAGCTTGTGTCTCAAGCCGTCAAGGACGTGACCGGTCTCACGCCGGAGCTTTCGACGAGCGGCGGCACCTCCGACGCGCGCTTCATCACGCGGGATTGTCCCGTCGTGGAATTCGGCCTCACCAATGAGACGATCCACGCCGTCGACGAAAACGCGCGCGTTGCAGACATTGACGCGCTTGCGGCGGTGTATCTGCGGATATTGGAGCTGTATTTCGGCGCGTGAAGCTGTGGCTTCGCCCCCTCCCTGTCCCTCCCCCGCCAGTGGGTGTCCGTAAGGACGCCCGTCTTTCGACGGGCTTTGGCGGGAGAGGGGACGCTCATGATCAGCGCTCTCGGTGAAGCCCCGCTCTGCTCCCTCTCCGGCGATGCGGGGGAGGGCTGGGGAGGGGGCAGTCCCATTTCCCAAAAAAATCCCACTGCTCCCGGAACCGCCATCCGTTCAGCCGGTTCTTCTTCTGCGGTTCGAGGAAAGCGTTCATTCGCGATCCGGTGACAACCGCAAACGGCCCGTTCCTCCTCGGAGGACGGGCCGTTAACATGTTCTGCCCCGAGAGGCGCTCATGACTCTCTTCGAAGATGCATTGAAAAATCATCCGCTCGCGCTTGCAGGACTTGGGGTTGTCGTTCTTGCCGCGCCCTCCCTGTTTCCGTCGCTTCGGCCGCAATGGGCGTTCGCCATGAAGGAGGGAGCGAAGCTTCTTCTCGAAGCCAATGGCGAGGCTGAAGCGGATTTGATTGAGAGCCTGTCGGAATTCGCGGTCCAGCGCCTCGTGCAGGCGGTTTCCGCGCCCCCCGGCACACGTGACGAACGAATTGGCCACGTGTTGTCCAAATACAAGGCGAGAGCGCGCCGGCGCTCGAACCGCTGGGGAGGCGACGCTGGAAAACGTGAGAGCCACTACCGGGCGCATCTTGCGCAATTGCGACGGAAGGCCCTCTGGCGCCAGGCGCGCGACGGAAGCGGACGCCGCGACGCGTGGGACGAAGCCATCGCGCAAATCGACGCCGCCTGAAGCATCATTCCACCGTGACCCTCACCGGTCGCGACGACACGGGCGCCAACGCCAGCCTGGCCTGGATGCGATGCGCGCCGGGGGTCATCGGCCAGAAAACGGTTTCGTCTCCCTGAGCGACCGCGAAGGGCGCGCCATCCACGATCCAGACGATCTGCGCCGCGCCCGCGCTTCCCGCGAGTTTCAGCGCAAGCCGGTTGAGCCCCTCCGGTTGTTCGGGATTTCGCCAGACGTGCATGTTGTGCTCCGGCGTGGCGATCACCAGCGCGGCCGACTCCCCTGCGGCGTCCTCGACATGCGCGGCGGCCGTCGCGGGCGCGGCGGCGAGGTCCTCCGGCTTCACCCATTCACGCAGCGTTTGCGCGCAGGCGGCGCCGGCGTCGGCGCGGCAGAGATCGACGGCGATGCGGCCGGGCGGCGGCGCGAAAGCGTCGCGCGCGATGTCGCCGGGCCGCGCGCCATGCAGACGCGTCATTACGGCGTGCGCCAGCCGCGCCGCCGAATTGGCCCCCGCGAGCGCGCGCATGCCGCTCGCGTCGCCCCGGCCGAGCCAGACGCCGACGATGTAGTCTCGTGAAAACGCCAGCGTCCAGGCGTCTCGGTAATTCTGCGACGTGCCGGTCTTCACGGCCACCGCGAACGGATATTCCAGCGGCCCATAGCGCGGGAAGGACGGCAGCCGCGCTTGCGGATCGGCGAGAAAGGAGGTGACGAGCCTCGCGGCGTCGACCGACATGACGCGGCGCGGCGGCGGTTTCAGCTCGTCGCGCGCAAAGGACAGCCCGTTCATGACGCCGTCATCCGCCAGCGCCGCATAGGCGCGCATCAGGTCTTCGAGCCGCGTCGGCAGCGCGCCAATCGCCATGGAGACGCCAAAGCGCTCGGCCGGGGCGTCGAGATTATGCAGGCCAAGCTCGTGGAAGAAATCGAAATTCGCCTCTAATCCGACGCGACGCAGTAGATTCGTCGCGGGCACGTTGCGGGAATTGGCGAGCGCCTGCCGCGCCGTCATCGGGCCGAGATAGAGCCCGTCGGCGTTGGCGACGCCGGATGCGCCCTCGGGAATGTCGTCGAGAAGATCGGTGGGCTTGAGCGCGCCGCGCTCCAGCGCCAACGCATAGATGAAGGGTTTCAGCGTCGAGCCGGGCGAGCGCGCCACACGCGTGAAATCGAAAGCGCCCGCGCGTGGATCGTCGTAATCGGCGGAGCCGACGTCGGCGATGACCGCGTTGGAGCCGCGCTCCGCGACCATCACCGCGACCTGACGCGCGCCGGCGTTGCGGAAGATCGACAGATAACGGCGCGCGAGCTGCGCGGCGTCGCGCTCGATCGCGAGGTCGATCGTCGCATGAATGCGCGGATCGTCGGGAGACGCGGCGCGTACCCGGCCTTCGCGGGCCAGACGCTCGTAGCGCAAGGCGAGATGCAGCGTCTCGGGACGGCGTTTGGCTGTCAGAGGGCGCATGGCCGCAAGCTCGCGCCGCGCCATCTCGGCTTGCGCGGTGTCGAGCGCGCCCTCTCTTTCCAGTTGCGAAATCGCGTAGCGCGCGCGCGTGACCGCGAGCCGAAGGCCGCTTTCACGCGTCACATTCATGCGTCCCGGAGATTGCGGAATGGCGGCGAGCAGCGCGACCTGCGCCCAGGACAGATCGTCGACGGGCTTGTCGAAATAGAAGCGCGCGGCGTGCGCGATACCATGGCTGCCGAGACCATAGGGCGCGAGGCGCAGATAATGCGCAAGCGTCGCCTCGTGGCCGTTGGCGGCGACGATGGCGACCGCGGCCGCCGCCTCGCGCACCTTGTTCAGGAGGCTGCGCGGGGCGGGCGCCTGCATGCGCGCGACCTGCATGGCGATGGTCGACGCGCCTTCGATGCGCCGCCCGGATATCAAATTGTTCCACACGGCGCGCAGCACGGCGCGCGGATCGACGCCCGGATGCGCGGAGAACCGCCGGTCCTCCAGAATGAGCGTCGCGCGCGCGACGCGTTCGGGGATTTGCGCGAGCGGCCAATAGCCGTAGTCCACGCGCCCATCGCCACGGGAGACATTGCCGATCTGGGTCAGAAAGGCGCCGTTGCGGTCATAGACGATCGAGGTCGCCGGCGGCGCGACAAGCGTGGCGCTCCGCACGGCGTCCCGCGCGATCAGGACGCCGCCGCCCGCCGCCGCCGCGAGCAGCGCGAGCGCGACAAGGAGCGGCTTGCGGCTCATGGCTGCTTCGCAATCTCCACGCGGGCGCCCGCGCTCACGCCGCGCACACCTTTCTTGTACATCGTCTCGGCCAGCGCCGGGGGCTGCGTATAGGCGCCGGCCGTCTGCGCCTTCAGGCGAAAGGCGAAGCGGTAATTGCCCTTCGGCAGCGAGTCATAGGCGTAGAGCACGCGGTCGTCGCCATAGGACACCCAGGTCGGCGCGAGGGTCGGCGCGCTCGAGGGCTGCGCTTCGGCTGGCGCCGTGGCGATGTTGGGATTGAGCGGCTCATAGCCCGCCGCGAGCGGCAGCGAGATCGCGACGTACGTGCGATCCTCCGGGTTCACGAGCTCCGCCGTCTCCTCGATGACGTCGCCCTGCGCCACATGAATGACGCCGTTCGTCGCATCGAGCTTTTCCGGCGCCTGGCCATTCTTCACGCGCCAGCTCTGACGCGTGACGACGAACCCCTCGCTCGCCGCCTGCGCCTGCGCGCCGGGTTCGGCGGGCATGTAGCGCGTCTCGACCAGCGCGATCAGCGGCGCGTTGGACGTGTTGGCGATGGCAAGCGGCGCATCCGAACTGGAGACATGGCGCGCGACCGGCGTATTGGCGTCGATCGTGACGGTTTGCGGCGCGCCGCCTTGCGCGAAGGAGACCGTGAGCGGGATCACGGGCCGCCGCCAACCTTCGGCGAGCGCCTCGATGGCGCTGGCGTTGGCGTTGGTCGTGCCCCAGCCGTCGCCTTCGCCCAGCCGCAGCAACGCGTCGCGCAATACGGCCGCGCGCGGATCGGATGGCGTTGCGAGCGCGCCGGCGCGCAGCATTTCGGCGAGGCTGCGCGTCTCCGACGGCAGGACGACGTCCGACGCGCTGTCGCCCGCCTGTCCCGCATAGACCTGCGTCCCGTTCCGGCTGGCGAATTTCACGCGGCCCCACATGGTTTCCATCAGCGACGCGAGAATGCGCTGATCGACATTGGTGAGCCGCGCCGCGGCCGCCGCCATTTCGGCCACGCTTTCATTGGGCAGGAAATCGGCGCGCCGCGCGAGTTCGGCCACGTAGGACTCGTCCAGCTTGCCGCCTTCCGCGAGCGCGGCCAGCGCCGCCGCGCGCTCGCGCATGTCCTCGCCGGCGAGCAGGCGCGTATAATCCGACCGCAGGGAGAGCTTCAGAATATTGGCGAGCCTGTCGAGCAGCGTCTTGTTGACGGGCTCGCCGGCGCGCTCGGCGCGCGCGAGGAAATCATAGGCCCAGGCCGTGAGCAGCACATTGCCGCGCGCACGCGGCCAGAACGCGACGAGCCCGTCGCCGTCGACCGATTGTTCGATCTGCTGCGCCGCGCTTCTCACGCTCGCCGAGACGCGATCCTGCAATCCCGCCGCCGCGAGGATCGGTGAAAAGCCTTTCAGGGACAGGCCGGCGCGCGCCAGCGCCAGCTTCTGCTCGGTGCAGCCATAAGGATAGTCGACGAGCATGGTCAGCCCCGCGACAAGCTTGACGAGCGCGGGGTCGGCCGCGACGACAATCTCTCGCGAGAAGGTGTTCGGCCGCGCCGCGTCGCCCGTCGCGGCCAGCGTCCTGGTCTCGCCCGGCGCGATCTCGATCACCTCGTAACGCCTGGTCGGCTCGCGATCGGGCTTGACGGGCAAGTCGATCTGCACCGCGTCGCGCGCGTGGTCGGCGTCGCGTTCTATGCGGAAAGTGATGGGCGCGCTCTCCTGCAAAGCCGCAGGCGCCTCGGCGCGAACATCGACGCGCACGGGACGGTTCTGCGCCCACTCGATCCTGCGGCTGGTCTCGCCCGACAGTTTCAGCGCGGGCGCCGCGATGGCGGCCTTGCCGGCGCCGCCGGGGCCTTCGACGATGCGCGCCACGAGTCCAATGTCGAAAGCGTCGCCGGGGCGGATGAAACGCGGCAGCGCCGGCTGTGCGACAAGCTCCTGGCGGATGAGCATTTCGCTTCCCGCCGCGCCGAAACGATCCGGTCCGCTCACCGCCTTGGCGCGCAGTTTGAACACGGTCAGCGTGTCCGGCAACGTGAACTTGATCTTCGCGACGCCAGTGTCGCCGATCTTCACGCTGGGAAGATAGATCGGCACGGGGGTGAAATTCTTGCGCACCGAAATATTGTTTTCCGCGCCCCATTCCTGAAGATCGCCGTCGCCGCCGGCGATCTCTTCGAGCGGGATGACGCCAAACGCCATGTTGCGCGTGTCGCGCGCGGCCATTTTCGTCTCGCGCGCCACGATGAAATCCGGCAGCGGATCGAGCGGACGCTCTTTCGCAAGCGACAGCACCGCCTGATCGACGAGCCAGAATGTGGCGTCGCCCGCAATGGGCTTGCCGGCGTCGTCGGTGAGGCGCAGCGCGACCTCCACTTCCTGACCGGGCCGCGCCTTGAGCGGGTTTTCGATCTTCACATTGACGATGTTCTTGACCGGCGTGACCTCGATCCACTTCGTCGCGGCGATGGTGACGGGCTTGCCCTGATCGAAATTGGCGGAAGGCTGCGGCGCGCTGTCCTTCAGCCGCCCGCGCATGATCAGGAAGTGAACGGCGAGTTTCGGCGTCTGCTCCTTGGTCAAAGTCAGCGGGAAGCGGCCGAAGCCGTTGGCGATGTCGACGAAGCTGTAGTCATAGACGCCGTTGGGCTCTTCGACGATGGCGAGCGCGCGCGCGTTCTGGAAGGGAGATTGAATGACAAGCGTCGCGGTTTCGCCCGGCGCGTATTTTTCCTTGTCGGTCGTGACCGTGGCGGAGGAGGCGGGCGGCCGCGCGAAAGTCACGGGCGTGTCGCCGCCGACGAAAAAGTCGACGCTCACCTGCTGGCGCCGCTTGAGCCGGTCATAGGCTTCGAGCTGCACCAGATAGACGCCGGCGCTCTTCGCCTCGAGCGCGATCTTCTGCGCGTCCTTCGCGCTCGTCACCTTGCGTTCCAGAATCGTCTCGTCCTGCGCCTGCGTGACATATTTGGCCGCGCCCTGCGCGAAGTCGCTCGCCTGAAGCGTCGAAATCCAGTTGCGCTTGATCAGCCGCAGCGTCATGTCGAGGCCCGCGATGGCCTCGCCCTTGCCGTCGACGGCGATGATTTCGGGCGTGACCACGCCCGCGCGCTCCACGTAACGCGGCGTTTTCACGCCGAGCACGAAGGGCGGGAGAGCGATGATGTTCTGCACGTTGCGCACGTCCACGCCGTCATCGCCGGTGACAGTCGCTTCGATCGAATAGCGGCGCGGCTGGGCAGTGGGTTCGATCGTCGTGTCGAAGGTCATGCGCGCGGCGCCGCCGGCGTCCGTGCGCGCGTCACGCTCCAGCACGGCGCTGGACTTGAACTTGCCGTCGCCGGAAAAGCGCGCGTCCGTCGAGAACAGGAAGCCCTCGCGGTTGGGCGGCGTGAAGACATGCGGGAATTGCGCCGCGCGCCATTTCACCGGCCGGTCGGCCGCGAGCCCGCCCGCGAAATAGCGGGCGAGGAGATCGACGTCGAAGGTTCCGTCGAGCGCCACCGTCTGCGGCGCGTTCAGCACCACCTCGAAGGTCGGCAGGCGATAGGCTTCCTTCTTGAAGGTGAACTGCCCGCAGGACACATCCTGCGCGGGCTCGGCCGCGTCCTCCTCGCCCGCCTCGGCGTCCTGCGTCTTTTCGGCTTTCTTCGGCTTCGGCGCGTCGGGTTCGAATTTCACCGCGTAATCGCCGGTCGCGGGCGTCTGCGCGTCGAACTTGTGGTAGAAGGAGCCGCTCGCGTCGAGCTTCACCGGAATGCGCCATTCCTGATTGTTCGGCGCGGTGACGACGAGCGCGCCGCCGCTCCTGGCGAGACTCAGCGCGCCGCCCTTGTAGCTGCGCACATAGCCCTTCAGGTGAACAGGCTCCTCGGGCCGGTAGATGGGCCGCTCGGAGAAGACATGGCAGAGCGTGCGCGGCTTTTCGGCGCGCGGCGTGTCGGCTTCGCCGGTCCAGGAGAGCCAGGCGGCTTCCGGCTTCGACCACAGCTCCTTCGCATATTCGGACGGCGCGCTGTCAGGGTCGATCACCAGCGTGTCGAGCCCCTTGCTCGCCACGACGCGACGCAATTCGCCGTCGCCGCGCTTCGCGGGCGTCCATGAGAAGAAGCCGCTCGCGTCCGTCGTTCCGGTGGCGAGGGTGACGAATTTGTCGTCCTTGACGCCTTCGACGCGAATTTGCGCGCCGCTCACCGGCTGCGCCGTCGCCAGCGAGGTAAGGGCGAAGCGCACCCGCGTCGGCTCCTCGATCGCCGAAAGCGAGAGGTCGGTCACCTGCACGCGCAGCCATTTGCGCGTGTCGGAGTCGACGGCGCGCAGGCCGACGAGATAGGTCCCCGGCTGCTCGCGGCCGGCGATGCGCGCGAAGTCCTCCTTGAGATCGACGCCGAATTTCGCGTCGGCGCCGTTGCGTTTGATCGGCAGATCGACAAGCCGCGAGATGGCGGGCGATCCGAGCGTCTTGAGGCGCGCCTTGATGGCGTCGGCTTCGATGTTGGCGCTTTCCGCCCAGCGCGCCGGTTCATTGCCGGACAGCGGCGGCGCTTCCGCGTCGCTGGTTTCGACGCCATGTTCGGGGAAGGGCCAGAAGTCGCGCGCGAGCGGGTCGATCGCGTGGACGCGAATGTCGGCGCGGTCATATCCGCGCCCGCGCAAGGGCAGAAGCTGCGGGCCAAAGCGCTCGACGAGCCCGTAGCCGGCGTCCCATTGCAGCGCCGGAATGTCGCGGGTGAAGGCGAAGCGTTGCGCGTAGGCGCCCGCGAGCGGCCGTCCGCGCTTGTCCTTCAGCGCGCCGGGCGCGATGGCGATTTCATACACTTTGTCGGAGAGAAACTTGCCGCTGACGCGCAGGCGCGTCCCATCGGCCTCGACCGCGAGATCGTCGACCGGCGGCGTGATGCGCAGCGCTTCGCGCGCCTGCAAAATATCCGGCGCCTGGGGCTCGGCGTTGAAGCTGAAGGTGAGGCGCCGCTTGTTGGCCGGCGCGTAGAGAGACGCCGCGTCCCCGCCGTCCTCGGCGCCGCTGTCCGGCGCGGGGGCGTCGCCATTGGCGGCGCAGCGCAGCACGCCGCCAAGCTTGTTGTCGTCCCAGCCGCGTCCGCAATTGGCCTCCGTCACCGCGAAGGGGAGAGCGGTGCGGATGCGCAGCTCGTAGGTTTCGTCGTCGAGGCCGGGTTCGTCCGAGAGCCTGAGGCGCAGAATGGCGACGCGGCCGTCGGCGACGCTGTCGCGCAGCCGCAGCACATAGGTCTGCGCGTCGCCGGGGGCGCTGCGTTCGAGCGCGCGCAAGTCATAGGCCGAGGGGCTGAGGATTTGCCCCCCGAGCAGAGAGATTCCAGGGGCCGGGCGCAGCTCCACGCTGATCAGCCGCGCGAGCGCGGCGGCGTCCACCGGCTGCGCGAAGGTCAGCGAAATTTGCGTGAGCTCGGGCATCGGGTCGGCGTCGGCGGCGGGATTGCTGGATGTCGGGGCAGGGAGCAGCGCGACGAGCTTCTGTTCGGCGCCGCCGCTTTTCACCATCACCCGCGACAGCGGCTTCCATGGCTCGGCGGGACGAAATTGCAGGGCGCGCGGGCCAATCCAGCGCCATTCGCCGGCGGGCTGCGGCGTGACGCTGGCGTATTTCGAGGCCATGTCTTCCGGCCCGCCGGCCTTCGGCCCGACATCGCCGGGAAAGAAGATGGTGAGAGGATCATAGGCGCGCAGAAAACGGTCCGGCGTCATGCGCGCCCCGTCGACGCGCTGGGCGCGGTCGAATTGCGGGGGCGTCCCGGCGCGCAGCGGCGTCGCAAGCGAAATGGCCGCGCACAGTCCAAGAAGCAGGGTCTTTTTCATCGCAGCAACTTTCCTCTGTGCCGTCGCGGCGCGGCGCGGCGCGGCGGCGCTTCGTCTCACTTGCTTTTCTTCATCCCGGCCTTGTCGAGAAGCTCGGCGACGATCTCCTCCGGCGGCGCGGCGGGCGGGGGCGAGAGGCCGACGATCGCCGCCCGGATCGTCGTCGCGCGCGCCTCAGGGGGGACGCGCGCTTCGAGGAAGTAGCGGCCGGGCGCAAGCTTCACGACCTGGCCGGCGCCCTCGGCCAGCGTCTTGCCGCTGGCGTCGAAGAGGCGCGCGGCGACGCGGTCGGGCTCGCTGCGCACGCCAACGCCAATATCGCCGTCGCGCTTGGTCTCGAAGGAGAAGAGCGCGGCGGCGCCGGGGGCGACGACGATCGCGTCGTTGACACCCTCATGCGCCTCGATCACAGGCTGCGCGCGCACGTCCAGCGCGCCCGACAAAACGCCATCATGCGGGGCGTAGAGATCGAGCGTCGCCTCGCCCGCCCCCATGTAATGACGAAACTCCACGCCGGCAGGAAAGGCGAAGGTCTCGCGCTTGCCGTTCTGCGTGAAGGAGACCAGCGCGGGCGCGCCGCTCGACGCCGAGAGCATCGCGGGCGCGTCGCCTTTCAGGGAGAAGCGCGCGGCGGCGCCGTCGAGCGTCACGCGCTGCGGCAGAGTCAGCGCGCGCGCTGTCGGCTGCGGCCAGGGCGCCGCGCCGTTCCGCTCGATCCATGCGGCGACAAGGCCGGGTTCGTAATCGAGCAGAAGTTCGCCAGCGCCGTCGAGAGTCAGTTCGCGTCCGCGCAGGATGCGGCCGGCCGCCGAGATCACGGTGGCGTCGGCGCCGATGACGACGAGGCGGTCGCCGGTCCGCGCCAGCAGCGGCAGCGACATCTGGCCGGCGGCGCCGAAGAAGCGCTTCAGCGCCGATCTGTCGTCCAGAGTCAGACGCGCGTCGCTCTGGCGCGAAACGCGCGCCGGCTGCGGGGTCGCGGTCATGTTCACCAGCAGCACGCGAACGCCCCCGTCGTGGATGACGCGCGAGGCCGCCGCGCCGTCGCCGAAGACGGCGGTCTTGCCGACGAAGCCGGCGAGGCCCCCCGCGAGGTCGACGGCAAGCGGCGCGTCCGACGCCTCCAGCTCGACCGGTTGCGCGCTCATCGGCGGAACGAGCCCCGAGAAGCCGGCGCCGGCCTTGATGGCCTCGCGCTGCGCGACGTCGATGGCCGAGAGCGTCGCCCGCATCGGCGCGGACGCGCTGGCGTTCCACATCTGGAGCGGCGCCTCGCCTGCGAGCGCCAGCGCGGCGCCATCGGCGACGCCCATGCCGGCGCCGCCGTCGATGGCGGGTTGCGTGAAGGTGGAGCGCGCCAGCCACAGGCGCGTCTTGCCGCGCGGCGCGCCGGGCGCCGGCAGGATGGCGCGCTCGCCCGCGTCC
Organism: Methylocystis sp.; assembly: GCF_051061225.1. GTDB lineage: Bacteria > Pseudomonadota > Alphaproteobacteria > Rhizobiales > Beijerinckiaceae > Methylocystis. Next base: position 142,550 of record NZ_JBPFEB010000028.1, read on the forward strand.
AGGTCGAGGGCGATATCCTGTCCGAGCCACTCGAAGGCGTCCACTTTCGCCTTCGTCTTGCAAGTGCGGGTCAGCAGCCACAGCGCCTGCGCCTGAGGCGCCAGCGCGCCGGAGCGCACGCCGCGCAGCAGCCGCCCGGGCGCCGAACCGGCGAGGACGCCCGCCGGCGCGGCAAGATCGACGAGAGCCGCCTTCGGCGCGTCGATCTTCGCGACGCAGAGCTGCGGCGCGATGTCCGTTTCGCTGAAGGAGACGTCCCCGGCCGCCTGCGCGCGGCGCTCAATGGCGCGCGCCGCCACGGTGATCGGCTCAACGCCGCCGCCGACCGGCCAGACGGTCGCGCGCCAGTCGCCGCCGTCCTCCGGCGCGGGCCAGGCGACGGCGGGGGCAAGGCCGCGTTCGGCCCCGACGACCCGCCAGACGCCATCCGCGCCGCGCGTCTCGATGGAGAGCGCGACGTCTCCGGCCGAACGGGCGGCCACCACCGCGAGCGCGCCGGGCGGCGCGGCGGGCAGGGCCAGACGCTCCGCGCCGCCGCCCGCAAGCGTCGTCTCGCCCTGCGCCGAAAGCGCCGCGCCGTCCTTCTCGCTCATGATCGCGAGACGGACCTCGACGCCGCTGTCATCCTCTTCTTCATCTTGCTGCGCGGCGGCGTCATCGGCGGCGTCGGCCGTCGCGTCCGCCGCCTCGTCCTGAGAGTCTTGCGCAACGTCTTCGGCGCCCGCCCCTTCATCCGTGCTGCCTTCTGTCACGGGGCCGCGCGTGGGGCCGAGCGCCTCCAGCTCCAGGCTCCAGGCGCCGGCCGGCAGGCGGCGCGAGAGGGCGACGTTCCAGTCATTGGCGCGAGGCTCCAGCCGCTCCACGACCTCGCCCGCGCCATTCCTGAGCACGCCGATGGTTTCCGTATCGCCGAAGCTCGACAGATCGACGACGCTGTCGGCGGCCAGGGTGAAATCGAGCCGCGCCGGCAGATCGACGCGCCGCGGCGCGCCCGGCTGCAATTGCGGCGAGGACAGAGTGATGTCGTAATCCAGCCGGTCGTCATGGGCGAGGCTGCGCGCCTCGATGCGATAGGCGCCTGCGGCGAGCTTCGCCTTGAATGGCCGGTCGCCGACGACCTTGCCGAGCGACTCGTCCTTGCCTCCGATCACCTCGCCGATCATGCCCTCGCCGATGGCGACTTCGACATCGGAGTCGCCCGCGAGCGCGAAGCGCCAGACATCCGGCGCGCGCGGCGCGTCCTTCGCCTGCGGCTCGCGCCATTGCAGCTTCTGCGTCTTCCCGAAGGGGAGCGGATGCGGGCCATGACCGGCAAGCGCCGTCTCGGGGGTGATGGGCGCCATGCGCGCGATCATGCGCGTCTCGACATCGCCGGGACTGACCACGAGGCGGTAGGCGCCGGGTTCGAGACGCTGCGTTCTGTGTTTGAACGCGCCGGGCTTGGTGAGCGGCCAGCCGTCGGCGTCCTCGATACGGGCCTCAAGGTCCTGCGTCAGGCTCGCGAGCGACAGGCGATAATCGCCGGCGCGGGTGATCTCGATCAGCACGATCGCGCCCTTGCCGGGCGCAAGCGTCGCGCGCGATTCGCCAGCGTCGACGATCTTCGCCGTCGGCGCCAGCGCCGCCGGAGTGACGGCAAGACCCACATGCCCGGCGGAATCCTTCGCCGTGACGGCGGCGCGATAGGCGCCGGCGCGCAGATAGGTCGTCACCAGACCATTGGCGCCCGGACCGTTCGCCTCCCCTTCGCCGAGCTTCGGCGAAACCGCCGCGCCGACGCGCAGGGCGGTCTTCAGGCGGCCGAGCGTTTCGATGCGATAGAGGCCGCCCTGCGGCGCGTCGAACGACAGGCGCCGGGTTTCGTCGCGGGCGAGATCGAAAAAGGCCGGGCGTCCAGCGGTCGCGCGCGCGGCCTTTCCGGCGGTTGCGCCGTCCGTCGTCGCCGTCTCCGGGGCGGGCGGCGCCGGCGGGACGTAGATCAGCCCCAGCGCGCGCGCCTTGTCCGCCGGCGCGATCTTGACCGTGACGAGCCTCTGGTCGTTCTCGACCTTCTCGCCCTCCAAGGCCAGCGGCGCCTCGGCGCCCGTCGCGTCGCGGGCGATGACCTTGCCGTCCTTCGGCAGGCGCAGGGGGAGCGCGAGCGTCTGGCCGGCCTCCTGCCGCAGCGCCAGCGGCGCCTTGTCCAGCGCGACGGGGAGTGGAACGACGCGCGGGCCGGCGAGAAGCTGCGGCGCCGTGTTGGTCAGAAGGAGATAGGAGCCGTTTTCGAGCGTCTGCTCGCCAAAGGAGATGGTCGCGCGCGCCGGCAGGGCGACGGGCGCGGGGACGGAGAGGCCCGGCGGCCCGAGCGTCAGATCCACGACGCCGCCCGTGTCGCCAGTCGGGTTCAGTGACAGCAGATAGAAGCCGGCGCTGAGATCGTAGCGCGTCCGCTCCGCGCCACTCGCCCGCGGCGGCGCGAGCGAGCCGAGCGCGGGCTCGATCGTCGCGCGCAGTTTCAGCCCCTTGGCGTCGACGACAACCGGACCGTCCCGCGTCGCCTCGAACAGCAGGGACACGGGGCCAGCCAAATTGAAGCGCGCGCGCCAGGCCTTGCCGGCGCCGATGCGGGGGAGGTCGGAGGCGATGACCCGCGTCTTGCCGTCGCTTTCGAGGCGGGCGAGCAGGGCGGTGGCGGGCGCCTCGTCGCCGCCCTCGCCCGCGACATCCACCGACACCAGATGCGGCCCGGCGGCCTCGAAGGTCTCGCGGTTGGAGTGGCGCAGGGCGCGCAGCACGTAGCTCTGGCCCTCATGGCCGGTGATGTCCACACGCGCCGGGGCGCTCCCGTCGCTCGCGAGCCGGAGGGTCGCGACCGGCGCGCGGCTCGATTTCGAGATCGACGCGGTCTCGCGCGTCGTCCCGCGCCTTGCGTCCAGACGGGCAGGGGCCTGCTGGGGCAGTTCGAGGCGGAAGGCGTCGTCGCTGGCCGGCGCCTCGTAACGCGCGGAGCCAAAGGGGCCGATGACCCCTTCGGCGACACCCGCCGCAAGCTGTCCGGGTTCGGCGAGGCGCAACATGAAGGGCTGGGCGGCGGCGCCGTCTGTCCAGGCGAGTTTCTCGCCGCCATAGGCGGTCACGAGATAGCGGCCGGGCTCCAGCCGGCCTTCGAGCCGCAGCCGGTTCATGAAGCGGCCGGGCCTGGTTTCGATGGTCGTGCGTTCGAAGGCGAGATCGACGAGCGCGCCATCCGCCTGCCAGACCCGCAGATCCTGAAGCGCGCGCCCGACCGCCTCCAGATAGACCGGACCCTCGCTTTTGATTTCGAGCGCATAACTGCGCTGCTGGAGGTCTCCGAGTTCGCCTCCGACCACAGCGCCGGCGGATAGCGCGGGGCGTGTCTTGTCGACGTCCGAGAAGCTTTCGACAACGATGCCCGCCGCGCCCTTCGCATCCTTCACCGCGCCCAGCCGCACTTTGTAGACGCCCTTGTCCAGCAATGCGTCGATGCGGCCGTCGCGCAAGCCGGCGGCGCCCGAGGACTCGAGCGGGCCCGCGATCATGTCGACAAGTTCGATGCGCGCGCCTGTGGGGCTTTTCGAGCGAATGGAGTAGCGGCCGGGCGCGGGGATGGTCAGCAGGGCGGCGCCGTCGCGGTCGAGAGGCAGTTGCGCCGGGGAGACCAAAACGGACGACGCCGTCTCGTGGGCCGTGTCCTTCGCAAAGGCATGATCAGGAGAGAGCGCGCACGCCGCTCCCGCGATCAACAGGGAAAGTGCAAGACGTCGCATGTAGGCGCCCCAATTCGCGGGAGAGCGTGGAGTCCACTGCAAGAGAATAGGAGCGCGCCGGCGCGGGTGTCGAGGGCTTGACCGAACATTGTCCCCCATGGCCATCGCCGCCTCCCTTTCGCCGGTTTCGAAGCTGGAGACTTTCTTCTAGACTGCGGCGCGACTTGGCGATTTGCGCTGGCGCACGCGGCGCGCGAGGCGGGAGTTCAGATGCGGCGGTTTTTCGTTACCCCGGCGATATGTCTCGCCATTTTCTGCACGGCGGGTTGCGCGCCGACCAATGTGGTGACCCTTCAGGCTCCCGTCGAACTGCGCGCCGAGCCGGTCAAAAAGAGCCCGGTCGTCGTGATCGCGCCGAAAGATACGGACGTCGTGGTCCTGGGGAGGGGGAAGGACTGGGTCCCGGTCTCCCTCAACGGTCTGCAATTCTACGCGTCGACTCCCGCCTTCGCCAATGCGACGCCGGCCGGCGCGCCGGGACCCGATCCAACCTGCGATTATGGCTATCCCTACTCCGGCAGCGGCGAGTTTTTCGCGCGTCCGCTCGCGCAGATTCGCCATACCGGCCCGCTCGGATCGCTTCTCGGGACGCACCGCTTCTATCCCTGCTGAGAGGCCCCTTTACCGGCCCGGCGCCCTGCGACATAATCGCACGAAGACGCGCCGGCCACAGTCTTCAATTTGCAACAAAAGATAAACAAGGCGCGCAAACCCAAGGCGCGACAGGCATGATCTGCGTTCGCAGGATTTGATCTGTGACAATTCCGCGCATGTGCATTTGAAGTGGCTAATATTTGATATCCATCAAATTTCGTGGCATGTTGCGCTGTACAATGCGGCCGTCAAGCAAAGCTGCGCGTAAGGCGGCTGTGCAATGCTCTACTGGCGTTGGCGAACTCTCGCATCCACAAGAATTGCGGAAACCTCCAGAGGATAAAAGATCATGGAGCGCCCCCCTCTCATCGCGAAACATATGACCTTCGGCGAGAAATCGCTGATCGCGATTTTCGCCGCACTCGCGATTGCGGCTGGCTACATTGCGTCGAGGGCCTATACGCCCGCCTTTGCCTTCCATGCCGCGCTCTTCTCGCTCGGCTCCATCGGCGCGGTGGCCGCGATTGTCCTTCGGTACCGCGCGCGCGACGCGCAGCCGGCGCCGCTGATGATCGACGGGCGGCCGAATTACAATTACGGGCCGATCAAATTCGCGTCCATCGCCTCGCTGTTCTGGGGCGTCGCGGGGTTCATTGTCGGGCTGTATCTCGCGCTGGAGCTCGCCTTCCCGGTCTTCAATCTCGATCTGCCCTGGATCAATTTCGGGCGGCTGCGGCCACTGCACACGTCGGCGGTGATTTTCGCCTTCGGCGGCAATGCGCTGCTCGCAACGTCCTTCTACGTGATGCAACGAACCTGCCGGGCGCGAATGGCGGGCGATCTCGCGCCGTGGTTCGTCGTGCTGGGGTATAATTTCTTCATCGTCATCGCGGGCACGGGCTATCTGCTCGGCGTCACGCGCGGGCATGAATACGCCGAGCCTGAATGGTATGCGATCCTTTGGCTCGTCGTGGTCTGGGTGACCTATCTGCTCATCTATCTCGTCACGCTCGCGCGCCGCACCGAGCCGCATATCTATGTGGCGAACTGGTTCTACCTGTCCTTCATCGTGACGGTGGCGGTTCTGGTGCTCGGCAACAACGCCGAGATTCCGGTCTCGATCTTCTCGCCGCAGTCCGTCATCGTGTGGGCGGGCGTGCAGGACGCGATGATCCAGTGGTGGTATGGCCACAACGCCGTGGGCTTCTTCCTCACCACGGGCTTTCTGGGGATCATGTATTACTTCATCCCCAAGCGCACGGGCCGGCCGATCTATTCCTACCGGCTCTCCATCGTGCATTTCTGGTCGCTGATCTTCCTCTACATTTGGGCGGGACCGCACCATCTGCAATATACGGCGCTGCCCGACTGGGCGCAGACGCTGGGTATGGTGTTCTCCGTCGTGCTGTGGATGCCCTCCTGGGGCGGCATGATCAACGGTCTGATGACGCTCTCCGGCGCCTGGGACAAGCTGCGCACCGACCCCGTGCTGCGCATGCTGGTCGTGTCGGTCGCCTTTTACGGCATGTCGACCTTCGAGGGTCCGCTGATGTCGGTGAAAGCGGTGAACGCGCTCTCCCATTACACCGACTGGGGCATCGGCCACGTGCATTCGGGCAGTCTCGGCTGGGTGGCCTTCGTGACCTTCGGCGCGCTCTACTGCCTGATCCCCTGGGTGTTCAACCGGCAGCTCTATTCGCTCAAGCTCGTCAACTGGCACTTCTGGATCTCGACCATCGGCATCGTTTTCTACATCACGTCGATGTGGGTGGCTGGCATCATGCAGGGCCTCATGTGGCGCGCCTACACGCCGCAGGGCTTCCTCGAATACTCCTTCGTGGAGACCACCGAGGCGCTGCATCCGGAATATGTCATCCGCGCGATTGGCGGCGGCCTCTTCGTCATCGGCGCGCTGATCATGGTCTACAACATCTACAAGACCCTCGCCTCGCCTGCGCGTGAAGCGTCGCAAGACGTCGCCGTGTCGCCCATGCCGGCCGAGTGAGGAGGAGGAACATCATGTCGCAACCCTCTCAACATACGCCCGCGAGCGGCGGGCTCCAGAAGCTCCTCGAAACCAATTCGATCCTGATGATCGTCGGCATTCTGCTGCTGGTGTCGGTCGGCGGAATCGTTGAGATCGTGCCGCTGTTCTATCTGAAGAACACGATCGAGAAGGTGGAGGGCGTCCGTCCCTATTCGCCCCTCGAACTCGCGGGCTACAACATCTATGTCCGCGAGGGCTGTTACGTCTGCCACTCGCAGATGATCCGGCCCCTGCGCGACGAAGTGGAGCGGTACGGCCATTATTCTCTCGCGGCCGAGAGCATGTATGACCATCCGTTCCAGTGGGGCTCGAAGCGCACGGGACCCGATCTCGCGCGCGTCGGCGGCAAATATTCGAACGACTGGCAACGCGACCATCTGCGCAATCCGCGCGCCGTGGTGCCGCCCTCGATCATGCCGGGCTATCCCTTCCTCGCGGCGACGCCGCTCAAGGCCGAGCATGTGCAGGAGCAGATGAAGATGCTGCGCGTCGTGGGCGTGCCCTATACCGACGTGCAGATCGAAAATGCGGGCGCCGATCTTCTGGCGCAGTCGTCTCCGGACGCGCCGGGCGCGGCTGAAGTGGCGTCGCGCTATCCCAACGCGGTTTCCGCCGATTCGTCGTCGAAGACCGGCCCGACGGAGGAGGACGCGCTCGTCGTCTATCTCCAGCATCTGGGCGTCTCCGTGGATTTCAAAATCTACGACGACAAGGCGAACGTCAGGTGATCGCATGAACGCCGGAACCGCCGAAGCGCTATCGACCTATGAAAGCTGGCGGGCCTTCGCGGCCCACTGGGGTCTGATGTTCTTCGGCGTCATTTTTCTGTGCGCCGTCGCCTACGCCTTCTGGCCCTCGCGCCAGCGGCAGTTCGAGCAGGACGCACGCATTCCCTTCCGAGAGGACGACGACGATGTCTGAGGACACGTTTGACAAAGGCAAGGTCCGCATTGACGAGGTCAGCGGCACGCCGACCACCGGCCATAAATGGGACGGCATCGAAGAACTGAACACGCCGCTGCCGCGCTGGTGGGTGTGGACCTTCGCGGTGACGGTGATCTGGGGCGTCGCCTATACGATTGTCTATCCCGCATGGCCGACGCTGTCCGGCGGCACGCAGGGTCTGACGGCGTGGCATTCGCGCGAGCAGGTGGCCTCCGAAGTGGCCGATCTGCAGGTGCAACGCGGCCCCGTGCTCGACAAGATCAAGGACGCGCCGCTCGACAAGATCGAGGCCGATCCGGAACTGCTCGCCGCCGCCCGCACCGTCGGCAAGGTGGCGTTCGCGACCAACTGCGCCTCGTGCCATGGCGCGGGCGGGCAGGGCGCCAAGGGCTACGCCAATCTCAATGACGACGACTGGATTTGGGGCGGCAAGCTCGCCGACATCAAGCAGACGATCGAGCATGGCGTGCGCTGGGACGCCGACAAGGCGACCCATGTCTCCGCCATGCCGGCCTTTGGCCGCGACGGCATTCTGACGCCCGAGCAGATTTCCGTCGTCGCGGATCATGTCCGCACTTATGCGGAAACGCCGGATTCGGACGCGCCGACGCCCGAGGGCGAGAAGCTCTACGCCGAGAATTGCGCCGCCTGTCACGGCGTGGAGGGCAAGGGCAATCCCGAGCTTGGCGCGCCGGCGCTTTATGACCAGGTGTGGCTCTATGGCTCCGACAAGCCGTCGGTCGTTTCGCGCATCGTCAATGGCGGCGGCGCGGTGATGCCGGCCTGGAAGGGCAAGCTCGACGACACGACGATCAAGGCGCTCACCGTCTACGTGCATTCGCTCGGCGGCGGGCAGTAAAGGCGGGGCCGCCCCCTCCCAATCCCTCCCCCGCTTCGCGGGAGAGGGAGCCGATTGGCGCCGTCATCGACACTCTCGATCATGAGCGTCCCCTCTCCCGCGAAGCAGGGGAGGGGAGGGGGCCTCGCAGGAAAGAGCAAAGCCATGTCCATCCACGATACGCTCACAGACGAACACATCGTCGAGGAAGCGCGCAGGATTTACCCCAAGAAGGTCGACGGACATTTCCGCCACATCAAATGGGGCATCCAGTTCGCGACGCTCGCCATCTATTACTTCCTGCCTTTCGTGCGCTGGCATCGCGGGCCGGACGCGCCCAGTCAGGCCGTGCTCGTCGACTTCCCGCATCGGCGCTTCTACTTCTTCTTCATCGAAATCTGGCCGCAGGAAGTCTATTACCTCACCGGCCTGCTGATCATCGCGGCGCTCACGCTGTTCCTCATGAACGCTGTGGCCGGCCGCATCTGGTGCGGCTACATGTGTCCGCAGACCGTGTGGACAGACTTCTACATGACGACCGAGCGCTGGATCGAGGGCGACGCCCGCGACCGCATCCGGCTCGACAACGGACCGTGGACGGTCGACAAGATCCGCAAGAAGTTCGCCAAGCATTTCGTCTGGATTCTCATCGCGTGGTGGACCGGCGGCGTCTGGGTGCTCTACTTCGCCGACGCGCCGACTCTCGTCTACAAGCTCGCGACCTTCCAGCCTGGGGTCGGCGAAGCCTATCTGTGGATCGGCATTCTCACCTTCACCACCTATATCTTCGCTGGCTGGATGCGTGAGAAGGTCTGTCTGCACGCCTGTCCCTGGCCGCGCATTCAGGCCGCGCTGACCGACGAATATGCGTTGAACGTCACCTATCGCTTCGATCGCGGCGAGCCGCGCATGTCGGCGAAAGCGGCGACCGCCGCGCGCGCGGCGGGGGCGGCCGCGGGCGATTGCGTCGATTGCGGCCAGTGCGTCGCGGTCTGCCCGACGGGCGTCGACATCCGCAAGGGCGCGCAACTCGGCTGCATCCAGTGCGGCCTGTGCATCGACGCCTGCGACTCCATCATGGAGAAGCTGCATCGACCGACGCGGCTGATCGCCTACGACACCGAGATGAACCTCAAGCGGCGCGAATGCGGGGAAGCCCCGATCTACAAGCCGCTGCGCGTGCGGACTGTCTTCTACGCCGTGCTCATCCTCGCGATCGGCGGCTTCATGTCGGTGATGCTCGCCACGCGCGACGACATGCATGTGAACGTGCTCCATGATCGCAATCCGCTTGCCGTGCGGCTGAAGGACGGCGGCGTGCGCAACGGTTACACGCTCCGATTCTCCAACAAGAAGCCGGATGTGCGTCGCTTCGTGCTGTCCGTCGCGGGTGTTCCGGGTGCGCAGACCGAGGTCGTCGGCGTTCCCGCCGACGCCAAGGGCAAGGTCACGATCGAGGTGGGGGCGGATCAAACCCGCGAGGCGCGCGTTCTGCTCTCGACCCACGGCGCGGCCGCTGCAAAAGGCCAGACGCCCGTCGTCTTCACCGTGACTGACGCCGCGACGGGCGCCGCCATCGAGGTGAAGGACGTTTTCATCACGCCGTGAGGTCCGCCGATGAGCATGGTCATGAGCAATCGACTCGAGAACCAGAATGAGCCGGATCGCTTTTCGGATTACGAGGCCGGCGGCAGGCCGCTCAATGGCTGGAAGGTGCTGGCGATGATCGTCGGCTTCTTCCTTGTCGTGGGCGTCGTCGACGGGCTGATGATCTACAAGGCGCTCGGGACGTTTTCCGGCGAGGTGACGCCGCACCCCTATGAGCGCGGCCTCGCCTACAACAAGGACATTGCGCAGGCCCGCGCGCAGGCGGCGCGCGAGTGGAAAGTCGATGTGACGCTGTCGCGGATCGCGCCGGGCGAGAGCGAGATTCGCGTCGTCGCGCGCGACGCCGCTGGCGCAAACGTCACGGGCGCGGAAATGACCGCGCTGTTCGCCGCGCCGGCCGATCTGGCGAAAGACGTTCGTGTGAAGCTCGGCGAGACCGCGCCGGGCCGCTACGCGGCGGCGGTGAAGCTTCCCAAAGGCCAGCGCGATCTCGTCTTGACGGCGGCGCGCGACGGGCGTGAAGTCTTCCGCTCGAAGAGCCGGATCAACATGGAGTAGAGGGCGCTTCTTCAGCGCCTGCGAGGGGAACGCCCGCATGACCGCCGCTTTCGACTATGTGTCATTGGTGACCAGCGCTCCGGATGGCGCGCGGCGTTTCGAGGCGGCGATCGACGGGATGACCTGCGCGGCCTGCATCGGCGAAATCGAGCACGGACTCGCCGATCTGCCGGGGCTGGAGACAGCCAGGGTCAATTACACGGACCGCCGCCTGCTGCTGGAATGGCGGGACGACTCCTTTGATCTCACACGCGCCTTCGAACGCCTGCGCCGCATGGGCTACACGGTCCATCCCTTCGAGCTTGCCGAAAGCGAGCGCGAGGAGACCGAGACCGCGCGCTGGCTTCTGCGCTGCCTCGCCATCGCGGGCTTCGCCTCGATGAACATCATGTTGCTGTCGGTTGGCGTGTGGGTCGGCGGCGGGGAGGGCGGCGACATCGATCCGTCGACCCGCGATCTCTTCCACGGCGTGTCGGCCCTGATCGCCCTGCCAGCGGCGGCGTTCGCGGGCCAGCCCTTCTTCAGAAGCGCCTTCGCCGCGTTGCGGGGCGGGCGGCTCAATATGGATGTGCCGATCTCGCTCGGCGTGCTGCTCGCGCTCGGCATGTCCGTCTATGAGACGCTGACCCACGCCGAGCACGCCTATTTCGACAGCGCGGCGATGCTGCTGACCTTCCTGCTGCTCGGCCGCTTCCTCGATCACGCCAGGCGCCGCAAGACGCGCGCCGTCGCCGCCAATCTCGCGGCGCTGCGCGCGCCGCTGGCCTGCCGCCTGTCCGCGGACGGTTCGGAGACGCTGACGCCGCTGGCCAAAATCGAGCCGGGCGATCTCGTGCTGTCGCGGCCCGGCGAGCGCCTGCCGGTCGACGGCGTGGTCGAAAGCGGGGCGTCGCAGCTCGATGAGAGTCTCATCACCGGCGAGACGCAGCGCCGCGCCGTGAAAGCCGGCGATCAGGTTTACGCCGGATGCATGAATTACGACGGCGCGCTGACGATCCGGGTCGCATCGGCGAAGGGCGCGGCTCTGCTCGACGATATCGAGCGGCTGCTGGAAAAGGCGACGAATGCGCGCTCGCGCTATGTGCGCCTTGCCGATCGCGTCTCGCGCCTCTACGCGCCGATGGTGCATGTCGCCGCGCTCTCCACGGCGCTGTTCTGGCTGTGGCGCGGCGCGAGCGAGCATGACGCGCTGATCACAGCGATCTGCGTGCTCATCATCACCTGCCCCTGCGCGCTCGCTCTGGCGGTTCCGGCCGTGCAGGTGGTGGCGAGCGGCGCGCTGTTTCGCGCCGGCGTGCTGCTCAACAGCGCCGACGCCATCGAGCGTCTGGCCGAGGCCGACGTCGTCGTGTTCGACAAGACCGGCACGCTGACGACGCCCGAGCCCAGGGTCTCGAACGTGGCCGACATCGACCCGGCGACGCTCGATCTCGCCGCCCGGCTGGCCCGCGCCAGCAGCCATCCGCTCGCGCGCGCGGTCGCTCAGGAACGGCCGACAGGCGCGGCGCTCGCGGCGCGGGAGGAACACGGGCAGGGCGTCTCGGCCACGGTCGACGGCGTCGAGGCGCGGCTGGGCTCGGCCCGTTTCTGCGGGCTGGAGGCGGAGGCCGCGCAGCTCGGGGCGCTGGACGCGGATGTGTCCTTCGTCGCGTTCCGCCACGGCGAGACGACCGCGCTGTTCCAGATCCGACAGGCGCTGCGCAGCGATGCGGTTGAGATGATCGCGGCCCTGAAGGCGCGCGGCTACGCCCTCGAAATCTTGTCCGGCGATCGCGTCGACGCGGTGGAGACGATCGCGCGCGCGCTCGACGTCACGCAGTGGTCCGGCGCGCTGAAGCCCGCTGACAAGGTGGCGCGCCTCGATGCGCTGCGCGCCGAGGGCCGCAAGGTTCTGATGGTGGGCGACGGTCTGAACGACGCGCCGGCGCTCGCGTCGGCCTATGTCTCGATCTCGCCGATCGACGCAACGCAGATCACGCAGGCGGCGGCCGATGCGGTGTTCCTCGGCGAGCGTCTCGCGCCCGTCGTAGCGACGCTGGATCTCGCCCGCAAGGCGCGGCGCCTGATGCGCGAGAATCTGGGTCTGTCGGTGATCTACAATGTCTTCGCCGTGCCGCTCGCCATGGCGGGATGGCTCACGCCGCTGATCGCGGCGGCGGCCATGTCGGGCTCGTCCATTCTGGTGACGCTGAACGCGCTGCGCGCCGGCCATGGAGGGGCAGGGAGGGGGCTTGTCGGCTCCGACGCGCCCGCCTCTCAACCGCCCGCTCCGGAAGGTGAGCAGATCGCCGGTCTCACTCAGGCGGACGGGACGCCGACAAGCATGGAACCTGCCGAATGACCGTGCTTCTCTTTCTCATCCCGCTCGCATTGCTGCTCGGATTGACGGCGCTGGCGGGCTTCATGTGGTCGCTGAGGAGCGGGCAATTCGATGACCTCGACGGGGCCGCGCATCGTGCGCTGATGGACGATGACGTCGAGGAGGAGAAGTGAGCCAGGACGACGCCGACATGCGGCTCGGGGCGCTGTACTGCGCCTGTCCGGCGTCCGTGCAGCGGGCCAATGTCACGGATAATCGCCTGACGCTCGCCGGCGCCTTCGGGCTGGCGGTGCTGGCGCAGGCGCTCGTGCTCACGGTCCTGCCGGAACAGAGCCGCTTGATGGCGCCAACGGTCGAACGCATCGGCTGGCCCTTTGCGTTGCTACTGATCGGCGCCGCGCTGGCGAGTTTTCCGGCGGCGATGCTGGTCGATTCCTTTGGCCGGCGCGCGGCGTTCGGGCTCGGCGCGAGTCTCGGCGCGGCCGGCGGCGCGCTCGCCGCCTTTGCGATTGCAAAGAGCAATTTCTTCGGCCTGTGTCTCGGCGCCTTCTGGCTTGGGCTCGCCCAGGGTTTCGCCCTGTTCTATCGCCATATCGCGGCGCAGGGCTCCGCGCGCGGAAGCCTGATGGTGCTTGCCGGCGGCGCCGGAGCGGCGCTGCTGTCGCCGCTCGCCGTATCGCTCGCCGCGAGCCCGGCCGCGACATTGCTGACGGCCTCGGGTCTGCACATCGCCGCCCTCGGGCTCGCCGTGAGAATGCCGCATGCTGTTTCTTCTCCGGGCCGTTCGTCGCGGCAGGCCAGCCTCTCGCGCGGCTTCGTCGTCGCGACCATCGCCGGCGCCGTCGCCTGGTTCATCATGTCGGCGGGCATGTTGCACGGGCCGCTGACGCTTGCCGTTTGCGCGGCCGGCCCGGCCTTCATCGGCGGCGCCATGGGCTGGCATCTGTTCTCGATGTATGGTCCCGCCGCCGTCGCTTCCTATCTGCCGGGCATGTTCCCGCCCTTGCCCACGCTCGGCGCCGGCGTTGCCGTCATGCTCGCGGGCGCGGGGGCGGTTCATGCGGGCTTTTCCATTGCGAGCGTCACACTCGGCCTTCTCGCCATCGGCGTCGGCTGGGGCGCCGTGAATGTCGCGGCGCTGCGCCTGCTGCATGAAGGCGCCCCGCCGTCGCGCACGGCGCTGGCGCTTCACGACCTCTGCCTGCTCGGCGCAGCAGCGGCTGGCGCGCTGGCGTTTTAGAATTGCGTCAGGCGTTCTTGAAGGCGGCCGCGCGCTGAAGCGATCGCTCCGCGCCGGGCGTGACAGTCGCGCCGGTCGGAACTAGGCTGCGATCCTTGATTGCAGCGAGATCGGGCATGAATCTCCATTTTTTCGGCGCGGCGGGAACGGTCACCGGTTCGAGATATCTCCTCGAAAGCAAGGGCGACCGCATTCTCGTCGATTGCGGCCTGTTTCAGGGGCTCAAGAACCTGCGTCTGCGCAATTGGGCGCCATTTCCGGTCAAGCCGAAAAGCATCTCGGCGGTCATTCTCACGCACGCCCATCTGGATCATTCCGGCTTTGTGCCTGCCCTGGCGCGCGACGGATTCGACGGGCCGGTCTATTGCTCGAAAGCCACGCGCGAACTGTGCAAGATTTTGCTCGCCGACGCTGCGCATCTGCAGGAGCAGGACGCCGCATACGCCGAGCGGCGCGGCTTCTCGAAACATCGCCCGCCCTTGCCGCTCTACGACACGCAGGATGTGAAGCGCGTGCTGAGGGCGTTCTCTTCTCTGTCGTTCGGCGACAACCACGATTTGCGCGAGGGACCTTCGGTGCGGCTGCGTCGCGCCGGCCATATCCTCGGCGCGGCGATCGTCGAGGTGAACTGGAAGGGCAGGCGGATCGTCTTTTCCGGCGACCTCGGCCGGTATGACGATCCGCTGACCGTCGACCCGGAGCCCGTGCATGCGGCGGATTATCTCATCGTCGAGTCGACCTATGGCGACCGTTTGCACGAGCCGCGCGACGCGCAGGAGGCGATCGGGGCCGTGATCGAGCGCACGATCGCCCGTGGCGGCACGGTGATCGTTCCGGCCTTCGCGGTGGGGCGCGCGCAAATGCTGCTGTATTATCTCGAACGGTTGAAGTCCGCCGGGCGTCTCGCCGATACGCCGGTCTATCTCAATAGCCCCATGGCGGCGGAGGCGAGCGCATTCTTCCTGCGCCATAGCGACGACCAAAGGCTTTCGGACGAGGAGCGCCGGCGCGCCTGCGCAGTGGCGAAATACGTCGACTCCGTGGAAGAGTCGAAGGCGCTGAACGAAGACACGACGCCCAAGGTGATCATTTCGGCAAGCGGCATGGCGACGGGCGGTCGCGTTCTGCATCACATCAAGAAATACGCGCCGGACCCGCGCAACACGATCCTTTTCTCCGGCTTTCAGGCGGCGGGCACGCGCGGCGCGGCGATGGTCGCGGGCGCGCAGACCATCAAGATCCACGGCGAATATGTGTCGGTGCGCGCCGAGGTCCAAAATCTCGGCATGCTCTCCGCCCACGCCGATGCCGAGGGCCTGCTGCGCTGGATGCGAAATTTCACCCGTCCCCCGCGCATGACCTTCGTCACTCACGGCGAGCCGACCGCCGCCGATACGTTGCGGCGGCGCATACAGGACGAACTCGGCTGGCGCGCGTCGACCCCCGAGCAGATGGACTGCGTGAAGCTGTCCTGATCCTCACATCCCGAAGCGCGCGAACTGCACCTGCGGCGCGGGCGTCTGCGTGTCGCCGAACTTGGCGCGGTAGACGATGAAATTCTCCATCACCCGCTGAACGTAATTGCGCGTCTCGGTGATCGGAATGCGCTCGACCCAGTCGATGGGATCGACATTGGGCTTGCGCGGGTCGCCATAGGCGTCGATCCACTGCTTCACGCGCCCGCCGCCGGCGTTATAGGCCGCGAAGGTGAGGAGATAGGCTCCCTTGTATTCGCCCAGCAGAATGCCGAGATGCGCCGCGCCGAGTTTGGCGTTGAAAGCGGGCTCGTTGATCATGCGCGGCAGATCGAAGGCGACGCCGTGCTGATAGGCGGTGTGGCGCGCGGTGGAGGCGATCATCTGCATCAGCCCCATGGCGCCGGCGGAGGAGACGGCTTTCGGATCGAAGGCGCTCTCCTGGCGGGCGATGGCGTAGACGACCGAGCGCGACGCCGAATTGGGCAGCGCGTCGAAATTCGGCACGCCATAGGAGGGGAACGCCACGTCGTCGAGCGGAATGCCGCGATAGGACGCCGCCTTGCCGAAGACGAGCGACAGTTTCGCGTCGCGCTGGCTGGCGATCGCCTCGCCGAGCGCGGCGACCTGCCGCGCATCGGCCATGTTCTTCGCGGCGTCGAGCGCCAGCGGCGCGGCCACGTCCTTGTCGCCGGTCGCGAGCAGCAGCGCGGCGGCCCGCACCGCCTCGTGCCGCTCGTGATGCGCGGCGGCCTCGGGGGCGGGGCGGATCGGCTGGTCGTCCGCGCCGAGCTTGGCGCTGGCGAGCTGGCCGTAAAAGGTCGTGGAATGCGCCGCCGCCTGCCGATAGAAGTCGCGCGCCTTGGCGTCGTCGTCGGGCGTGCGATAGGCCTCCGCCGCGCGGCCGCGCCAATACAGCGCGCGCGATTTCTGCAGGGGCGTTTCCGCAACCTGATCGAGCGCCGCGAAATGGCGCGTCGCCCGTGACGGATCGTCGAGGAATCGCAGCGCGATCCAGCCGGCCATGAATTCCGCTTCGACCCGGTTGCTCGTCGATTCGGCGCTGTGCTGGGAGGCGATGAGATAGGCGGTGTCCGCGTCGCCCACGTCGAGCAGCTTGCGCGCCGTCTGGCGCCGCTCCGCCCACCAGGCGTCGCCGTCGATCACCCTGGCGGGGTCTGTCGGCGCCTTGCGGAACAGCGCGCCGGCCTCCGTGAATTTCTTCGCGGCGTTGAGGCTGCGGATGCGCGCGAACAGCAGGCCCGGATCATTCTGAAGCGACGCCGGAACGGCCGCGAACAGCCGTTCGCCGCCGACGCCGTTATTGGCCGCCGCGCGGGCGCGGGCGAGCAGCCCGACATCCTTGCCGGCGAGATCGGCGGCGCGCAGGCCGGGCGCGTTCTTGCCGGCATAAAGCAGCCGGTCGGAGCGGTATTTATGGTCTTCGCCCCTGAGAAGCTCGCCGAGCTCCCGGAGGAACTGGGCCTCGAAGCTCTGGGGGAGGTCATCTTCGCGCCAGGCGTCGCGGGCGAGGACGGCGGCGCCATCGAAATCGCCCTCGCGCGCCAGCGCCCGCGCCAGCACGAATTTGCCATAGGCCGTCTGCGGCCTGGTCTGCGCGAACCAGCCCTTGACGACCCTGTCCGGCTGGTGCTCGGCCACGAGCGCCTCTTCGGCGCCGCGGCGCCGCCAGTCGGCGGCCGGCCAGTCGGGATGCGCCTCGAGGAAGGCAGTGATGCGCTTGAAGCCCGCCTCATGCGAATGCAGCTTGAGCCCGACCCAGCGCGCGGCCGTGTCCGCGAGATTGGTCTGCAAATTGGCGGCGGCTTCCTCGCCGCTGGCGAAATCGCCGGCGCGGAAGGCCGCGAGCGCCGGATAGAAATTCTCGAAGTCCGGGCCAAGAAGCTCGGCCGCGTCGGGGGCGACGGCGGGTTTGGCGCGCGGCCAGCCGTCCGGCGGCGCATAGCGCGCGAGCGGCGTCAACGTGGCGTCGTCCCGGTCGAACAGGCTGGAGGGAAGCGGATGCGCCGCCTCGGTGTTCGGCGGCTCGCCGGTGACAAATCCGCGCACCGCCTCCTCGAGGCTGCCCACGCGCGCGCGCCAGGCCCCCATGCTAAACGGCACATGCGCCATCCAGCCCGCGCTTTCGCGGGGGATTTCAAGGTCGCCCACCGTGCCGAACCCCGTAAAGGCGGGCGTGACGAGGGCGATCGCGGTCGCGGAGGCGAGGAGCTTGAGGCGCATCGAAACCCGGGGTGGTAGTGTCATCCTCGTTTTGCTTTCGTCTTGCCTTCAGAGGCTGCGCTGCATTCGTTTACGAACAGTCAACCAAAAGCGTCGCCGGCTGTCTGGCGCTTTGCCGCGCCCCCTGGCGTCAGGTGGGGCTTTTCTCACAAGCGCCCAGCGGCTATGAAAGACCCTTCCATGATACGGGCGCGAATACGGCGGCTGTGAGGCGTAAGAAAGTTCCTGACTCTATGAGCAAAAAGCCGATTTTTCACGGGTCGATCACGGCGCTTGTCACGCCTTTCGCCAATGGCGAGGTCGATTATGAGGCGCTGCGCGCCCTCGTCGACTGGCAGATCGAGCAGGGAATCCATGGGCTCGTCCCCGTGGGAACGACGGGTGAAAGCCCCACGCTCAGCCATGAGGAACATGGCCGGGTGGTGACCGAGACGATCCGGGCCGCCAGGGGCCGCGTGCCGGTCATCGCGGGCGCGGGCTCCAACAACACGCGCGAGGCGATCGCGCTCGCCGGACATGCGGAGCGCGCCGGGGCGGATGGGCTGCTCATCGTCACGCCCTATTACAACAAGCCCAATCAGGAAGGGATGTACCTTCACTTCAAGGCGATAAACGACGCCGTGTCGATTCCGATCGTCATCTACAACATCCCGCCGCGCTCCGTGGTCGACATGAGTGTCGACACGATGAAGCGGCTGTCCGAGCTCAAGAACATCGTGGGCGTGAAGGACGCGACCGGCAACATCGGCCGCATTTCGCTCCAGCGCGAGGCCATGGGGCCGGATTTCATCCAGCTCTCCGGCGACGATCTGACCGCTCTGTCCTGCATGGCGGCGGGCGCGCATGGCTGCGTTTCGGTCGTCTCCAACATCGCGCCGCGTCTGTGCGCCGATCTCCAGAACGCCTGCCTGGCGGGCGACTACGCCAAAGCGCTGGAGATTCAGGACAAGCTGGTGCCGCTGCATGTCGCGACGTTCCTGGAGGCGGGCGTGACCGGGGCGAAATACGGGCTCTCGCTGCTCGGCAAGGCGCGGGAAGAGGTGCGGCTGCCGCTCGTTCCGGCGACCCAGCCGACGAAGGACCGCATCCGCGCCGCCATGATCCACGCCGGCGTCCTGCCGGCGTAAGACCGCGGACGCGTTTCTCGCTCTCAGGGACAGGTCGTGGCCGCTAAACAGGAGCCAAACCACAAGGTTGTCGCCGACAACCGCAAGGCGCGCTATCATTACGAGATTGGCGACACCTTCGAGGCCGGACTCGTCCTCACCGGCACGGAGGTGAAGTCGCTGCGCACCGGCAAGGCCACGATCGCCGAGAGCTACGCCCATGTCGACCGGCATGGCGAAGCTTGGCTGGTGAACGCCAATATCCCCGAATATCTCGCCGGCAATCGCTTCAATCACGAGCCCAAGCGGCCGCGCAAGCTGCTGCTGAAGACTCGCGAGATCGCCAAGCTCGCCCAGGCGGTGGAGCGGGAGGGCATGACCATCGTGCCGTTGAAGCTCTATTTCAACGAGAAGGGTCGCGCCAAGCTGCAGATCGCGCTCGGGCGTGGCAAGAAAATCCACGACAAGCGCGAGGTCGAGAAGAAGCGCGACTGGAGCCGCGAAAAGGGCCGGCTCATGCGCGAAAAGGGCTGAGCCGGACATCGAGCGGCGCCTTCGACGCCAGGCGCAAAGAACCCCCGCGGCCGGGAGCGCCGCGACGGCGCTCCGAATCGCGAGGGCGTGATGTGGTCCGGCGAAGGGGTGTTATTCCTCGTCGTCCTCGTGCGCGCCAGCCGGGGCCGGAGCCGGCATCGGGCGGCGCTCCTGATAACGCTGCATGCGCTCGGCCCGCTCGCCGGGGTCGCGGCCGATCTTGCCCACGAGGTGGATCAGATCAATGAACTCGTCCGCCTGACGGCGCAGTTCGTCGGCGATCATCGGCGGCTGCGTCGTGATCGTCGAGATCACCGAGACGCGGACGCCCTTGCGCTGAACCGCCTCGACGAGAGAGCGGAAGTCGCCGTCGCCGGAGAACAACACCATGTGGTCGATGTGCTCGGCCATCTCCATCGCGTCGACCGCGAGCTCGATGTCCATGTTTCCCTTGACCTTGCGGCGGCCGAGCGAGTCCACGAACTCCTTCGTGGGCTTCGTCACCACGGCGTAGCCGTTGTAGTCCAGCCAGTCGATCAACGGGCGGATCGACGAATACTCCTGATCCTCAATCAGGGCGGTGTAGTAAAATGCGCGGATGAGGCGTCCCTTCCCTTGGAACTCGCGCAGAAGTCGTTTATAATCTATGTCGAAGCCGAGAGACTTGGCGGTGGCGTAGAGATTCGCGCCGTCAATGAATAAGGCAATACGTTCGATATCAGCCATTTTATTCTCGCGTTCTGTTCTGTGGCGGTCGCCGCTGGCTTGGCCTCTGGCGCATCCTGCCCCGGCTCGAGGCTCGGTTCAAAGTCTTTTGAAGTGGCCTCTGGTCGACTTTTCGACGTCGGAGGCGATCCGACAGAGCGATGTGTCGACGGACGCCAGAGCGTCATAATCGCTAATTTGCGCCGTTAAGCCGCGAGGTCAAGAGCAACCTGTCTGAAACCACCGGCAAATATTTGAAAAGCGCCTACAATTTACAACTTTAACGCTCACATTGGGCGGGTGCAACCCGATGTGGGCGTTGCGCATTGTCGCGTCTATGATTGATTAATTTACCTTGGTGGTATAAAGGCGATCAATTCCCCCGGCACAGGAGCTTTGAACAGATGGCGCGCGTCACCGTCGAAGACTGCATCGACAAGATCGAGAATCGTTTCGACCTGGTTCTGCTCGCGGCGCATCGCGCTCGCCTGATCTCCTCCGGCCAGCCGATCCTCGTCGACCGCGACCGCGACAAAAACCCGGTGGTGGCGTTGAGGGAAATCGCCGAGACCGCTTTGTCGCCCGGCGACCTCTCCGAGGACTTCATCCATTCGCTGCAGCGCCATGTCGAGGTGGACGAGCCCGAGGCCGAGGCCACTCCCGCGCTGACGCCCGCCATGGGCTCCGACATTGAAGGCGAGGCGCAATTCGACCGCATGACCGAGGAAGATCTTCTGCGCGGTCTCGAAGGCCTCGTGCCGCCGGCCGAAGTGGAAGAAGACGGCGAATAAAAAGCCGCTCAAAAATCGCCTCCGCCGCTTGGAGACGACGGCAAAGCTGCGCTACACTTTCGCCTCATTCCCAGCGGCGTGGGGCCGCCCGTGCGTGACGCCCGATCTGGCGGACAGGCGGGCGCGCCGGCGCTGCGCAGATATGCCGTGGCGTCCCGCGCATGATGCGTCAATACGAGTTGGTCGAACGGGTCCGGAAATATAATCCGAACGTCGACGAGGATTTGCTCAACCGCGCCTATGTCTACGCGATGAAGGCGCATGGCCAGCAGACCCGCGCCTCCGGCGACCCCTACTTCTCCCATCCGCTCGAAGTCGCGGCGATTCTCACCGATCTCAAGCTCGACGACTCAACGATCGTCGCGGCGGTCCTGCACGACACGATCGAGGACACGGAGACAACGCGCGAGGAGATCGACCGGCTGTTCGGCGCGCAGATCGGCAAGCTCGTCGACGGCCTGACGAAGATCGAGAAGCTCGACCTCGTCTCCAAACAGGCGCGCCAGGGCGAGAACTTCCGCAAGCTGCTGCTCGCCGTCGCCGACGATGTGCGCGTGCTGCTCGTCAAGCTCGCGGACCGCCTGCACAACATGCGCACGTTACATTTTGTTCCGCTCGACAAGCGCGCGCGCATCTCGCAGGAGACCCTCGACATTTACGCGCCGCTCGCCGGCCGCATGGGCATGCAGCGATTGCGCGAGGAGCTGGAGGCGCTGGCGTTTCGTCACCTGATGCCGGAGGCGCATCAGACGATCGAGCAGCGGCTGCACGAGCTGCGCTCCAAGAATGGGCGCATCATCAAGAAGATCGAGGACGAGCTGACGCGCGAGTTTCAGGATCGCGGGATCGAGGCGGCGGTGACCGGGCGCCAGAAGACGGCCTTTTCCGTCTGGCGGAAGATGGAGCGCAAATCCGTCTCCTTCGAGCAGCTTTCGGATATCTTCGGCTTCCGCATCATCGTCGGTTCAATGGAGGACTGCTATCGCGCCCTGGGCGTCGTCCATACGAAATGGCCGAGCGTGCCCGGCCGCTTCAAGGACTACATTTCGACGCCCAAGCAGAATGACTATCGTTCGCTGCATACGACCGTGATCGGGCCGGGACATCAGCGCGTCGAGCTACAAATCCGCACCGCCGAGATGCATGAGATCGCCCGCTTCGGCATCGCGGCCCATGCGCTCTACAAGGACGCGGTCGGCGACGAAGGGCGCGAGGACCTCGCGCGCGAGAGCCGCGCTTTCCGCTGGTTGCAGGAGACTCTCGATCTGCTCGCCCATGGCGACAGTCCGGAAGAGTTTCTTGAGCACACGCGACTGGAGCTGTTTCAGGATCAGGTCTTCTGCTTCACGCCGAAAGGCGGGCTCATCGCCTTGCCGCGCGGCGCGACGCCCATTGATTTCGCTTACGCCGTGCACACCAAGCTCGGGGACTCGGCCGTTGGCGCCAAGATCAACGGCCGCGTCGCGCCCGTGCTGTCGCACCTCCAGAATGGCGACGAGGTGGAAATCATCCGCGCCGAGGGCCATGTGCCTCCGGCGGCCTGGGAATCGGCGGTGGCCACCGGCAAGGCGCGCGCCGCCATCCGCCGCGCCACGCGCGAAGCCGTGCGTCAGCAATATGCGGGGCTCGGCCGCCAGATCGTCGAGCGCGCCTTCGAGCGCGCCGGCCGCGCCTTTTCGGACGACCGGCTGAAGGCGGCGCTGATGCGTCTCGCGCGTCCCTCCATCGAGGACGTGCTGGCGGCGGTTGGGCGCGGAGAGATCTATTCGGGCGATGTCGTGAAGGCGGTCTACCCCGACTTCACGGAGGAGCGCAAAACCCCGCAGGCGCCCATGGCGCCGGGCGAGCCGGGGTGGTTCGGCGTGAAAGCCAACGCCAATGTGGTGTTCAAGGCGCCGGGCGCCGAGGGCGAAGCCGGCGCGATTCCGATTCGCGGCCTGCGCGGCGACGCGCCCGTGCGCTTCGCGCCGGAAGGCGGCGCCGTGCCCGGCGATCGCATCGTCGGCATTTTCACGCCGGGCGAGGGCATCACCATCTATCCGATCCAGTCCCCCTCGCTGACCGCCTTCGACGATCAGCCCGAGCGCTGGCTCGACGTGCGCTGGGACATCGATCCCGAGAATCGCGCGCTTTTCCCCGCCCGGATCGTCGCGACGGCGATCAACGAGCCCGGCACGCTCGGCGCGCTGGCGACCCTGATCGGCGAGACGGGCGCGAATATCGACAACATCCGCTTCAAGGCCCATTCCTCGGATTTCCGCGAGATGACCTTCGACCTCGAAGTCGCCGATCTCAAGCATCTGACCAATGTGCTCTCCAAGCTGCGGGCCAGTCCGCTCATCAGCAAGGTTGAGCGGATGATCGGTTAGCCTCGCGTCATTTCACTTCGGCGTGAAGCCTTCGAAGACGATCTGATCCGCCCATTGCGCGGCGATGTCCGCCTGCGCCTGCGAGCGCACGGTCCAGGTCGTGACGGGAACGCCCAGCGCGGTCCGCGCCAGGAAGGGAATGGCGTGCGGCAGTTCCGCCACGTTCCACGAGACGAAGTCCGGACGCGTGCGCGGATAGTGCAGGAAATGCGTCATCTCGGCGCGCTGCGCCAGCGAGAGCGTCGGCCAATCCTCCTGAGCGTACACAGCCTCGCCAACCATGCCGAGCGGGACATGCGCGATTTGCAGCGCCGCCGCATTGGCGCGCAGATAGGCCATGGGCTCGGGGTCGAAGCTCTCGATGACCGCCGGACCCGCATAGCTGGCGAGAAGCGCCGCGGCGCGCCGGGCGCCGCTCAGATCGCCGTCGAACCGGCTTTTGAGCTCGACGACGAGCGGCGTGCGGCCGGCGATCTCCCCCAGCAAGGCGGCGAAGGTCGGAATGGTTTCCCCTGCGCCCGTGAGCCTGACGTTCGCTAGGTCGCCCGCATCGAAATCAATGACGCGCCCGGCCAGCGGCGTGAGACGCTCCAGCGTGTCGTCGTGAAAGACGATGAGCTCGCCGTCCTTCGTCGGTTGCACGTCGCATTCCACCGCGAAGCCGGCCGCGATCGCGGCCCGGGCGGCGCCCAGCGAATTCTCCACCACGCCGTCCGGCGCGTTGTGCAGCCCCCGATGGGCGATCGGTCTGGCGATGAGCCAATCGGGCGCGGCCGCCATCAGAGAATCTCGAAAACGGCTTCGACCTCAACGGCGGCGTCGAGCGGCAATTGCGCGACGCCGACGGCGAAGCGAGCATGTTTGCCGTTCTCGCCGAGAACGGCGGCGAACAGGTCGGAGGCGCCGTTGACCACCTGCGGCACCTGGCCAAAGTCGGGAAGGGCGTTGACATAGCCGCCGACGCGCACGGCCTTGAGCCGGGCCAGATCGCCGACAGCCGCCCTGGCCTGCGCCAGAACATTGAGCGCCGCCTGCCGGGCCGCCGCCTGTCCGTTTTCAAGCGAGACGGACGCGCCCAGCTTGCCCTTGTGCGCCGGGTCGACGCCATTGGCGCCCACCGGCAACTGGCCGGAGACGAACAGCAGATTGCCGGTCCGCACGAAGGGGACATAATTGGCCACGGGCGCGGCGGCGGCCGGCAGCTCCAGGCCGAGCGCCGCGAGACGCGTCTCCGGCGCGCTATCGGTTGAGTTGGACATCGGCTCTCCTTTGAGAAAAACATTGCTCCGGTTCGCCGCTGACCCTAATTTCAGCGGTCCCGCGGCGCAACGCCGGCGCCTCATTTCGTCAGAGTGAAATCATCCCATGAATTCCAGGAGCGCGTGTTTCGCCGCCTTTCTCGCCGCCGCCGCGACGTTTCCCTCGCTGACGCGGGCTCAGGGCGTGGCGCCGCTCGCCAGCCATCGCGCGGTTTACGAACTGACGCTCGCCAAGGCCTCGGGCTCGAAGGCCCCGGCGCAGGCGCGCGGGCGCATCGTTTTCGACTTCGCCGCGACCTGCGACGGCTATGTCCAGAATTTCCGTCAGATCACCGAGCTTCAGCCGGCCGAGGGCGCGACGCGCCTGTCCGACATGATTTCGGGCACATTCGAGGCGCTCGACGCAAGCGACTTCCGCTTCAAGGTTGAGACGAAGGTCGACGGCGCCGTCACCGAGACGATCGACGGGAAAGCCCGCAAGGAAAAGGACTCGCGCATCGGCGTCGATCTTACCAAGCCCAAACGCGGGCGCCTCGATCTCGACGGGCCGGCCTTCTTCCCGAGCGAGCATCTGCTCCACATCATCGAGGCCGCGCGCGCCGGCCAAACGCTTCTGGAAGCGCGGGTCTTCGACGGCAGCGGCGCGGGCGACAAGACCCTGGACACGTTGACGGTCATCGGCAAGGCCATCGAGACGCCGGCGCCCGAGACGGCGGCGCAGGCGGATGCGCTGAAGAGCATGAAGCGCTGGCGCGCCGCGGTCTCCTATTTCGAAGGCGGCAAACGTGACGGTCAGCCCATCTACGTGCTGTCCTTCGACCTCTATGAAAACGGCGTCTCGCGCGCGCTCTCGCTCGATTACGGCGATTTCGTTCTCAAGGGGGAGATGAAGGAGCTCTCCCTGCAACCGGCCGTCGCCTGCAAGAAATAGGTCCTTAATGTCGACGCGCGGATGATGCGCGTCCGGGGACAGTCTGCCGCCAATTTCATGTAGCATGTTCCCGCAAGGACGAAGGACGCGGCGCGACCTTCGCCGGAGGGCGCTTCGATGACAACGGTCGGCACATATCTTTCGGTCGCGAAAAATCTCGATCGTTGGCGCGGGATCGCCGCGCGCAAGCCGGAGGTTGCCTCCGACACCAAATATTTTCAGGCGAATATCGGAAAGGCGACGTCGATCGACGCGCTGATGAAGGATCGCCGGCTGCTGACCTACGCGATGAAGGCTTTCGGCCTGGGCGATATGACCTATGCCGTCGGCATGATGCGCAAGGTTCTGGAGCAGGGCGTCGACAGCCCGAAGGATCTCGCGAATACGCTGAACAATGCGAATATCCGCGCCTTCGCCACGGCGTTTGACTATGCGGGCGGCAATGCCGGAGTGACGTCCCAAAGCTTTGTGAAGACGGTGACCGACCGCTATGTCGAACAGGCCATGCAATCCAACCAGGGGGAGCAGAATCCGGGAGTGCAGCTCGCGTTGTATTTCCGCGAACACGCGCCGCAGCTCACGACGATCTATGGCGTGCTCGCGGACAAGAGCCTGTTGAAGGTCGTGCAGACGGCGCTCAACATTCCGGCCGCATCCTCGGCGCAGCCTGTCGATACGCAGGCGCGCCTGCTCAAGGCCAAAGTGAACATTGATGATTTCAAGGACCCCAAGAAACTCGACGCCTTCATCTCGCGCTTCGCCGCCATGTACGACACGGAAAATCCGGGCGCAGGGCAAACCGCAAACATGAACGGCAACGCCATTCTCTACAGCGCGTCCTTTCTCGGCTCGGATCAGCCGGTCGGCGTGGACATGTCGCTGCTGTTGCGCCGGCAGAATGCGGCGCGGGGAGTCTGACGCATGTTCGGGTCCGATTGAAGCCGGTTGGGGCTGCCGCGCTCTCCTTCGCCGAACCGGGGGCCGCTTCGCGCTTCAGTTTTTGTGATCGCTGAAGCCGCCGCCGCCGTTCAGGCCCCCGTAAGCGCCGTTCCAACCGCCGCGCGGCTTTTCCTCTCGCGGGGGCATGGGTTCGATTGGTTTCGCGAGGACCGGCTTCTCAGGCTTTCTGGCGGCCTCCGCCTTTTGCGCGCGTGACGCGGCGGGGCCGGCGGGGCCGGCGATGGCGATGGCGATACAGGCCGGCAGGACGATGCAGACGCGTCGCATGATATTCCTCCTGGACGAATTCCCCTGAAGGGACGGGTTTGAACTCACTCTACAGCGTCGGCGCCATGCCGAAGCCGGTGACGCCGGCGAGTTCCGCCGCGCCGGCGGGCGCCTCCCAAAGACGATCGACGCGCGCCGCCGACGGCCCCCGCCGCGCCGCCTCCAGAAAGGCCGCGACAACGTGCTCGGGTCCAGCGGCAACCGCCTCCACCGACCCGTCCGAGCGGTTGCGCGCCCAGCCGTCGACGCCCAGCGCGCTGGCCTCGCGGACAAGAAAATTGCGGAAGCCCACGCCCTGCACGCGGCCGGCGACAAAGAAGCGGATGACGCGCCGACTCATGCGGTCGGAACCGCCACATTGTCGATCAGCCGCGTGGCTCCCAGACGCGCGGCGGCGAGGATGCGGATCGGCCCGTCCTGGCGGCGCGCGACGCGCGCCAGCGTCTCGGCGTGGCGGGCCTCGACATAGTCGATGTCGAAGCCTGCGCCGACGATGGCCTCGCGCGCCTCGCCCATGACATGGCCGACGACCTCGCCCTCGGCGATTCTGCGCGCGGCCTCCGAGAGGGCGCGGAACAGCGCGGGCGCGCGGGCGCGATCCTGCGGCGAGAGATAGACATTGCGCGACGACATGGCGAGACCGTCGGGGTCTCGCAGCGTCGGACTGCCGATGATGCGCGTGGGAATGTCGAGATCGCGCGCCATCGCATGGATGACGAGGAGCTGCTGATAGTCCTTCTCGCCGAAGACGGCGACGTCCGCCTGCGCCTGATTGAGCAGCTTCGCCACCACCGTCGCGACCCCGACGAAATGGGTGGGCCGGAAATGATCCTCGAGCTCCGCTTTCGCGCAGCCTTCGAGCGAGACGGTCGTGCAGAAGCCCGGCGGATACATCTCTTCGACGGCCGGCGCGAAGACGAGATCGGCCGCGACGCTCGCGAGCTTCTCGCAATCCGCCGGCAGCGTGCGCGGGTAGCGCGAAAAGTCCTCGCTGGGCCCGAACTGGGTGGGATTGACGAAGATGGTCGTGACCACCCGATCCGCATGGCGGCGCGCCTCCTCGATGAGCGAGAGGTGGCCGGCGTGCAGGGCACCCATTGTGGGCACGAGACCGACGCGCTCTCCACGCGCGCGGCGATCCCGCACGAAGGCGCGCATTTCCGCCACTGTGTGAACGACGGGAACCTCGAAGCTCATCCGCGCGGGCCTTTCCTTTGCTCGCCAAGGAGTCCGGACAAATAGCCGACATAGGGGGCCGGCAGCCCCAGCCGCTGCGCCGCCGCGACGATTTCGGCGAGATAGCCCGGCCAGGCGGCGCCCTGGGTCGGAGCCGCGCCGATATACACCAGAGCCGGCGCGGAGCCGACAGGCTCGCGCAGCACGGGGATCATCTTCTTGGCGTAGAGGCCCTGGCCAACCTGTTCGTAGCGGTCGAGCGCCGGAACGTCGGAAACGGGGACGTCCCAAAGGGCGCCATGGACGACCGAGCGAGGCTCGGGCGCGACGCTGGCGAAGCCGGACGGAAGGATGAGGAATCGCCAGCGCGGCAGCCGCGCCCGCCCCAGAAGCCGCGCGCGCGGACAGCGGCGGGCCATGGCGGCGGCGTCCATATTGGAGCCATAAGCGAAATGCAGCGGCACTGTCCGAGCCCTCTCGCAACCCTCTCGCGCGGCGGCGCAACCGTGCTATATCACGTCGCGGGGAAGGGTGGCCGAGTGGTTTAAGGCAGCGGTCTTGAAAACCGCCGTGGGGGCAACTCCACCGTGGGTTCGAATCCCACCTCTTCCGCCAGAATCAGACACTTCGCATTTTCTGGCCGACAGGCGAAGCGGACCGCGTCCCGAACTTTGACGGTCCAAGCCGTCGCAGAACGGGCGCTCACTGCGTTCTTGTATCGTTCTGTTCTGGGAGCGGGGCCGTCACGGCCGGCGCTATCGTCCAAGGCGGCGCTGTTTACAATGTTTGCAATCCGTAGAACGGATGAGACCCCTTTCCCATTGCCCTGCCTTAAAAAAAGTGAATTTGTATCTTTCTTGGCTTGGTCGCACTTTTTGAGGAAAACGACATGAAAAAGATTTTCATTTTCATAAGCTTAGCCGCCGGTGTGGCGCTCGTTAACACCTCCGCCCTGGCGGCGGAGGGGGACAGCCGTCTGGGTCAAAACGACCTAAGATCGCTGGCCGGCTATCTGGACCACGTCAAGGATACTGTCGAAGGCCGGGTGCAGGATGGTCTCCAGCAGGGCGGGCGCCACCTCGCGGATTTCTGCGAGCGGCACCCGAACTCCTGCAAGCACTTCCCCCTCTCCTGGGAATAAAAGCGGCGGGCCGGCGCCTCTGTGAGCGGCGCTGGCCCTTCACGCGCCTTTGAGGCGACCTTGCGTGAGCGCATCATCGCCTGCGTCAGCCTCCGGCGCTTCTCGATGGCTTATTGAGTCGCGGGCTCGGTCACGCATCGACGCTTGCGGCAGGCCGCGGCTGTGTCGTGCAGATCGCTTCCCAGACAGAAGGGAAACGCCCGGATGAGCGCTTCTCGTGCGTCGTCGCGATGGTCGGAGGCGACGGCGAGGTCGGACTGGCAGGGCACGGCGACAAGCGTGCAATCATCTTTCGATTTGCAGGCAAACCAACTCTCGGGAAGATTCGCCGCCGCCCTCATCCTGGACTCATAATCATCGAGGTGATGCGCGAGCGCAGGCTGCGCGACGGCCAGAGCGGCTGTCAGGATGAGAACCGTTTTTTTCACCCGACTCTCCCCGGCTCGCGCAGCCATGAGGCGCCGACGAGGCGGCGCGCCTCCCCGTTTCGCTAATCGAACTTGATGACCACGGCTTCAGCGCCGCCGCTGAGTTGAAGACCCTCGCGCGTCCCGTGGAGCTTGAGGTAAACGCCTTTGGGGTTGCGCAGCCAGAAGCGACCCTTGCCCGTATCGCCCACAGCCCAGCCGGTGCGCAATTCGCCGTAGGCTCCCTCGAAATCCGACAGTTTGCTCAGGCCGTACACATCCCCCGAGGCGCTGAGGCGCGACGCGCCAATCCCGCCGACTCCCAGCCCGCCAATCTTGAATTTGTGCGTCTTGCCCTGAAACTCCAGCGTTCCGCCGCCAAGCGCGCCCGAACCCATGAATGCGATCTGCACCTGCTGGATCGTCACATGGCCGGTTGGGGCGTCCCTTGGCTCGTCTTCGCCGAAAGCCGGCGAGAGTGCGCCCGTCATCAACAGGCAGACTCCAAACAGCCTCGCGGCGACGCCACGAGCGCTTCTCTCGTTCTGTTGACGGCGAATGGTTTCTGGCACGGTCAAATCCTGATGTCTGCGATTGGTCGAGCTCAGTAACGAATCGTCACGTCACCTGAGCAAGAGAGCATGACAACGCCCTTTGCGCAGGTCAAATGTAATGGGGGTCGGCGGTCGGTTCCGGCCGCGGAATCAGGCGGGCCGGCGGGGCGTCATCCGCGCTTGCGAAACGCGAAGCCCTGGCGGGGAACGGTTTCGATCGGCGCCTTCTGCTGCGTTTGATCCTCGATCTCTCGCCGCAGTCGCGTGACGAACATGTCCAGCGCGCGGCCGCTCTCGTCCGTCTCTTCAATCCCGATCACGCGCCTCAGTTCATCCCGCTTTACGGCTTTGCCCGGTGAGCGCATCAGACGCTTCATGAAGTCCGTCTGCCGGACGCTCAGATTGACCTTCTGGCCGGCCGGCGTGAGCAGCGAGCCCTCCTTGTCGAACCGCCAACCCGCCAATTCCCCGCCGGATTCAACGCTGTCGCGTCGCAGGAGCGACTCGACCGCCGCAAGCAGTTCGGCCTGCGCCGTGGGCTTGACCATGTAAATGTCGGCGCCGTGCGTATAGCCTTCGACCCGGTCGGCCATCGTGTCGCGGCCCGACAGAATGATGATCTTGGTCGGCGAGGTGTCGCGCAGTTGCCGCACGACGGCGAAGCCGCTGTCGTCCGGGAGATTGATATCGACGATGGCGAGATCGAACCGGTCGCCGCCGGCTCTTTCGCGAAACTCGGTTGCATTGGAAGCGGTGGTGACGGCCCGGCCCGGCGCCGACAACGCATACTTCAACGTTTCACGGAAATCCTCGTCGTCCTCGACGATGACGATCTTCTTGGCCACGCTAGGGTTGTTCATTCTCTCTCAGGGAGTTGGGGGCGAGCCCCGAAGACCATGCTCTACGAACCGCTGCAAACGACACAGGACGTAACGACCGGCCGCGGCGATTCTGTGTCATATCACGTGAATATTCGAAAAAAGGAGGTCGCCAAACACGTACGTAGCTTGACGTGCGCTCTCTACTTTATTTTGAAATGTATTTACAATTATCATCAAGAATTAACTTCCTCTATCCGAGGCGGGATCAAGTCGAAATTAGGGAGGAGAGGTCCAATTGACCGACGTGGAGCTGAAGCTGCTCATCGAACAGGCGCCTGTGCCGATCGCAATCTTCGACGCGGAGATGCATTATGTTGCTGTGAGCGCGAGATGGCTGGGTCAGCTTTGTCTCGAGGGTGGAATACTGGGGTGCGACGTTGTTGAGACGCTGCCGGGTTCCGCCACGGTCTGGCGAGAGGTTCGAGATCACGCTCTGGCTGGGAGGGCGCATCGCGCTGAGGCCTGGCTGACGGCGCCGGCTTGCGTGCGGAGTTGGCCCTGGCGGGATGAGAGCGGCGCCATCCGCGGCGTAGTCGTCCTTCTGGAAAGCAGCGCCGGCCCCAAGCCAGAGGGCGGGGGGGAGCGCGCCGACGTCGCGCGCGCGTCCGCGAACGCCTTTCTCGACAAGGCGGAGCATGAACTCCGAAACCCGCTCGCGACGATCGGCCTATCGGTCGAGCGCGTCGCCGGCGACCTCGAAAGCGGCCGTGGCGACAAGGAAAAGGACCTCGCCGCGCTTCGGCGCGCAATCCGGCAGGCCGGACATCTGGTCCGGCTCGTGGACGACATGCTTCAATTCTGGCGAGTCTCTATTGGCGCCGTCGAACTGCGGCGGGAGCGCATCGACCTCAACGACGTGGTCGCAAGGGCCGCGCAAGGCCAGCAAAAGGCCGCGGCTCAGAGAAACATCGGCCTGACGATCGAGCTGTCGCCGGAGCCCTTGCTGATTGCAGGCGATGCGGCGCGCCTCGCGCAGGTCTTCGGCACGATTCTGTCGAATGCGGTCAAAGTCTCCGAAGAAGGCGGGCGTGTCCTGCTGACCTCACGGCGCGACGGCCCAATGGCGGTTGTGACGGTCCGGGACGCCGGGCCTGGCCTCACCCCGGAGCAAGTAGCGACCATCTTCGATCCGTACGCCCGGCGGGCGCAGAAGGCGCAGAAAGCCGACGGGCTGGGCGTCGGGCTGGCGATCGCGCGCCACTTCGTCACTCTGCATGGCGGGAGCCTGGAGGCGCGCAGCGGCGGGCCGGGGCAGGGAAGCGAATTCACGGTGAAGGCGCCGCTCCTCCCTTCGTAGCGTGGCAGGGTCATGGCGTCCCCGGCTTCTGGACGAGTGCGGACCCTGCTCCATTTCCCCGTGAGACCCGGGGAGAGCGCATGCATTTCGGCGACACGCAATATCTGCCGGTGGCCCCGCCATTTTTCGCCCTTCTTCTCGGCGTCGTGGCGATTCTTGCCGTGCTCATCCAGCTCAAGGTGCTGCAATATGTCTATCTGCAGCTCGGCGTCAGCCCGGGAACCGCGATTTTTCTCCTGATCGCGTCGCTGCTCGGCAGCTACGTCAACATCCCCATCGCCACGCTGGGCAGCGAACCTGTCGAGGACCCCGGCGAAGTCTTCTACTTCGGCGTTCCGCATATGATCCCGAGGATTTCCGAGCCGGAAGTCATCCTTGCGATCAATGTCGGCGGCGCGGTCATCCCGACGGTGCTGTCCATTTATCTTCTCAGCAAAAACGGGCTGTGGATGCGGGGGCTCATCACGACCGCCTGCGTCGCGGCTCTCTGCTACGCGTTTTCGCAGCCGGTGCGCGGCGTCGGCGTCGCCCTGCCGATCTTTGTCGCGCCGCTGGCCGCCACCATCGTCGCGGTTCTCATCTCCTGGCGGCACGCCGCGCCGCTCGCCTATGCGGGGGGAAGCCTCGGCGTGCTGGTGGGCGCCGATCTGATGAACTTCGACAAGCTGAGGGGCCTCGGGACGCCGATTCTCTCGATCGGCGGCGCTGGGACATTCGACGGGATTTTCATGACGGGCGTTCTGTCCGTGCTGCTGGCGAGCCTTATCGGAAGCGTGATGCGCCACTACGAACAACGCCCGCGTCTCTTGTAGGGCCCTCTGCAACCGGGCCGAAAACCTCCACGAACCGCCGTTTGAGCGCGGCGTCGACCTCCGCCATCTCCGCGCTCACGCCGAGGTCCGCGAGGCTGGTGACGCCGAGATGGGCGTCCCGCACGCCGCAGGGCGTGATGCCGGAAAAATGGGACAGGTCGGGCGCGACATTCAACGCGACGCCGTGGAAGCTGATCCATTGGCGCAGGCGCACGCCGATGGCGGCGATCTTGTCTTCCGCTGCCTCGCCGGCCGGGCCGCGGGGCTTGTCCGGCCGCTTCACCCAGACGCCGACGCGCGCCTCGCGCCTTTCCCCCGCCACGCCGAAATCGGCGAGGGCGCCGATGAGCCAGGATTCGAGCGCGCAGACGTAAGCGCGGGCGTCGCGCCGGCGGCGCGCGAGGTCGAGCATGACATAGGCGACCCGCTGGCCGGGGCCGTGATAGGTGAATTGGCCGCCGCGCCCGGCGCGGTGCACGGGGAAGCGGGGGTCCAGCAGATCGGCGTCCTTGGCCGAGGTTCCGGCTGTGTACACGGGCGGGTGTTCGAGGAGCCAGACACATTCGGGCGCCTCGCCCGCGGCGATGCTCGCGACCCGCGCCTCCATTTCCGCCAGCGCCGCAGGATACTCCACGAGTCCGGGGCTGACCCGCCATTCGACGGGGGCTTCGGCGCCCTGCGGCAAAAGCGGCAGGCGCAGCGAGTCGCGTGGCGGGCAAGCGGCGGTCATTCGGCGGGGCCTTTCTCGGGGGTCTGACGTCCATGGGCGCGTTTGATGTCGTCAATCTCGTCCAGCATGGCGCAAAGGGCTCGAATGGCCTTTTTCTCGTCGCGCGTCAGGGGCTTCTTCGGCTCGAAATGGTCAAGCAGGACCCGCAGGGCGTCGCCCATGCGGCCAAGCTGCTTTCCATAGCTTCCGACATTGTCCAGCACCTGCCGCTCGACCTCCGGCGCGCTCGAATGGCCCACCTCGACATTTAGGAAGCTGAAGTGATTCCCGACAGCGCCAAAAAGATTCGTCCAGGGGGCGACCGTGACGGGCACGTCGCCCGAAAGGGGAAGTCTGAAAATGGCCAAGGCGAACTCCTGCTCTTCCAGCAATCGCTCTTTCTACAGCATTTCCCGCGCCATGCGGGGGGATTGGAAAAGAGCGGCGCGCCGCCTCTTGTCATGGCCCGGTCAATTTGTTAGAGGCTGCGCGCCGGCGCTTCGCAGCTTGCGATCAGCGCCCCGTGCGGCCGTGGCGGAATTGGTAGACGCGCTAGCTTGAGGTGCTAGTAACTTAACCGTTGTGGAGGTTCGAGTCCTCTCGGCCGCACCAGTTCTTTTCAAGAACATCCTGGAACACCGAGAGGTTGCGAGCCTCCGAATCCGCCCTCCGGTGGGGCGGGGTATCGCGTCAAGGCGCTCCACATCCGCTCGGCGCATCACTGAACCTCCACTCGGACGGGCGCCTCCCTCTCCTTGACAATTGCGCAGACGAGCGACGGCTCGTTACATTTATCGTCTTTCATGTCTCTATGATCATTGCCGGGGGCGTTCCCTTGCGGCGCGCCGATATGCCTGCGCTCAGGCTCTCTCCCGGAAAGATGACATGATCGGAGGACAAATCCTGTGCGCTTCGCCTTCGCGCTCGTCGCGGTTCTGATCTCGTCCCGGGCTCATGGGCAATGGGTGATCCAGAACGATGTCGTCCCGCTTCAAGTTGATGCGAGCAATCAGCCGTATTTCGACTTCCCGGTCGGGACGCCCTTTCGCAGGGGCGTCAATTACCTGACCCGCTCCGTGGATGGGTTTGCCGGCGCGAAAGGCTTGTCGATGCAGTTCACCGTCTCGACGACGGGAACGCCTGCGTTTGACTGGCGCACGAAGGCGAACAACACCTGCGCCGGGTCAAAAGCGAACGTTCGCCTGTTCATCTGGCGCTCTCCGGACATGACCAGCCAGACCGGCCGCTATTGGGCCCAGGCTGGATATGCGGACATCGCCGCCGGCACGATCACCATTGGGGCTGACTTCGACCCGGCCAAATGGAGCGACGTCATGGGAGAGCTCGGCTCGAAGAATCCGGCGGCGTTCGCCGATGCGCTCAAATATGCGACGCAGGCCGGCGTGACGTTTGGCGGGGGGTGCTTCTACGGACACGGCGTCTTCGTCGTCAGCGGCACGGGAAGCGCGAGATTCACGGTCAATGCGTTTGGCGCTTACTGAGATTGGGTGCGGTCTTCACCTGATGCCCGCCGCCTGCCTCAGACGTTCCATGTAGAGATAGGTGACGGGAGTCGTGAACAGCGTCAGCAGTTGCGAGACCAGCAGCCCTCCCACCACCGCCACGCCCAGCGGCTGGCGCAGATTGGCGCCGGCGCCGACTCCGACGGCGATCGGCAAGGTCACGAAAACGGCCGCCATCGTCGTCATCAGAATGGGGCGGAAGCGCAGCAGCGCCGCCTCCTCGACCGCCTCTCTGGGCGACATGCCCGCGCGCACGCGCTCGATGGCGAAATCCACGAGCATGATGCCATTCTTCTTGACGATGCCGATCAGCATGAGAAGGCCGATGATGGCGATCATGGTGAGGTCGAAGCCGAAGCCCCACAGCGACGCCAGGGCGCCGACCGTCGCGGAGGGCAGGGTGAGCAGGATCGTCACCGGATGAATGAAGCTCTCGTAGAGCATGCCCAGCACGATATAGACGGCAAACAGCGCCGCCGCGATGAGCACCGGCTGGGTCGACAGCGAAAGCTGGAATTCGCGGGCGACGCCCTGAAATGAGCCGTGCAGGGTTTCGGGCTTTCCCATCTCGCTGACGGCGGCGTCCACTCTCCGCACCGCCTCGCCGAGCGAGACTCCGGGCGCCAGATTGAAGGACAGCGTCACTGCGGGAATCTGGCCCTGATGATTGACCGTGATCGGCGCCTGTTTGCGTTCGAGCGTCGCGAACTGGCTGACCGGAACCAGCTTGCCGCCCGAGCCGCGCACATAGATCCGCGACAGGGCGGCGACGTCCGTCTGATATTGCTGCGCGACCTCCAGAACCACGTGATAGGTGTCGGTGGCGCTGTAGAGCTGCGTGACATAGGGCTGCCCGAAGGCGTCGTAGAGCGTCTGCTGAATGGCCGTGACATTGACGCCGAGGCGCGCGGCGGCGTCCCGGTCGATATTGATCATGAGCTGCTGGCCGCCGGTCTGCTGATCGCTCGTCAGATCACGCAGCATGGGCTCGTTCTTCAACGCCGCGAGAATGCGTGGCGCCCATTGGTTCAGCTCGTTCAGGTCCGTGTCCTGGAGCGTGTATTGATATTGCGTCGCCTCCAGCCGCGCGCCGATCTGGATGTTCTGGATGGACTGCATGAAGGTCGTGATGCCGGGGATGGAATTCACCTTTGGCCGCAGGCGCCGGATAATCTCATCCGCCTTGGCGGTTCGCTCGTCGAGAGGTTTGAGCTGAATGAAGAAGCGGCCCGTGTTCAGCCCCGCGCCCCCGCTGCCGCCGACGAAGGAGCCGAAGGCCGCGACATCCGGGTCCTTTTCGAGGATGGCGCCGACGGCGTTCTGGCGTTCGGTCATCGCCTTGAAGGAGACATCCTGGTCCGCCTTCGTGAAGCCGAAGATCAGCCCCGTGTCCTCCTGCGGAAAGAACCCCTTCGGCATGGCGTAGAACATCCAGCCCGAGAGGGCGATGAGCGTCAGATTGAGCAGAAACACCGGAAGCTGGTGGCGCAACGAGAATGCGAGGCCGCGTCGATAGGCGGCGGCGACGGAGTCGAATCCACGCTCGATGAACCCATACAGCCGGCCGTGTTGCGCCGTCTTCGGATTGTCGAGGATCAGGGAGGCCATCATCGGAGACAGCGTCAGGGCGATGAAGGCCGACAGGCCCACGGCGACGCTGACCACGACGCCGAACTCCCGAAACAGCCGGCCGACGATACCGCTCATGAACAGGATCGGAATGAAAACCGCGACCAGCGAAACGGTGATCGACACAATGGTGAAGCCCATCTCCGCGGCGCCTTCCAGAGCCGCCTCCAGGCGCGTCTTGCCCTGTTCGAGATAGCGATAGACATTTTCGACCATCACGATCGCGTCGTCGACGACAAGACCCACAGCCAGCGTCAGGCCCATGAGCGACAGATTGTCGAGCGTGTAGCCCAGAACATACATGACGCCGAATGTGCCCACGAGCGACAGCGGCACGGTGACGCTCGGTATGGCGGTGGCGGCGAGGCTGCGCAGAAACAGAAAGATGACGGCGACGACAAGCGCGATCGCGGCGACGAGGGTGAGCTCCACGTCACGAAAGCTTTCGCGAATGGACACAGTCCGGTCGCTGATGATGGAGAGATCGACGGCGCGGGGGATGCCGGCGCGAAGCTGCGGCAACTGCGCCAGGATGCGGTCGACGAGCTCGATCGTATTGGCGCCGGGCTCGCGCCAGACGCCGACCATTTCGCCGCGCCGCGTTCCCACCCAGCTCGCCTGAAGGGCGCTCTCTGGTCCGATGACGATCTGCGCGACGTCGCTGAGCCGCACGGGCGCGCCATTGCGATAGGCGACGACGACCTTGCCGAGTTCGGCGGGCGTGAACAACTGGCTGTTCGCGCCGATGGCGAAGGACTGCTGCGGCCCCTGCAATGTCCCCATCGGCAGTTGGGCCGAGCTGCCGGCGATCGCGCTCGCGACCTCGTCGAGCCCGATGCCGCGCGCCGCCAGCGCGGCGGGATTGACCTTGATCGTCGGCGCGAACTTCTGTTGTCCGAAGATGATCGCCTGTCCGACGCCCGACATGGTGGACACCCGGCGAACGATCCCGAGGTCCGCATATCGATCGACCATCGTCAGCGGCTCGGCGCTGGATGTGAGTCCGAAGATGAGCACCGGCCGGTCGGCGGGATTGACCTTGCGATAGGTGGGCGGCGTCGGCAGGTTTCGCGGCAGATTGCCCTGCGCCGCATTGATGGCCGCCTGCACGTCGCTCGCGGCGCCGTCGATATTGCGCGACAGATCGAATTGCAGCGTGATCTGCGTGAAGCCAAGCGTGCTCGTCGACGTCATCTCGTTGACGCCGGGAACGGAAGCGAACTGGCGTTCGAGCGGCTGGGCGACCGACGAGGCCATGGTCTCCGGATCGGCGCCGGGCAGGTTGGCGGTGACCGACAGCGTGGGAAATTCGACTTCCGGCATGGCCGCCACGGGCAGGAGATTGTAGCCGATGGCGCCCGCCGCCAGAAGCGCCAGCATCAGCAGGAACGTCGCCACCGGCCGGGCGATGAAGGGCGCCGAAATGTTCATCGGCCCCCTTCCGCCGAGGCGGCGGCCGAGGAAGGCGGGGGCGTTGCTCTCGCCGGCGGCGAAACGGTGACCTTCACGCCTGGCGCGATGTTGAGATGACCCGCCGTGACGACGCGCTCGCCCCTCATGAGACCGCCGCTTAAAGCCGACTGGTTATGCTCGGTCTGGATGACCGTCACGGGCCGCATGTCCACTGTATCGTCCGCGCGCACGACATAGACGAAAGACCCCTGCGGGCCGCTCTGGACCGCGACGCTCGGGACGACGACCGCGTTTCTGACGACG
This sequence comes from Methylocystis sp., assembly GCF_051061225.1. Classification (GTDB taxonomy): domain Bacteria; phylum Pseudomonadota; class Alphaproteobacteria; order Rhizobiales; family Beijerinckiaceae; genus Methylocystis. Next base: position 180,956 of record NZ_JBPFEB010000028.1, read on the forward strand.
TCGACCACGAGATGCGCGTTGACGAACTGACCCGGCCACAGCGACAGATCGGCGTTCGCGAACTGGGCCTTGAGTTTGACCGTTCCCGTCGAGGGGTCCACCTGATTGTCGATCAGCTCCAGCACGCCTTTCGACAGCAGCTTCTGATCGGTGGAATCGTAAGCGAGAACTTGCGGCCGACGCTCGCGCATGGACTGGCGCAATTGAGCGATATTCGCCTCCGGCAGGGTGAACAGCACATAGATGGGCTTGATTTTCGTGACGACCACGAGCGTCTGCGCGTTCGGCTGGATCAGATTGCCGACATCAATCTGGCGAATGCCCACGACTCCGTCGATCGGCGAGACGATGGAGCAATATTCGACATTGAGCTTCGCGGCGTCGACGGCCGATCTGTCCGCTTCGATGGTCGCCTCGTCCGCCGCGACGGTCGCCTGCTGGTTTGCGTATTGCTGTCTGGAGATGAAATTGCCCCTGACGAGCTTGGCGTAGCGGGCGAGATCGGCGCGGGCGTTGGCGAGATTGGCTTCGTCGCGCGCCAGTGTGGCGTTGGCCTGCGACAGCGCGGCTTCATAGGGCCGGGCGTCGAGCTGCACCAGCAGGTCTCCGGCCCGCACCTCCTGGCCTTCGCGGAAGTTCACGCTCACGATGCTTCCGACCACGCGGCTTTTCACGTCCACGGTCGCATAAGCGACAACGGAGCCGAGACCCCGCAGGATCAAGGGAACGTCGCGCGTTTCCGCGATCGCGACCGAGACGGGGACGGCGGCGGGCGCGGCCGGCGCGCTGACCTTCGCGGGACGGTCCCATATCGACCACGCATAGACGCCTGCCCCCCCGAGGGCGACGAAGACGCTCCACAGCACAAACCTGCGCCAGACCGACATTGATCCTCCCGCGATGTCCGGGAGGAACTATCTGGGGCGGAGTCGGTCTCCCTGCGAGAGGATCGCCGCCGAAGCGCGCGTCACTCGCGGGTCAGAACGATCATGACGGCGCCGGCCAGCATCACCGCCGCGCCGAGAAACCGGCCGCCGGTGTCCTCCTTCAGCACACGCCCGCTCGCGACCACGGTGAACAGCGCTGACAGGCGCTTGATCGCGATGACATAGGGCGTGAACAGCACGGTGAGCGCCCACATCTGCAGGGCGTTGCCGAACGACATGGCGGAGCCCGCGAGAAGCGCCGGGCGCAACGCCTTCCGTTGCGCCTTCGGGCGGCCGCCGGCCAGCCAGTAGACGATCGCGCAGGCGGCGATGAAGGCGCTGAGGAAGGCGATCCAGATCAGCGGCGTCGAGGCCCGCACGCCGAGCTTGTCGAGATTGGCGCAAAGGCTCCAGATCATGGCCGTCGCGATCATGTAGCGGGGGCCGGGGTTGCGGACGAAAACCGCGAAATTGAAGCGCTTGCCATTCGCCCGGTTGGCATCGAGCAGCCCGACGCCGAGCACGGTGAGAATGACGCCGACCATGCCCATCGCCGGCACATGTTCGCCGGTCATGATGGGCGAGGTGACGAGCATCAGCACGGGCGTCAGCAGGACGAGGGGCGCGACCAGCGAGGCGTCCGACAGTCTGAAGGCGCGAATGTAGAGCGCGTAGGCGACGACATTGAGCGCGCCATTGCAGGCGAGCAGCGTCCAGAAGCCCGGCTGCGTGAGCGCATTCACGGTCTCGATGGGCGCGCGCAGGATGCCCGGATAGACGACGGCGCAGGCGAGGATCAGCAGCAGCGCGCAGATCGTCCATTCGATGGCGAAGATCGCCCGGTCGTCCGCGGCGCGCGTCGCCGCCTTCGTGCCAAGGTCGGTGACCGACTGGCAGACGGCCGTGACAAGTGCGCCGACGAGGGCGATGAGCGCGAGGTCCATCTGTTTTCAGCCGGATCGTGTGGGGCAGGTCAGGCCTTGACGGCTTTCACGAGCGTGTCGACCCCTTCGCGGAAATCGACCGTCACGGGCGCGAAACCGATCCGGGCCAGCTGCGCCAAAGCGGGCTGATACAGCATGATGTGGTCCGGGGACTCGTCGCTGTAGAGGTGCACGATCCAGTCTTCGAGCAGATCGAGGCGGTCCAGTTCGCGGAACATCCGGAACCACTGGCGCACCATCGTCTGCGTATCGGCCAGATGCGCCGCGCGGTCGTCCATGGCGTAGCGGTCGCCATTGACGAACAGCCCGCCGGGCGCGAGCACCCTGTAGATTTCCCCGAGCGCCTGCGCGCGGTAGTCCTGGCTGAAATTGTGGATGGCGTAATTGGAGGCGACGACGTCGACGCTCGCTGTCGGCAGCGCCTTCAGCGCCTCCAGCGCGTCGGCTTCCCGAAACTCCACGCGGCCGGCCGCGACATAATCGGCTAGACTGGCGCGCGCCTGATCGAGCATCTTCGCCGCGCTGTCGATGGCGAGAAGCGTGAGACTGTCGCTCGCCGCGAGCAGGGCCAGCGTGCTGATCCCCGTGCCGCAGCCGATCTCCACCCCTTTCAGCGGAACGCCCGGCTTCCAGTCCGCGACCGTCTCGGCGACGCGTTTGGCCAGCACGGTGTGGTTGGGGCACATGATGCGCAGAAACTCATATTCCGCCCCGATCTTGCCGGTGAACAGATTGTCTTTGAGAAGTTCCTGGTGGCGCGCGGACATGGGTTCCCTCTGGATGTCGCCGCGCACATTATTGGGAACGCGCCACAGAGGCAATCATTCGCGCGGAAGGCGGCCATAAAGCCGTGCGCTCCAGTTCTCGACCCTGCCGCTTTGCAGCCGCCGCTGCGCAAGGCTGCGCCAGCTTTCCGCGAGTTGCGGCAGCGCCGCCATGGCGGCGAGGCCCTCGCGATTGCGCGTGTCATGATACAGCATCGCCGAGAGCCGCGAGAGCGGCCAATCGGGGCAGGGGCGTTCGACGAGGTCGAGCGTGTCGCCCTCCTGCGCGACGCCTTCCTCGAGAACGCGGTAATACCAACCGGTGCGCCCCGTCTGCTGGACGCGCCGCGCCATGTCTCTCACGCTAAAGCGAAGGTTCAGCTTGTAGCAGGGCTGCCGGCCCTGGCTCACCTGGAGCAGCGCGCGCCCGAAGCGCAGCACGTCGCCGACGCAGACCTCCTGCTCGGTCCAGCCGAGCGTCGAGAGATTTTCTCCGAAGGCTCCGGGGGCGTCGAGCACGGCTGTCTCGCCGATCTCGGTGCGCCAGGCGGGATAATGGTCGCGGGCATAGTGATGCAGCGCCTTGTCGGCGCCGCCGTGATGGCGCGCGTCGGCGATCTGGTCGCCGGCGAGGCCGGCGGCGCTGATGCGCCAGGGGCCGGGCGCCAGCTTTTTGTCGACGCCGCTGACGGGGCCGCCCGGCCCGATCGGCGCCAGCCGGCCCGTGAGGACGTCGGGGCGGACAGGGATCATGGCTTCTCGGTGAGGAGCGAACCAAGAATGGCGCCGAGCGCGAGATCGTCTTCCTGCCCGAAGCCCTCGTGACGGATGGTTCCGTCGCGTCCGATGACGATAGCGGTCGGCGTCCCGCGCATCTTGAACCGCCCCATGGTGACGGGGACCGGCTGGTTCCCCTCATGCGCGTCCACGCCGATCGGGAAGGTCAGGCGGTATTCATGAATGAAGGCTTCGAGCGAGACCGGCGTCATCGCCGCATGATGCTCGAAGACCGTATGCAGTCCGACGACGGCGAGATCGGTGTGGCGGAAAAGCGTATGGGCGCGCTGGGCCTGCGGCGTTCCATGCGACACGCAGCCGGGACAAAGCATCTGGAACGCGTGAAGCAGCACGACGCGGCCGCGCAGGCCGGCGAGGGTCAGGGGTTCGGGCGTGTTGAACCAGCGCGAAACGGCGAGCTCGGGCGCGGGCAGCGCAGTCATTCGGGCAAACTCCCATTTTTCTGAGGATAAATCTCCAGGCGCGGGGTTCTGGCAAGGTCCACTGGCGTGCCGAAACCTTTACCTGTGACGAAATCTGTCTCAGCTTCACGATCAGGCGATTGTCGCCGGCCGGCGGCGGTCTTCAGGAGACACATTATGCGAAAATCTACCGCCGCGCTCGTGCTTGCTCATTTCCTGCTCGGCTTCCCCCTGACAGCGGCGGCCGCCGTGTCCTGCTCGCCTCAGGCTTCCGGCGTCAGCGGCGTCATTTCGGATCAGGCCGACGTGATCGCCGCCGTCAACTGCCTTGGCCAGCAGCTCGCGGAACTGAAAAACGCGGCGATCGCCGCGGACCGGGTGGAGGCCGGCCGCATCGAGGAGCTCGCGCGCCAGATTTCGGCGCTGCAAATGGCTGTCGATTCCCTGTCCCGCCGTGTCTCCGCGCTGGAGGCTAATGTCACGGACGTGCAGCGTCCATTGGCGACGCGTCCCTGGTAGGGGCGCCGGCCGAAGCCATTGACAAAGATTTAACCATAGCCCCCATATTTTATTCCCAGAGCGACGGAGCTTCGCGACATCATCCAAGCTGCTTCATGACGAAGGAGCCAACTTTGCGCCAATCGACCATGACGGCGGCCGCGGCGTTCCGGTGGTTCCTTGGCGAAGCCCTTTCCCCGCACAGCGATTGAGAAACTGTCCGCCGCCGGCGGAGCGCCGTACGTCCAGCACGCTGGCGCTTCGCGGCGACGGGCGTGTTTCTGGAACTGGGCGCCTCCGACCTTTCTTGCCTTTTTCAGCCTTGTGACGGCTGCGCTGGCGATGGCCCAGCCGCGCGGCGGGGGAAACATCGTCGCGATCTTCCCTCCGTGGTGGCCCCCGGAGCGATCCTTGATCGCGGCGTCTTCGGCCGGGCCTGTCCTGGGCGCCGGCGCCTTCTCCTTCATGGTGGCGGTCAGAGGCAAGTCGACGGACGACCAGGCGAGATTGCGCGCGGCCGGGGCGATCCTGATCCTGGATGGCGCGCGCTTTCCGTTCTGCGGACAGAGGGCCTGATTGAGGATGCGGCCAATGCTGACGCCCGACAGTCTCGAACGGAATGCGGACAGACTCATCGTCGCGCTTCTATGGGTCCATGTTCCGCTGAATGGCCTGGTCACCTTGCTCGTCGGCGGGCCGGTCATTCTCATCACGGGGGCGACGGCTCTTTGCGCGGGAGCCGCGACCGCCGCCTGCTCGTTCGCGCCGAGCAGGCTGGCGGTGCGGTTGACGATCGCCGTGGCCTTCGTCGCCGTGATCTCGCTGCTGCTCGCGGCCATGGCCGGGCATGCCTGGCAGGTCGACATTCATATGTATTACTTTGTGGCGGTCGCGCTCCTCGCGGTCTATTGCGATCCCCTGACGATCGCCGTCGCGGCTGTGACCGTTGGGCTCCATCACTCGGTCCTGAACTTCATTCTCCCGGAGGCGGTTTATCCCGGCGGGGGCGACTTTGGCCGGGTCATGCTCCACGCCGTCATCATCACCTTCGAAGCCGCTGGCCTGATCCGGATGGCGATCATGCTCAACAACGCCTTCGCGCGCGAGGGCGGCGCGGTCCAAAGCGCGAGGGAGGCGACCCTGGCCGCCGAGACCATCGCCTCCGAACTCCGCGTCGCCAAGGCGGCGGAGGAAAAGCACTTCCAGGAACAGCAGGCGTTCCAGCGCGAGGTGTCCGCCCGACAAAGCGAACTGGTCGCCTTGCTGGGCTCCAAGCTCGAACAGGTAGCCACGGGCGATCTCACCGCTCGCATTCATGAGCGCGTCGATCGCAATTTCGAAAAGATCAGGGACGATTTCAATTCCGCCATGGGTCGGCTGGACGCGGCGATTCAGCGCGTTAACGAACGCGCCGAAATCGTTCGGCGCGGCGCGGATCAGATTTCACAAGCCGCGGAGGATCTCTCCGCCCGCACGGAGCAACAGGCGGCGAATCTGGAGGCGGCCGCCGCTGCGCTCAAGGAAGTGACGGCGAGCGCCTCCCAGGCCGCGCGCGGGGCGGGACACGCCAACCAGATCATCGTCGCGACGGACATGGAGGCCAAGGCGACGTCAAACACTGTGCGGCAGGCGATCGGCGCGATGGACGCCATCACGACCTCCGCCACGAAAATCAGCCAGACGATTGGAGTCATCGACGAGATTGCGTTTCAGATCAATCTCCTCGCCGTCAACGCCGGGGTGGAGGCCGCGCGCGCCGGCGAGGCGGGGCGGGGATTTGCCGTCGTGGCGACGGAAGTCCGCTCGCTCGCCGCGCGCTCCGGAGTGGCCGCGCGGGAGATCAAGGACATCGTGACCAATTCCGAAGCGCAGGTTCACGACGGCGCGAAGCTCGTGCAGGACGCGGGCGGCGCTATCAGCGTCATTCTCACCAAAGTGTCGGAGATCAGTTCGATCGTGTCCTCGATCGCCAGCGACACGAAACAGCAGGCGGCGGGTCTGGATCAGGTCACCGAGGCGGTGGCGCGGATGGATCAGATGACGCAGAAAAACGCCGTGGTCGCCGAGCAGTCGGCTTCCGCCAGCGCGTCGCTGCGTGAGGAAAGCGACGGGCTGAACCGGCTGATGAGAGAATTCAAGAGCAACGCCGCATCCAGCAAGGCGCTTCGCAAACAGGTAGATAAACCCGTTCGACGCGCATCGTGACCGGGCGCTCGAATTGTTGAGAAGCGATTGATCTTTACCTTCGCCGCGACCGCATAGTACTCTGCCGGTCTCCGACGGGTAGAGGGATCATGCGCTGGCTTGTCGTCTCCGATCTGCATTACGCGCTCCCGCAGTTCGACTGGTTGATGACGGCCGGCCCGCGTTTCGATCTCGTTGTTTTTGCCGGCGACGCGCTGGACGCAAGCTCCATCGTCGACTACGCCGCCCAGACCGTCGTTGTGCGCAAATATCTCGAACGCCTGTCCGCCGAGACGCAGGTGATTTTCTGTTCAGGCAATCACGATCTCGACGCGCGCGAGGACAGCGGCGAGAAGATCGCGCGCTGGGTGGAGACGCTGAGACAGATCGGCGTTGCTTGCGACGGCGACGCGGTCGTGATCGACGACGCGCTTTACTCTGTCTTTCCCTGGTGGGACGGACCGTTGGTGAAAGAAAGGCTCATCGCGCAACTTGCCGCTGACGCCGAACGCCGGCAGGGACGTTATTGGGTCTGGGCGCATCACGCGCCGCCCCGGCAGTCTCCGACGAGCTGGTCCGGAAAGCAGAGTTTCGGGGACGCCGAGCTTGTCGAGTGGATTGCGCGCTATCAACCGGACATGGTCGTCTCCGGCCATATTCATCAGGCGCCGTTCGTCGCCGACGGCGCCTGGGCCGATCGTCTTGGCGCGACCTGGGTCCTGAATGCAGGCCGGCAATATGGCGCGCCGCCCGCGTATATTGTCGTCGACACGACGCTCAAGGAAGCGCTCTGGGTCTCAGCGATGGGCGCGCAGTCCGTGCGGCTCGACCAACCCTTGCAGCGACCCATCCCACCGTTGAAGGCCTATCCGGAATGGTTCGACCCGCCGCCGGTCCCGCCTTTCTAGAGCAGCCGCGCGATACGCAGGGGCGGGCGTCCGGCCGTCTCCATCACTCCCGATAGCCGTCGCGCTCGGAGGCCTGTCCGACGCTGCGCAATCCCTGCTGGTGCATGAGCGATTCGAGAACCTCGCCGACCAGTTCGAGATGATTGCCCGAGCCGGCGAACTGGCGTTTGATATCCGCGAGATAGGTGGTCGCGGCGTTCAGCCGGCGCGCCAGCAGACGCGAAACGAGCCAGGCCAGTTCGGGATGGGCGCTCATGAAGGCGGCGCCGTCGTCCACGACATGGACGGTCGCATCTCCCAGAGCGCGGGCCGTGGCCGTGTGCGGCGAGTCGAGCAGGACCGCCATTTCGCCGACAAGCGAGCCGGGCTCGTCGAGCACCGCGACCTGCGTGTCGCCGCGCAGAATTTCCAGGCGCCCTTCCGCCAGCGCATAGAGCCTGCCGGTTTGTTCTCCCTCCCGGAGCAGAACCTCCCTGTCGGAGAGGCTGCGTCGGGGAACGTCGCGAAAATGTGTCAGAATCTCACGCATGGGTCCGCCTCCTGCCCGCGGGCGTGTGAATTTCGCCAAGGAGACAATCCGTGACGGCGCTTGTCAAACCCGCAGGCGCGGGGCGCCGCGAAGCAGCCATGATCCTGCTTGAATTTGACGGCGATTTTTTCGTGACGGGGATGCAACCATGCGAACCGCGTTTCTGGCGGCTCTGGCGGCCGGCTTGCTGCTCGGCGCCTGCGAGACGACCTCTCCCGCCCAACAGCGCGCGGCGGATGACGCTCGCTGCCGTTCCTACGGATTTCGCCCGGGGACGGACGGGTTTTCCAAATGTCTGCTCGACATCGATCTCGACCGCTCCGCCGACCGGCGCGCGCGCCGGGAGGAGCTGATGCTTGCGGGCCCACGGTTTTATGGCGCGCCATATGGGCGATACTGGTGACGGGGCTAGTTGCTGTTACGAATATGGTCGCGCACGACCGGATAGACATGGTTGTCCCATCTCTTGCCGTTGAAAACGCCGTAATGGCCCACGCCCGGCTGCATGTGGTGCGATTTCATGTAGGGCCTTAGCCCGCCGCACAGGTCCTGGGCGGCGAGCGTCTGGCCGACCGCGCAAATATCGTCCCGTTCGCCCTCCACGGTGAGAAGGAAGGTTTTCCTGATCGCGCGGGGATGGACCGGGCGTCCCTTGAACAGCAGCTTGCCCTCTGGAAGCGCGTATTTCTGAAAAACCGTCTCGATGGTGTGAAGGTAGAAGTCCGCGTCGAGATCCATGATCGCGAAATATTCCTCGTAGAACGTCCGGATCTGATCGGCCTTCGCATCGTCGCCCTCGACGCGGCGTCTGAACAGATCCGCAAAGGCTTTCTGATGCCGATCCATGTTCATGCTCATGAAGGCGGTGAGCTGGAGAAAGCCGGGATAGACGCGTCTGCCGGCGCCGGGGAGCCCGCGCGGGACGGTGCTGATCATGTTTTGCCGAAACCAGTCCAGGGGCTTCGAGGTCGCGAATTCGTTCACCTTGGTGGGCGAGACGCGCGCGTCGATCGGACCCGCCATCAGCGTCAGGCTCGCCGGCTGATCGGGGTCGTCGTCCTGCGCCATTACCGCCACGGCTGCGAGCGCCGGAACAGCGGGCTGACAAACGGCGACGAGATGAGACTGCGGCCCCATGAATTTCAGGAAATCCACGATGTGTTGGACGAAGTCGTCGAAGCCGAACGCGCCGTGCGTCATCGGAATGTCGCGCGGGTTATGCCAGTCGGTGACATAGACCTGATGGTCGCGCAGAAGGGTGCGGATCGTGCCGCGCAGCAGCGTCGCGAAATGGCCCGACATTGGCGCAACGAGCAGCACGCGCGGATCGGACCCGCCATCCTGCCGGGCGAAGCGCAGCAGGGTGCTGAAGGGCGTGGTCAGCACCGGGGTTTCCGTGACGGGGATTGTGTCGCCCGTGTCAGTGACGATCTCCGTCACGCCATAATCGGGCCGCCGATGGGTGAAACCCGAGAGGGCGATCAGCTCATGATAGGCGAGGATGCAGCGCAAAGGGTAGGTGGCGTGCATCGCGCTCCACACGCTCATGATGCGTTCATTGCTCGCCGCCGCTCTGCGAATCTGGGCGCCGAGATGGGCATAGGCGTGATAAGCGTCATACATGAGGCGGCCATGAAACCCTTGCGTTGCGACGGCTCCCGATGAGCAAGGCCTGTGCCATGGCCTGCCTCGAAACATGGCACATGACTTGCTGAGAGGCAGGCGTCGCAATGGGGAGCCATCATGCCGGTCGTCACGCTTACCATCAGTAGCCGGAATTATTCGTCCTGGTCCTTGCGCGGCTGGCTGATGATGAAGCTCTCGGGGCTGCCGTTCGAAGAGGTCGTGGTCGACCCCGACGACGCCGCCGCGCGCGAGGAAATTCTGCTGCTGTCGCCGTCGATCCTCGTCCCGTGTCTCAACTATGACGGCTTCCGCATCTGGGATACTCTGGCAATCGGCGAGTTTCTCAACGAGGCCGCCCCGCAGGCGCAGATTCTGCCGCAGGATCGGTTCAGCCGCGCGCGCTGCCGCTCGATCTGCGGCGAGCTGCATTCGGGCTTCAATTCGCTGCGCTCGGCGTTGCCGATGAATCTCAAGGGCCGCTTCCCGAAGTTCAAGGTCTGGTCCAAGGCCCAGGGCGACATCGCGCGGGTGACGCAGATCTGGCGCGAGTGTCTCGAGGCCCATGGCGGCCCCTATCTGTTCGGCGAATTCTCCATGGCCGACGCCATGTATGCGCCGGTGGCGACGCGCTTCCGCACCTATGACGTTCCCCTGGACAGTCTCAGCCAGGCCTATTGCGACCGCATCTTCGCCTGGCCGGCGATGCAGGAGTGGATCGCGCAGGCGCAACTCGAAAAGGAAGAGATCGAGGAGCTTGAAGTGGAGTTCTGAAACTCGCCGATTGGCGCTCCGACCCGCGCAGGGTTCGGAACGTCTTCCGGCAGCCGCAGTTCTTCCGTGACACTGCGTCACGAAAGGCCTCGGCAATGGCTATGGATCAGGCGGCTTCGCGCCAAGGCGGCGAGCGTGGCAGGCAGGCTTCGACGCCCGCGCAACTCCCGGCGACTGGCTGGAAAGACGTGCTCCTGCGCGTCTACGAGAATATCGCCGAGCACCGCATCCTCGCCATTGCCGCAGGCGTGACCTTCTACGTGCTGCTCGCGATCTTTCCCGCGATCGCGGCTTTCGTCGCGCTCTATTCGCTGTTCGCCGATCCGGCCACGATCAGCTCTCATCTCGAGGCGCTTTCCGGCGTCATTCCCAAGGAGGCGCTCGGTGTTATCGGCGATCAGTTGCGGCGCGTCTCGGCGCAGGGCGCCGGGGCATTGGGCTTTGCGTCGGTCTTCGGCCTTCTCGTCTCGTTGTGGAGCGCCAACGCCGGCATGAAGGCCATCTTCGACGCGATCAACGTGGTGTATCAGGAGCGCGAGAAGCGGGGCTTTTTCAAACTCAACGCCGTCTCGCTCGTCTTTACGCTTGCCGGCATGTCCATGGTTGCGCTTGCGCTTGCCATCATGATCGCCTTGCCGCCCGCGCTCGACGCGCTGGGTCTTCCGCAGGCCATGCAGACCGCGGTCTCGCTTTTGCGCTGGCCCGTGCTGCTGATCGTCGTCGCCCTGGCGACCGCCGTCATTTATCGCTACGCGCCCAGCCGCGACGAGCCGAAATGGCGCTGGGTGAGCTGGGGAGGCGCTTTCGCCGCGCTCGGCTGGCTGGCCGTTTCCGCGCTGTTTTCCTGGTACGCCGCGCATCTGGGGGATTTCAACAAGACCTACGGCTCGCTGGGCGCCGTCATCGGCTTCATGCTGTGGATGTGGCTCTCGTCGATCGTGCTGCTGATTGGCGCGGAGCTGAACGCCGAAATGGAGCATCAGACGGAGAAGGACACGACCGAAGGCGCGCCGCGTCCGATGGGGGAGCGACGCGCCCGCATGGCGGACACCATTGGGCCGAGCGCGTCCTGAAAAAGACCCGGGTCAGCCCCACCAGAAAATGGTGGCGATGATGACGTAAAGCCCCATCAGCGCCGCGCCGTCGACCATGTCTGCCTCGCCGTCGACCGTGACGACGGTCACGACCAGCACGGAGACGAACAGGGCCGCCGCCAGAATGGGCGGAATGACCAGCGTGAAGGCGGCGCCGCCCATGCCGAAGCTCACGAGAATGAGCACGGGCACGATGACGACGGCCACCTGAAGCGCGCTGGTCAGCATCACGCTGACCGCCAGGTCCGCCTTTCCGGCGGCTGCGAGCCGCACGCCCACGACATTTTCGATGGCGTTTCCGGCGATCGCGACGACGACCAGACCGGCGAAGGTCTGGCTGAGCCCGAAGGCGTCGATCGCCGGCTCCAGCGCCTCCACGAACCAGTCCGAGACGAGCACGGCCGCAGCGGCGCAGACCAGCAGCACCGCCACGGCCACTCCGAGCGGCCAGGCGTGGGCGCGGGCGTGCGCCTCGGCGGGCACGGCGCGCTGGCCCTGTTCGAGCATGGCCTTCGTCATGATCGCAAAGACGAGCAACAGCACCACGGCGCAGACCACCGCGAGCGGCTGCTCATGCGCCGCAGCGGGAAGATGCAGCTCGTTCGCCAACGTCGGCAGCAGCAGCGCCGACACGGCCAGCAGCAGGAGAGAGGCGATCATGCGCGGGGTGCGGTCGTTGAACACCAGAACGCCATGCCGCCAGCCGCCCACCACGAAGGACAGGCCAAGCACAAGCAGGGCGTTGGCCAGAATCGAGCCGATCAACGACGCCTGGACGACCGAGACGAGACCCGCGCGCAGCGAAAAGATGCAGACGAACAGCTCGGGCAGACTCCCGACCGCCGACTGCACGAGTCCGGTCGCCGAAGCGCTCAGATGATTGCCGAGCTGGTCGGTCGCTTCCCCGATCACATGCGCGACGCCGGCCAGCGCCAGCGTGCAAGCGAGGAAGCTCAGCAGCGGCCCCGCCTGCGTGAAGTGGGAGGCTCCGGCGAGCCCGACGAGTCCGACGGTCGCGGCCATGACGAAAATATCGTTCCGATCGAGCGCCGCCACGCAGAATCCTCCCTGAAGTCACGGGCGCGCGCATCTGGCCCCGGCCGCTTCTCATATGGCAAATTGTCCTGATGCATTATGAATGATCGTCTTCGCGGAGGCTATGGCGATGCTCAAGGCGCTGATTGCGGGTTTTACGCTGGGTTCTCTTCTTGCCTTGCCCGCGCCAGCGGAGGCCGGCGGCGGACCCTTTTTCTGCCGGCTGAGCGAGACGGCGGCCTTCCTGCCGGAGCTGCAAACGTTCAGCGGCTATCGCTGGATCGAGTGCCGGGTTCTGGGGCCGGCGGCGGCGGAGGTCGAGGGGGTCGCGGTCAATAACGGAAAATGTAACTCTTTTGATTATTGGTACGCAGGCCGCAGTTTCGCGCCGGGCCAGGCGATCTACATCCCCTACGCCTGCATGAGCCCGATCAGCGTGACGATTTCGGCGAACGGCTATTATTGGCCCGTGAGACTGCGTTAGCGTTCGGTTTTCGGGCTTGTGGGAGACAACATGCGTCATCTGCGTCCCGTCGCTTTCATGCTCGCTCTTTCCGCCTGCAACAGCGCGCAAACCGCCAAGGACGTGGCCAACCGGGAATATGCCGTCGGGTCCTATGAGCAATCGCTGGAAGCCTATCAGCTTTGCTCCGCGCGCAATCCCGGCGACCCGGAAAAATGCAGCGCCCTCTCGCGTGTGATCGAAGCCGACCGCAAGCGATACGAGAGACTGTCCGCCGGTTCCTGAGCCCTCAATCCAACGGGGCAGTGCGGAATCGCAAAAAATCCGGTCCGGGGCTATAAGCCCGTCAAACTGCGGCGCAGCCCGAGACGGGCCGTCGCCCCCGCGAGAGGAGCCCCTTGTGTCGACTCATGACCACGCCGCATCCAGCCGGGACGACGTGTCCATGCGGCTCGAGGAACGGGAGCGAATTCTGGAGCATCAGCTCGGTTATCTCTACGACGAGGTTCTCCAGCTCAAGAAAGAGCGCTACGAAATCACCTATACGGCGAGCTGGCTCCTCGTCCGTCCGCTGTTGCGTGCGGAGGAGGCTCTTGTCGGCTTCGTGCGTCGCCTGTTCGCGCGCGGGTCGCAGCCGGCCGCGCCGGCGGCGGGCGAGCCTGCGCGCCCTGTCCGCGCGGAAACGCGCGCCGCGCCGCCCCGGCGGATCCTCGTCGACGTGACGGGCACGGTCCTGCGCGACATGGGCACTGGCATCGAGCGCATGACGAAGGACCTTTCACAGGCGTTGCGCGACGCCGATCCGGAGACCTGCCTGCTGGTGCGCTGCGAGAATGGCGGGCTGCTCAAATGCGAAGCGCCGATCGGCTCGAAGCGCAGGGATCTGGACTCGCCGATGTCCATCGAGCCCGGCGATCAGTTGCTGATCCTCGCGGACGCCTGGAATTACCCGCAAGCGTACGACGGCGTCTTCGACGCGGTTCACGCCGGCGGCGGCAGGGTGATCGTCTGCGTGCCGGACGTCATTCCGGAACTCTATCCCGCCGCCTGCCACGAGCGGACCGTCGAACTCTACCAGCCGTGGCTGCGTGACATCCTGCTCTCGGCCGATGGCGTGCTCTGCATTTCGCGGGCGGCGAGAGACGACCTTCTTCACGTGGTGGCGGAGCGGAGTCTGCCGCACCGGCCCCAGCTCCCGGTGGACTGGTTCCATATCGCGACGCGCTTCGAGCCGCGGCCGGACGTCGATGCGCGCGAGAAAATCCGGCAGCTCTTCGAAGGCCGGGCGCATGTGTTTCTGTGCGTCGGCACGTTCGAGCCGCGAAAGGGCCAACTCATCGCCGTTCGCGCCTTTGAGCAACTCTGGGAGCAGGGCGACCCAGCGCGCCTTGTTTTCGTTGGCCGGCGCGGCTGGTTCGACTATGCCCTTGCCGCACGGATTTTGAATCACGTCGAATACGGCCGGCGCCTGTTCTGGTTCGACGACGTGAAGGACGACGAGCTCTCCTTCCTCTACACGCACATGTCCGCGCTGGTGTATCCGTCCTTCGCGGAAGGATTCGGCCTCCCGATCGTCGAGGCCTCCCGCTGCGGAAAGCCGGTGATTTGCAGCGACATTCCGGTGTTTCGCGAGGTGGGAGCCGAGGGGGCGATCTATTTCCCGCTGAATGATCCCTCAGCGTTGGCGCAGGCGATCCGCCACTGGGAGGCGAAAGCCGTGCAGGCGCGCCCCGACCGTGTGCTCGGCGCCACATGGGCGGAGGCGGCGGCGCGGATCATCGAGACTGTCAGAAACGACCGGTGGGAGTATCGTCTCCCCTGAGGCGCGTCTTGCGGACAGGCCCCGAAGCGATGCCGCCGACGGGCGGGCGCCTATATATCTTGCACAGCTTCTGACGAGCCGAGCGGGGGATGGGGCATGGGCAGTCTGAGACCATTATCCGAGGTGACGGTACCCGCGCCCACGCCCGAGACGGGGTTTGAAACCTCCCTCTTCGGGCAGAGGTTCGCCTTCCGGAGCCTGAAAAAGCTGCTCGGCGCCGCGGACTATGAAAAAGCAGGCGATCGGCTGGCGGGGCTCGCCGCCGCAAGTGAGTTGGAACGGGAAGCGGCGCGCCGCATCCTTTCGGCCCTGACGTTGCGCCGCATCTACGACTGCCCCCTCGTCGACGACAATGGCCGCGTCGACGACGTCATGCGCGTGAATTACGACCTGGACGCCGACGTGTTCAGCCGATACGCCAGCCTCACGGTCGGGGACGCGAAGAATTTCATCCTGTCGAGCCCGGCGGAAGACGTCCAGCGCTTCGGACGCGGCCTGACCGGCGTGATGGCGGCGGCGATCGCCAAGATCATGGACGTGCAGGAACTCATTTACGCCAGCAGGAAGCTTCAGACATCGGCGCGCGCGCGAACGACCGTCGGATTGCCCAACACGCTGTCGTCGCGCCTGCAGCCCAATCATCCGACAGACGATCTCTCCGCGATGACCCTGCTGGTATACACGGGTCTCGCGCTTGGCGCCGGAGACGCGCTGATCGGCGTCAATCCCGCGATCGACACGGTTGAAAACACGAGCACGCTGCTGCGCCATATCGACAGGCTCAGGCGGGAGACCGGCGCGCCGACGCAAATCTGCGTGCTCTCACACATGCGCACGCAGCTCGCCTGCCTCGAAAGCGGGGCGCCGGTGGAAATCCTGTTTCAGAGTCTCGCAGGCACGGAGCGAACGCTGACGGAGGAATTCGATTGCTCCGTCGAGCTGCTCGACGCCGGTTACGTGGCGATGGCGGCGCGTGGCGCTCTCGGTTCGCACGCGCGCCAGTTCATGTATTTCGAAACAGGGCAGGGGAGCGAGGTCAGCTACGGCAAGCATGATGGCATCGACATGGCGACAGCCGAGGCGCTCTGCTACGGACTGGCGCGCCGTTACGACCCTTTCATGGTGAATAACGTCACGGGATTCATCGGCCCCGAGACTCATCTGACCGACATGGAGATGATCCTGTCCAATTTGCAGGATCACTTCATGGGCAAGCTCCTCGGCCTGCCGATGGGGATGGCCCCCTGCTACACGCTGCATTCGCAGATCACGACGGAAGGTCAGCAGATCGCGACGACCTTGCTGACGGCGGCGGGCGCCAATTATTTCATGGATGTTTATCTCGGCATCGACCGCATGCTCGCCTATTTCGATACGTCGGCGCATGACGATCAGACGTTGCGGGAAATCTTCATGCGCGAACCGGCTCCGGAATTCACGGACTGGGCGCTCGGCGTTGGCGTCTTCCAGCGCAGCGCGAGCGGAATGCTGGAGCGCGGATCAAATTGGGGAAACCCCAGGATTTTCTGCCGGAACGACGGAGAGTTCGAGGCGCTGCGCGCCAGGCTGCCGGCCGCCTATGGCTTCGAGAACGCCGGTCCCAGACCTTCCAACGCCGTCGCGCGCGACGCCAGAGCCAACATCGCGCTGGCGCGGCAGGCGATCCATTCGGAATTATCCGAGGCGAAGTTGGTGGAGGCGACATTCCGCTCGGTGAAGACCTGCGCGACAGGAAAGCTTGCGCATCTCGGCAATCCCGAACTCGGCGCCACGCTCGATCCCGAAGCGCGTCTTTCCCTGAAACCCGAGAGCGAAGATATCCAGATCATCGTCTCCGACGGGCTGAGCGCCGAGGCCGTGCATCACAATATCCCGCGGCTTCTGCCCATCCTTCTCGCATCGCTGGACGAGGCGGGAATTTCCGTCGGAACGCCGCTGCTCGCGCGCAATGGGCGGGTGAAGCTGGCGGAGGCGATCGGCGACGCCTTGCAGCCGAAGCTCGTCATTTCGCTCATTGGAGAGCGCCCCGGAGGCGATGGCATGGCCTCCCGCAGCATGTCCGCCTATCTTGCCTATCGCGTCACCGAGCCATCGGAGAGCGCGCAGAGCGCGCCACGAGGGGGAAACGCCCCGGTGCGATATGAATATTCGGTTCTCTCCAACATTTACGAGCAGGGAGCGCCGCCCGAGGAGGCCGCGCGGATGGTGGCCGAAAAGGCGCGCCAGATCCTGAGACACCAGGCCGCCGGCAATCGTCTGGAAAGCCTGCTGCAACGTTCGTCGTAGGGTGCAGATGGCCCCATCGGGGCCGTGTTGCGTCTCCTAATTGACGGAGGTCAGTTGACACTCGGTCAGTTCAACATTGCCGTTGCTGAGATCCTCGATCACTCCGCTCGCACGGACCTTGTCGCCCTTATTGATGTTCGTGAGAAATGAGATCACCTGCTGGTCGTCGGTTCCACAGACGATTCCACGCTCCAAACTCACTTCGAAACGATTCTTCTGGGTTTGCGATCTGGCAATCTTCTCGACCTGTAGCGGCGCCTGAAACTTTCGGCCGGCATAATCGCGCAGGAAACGCGCCGGGTTTTTCTCATAGGTCGAGCGCATCGCGTCGAGGTCGGCGTCACTGAGAGCATCGCCGCCGCGCTTGGCCGCATCCTGAGAGTCGGCCTTTTGAGGCTGTTCGACAACAGCCGCTTGCGCCGGGGGATAGGCCTTATCGTAACAGGCAAGCCGTTCCTTCGGCTCCGCGATTGCCTGACAGCCCGGCGCCGGATCGTTTGGCGTCTTGACGGCGGCTGTCGCCGGGGCGGGCGCGGGCTCGCCTTCCACAACGCATCTTGCGCGCGTCTCGTAGACTTTCGCGCCGCGCTCCCGGGCGTCGAACAGCTGTTCCACATATTCGTAGGAATGATTGGCTTTGGGCACGATCTTGCCAACCATGTTGAGATAGGCGCGCCGCTTGTTCGGCCCCTCCCATGCCGGCTGGTTGGGCGTCGATCTGTCGCGCATCGAATATTGGGAAGCGCGATCCACGCGGGAGCCATCCTCCGCCACATGAACAACTGAAAAACGCCCGCCGCCAACCTTGATGTCGATGCGACGCACGGCGTTTGGCTCGTCACTGCCGCTCTGGGCCTGTGGCGCACACTTCAGCGACAATGGTTCCTCCGCCGCCGCAAGGGAAACGCAACAGATCACGCCCGTCGCCGCGAAAAGAAAGCGCCGCAACATCATTTTCCTCTCTGAAGGGCCGCAGAAGCGGTGATTCGCGTCACATTACTTCAATTTCACAGGATGGTGTAATGCGAAGTTTCCCGTGAACAGCGCTCGTTTACAAAGCGATGCGCTTCAATGTCACCGGCCGCTTGTTCTGAACGCGGACGTCCTTCCCGGTCATGGACAGGGAACGCCCGGAAACTTATTGTAAAATGGTCGTGAGCGCGTGGTTTGCAATTGGAGGCGTCGGCGCCTGCCAGTCGCAAATTCGAACGCGCGAAGATGTTGGGAAACAGCTCTTGGCAGGAGTCGCGGGCGTCTGAAATCAAGCCCTGCCGTGCATAATCAATGTCATAGGAAGAAGAACGGATAAGCGGCTGTTTCTAATATTTGGCCTGCGACGCGTCTTTCACAACGGAAGCGCGCTTCACGCTCTTTGACTCTTTCGCGCCGGATTCCAGCATGTCGAGAACGCCAAGAAATCGGGCGGGAATGGGTTCCTGGAGGATTTCCGAATATGCGGCCTGGAGCTGCTGTTCGATGTGATCGGCGATGGGCGGGGCGTTGCGGGCCTGAGACGCGATTTTGTCCTTGGCTTTCGACATCGCCTGACGCTCCGCGGTTACCAACCAATCGGCTCCGGCGCTTTGACACGCCCGCCTGCCTGCTTGCTGTAACGCTTTGAACACCCGCTTTGTGTTCTCAATGGGGCAGTTCAAATCCAGCGCTCCCGGTCAAGGTCGGGCCGACTGTTTGACACCCTGCATTTCAGGAGCGATCAGGCTCGTCTACAAGGCGCAAAGGTTCGCGGCCCTGATCCGGAGATGCTCATGCCCGCCTATTTCATTTGCACGATGACCGTCCACGATCCCGAAACCTATCTGCAATACACGGCGCGGACCCCCGCGACCGTGGCGCGCCACGGCGGCCGGTTTCTCACGCGCGGCGACGCGGTCGCCACGGTGGAGGGGCCGGCGTTCACGGAGCGTCTTGTGATCCTGGAGTTCCCGGACCGGGCCAGCGCCATGGCGTGGTATGACGACCCCGAATATCAAAGCGCTTGCGCCTTCCGGCGCGCCGCTTCGACCGGCCGTATGATCCTGCAGGAGGGCCGCGAAAATACAAAGGATCCCGATCCTAAGATCGAGTGACGCCCGGGGAGAGCGGTTGAGCGCGGACGCGTTTTCCTGTTGCTTTGGCGCGCCAAAACCGGGAAGGTCCGCGCGATGTCATCGGACCGGGGCGGGGGGTGCGATGGCCTTCTCCAACCGACTCGAGAGCCTCAATTGGATCGCCGCTTGCTCATCTGGGCGTTTTTCAGGCCGATGGCCAATCTTCTGATCGCGGCCGCCGCGCTGGCGGTGAACTACTACGGCATGAAGATCAGCTTCGCCTCCATGGGCCTCGACTTCTACGCCTTCTTGTCGAGCTCCTGGTTCATCGGCGGATTGTTCCTCGCCTGGGCTTTTCTGGCGTTCAAGTCCTCCGCCGTGGACGCCCTGCTCAATCTCATTGACGACCTGCTGGGGTACAATTTTGCGCTCGCCCTCCTCATGAGCCCCTATCTCGCCTTTCTTTTCTGGACGACCAACGGATGGCGGTTTCTCGCCTTCTGGCTCGTGACGATCGCCTGGCTGTCTGTGGATTTCGTTCTCTCGATCGCCGCCTGATCGCCTGGCGCCGGCGAATCTGCGAAAATAATTAACCGCTTCTGGATATGCGGGACGAGCAGCGGGCTGGCCTCGCGTCGGAGGTCTCTCGGCATTACAGCTTCGAGGCGCGATCAATGCAGACCCACCACGACATCCTTGGGATCCGGGACGACGCGAGCCGGCGAGAAATCAACGCCGCCTATCGCAAGCTCGCAAAGAAATACCATCCTGATGTCGAGGGAGGCGACAGCGCGCGCTTCCAGTTGGTGACGGACGCCTATAATGCGCTCACGGTCAAGCCGACGGCGGCGCCGGTCGAAACGCGCCGCCGCTCCGCGCCGGTTGAAGCAGAACCGCCGCCCGTTCCCGGCATGCGGCAATGGCTGTTCGGCTTCCTGCGGCGGCGGGCCTTCGCGGCGCTGTCCGTCTTCGCTTTTCTTCTCGGGCTCTTCCTGCTCGACTGGGGCGACGGCATCCATGAGGATTTCACGCCCGGGCTGCTGCTGGCCGGTAGCCTCTGCATCCTGCTCAGCATCGGCTTCTTCGCCAACCGGGGACATGACTACAGCGATCTGGCGGACGCGGTGGAGCGTGCGATCATTTCCGTCGCGCGCTTTCTCTTCGACATGCTGGTTCGGGTCTATCTGATGATGGTCCTCGTCTTTGCGGTCGTCAGCCTGCTTGCGCTGATCAACTGGTTGAAGAAGCATTTCCTGCATTTTTTGCCGGTTCATTTCTGAATTGCGCGCAGACGTTCGATCAAGGCGGCCGCCGCGGCCGGATTTCTGACCTTGGCGCCGCGGATCACATAGAGAAACACGTCTCGCGCGCGGGTCTTCGGCGCGTGGGCGGCGAGATGCGGCAAATCCTCGGCGTCCGCGCCCCGCGCCCATCGCCTTGCGCGCTCCGCCCAAAGGTCGAGACGCGCGCAATCGTATCCCTGACGCCGCCGCGCCTGCGTGCCCATCAACCGCGCATAGACAAAGGGCGCGGTGATGTCCGCGATGAGGGGAAAGTCCGAGTCGCCGGCGATCACAATCGCGGCCTGATGCGCACGCGCGAGCGCGACGAAGCCGGGGCTCGCAAAGCTGTCATGGCGCGCTTCGATCGCGTGGCGGATCGTGCGTCCGCCGGAGGCGCTCGGCAGAGCTGACAGAAAGCCTTTCACGAAATCCGGGTCATAGGCGCGGGTCGCGGGGAATTGCCACAGAACCGGGCCGAGTTTCTCTTCGAGCGCGAGCACACCGCTGTCGAAGAAGCGCTGGATCGATTGGATCGCGTCGCTCAGCCTGGGGCGCGTGACTGCGTAACGAGGCGCCTTGACGCTGAAAACGAAGCCCGACGGCGTCGCCTCGCGCCATTTCGAGAAGATGTCCGGGGTCTGCGTTCGATAGAATGTCGCATTGATCTCGATCGAGGTCAGATGGCGGCTTGCATAGTCGAGCTCGCGGGCGTGCGGGAGGTCGTTCGGGTAAAAGACGCCACGCCAGGGCGCGAAGCTCCATCCGCCGACGCCGACATGGATATGGCCGCTCGCCATGGACGCGCTCCCTGTGCGGGCGCGAAGATAGGGCGCGCAGATATCCGCTCCAGTCCGGCGCTAAGTCGCCGCGCTATCCCCGGCCAACGAGGAAGGAGGGGGCGATGAAACTGATCTCGGAGGCGTTTTCGACGGGCGACGCCATCCCGCGCCGCTTCACCTGCGACGGAGAGGATCTGTCGCCGCCACTGACCTGGACGGGGGCGCCCACGGAGACAAGGAGCTTCGTCCTCCTCGTCGACGACCTGGACGCGCCCGGAGGCGTCTTTCACCATTGGGCCTGTTACGACATCCCGCCCCACCACGCCGGGCTCAACGAAGGCGCCGGGCGGACGGGCCGGTTTGAAGATTTCCGGCACGCTGTCAATGACTTCGGCGAGCTTGGCTATAATGGCCCATGTCCGCCGCACGGGGCCGGGCTGCGCCGCTATCGCTTCAGCCTGCTCGCGCTCGGCTGTAAGGAGTTGCCCATTCGCACGCATCCCGGATGCGACGAGGTGGAAGCCGCCGCGCGCAGGCGCCTTCTGTCCGAGGCGCGGATCACGGTCGTTTATCATCGCTGACGACGCCGTCCGACTGCGCTAAGCACAAGGGCAGGGGGCGATGCGATGGGCTTTTGGGACTTTCTGCGGCGCGGGCGCCGGCGACGCGCGGACATGCCGCCCGCGCTGGCCGAGCTGGCGCAGGAGGTCTGCTCCAATCTGCGCGGGCTCGGCCTCTTCGTCGGCCAACAGAGCTATGGGCCAGGCTTCGTCGAGATCAGGGCGTCGACCTCGCGAAAACTCGTCAGCACGCCCGACGACCGGGAGGCTTCCGGCGTCGCTCTGCTGCTCGCGGCGAAATATGAGCCGCCGGCGCTGGTGTTCGAGCAGATCAACTCGGTCGAGCGGGGTCTCGGGCGCCGCATGGTCGAGGCGGTCATGGCGGGGCTGCGCGCTCATCCCGGCGTGCTGTCATGCGTGAAGGTGAATGATCTGTCCCCCGTGCAGGCGGACGGGCGCCGCTGGTGGGAGCATGTCGCGGACGCCCATGCGGAGTGGGATTGGCGCATCACTCACGATCCGGACGACACGCATTGGCCGGCGCGGGCGGATGTGACGCAGTCTCCCGAATTTCTCCGCAAGAGCGAGAAACTGCGTGCGCTGGCGCGTGAGTTCGGGCACGCGCCGGAGGTGGTCGCGCTCAGCCCGGAGCGCAAAACCTTTGATTTTCTCGGCCAGCGTTTCAGCTCCGAGGGCGAAGCGACGCCGGACGGACGCGTGACGATCTATTACGATCCAGCGATGAGCGACGCGCGGGTCGCCTGCTGCCTCGCCCATGAGCTGCAACATCTGCGCTATTTCGTCGTTTCCGCCGCCTGGCGCTCGGAGCCGCCCGATGGCCCGCTGCGCCGCCGCTTCGCGCGCTTCACGCCGGAGCTGCTGGCGGCGCAGCGGGGCGTTTCCCCTTATTCCAACGAGCATTGGGACGCCTGGGCGGGCGCGGGGCCGCCCCGCCTGTTTTCCGACGAGATCGCCGAGGGCGGCAGCGAGCCCATCAACGAGACCATCTCCGAGGTCGCCAAGGCGCTCTACAATTGGGGGCCGGACGTTGCGATCAATCCGGTGTGGCGGGAGCTCCAGGCCGCGATTGACGCCGAATATGCCCGGCTCGCGTCACAGCCCGACGCCCATCCGGCGCAAGAGCGGCAGCATGAGCAGATAGGCGCCCGCCGTCGTCCCCACCGAGAGGCCGAGGCTCGTCCAGAAGCCGAGGCCGTGTCGGATCAGCAGCGGAAGCATGGGAAACAGCGCGAGCGAGGGGATGATGAGCCAGAAAATCTGGCCGGACAGCGCGGCGATCTTCCCCGGCTCCTCGCCGTCGATCCGCAGCCAGACGAAGGCCAGCAGCGAGGTCAGCGGCAGTGAGGCCACGAAGGCCGCGAAGGCCGTGGAACGCTTGGCGATTTCCGAAACGGCCACGATGACCAGCGCGGAGACGAGGACTTTGACGGCGTAATAAAGCATGGCCGACCATAGCCTTGGGCCGGGCCAGCGGGCAATGCCCGGCCCGGCGCGCGATACTCGCCTTTCCCGCCCGCCTGTGCTAACCGGATGACCTCCCCGCTGCGGGGACAAGAAAAACCGGGCTGGAAACCTAAGGGTCGCGGAGAAATGTCGGATATTTTCCACGAGGTCGACGAAGACGTCCGTCGGGACAAGGCAGCCGATCTATGGCGCCGCTATCAGACGCCGATTTTCGTCGTCGCCTTTCTGATCGTCGCCGCGACGGGCGCCTGGAGCTATTACCAGGACAAGCGCCTGAAGGCCGCGGAAGCCGCCAACGCCCGCTATGTCGCGGCCGTGCAACTGGCCGATGAGGGCAAGAACGCCGAAGCCGCCGCCGCCTTCGACGCGATCGCCAAGGACGCGCCCAAGGGCTACGCCGCGCTCGCCCGCATCCGCGCCGCCGAGGTCCGGCCGGACAAGACCCAGGCGCTGGCCGAGCTCAACGCCATCGGCGAGGACCCCAGCGTCGACAAGCTGACGCAGGAAATCGCCCAGCTTCGCGCCGCGCTGATCGTTCTGGACGGCGATGACCGCCAGAAGCTCGAGCGCGCGCTCGGGCCGCTCATGGTGTCCAATGGCGCGTTCCGCTTCTCCGCGCAGGAGTGGAACGGCCTCGACGCCCTGTTCAACGACGATTTCGACGAAGCCGAGCGCGTGTTCGAGCAGGTTCTCAACAACAGCGACGCGCCCCAGTCCATGCGCCAGCGCGCCTCGGCCTACAAGGGCCTGCTGCACGCCAAGCGCGGCCCGAAGCCGGCCCCGGCCGCCGCAAGCGGCGGCGGCGCGGACGGCGGCAAGATCAACGTCACGCCGGTCATCGAGCCCGAGTCCGGCGGCGCCATGCCCGCCGGAACGGCGCCGCTCGAGGCGTCGCCCGCCAAGTGATCCGGTTTCTCTCCCCGGTCAACGGGGAAAGGAAGAAAGTTCGCGACTTCACGACCCTCTCCCGCCGGGAGAGGGTTTTGCGTTAGGAGAGGGCGCCTGTCGCCCTGTAGAAATTTCGCCATGTCCTTCTCGCTCGCCATCATCGGCCGCCCCAACGTTGGGAAATCCACGCTCTTCAACCGGCTGACGGGGAAGAAGCTCGCGCTGGTCGACGACCGGCCGGGCGTGACCCGCGACCGCCGCGAGGGCGAGGCGAAGCTCGCGGATCTGCGCTTCACCATCATCGACACGGCGGGGCTGGAGGAGGGCGCGCGCGCCACGCTGGAAGGGCGCATGCGCGCGCAGACCGAAAGCGCCATCACGGCGGCCGACGGCATCCTTTTCGTGATCGACGCCCGCGTCGGCGTGACGCCGGAGGACAAATATTTCGCCGACCTCGTGCGGCGCGCCGGCAAGCCGGTGATCCTCGTGGCCAACAAGGCGGAAGGGAAGGCGGGCGAGGCGGGGGCCTTCGAGGCCTTCTCGCTGGGCCTTGGCGATCCGGTGCCGTTCTCGGCCGAACATGGCGAGGGGATCGGCGCGCTCTACGAGGCGCTGCGCGAGGCGCTCCCCGAGCAGACCGCCGAGCCCGCCGAGGAAGAGGAGCAGCAGGAAGAAAACCTGTATGACGACGAGGAAGATGGCAGCGACCTCGATGTGACCAAGCCGCTGCGGATCGCCGTCGTCGGCCGCCCCAACGCCGGCAAATCCACCCTCATCAACCGCATTCTCGGCGAAGAGCGCTTGTTGACGGGGCCGGAGGCGGGCATCACGCGCGACTCGATCGGGGTCGATTTCCGCTGGCGCGACCGCAAGATGAAACTCTTCGACACGGCCGGCCTGCGCAAGCGCGCGAGGGTCGTCGACAAGCTGGAGAAGCTGTCGGCCGCCGATGCGCTGCGCGCCGTGCGCTTCTCGGAAGTCGTCGTGCTGCTCATCGACTCGACGATCCCCTTCGAGAAACAGGATCTTACCATCGCCGATCTCGCCGCGCGCGAGGGCCGCGCCTTCGCCATCGGGCTCGGCAAATGGGATCTGATCGAGGACAAGGGCGCAACGCTTACCAAGCTGCGCGAGGACGCCGAACGCCTGCTGCCCCAGGTGCGCGGCTGTCCGGTCGTTCCGGTCTCCGGCGCGACGGGGCAGGGCCTCGACAAGCTCATGGAGGCGATCGTCGCGACCCACGAAGTCTGGAACCGCCGTATCGCCACGGCGCGTCTCAACCGCTGGCTGTTGCAGACGGTGGAGGAGACGCCGCCCCCCGCCGTCTCCGGCCGCCGCATCAAGATTCGCTACATGACGCAGGCGAAGTCGCGCCCGCCGTATTTCGTGCTGTTCGGCAACCAGCTCGAGGAGCTGCCGGCGAGCTATGAGCGCTTCCTGATCAATGGACTGCGCAAGGCGTTCAGTCTGCCCGGCGTGCCGATCCGCATTTCGAAGAAGGCGGGCGACAACCCCTATGCGGGGAGAAAGAGAAAAGGCTGAGCTTCAGGCGGCGCTCAGCTTTTCATGTGAAGAAGCGCCCGCCGCACCGCCGCCGCGAATCTTTCGCGTCGGCCGCGTTCATGCGCGAAGCTGATCCGCAGCGCGCGCGGCAGCTCCAGTTGCACGCCCGCGCCGCGTCGCCCCCTGTTGCAGATATTCGCCGGGTCGCGGCCCGCGAGCGGATGGCCGTCGCCCACGGATCTGGCGCGGAAGCCGCTGTCGCGAAGCGCCGCGCTGATGGCGTCGCGAAGCGGCTCATGCAGGCCTCCCACCCAGACTGACGCTGCGTCTTCGCCGTTCTTGCGTCCATGAACGCCGATGAGGATTTCCGAATTTTGCGCCAGCCGCAACGCTTGCGGCTCGTCGAAGCGCGTGGAAGTAATGTGCAGTCCATCGCCTTTGGCCCGCAAGGTCAGGCTCTCGAAGCAATAGAACGAAAAAGTGTCATCCGCGATCGCAAGGGTCGCTTCCGACGTGCCGGGCTCGATACAGCCGCCATGCGGCGCGACCACGGCGATCGGCGAGGGCCGCTCGGCGATGCGGATGCGGTAATGCACGCCTTCGATCTCACGCGCCGCAAGCGCGGCGAAACTGTCGTATCGGTCTGCCATGCGGCGAAAATAGCCGCGCAAAGCGGAGTTCGCCATGACCCTGAGACCCTCGCCCGAAAAACTCCTGGCGCTCGGCATGTCCTTCTGGAACGCCAAGGCGCTGCTCTCCGCCGTCGAGCTCGGCGTCTTCGACGCGCTGGCCGACGGCCCCGCCGACATCGCGACCTTGCGCGCGCGGCTTGGCCTGCATGAGCGTTCCGCGCGCGATTTTCTCGATGCGCTGGTGGCGCTGCAGCTCATCGACCGCAACGAGGGCCTCTACAGCAATCGGCCCGAGACGGATTTCTTCCTCGTCCGCGCCCGGCCGGGCTATGTCGGCGGCCTGCTGGAAATGGCGAACAACCGGCTCTACGAAAGCTGGGGCCACCTCACCGAGGCGCTGAAGACTGGCCAGCGGCAGAGTGAAAACAAGGAGGAAGGCGACCTCTTCGCCGCGCTTTACGCTGATCCCCACCGTCTGCGGGGCTTCCTCGCCGCGATGAGCGGCGTGAGCGCCGGCGCGGCCAATGCGATCGCCGGCAAGTTCCCGTGGCGCGACTACAAGACCTTCATCGACATCGGCGCCGCTCAGGGGATGGTTCCGGTCACCATCGCCGGCGCCCATTCGCATCTCCAGGGCGGCGGTTTCGACCTTCCGCAGGTGGGTCCCGTCTTCGAGGAGTTTGTCGCCGCCAACGAGCTCGCCGGTCGTCTGCGTTTTTATCCGGGAGATTTCTTCGCCGACGCCCTGCCGCGGGCGGATGTGCTCATCATGGGCCACATTCTCCACGACTGGGATCTCGACCAGAAAAGAACCCTACTGAAGAAAGCGCACGAGGCTCTGCCGGCGGGCGGGGCGCTGATCGTCTACGAGGCGCTGATCGACGACGATCGGAGAGAGAATGCGTTCGGCCTGCTGATGAGCCTCAACATGCTGATCGAAACGGCGGGCGGCTTCGACTATACGGGGGCGGACTGCCAGGGCTGGATGCGGGAGGCGGGATTCAGCGAGACCCGCGTCGAGCATCTGGTCGGTCCCGACTATATGGTCGTCGGAATCAAATAGCATCCGGCCCCAAGGGTCCGCCCTCGGGCTCGTTCCGGTGATCGCCCATATCCATGTCGATGACGCCGTGGCGCAGGCGGCCCCTGTAGAGCAGATGCTCGTTTTTCTTCACCCAGGCGAGCACTTCGGCGATCGCTTCGAAGAGCTCGTCGGGAACATATTGATTGACGTCCGCTTCCGCGTAGAGCGCCTGTGCGAGGCGCACATTGCGGAACACCGGAACGCCCGCTTCCTCGGCCTGTGTGCGTAGAAAATGGGCGTGCCGCTCCCGGCCCTTGGCGACCACGATGGGCAGCGGCGTTTCTCCTTCCTTGTAGCGAAACGCCACGGCCAGATGCGTCGGATTGACAACCACCGCGGTGGATTTGCGCGTCGCGCCTCCCGCGTCGCTCATGACCAGCTCATGCGCGAGTTGCTTGCGTTTGCCCTTGATATGGGGATCGCCTTCGCTTTCCTTGTACTCGCGTTTCACCTCGTCCTTGCTCATCATCAGACTCTTCGTATAGCTGTGCCTTTGATAAAAAAGATCGGCGACAGCCACGATGATGAAGGCGAGCGCTGAGTAGATCAGCAGTTTGACCAGGACCTGCGCCGTAACGGAGCCGAGGCACGCCAGGCCGCATTCCAGCGTGTAGGCGAAGGGTCCAATCGAATCGCGCAGGACGATGTAAAGCAGGACCGAGAGAAAAATGATCTTGAGCAGCGATTTGAGTATTTCAATGAGTTGCTTCATCGAAAAGATGCGCTTGAAACCCTCTCCGGGATTCACGCGCTCCAGTTTCGGCACGAGGTTTTCGAGCGCGAAAACCACGCCGATCTGCGCGTAATTCGCGGCCAGCGCCGTGACGATCGCCAGGGCGAGAATGGGGATCAGGATCGACACGACCCGTTGCGACACGGCATGCAGAGTGATGAAAACCGTCTTGTCGAACTGGCCGGGGGGCAGCACCGAAACGAGATCGAACAGGTCGATGATCTGCTCCTGGAGCGGACGCCACGCGACCCAGAGATAGCCGATGAGCGAAAGAAGCGTGAAGGTCGTCACCACTTCCTGGCTTTTGGCGACCTGACCCTTTTGTCGCGCATCCCGAATTTTCTTCGGAGATGGCTGTTCTGTCTTTTCGCCGCCCTCGTGTTGATTTCCGCTGAGAGTTGACCCGGGAGAGCGGGAAATTTCCGCTGAGAATTGACCCATGTTCTGAACCCGCCCTGGCTGTTTTCAGCGGGGGTCGACGGAGTGATAGACATGGCGTTATTGAGCGTTATCCGGCGCTGGGCGTTACGGGAGCAGCTTTCGATCCGGGAAATTGCGCGGCGGACTGGACTGTCGCGGAACACGATCCGTAAGTATTTGCGATCGGGAGCTGTAGAGCCGAAGTTCAAGGTTCCGGACCGACCCAGCAAATTGGATGCATTTGCTGACCAATTGGCGCGTTGGCTGAAGACGGAAGCAAGCAAGCCGCGCAAGCAGAAGCGCACGGTTAAACAATTACATGCAGATTTGGTCGCCCTCGGCTATGAGGGCTCCTATGGCCGCGTCGCGGCCTTTGCGCGCGCCTGGAAGGTCGATCGGCAGCTCGAACAACAGACCAGCGGGCGTGGGACGTTTGTGCCCTTGGCCTTCCAATCGGGAGAGGCGTTCCAGTTCGATTGGAGCGAAGACTGGGCGATCGTCGGCGGCGAGCGGGTCAAGCTGCAAGTGGCGCACTTTAAGCTGTCGCACAGCCGAGCGTTTTTTCTCCGCGCGTATCTTCTGCAAACCCATGAGATGTTGTTCGACGCCCACTACCATGCGTTCCGGGTTTTGGGCGGCGTTCCGAAGCGCGGGATCTATGACAACATGCGCACGGCGGTCGATCGGGTCGGGCTCGGAAAGGAACGGCGGGTCAACGCACGCTTTTCGGCTATGGCCAGCCACTACCTTTTCGACGTCGAGTTCTGCAATCCGGCGTCTGGTTGGGAGAAGGGCCAAGTCGAAAAGAACGTTCAGGACGCGCGCCACCGACTTTGGCAACTAGCGCCGCGCTTTCTCACCCTCGACACCCTGAATGATTGGTTGGAGCGGCGCTGCAAGGAATTATGGCGGGAGATTCCTCATGGAAGTCTGCCTGGAACGGTCGCCGATGTATGGGAACGCGAAACAGCGTCTCTCATGCCATTGCCGCCTCCCTTCGACGGCTTCGTCGAATACGTGAAACGTGTGTCGCCGACCTGCCTGGTCCATCTAGAGCGCAACCGCTACAGTGTGCCAGCCTCCTTCGCCAATCGGCCCGTCAGCCTGCGTGTTTACCCAGACCGCATTGTTGTCGCCGCAGAGGGGCAAATCGTTTGCGAGCATCCGCGGGTCATAGATCGATCCCACAACCGGCAAGGACGAACGGTTTACGACTGGCGGCATTATCTGGCGGTTATCCAGCGGAAGCCTGGCGCGTTGCGCAACGGCGCGCCCTTCGCCGAGCTGCCTGAAGCCTTCAAGCGGCTTCAGCAGCATCTGCTCAAGCATCTTGGCGGCGACCGGGAGATGGTGGAGATCCTGGCTTTGGTTCTCCAGCACGACGAACAAGCCGTGCTGTGCGCTGTCGAGCTCGCCTTGAATGATGGGGCGCCGACAAAGATCCATATCCTGAACTTGCTGCACAGGCTGATTGACGGCAAATCGTCTGCGCCGCCAACCGTGGACACGCCGCGAGCGTTAAACTTGTCTCGAGAGCCGCGCGCCGACGTCGAACGGTATGATGCGCTGCGCGACGAGGCCACGACGCGGGAGACTCGCCATGCGTCATGACCCCGCCGGCGCCGCGGTGATCATCATGCTCCGCAGTCTGAAAATGTATGGCATGGCCCAGGCCGCCAGCGACCTCTTGGAGCAAGGAGCGCCGGCGTTCGACGCCGCCATCCCCATTCTCTCCCAACTGCTCAAAGCGGAAACTGCTGAGCGTGAGGTCAGGTCGGTCGCTTATCAGATCAAGGCCGCCCGCTTTCCGATCTACAAAGATCTGACCGGCTTCGAATTTGCCTCCAGCGAAGTCAATGAAGCGCTCGTGCGCCAATTGCATCGGTGCGAGTTCCTGGAACGGGCCGAAAACGTCGTGCTGGTCGGCGGGCCCGGAACCGGCAAGTCTCACATCGCGACGGCCCTGGCCGTGCAAGCCGTTGAGCATCATCGAAAGAAGGCCCGCTTCTACGCTACCGTCGAACTCGTCAACGCGCTTGAGCAGGAAAAGGCGCAGGGAAAAGCCGGGCAGATTGCCGAGCGGTTAGTTCGCTGCGACCTCGTGATCCTGGACGAACTTGGCTACCTTCCGTTCAGCGCATCCGGGGGCGCCTTGCTCTTTCACTTACTGAGCAAACTTTACGAGCGCGCCAGCGTCGTTATCACCACAAATCTAAGCTTTAGCGAATGGGCAGGCGTCTTCGGGGACCCGAAAATGACAACCGCCTTGCTGGATCGCCTGACCCATCACTGTCATATCGTCGAAACGGGGAACGATAGCTTCCGGTTCAAAGCGAGCGCCGCCACGACAAAAGGAAGAAAGGAGAAAGCAAAGCTCTTGACCACGGACCAGGCATGAAAACATAAATCAACCAGGGTCACTTCTCAGTGAAAATCCCGGGTCAACTCTCAGCGGAAATCAACAATCGCGGATCATCGCCGAGCAGAAAGCGACGATGGTGATCGAGCGACTGGCCTATGACGGGCTAGCCGAGCGCTATGACGTTGACATCTTCACCGCGAACCAGACCGGTCAGGACTTTTCCAAGGCCTCGTCTAAGCTCAAGCGGCACGTGTACGATTACGTGGTCACAGACTCCGACATCGAGCGCAAGTTTGCCGACGAGCTGGATACCGCCAGTGAGGTGGTGGTCTACGCCAAGTTGCCGCGCGGCTTCCTGATCCCGACACCCGTTGGCGACTACAACCCCGATTGGGCGATTTCCTTCAAGGAGGGAAGCGTCAAGCACATCTACTTCGTCGCCGAGACCAAGGGTACGATGTCCTCGATGAAGCTCCGCGAGGTCGAAAACACCAAGATCGCTTGCGCCCGGAAATTTTTCGATGAGATCGGGCGGCGCGTGTCGGAGGATCGCGTCAAGTATGACGTCGTCACGAGTTACCAGAAGTTGATCGATATCGTGGGGCGCACGGCCGCCTGACGCCTTTCAGAATTGGGGAAAAAACTATGCGAGTCCGACGCCTCATAATCACGAATTTCAGAGGCGCCTCTGAGGGACGCATCGATTTCTCCGGACATACACTTCTCGTCGGAGGGAACAACGTCGGCAAATCGACCGTGTGTGAGGCGTTGGATCTCGTGTTGGGGCCGGAGCGGCTCTATCGCAGGCCGGTGGTTGATGAGCACGATTTCCACTGCGGACGATATTTGACGGCGGACGGAGCCCCAGTCGAAATCCGCATTGAGGCTATTCTTGTCGATCTTTCCGAGGAAGCAACACGCCGCTTCGGCGGTCATCTACGCCGGTGGGACGATAAGGCCGGCACCTTTATCGACGAAGGGGATAACGGGCTCGACCAGGCCGACGCGCATGGCGTCGTCTGGGCACTGCCCCTCCTGTTCGTCGGCCGCTACGACCGGGACGAGGATGATTTCGTCGGGAACACTTTCTTCGACCATCCGACCAAGGAAGTCGATGCGCTTGATGAGGAGAGCGAGATCAAGCTCGGCCAGGGGCGCATTCCGTTCACGCGTGTTCATAAGCGGCTTTGTGGCTTTGTGTTCTTGCGGACCCTGCGGACTGGATCCCGAGCGCTGAGCCTGCAGCGGGGGTCGTTGCTCGATTCGGTGCTGAAGCTCGGCGGGGCCGGCGCCGCCGAGATGTGGCAGGATACGCTCAGCCGGCTGCAGGCGCTCGACCCGGCAATCGGTGAGATTGAGCAGCTGAAGCACATCCGCGCGGAAATCCGGTCGCGCATGGGCCGTTTCGTTAACCTTGCGCCAGGCGAGAATTCCACGGCATTTTTCGCGTCGGACCTGACACGCGAGCATCTGCGCGAGGTCGTGCGCCTGTTCATCGCAGCGCAGCCAGGGGAGCATCTCGTGCCGTTCGGCCGACTCGGCACCGGGTCGATTAACCTTTTGGTCTTCGCACTACTGACGTTCATCGCTGAACTGAAGGACAAGCAATCTGTAATCTTCGCAATGGAGGAGCCGGAGATCGCGCTGCCGCCTCATACACAGCGGCGCGTGACGCGCTTCGTCCTCGCCGAGATGGGACAGTCCATCGTCACGTCGCATTCACCCTATGTGATCGAGCAATTCGATCCAGCGCAGATTGTTATCCTCACCCGCGACGAAGATGGCGCGCTGACGGGTCAGCCGATCGACGCTCAAGCGGTGAAACCAAAGACGTATCGGACCGAGTGTCGCCAGTTCGCGGAGGCTATTCTTAGCCGAGCGGTGCTGGTGGTGGAGGGCTCGACCGAGGCATCGCTGTTTCCGGTCGCATCTTCGATCATGGAAGCCTCGCTGGCCGCCAACTCCTATATGCACTTCGATCTAGCTGGCGTCAGCGTCTTTGACGCCGGTGCGGACAATGCCGTGCCGCGTCACGGGCCGATATTCTCGGCTCTCGGTAAGCTGGCCTTCGGCTTCTACGACAAGCCGAACGTCGCGTTGGGTCAGGATTCCCTCGACAAGATGAAGAGCTACACCCAAGTCTGGGAATCACCAGAGAAGGGGATCGAGAACGTCCTTGTCAAACAGATGCCGATCGCGGTTGTGCGGCGCTTCCTCGACGAGGTGAAGGATCGGTCTGACTATCCCGCTGTCGGGCCCTATGACCCGGCGGCCGGCGATGCCGACATTGCGGCGCTAGCGACCAAAGTGCTCAAGGCCCGCAAGGGCGAGGCTTATGGTTATGCCGCGATGCTGATCGCGCAGTGCCAGACCGCGGCGGAACTGCCCGCGACCATCCGCGAGATATTAGAGGCGATCCACAAGACCCTTAGCGCCGTGCCCGAAGACATTGCGGCGCCGGTGCCGGGCGATTTCGAGGATCGGTTGGGATGAAGCTTGACCTTTGCGATAAACGCAAGGCGATCATCGCACAGGCCGGGCACCTGCTGGTGCTCGGTGGTCCGGGCTCGGGCAAGACGACGATTGCGCTATTCAAGGCACAAGGCCGCTTCGCGGCATTGAAGCCCGGTCAGGAAATTCTGTTTCTGAGCTTTTCGCGCGCGGCGATCCGTCAGGTCCTGTTGCGCTGCAAGGAAATCCTGACGCCGAGCCAGCGCCGATCCGTCGTGGTTCAGACCTACCATGCGTTCTGCATGGAGATGCTGGAAGCACATGGGCGACTGCTGCACGGGCGGCCGGTGCGTTTCCTTTTCCCTAGCGAGGAGAGGCTTCAGAAGTCAGCCTTCGATGGGGACTGGAATGTCGAGCGCCAGCGTCAGGCGGCGGAAATGGGGCTGTATTGCTTCGACCTTTTCGCAACAGGCGCGGCCGCTCTGCTCGAAGGTTGCGCAGCATTGCGCGGGCTGATCGCTGATCGGTTTCCGATGATCATCGTGGATGAGTTCCAGGATACTGATGACAATCAGTGGCGGATTGTGAGGGCGCTGGCTCTAGTGACCGACGTTTTCTGCTTAGCGGATCCCGAGCAGCGGATATTCGACTATCGCGACGAAATCGATCCGCGCCGGCTGGACATTTTGCGAGAGACTGTCGCGATTGCGGAATTCGATCTCGGCGGCGAAAACCACAGGAGTCCGAACGCCGGCATCCTTCAGTTCGCTGACGCCGTTTTGCGCAATAAAAGTCCACTGCCAGTCACATCCGACGTGAAGCTCGTGAGCTATTGGGGGAACGCGTTCCCCGCGACGGTGCATGCGGCCGTGATCTGGACGTTCAGCGCGCTGCGGAGAAAGGGTGTCGAGAAGCCGAGCGTCGCGGTGCTGTCGCGGAGTAACTCCCTGATTTCCGATCTGTCGATGATCCTGTCGGAACCTCACACCTATAACAATCAGCCGCTGTCTATGGTCGAGCATGATGTCGTGTGGGATGCGGAGCTGTCGGCCGCGGCGGCAGTCGTCGTCGCATCGATCCTGGAATGGCCGACGGGGCCGGCCGCAGAGAGCTTAGCGCGGACACTTCGCGCAATCGCTGGCTTCTACAAGGTGAAGAACGCCGAAGAGCAAACCAATACGGCAGCTGAGAACGCTCGCAAATATGACGAGGCCGCAGCCAAGGTGGCGAAGGGTGAGGAACCGCGGATCAAGGCCGCGAAGGCGTTGGTCGCCGCTCACGCGGCTGGGGTCGCGTTGATCGGTGAGCCGGTAGTGGACTGGAAGGCAGCGCGTCGGTTGCTCCAGGATATGCCTGCACTCAGCGAATTGTTCCGCGAAGTGCGGCTTGTCCGCCTCTTCAGGGCGACGGATGCTCTAGCATCGGGGCTTAGTGAGCGCTGGCTTGCATCAGGCAGCTACGGGGGTGCGAGTGACCTTGTGAGGCGCATTCTCGAACAAGAGCGGCTCATCGCTGCAGAGCGCGATTCACAGAGCGGCTGCATCCTGATGAATATGCATAAGGCCAAGGGCAAGGAGTTCGATGGTGTCGTGCTTGTGGAAGGTGCCTTCAAGTCGGGGTTCTTTGACGAACGGACTGAGCAACCCCCATTTGAGCGCAGCCGCCGGCTATTGCGAGTGGGGCTGACGCGGGCGCGGACACTGGTGACGATCGTTCGGCCGCAGAATGCGAGGCCACTGGTCGACTAGGTGTTTGGGGGCGGCGTGGCGGCGGAAAATATAGGGACTGGAGGATGGACGAAAGCGGGTCTATTCGTAAGAGGTATGCATGAGTATAGATGAGCCCGAGATCAGCGTCTCGAGTGCAGTTGAATCTCCCTGATGGCTAATGGCTTCAGGGCGGTGCTGACGGTACTTTTGAGCCGCTCAGGCGGAGGCGTGCGTCGGGCCAGTTTTGCCGCTCAATAAGGCAATCGAGGCCGATAGATGCCGAAACCATGCAAAAAATTTTTTGGGGAAAATTCCCTTTGAAATCAGAAGCGTAGCATTTTGACGGCCTTGGTGTCGGCGACCTTGTGCAAAACCGGCAAAGAACACCAATTATATCAACTTGTTAGATGTGATTTAAACAATCGAGTGGGAGTGAGGGGTAGTAAAAACGGCGGCTGTAGAGTGCAGAAGGGGGCAGGGAGCTGTGCTTCATTACCGAACGTCGGCGATAGTTGTTGCGGCTCCTTTTTCTAGTCTCGACAACGCGTGACGGCGTTCTGCGAGCGAGCGCACTCGATCTTTCGCATAGAACGGTCGAGGCTCATCACCCCTCGATCGCAACGCATGGGATGGATCAGAATAAGTTGCCGGCAATAATTTCTTGCGCGCGCCTGTTGCCACCTCCGTCATTCGATGATCCAATGATCGATATTTTAAGGTCAGGCGCTTCGAGCAAGGGAGCCCTGTCTAAGGTTGATTGCGGTGTTTTTCTAGCAATTTCGGGAGCACGGCATGGAAGGCGAAAGGGCCGTTACAAGCGCTCCGGAGAAGTTGGCTGGCCAGCGGCAATCTCCTCTCCCCAGCATCGAGTTGCCGAAAGGCGGCGGAGCGATCCGCAGCATGGGCGAGAAGTTCGCCGTGAACGCAGTGACCGGCACGAGTTCGATGTCGATTCCGCTTGGCGCCAGCCCTGGCCGCGATGGCTTCGGCCCGCAGCTTTCGCTGACCTATGACAGCGGCGCAGGCAACGGCCCGTTCGGTTTCGGCTGGCAAATGCCCGTTCCCGTCATCACGCGCAAGACCGACAAGGGTTTGCCCCGCTATCGCGACGGCGAGGAGACAGACGTCTTCATCCTTGCGGGCGCCGAGGACCTCGTGCCTGTGCTCGACGCACAGGGGGCGCGGGTCGAATTCGGACGCACAGTCCATAAGATCGCTTACAGGATCAGGCTCTACCGGCCGCGAGTCGAGGGGCTCTTCTCGCGCATCGAACGCTGGACGGAAACGGCGACCGGCGTCAGCCATTGGCGCACGATCAGCCGCGACAACATCGTCACTTTGTTCGGTCGCGACAGCAACAGTCGCATTGTCGATCCGGCCGATCCGCGGCGAGTCTTCAGCTATCTTGTCAGTCTCATGGCGGATAACAAGGGCAATGTCGTCCACTACGACTACGTCGCCGAGGATTCGGTGGGCGTCGACAAGACGGCGGCGCACGAGGCGAACCGGATGGCGTCGGGACGCGCGGCCCAGCGCTATCTCAAGACGATCCGTTACGGCAACCAGCAGCCATGGTTCCCCGATTGGTCGGCGGGCGGCGCCGAACCGGCGCTTCCCGCTGACTGGCATTTCCAGCTCGTTTTCGACTATGGCGATCACGATCACGCCAAGCCGACGCCCATTCGTAACCAGCCATGGCCGGTGCGCCCCGATCCATTTTCACATTACCGCGCGGGGTTCGAGGTCCGCAGTTACCGCCGTTGCAGCCGGATCCTCATGTTCCATGACTTTCCGCGCGAGGGAACGGCGGGCGCCTCGCTGCTCGTGCGCTCGAGCGATCTGCGTTATTCGGATGAGGAGGCTCCCGCAGATCCGGCGAATCCTATCCACACTTTCCTGCAGTCGATCACGCAGGCCGGCTATCGCGCGGCGCCGGGCGGTTATGCGCGTTCGCCGCTGCCGCCCGTCGAATTCGCCTATAGCCAGCCGCGCCTCTCGGCGGAGGTGCTGACGCTGACCGACGCCGAAAGCCGCGCCAACCTGCCCGAAGGCATAGACGGCGCGCGCTTTCGCTGGGTCGATCTCGACGGCGAGGGTCTGTCGGGCATCCTCAGCGAGGAACATGGCGGCTGGAGCTACAAGCGCAATCTCAGTCCGATCAACACGGTCGCCGGGCCCGATCAGGCGCCCATGGCGCGGGCGCGGTTCGGCGCCAGCGAGCGCATCGCGCGGCTGCCGTTACCTGGCCTCGACCAGCCGGGCGGCCAGTTCCTCGATCTCGACGGCAACGGCCGGCTCGAACTGGTCTCGTTCGAGGCGCCGGTCCCAGGTTACCGGCAACGCACCGCCGACGCCGACTGGGAGCCGTTCAAGCCGCTCCCGGCGCTGCCGGCGATCCGCTGGTCGGAACCAAACCTGCAGTTCGTCGACCTCACCGGCGACGGCCTCGCCGACGTCCTGATCACGGAAGAAGACGCTTATACCTTTTATCGGTCGCTTGGCCTGGAGGGCTTTGCCGAGGCCGAGCGCATACCCACGCCGCCCGACGAGGAGCGGGGACCTCATCTCGTCTACGCCGACGGCACTTTCACAGTGTCCTTCGCGGATATGTCGGGCGGCGGCCTGCGCGACCTGGTGCGGGTGTGCAATGGCGAGGTCTGCTATTGGCCCAACCTTGGTTACGGAAAGTTCGGCGCCAAGGTCACCATGGACGGCTCGCCCCGTTTCGACTGCGACGACCTGTTCGACCCCAAGCGCGTGCGGCTCGTCGACATCGACGGCTCGGGCTCGACAGACGTCGTCTATATCGGGGCCGCCGGGGTCGATGTTTTTTTCAACCAGTCTGGCAACGCCCTTGCCCGGCGTCAGCGGCTCGCGGTGTTTCCCGACGCCTCGCTGCTCAGCGGCGTGCAGACGATGGACCTGCTCGGCAACGGC
The DNA here is from genome assembly GCF_051061225.1 of Methylocystis sp. Taxonomy (GTDB): domain Bacteria; phylum Pseudomonadota; class Alphaproteobacteria; order Rhizobiales; family Beijerinckiaceae; genus Methylocystis. The sequence continues at coordinate 218,879 of NZ_JBPFEB010000028.1, forward strand.
ACGGCCTGTCTCGTTTGGTCGTCGCCCCTGCCGGCCGAAGGGGCGACGCTGCGTTACGTCGACCTGATGGGATCGTGCAAGCCGCATCTCTTGGTTTCGGTGCGCAACAATCTCGGTGCCGAGACACGGGTGCGCTATGCGCCCTCCACGCGCTTCTATCTCGAGGACAAGCTCGCCGGCCGGCCGTGGGTGACGCGGCTGCCGTTTCCGGTGCAGGTGGTCGAGCGGGTCGAGACTTTCGACTGGATCGGGCGCAGCCGGGCGGTCGCCCGCTACGCCTATCATCACGGCCATTTCGACGGCGTCGAGCGCGAGTTCCGCGGCTTCGGCATGGTCGAGCAATGGGACACCGAAGAGCACCGCGACGACACGCTCTTTCCCGAGGCCGAACCCGCCAACGAGGCGGAGGAGTCTTTCAACCCGCCGGTGTTGACACGGAGTTGGTTCCACACAGGAGCGTTTCTCGAGGCGGCGGCGATCTCGCGGCAATATGCCGGCGAATACTGGATCGAGCCGGCGTTGCGCGGCGACAGCCCCGCGGCGGTCGCGGCGCGGGCAGCGCGGGCGATGGCTGACAGCGTGATCGAAGCGGGCCTCACCGCCGACGAGCAGCGGGAGGCCTGCCGGGCGCTGAAGGGCTCGGCGCTGCGCGTCGAGGTTTTCGGGCTCGACGGCTCGGCCGCCGCCGAACACCCCTATTCGGTGGCCGAGCACAATTATGCGGTGCGGTGCCTGCAGCGGCAGGGACGCAACCAACATGCGGTGTTTATGACGTTCCCGCGTGAGGCGCTCACCTGGCACTATGAGCGCAATCCCGAGGACCCCCGCCTCAGCCATGAATTCACGCTCGAGGTCGACAATTTCGGCAATGCGCTGCGCGGCGCCTCCATCGCCTATCCGCGGCGGCCGGGCCATGCCGAACCTGCGCCCGATCTCTCGGCGGCGTTTCGCGCCATGCTGGCGCACGATCAGGCACGCCTTCACATCAGCGGGTCGGGCCACGCCTTCACGGAGAGCCTCGGGGAGCCGATCACGGCGGGCCCTCTCGACAGTTATCGCGGGCCGATGCCGAGCGAGACGATCATCGCGGAGCTCACCGGCTTCGCGCCCGCGGGCGAGCGCTTCGGATTCGACGAGATCGACGCGCGGCATGTGGCGCTCTGGGCCGGCGCCAACGACATCGCCTACGAGGATGTCTCGACGCCCGATATCGAGGGGGTAGGCAATCCGCTCGGTCTCGGGCGGCGGATCGTGACGCGCTCGGGCACGCTCTACCGCCGCGACGACCTCACCGGCCTGCTGGCGCTCGGCAAGGCGGATACGCTCGGGCTCGCGGGAGAGACCTATCAGTTGGCGCTGACGCCGGGGCTCGTCGCGCGTGTCTTCGGCGGCCTCGTCACCGACGCCATGCTTGCCGAGGGCGGCTATGTACGACTGGGCGGCCCCGACTGGTGGGCGCCTTCCGGCCGCGTGTATCTTTCGCCCGGCGACGGCGACAGCCCGGCGATCGAACTCGCCGAGGCCAAGGCGCATTTCTACCGGCCGCGACGCTCCGTCGATCCCTTCGGCGCGGTCGACCGGCGCGACCTCGACCCCTATGACCTGATGCCGGTGCGGGGCTCCGACGCGCTCGGCAATGTGACCCTCGTCGACAACGACTATCGCGTGCTCCAGCCCTGGCGCAGCACCAACGCCAATGGCGCCACCACCTCGCTCGCATTCGACGCGCTCGGGCGCGTGGCCGGCTCGGCAGTAAGCGGCAAGGCGGGGGAGGGCGATAGCCTCGCGGGTTTCGTCGCCGACCTCGACGATCCGACCGTGGCGGCGGTGCGGCAGAACCCGCTCGCCGATCCCGGCGTAATCCTCGGCAAGGCGAGTTCGCGCGTCGTCTACGATCCCTTCGCCTATATGCGCACGCGCGCCGCGCCGGCCCCCGACGCGCCGATGGTCTATACGCTGGCGCGGGAGACACATGCGGCGGATCTCGCCGGGGGCGCGGCGTCGCGCTATCGGCACGGTTTTCTTTATGCCGACGGGTTCGGTCGCGAGGCGCAGCAGAAGGCGCTGGCCGAGGCGGGGCCGGTGGGTGACGCGGCCGCCATCGTGGCGCCGCGCTGGGTGGGCAGCGGCTGGACGATCTACAACAACAAGGGCAAGCCGGTACGCCGCTACGAGCCTTTCTTCTCGGCGACGCATGATTTCGAGTTCGCGCATCAGACCGGGGTGAGCGCGGTGCTGTTCTACGATCCGCCCGAGCGCGCGGTGGCGACGCTCCATCCCGACTCGAGCTACGAAAAGACCGTGTTCGACGCCTGGAGCGAAACCGACTGGGATCGCAACGACACGGTGCTTCTCGACGATCCGCGCACCGACCCCGATGTGGGCGATTTCTTCAAGCGCCTGCTCGGGAACGCGCCGAACGCCTTCACTTCCTGGTACAAGCGGCGTATCGGCGGCGCGCTCGGCGCGGATGCGGCCGAGAAGGCGGCCAACCAGGATGCGGCGCAAAAGGCCGCCGCACACGCCGCGACGCCACGCCTCAAGCTCCTCGATTCGCTCGGGCGGACATGCCTCCTCGTCGTCGACAACGGCGTTGTCGGCGGAGTGCGGCAGCGCCTGGCGCAGCGCACTGCGCTCGATACCGAAGACAAGCCGCTCGTGCTCATCGATGCGCTCGGCCGGCATGTGAGCGAGACCTGCCGGCGCGAGCCGCTGCCGGGCGGCGGCGGATTCAAATATGTCGCCGGCTACGACATGCTCGGCGCCGCGCTCTGCTACGTCACCATGGATGGCGGCATGCGGCTCATGCTGCCCAATGTCGCCAACCACCCCCTCCGGCACTGGGACGATCGCGGCTACACCTTCCGCACCGTCTACGACCTGCTGCAACGGCCGACGCATCAGTATGTCGGCCGCAAGGGGGCGGGCGAGATGCTCGCGGAGCGGTTGATTTACGGGGAGAACCATCCCGATCCCGCGCGCAACTTAAAGGGCAAGCTTTTCCGGCATTACGACGCGGCGGGTGTGTCGTCGCACGAGCGCTACGACTTCAAGGACAACCTCACCGAAAGCACGCAGCAGATGGCGGCGAGCTACGCCACGGCGCCCGACTGGACGCCGCTCGCCGCCCTCGGCGCGGGCGCGCCGATCAACCTTGTCGCGCTGGACGCGGCGGCGGCGCCGCTGCTCGTCACCGGCGAAGTTTTCCAGTCCGCGAGCCGATACGACGCGCTCAACCGGCCGATCCAGTCCATTCTCCCGCATCTGGCGGGCGGGAAAGTCTCGATCCTGCAACCGGGCTACAACGACGCCGGCCTCATCGAATCGCTCAGCGTCTGGCTGCGGCGGGGGGCGGCTCCGGGGGCGCTGCTCGATCCGGCCGTGGCCGACATCAAGGCGGTGACCAATGTCGATTACGACGCACACGGCCAGCGAATCCGCATCGACCGCGGCGACGGGCTAAGCAGCATCTCCACCTATGATCCGCTCACACGGCGTCTCCTGACGTTCACGACGACGCGGCCGTCGGCCGACCCCAACGCCACGACGGTCCAGGCGCTGAGCTACGCCTACGACCCTGCGGGCAACGTCACCCGGCTGCGCGACGACGCCGACATCCACAATGTCGTGTTCTTCCGAAATCAGCGAGTCGATCCGACCGCCGATTACACCTATGACGCGCTCTATCGGCTGGTCGCCGCGGCCGGCCGCGAACAGCTCGGGCGCAATGGGGGCGGACTTCTGCCGCCGCAGCAGGGCGGCAACGACGATGGCGCGCGCCTGCGGATCGCCGCGCCGGGCGACGGCAATGCGCTCGGCACGTACACCGAGCGCTACGTCTACGACGACGCCAGCAATCTCGTGCAGATGTCGCACCTCGTCGCCAGCGGAAACTGGACGCGCCGCTATGTCTATGGCGAGGCGAGCCGCATCACGGCGAGTGAGATGTCGAACCGGCTTTCGACGACGAGCGCGCCGGGCGACAATCCCTTGGGGCCGTTCAGCGATCCTTACGCCTATGACGCGCATGGCAACATGACGTCGATGCCGCATTTGCCGATGATGCGCTGGGACCCGCAGGACCGGCTTTCGGCCAGCGCCCGGCAGGTGGTCAACGCCGGCACGCCCGAGACCACCTATTACGCCTATGACGGCGCGGGCCAGCGCAAGCGCAAGGTCACCGATCGGGCCGCCGCCGCAGGCGCCGCGCCGGCGCGCAAGGCGGAGCGGCTCTATCTCGGGGGCATCGAAATCTACCGCGAATATGCCGGCGACGGCGTGACCGTGACGCTCGAGCGGGAGACCTTCGAGGCGATGCTCGACAAGATGCGGGTGGTGATCGCGGAGACGCGCACGGCAGGCAATGATCCGGCGCCGCCGCAACTCATCCGCCACCAGTTCGCCAACCATCTCGGCTCTGCGACGCTCGAACTCGACCCGGCGGGCGACGTCATCTCCTACGAAGAATATTTCCCCTATGGCTCCACCTCCTATCAGGCGGTGCGGGCGCAGACGGAGACGCCCAAGCGCTACCGCTACACCGGCCGCGAGCGCGACGAGGAAAACGACCTCTCCTACCACGGAGCGCGCTATTACGCCCCCTGGCTCGGGCGCTGGACCGCCTGCGATCCCTCGGGCCACGCCGATGGCGCGAATATCTACGCTTACTCCCACAACAGCCCGACAGTGTTCTCCGACCCAAGCGGGACCGAAGGGCAGGACAACGTCGACAAAGCCAATGCGAAGAGCGGGCTCTCGCTCTTACGTGGCCTCACAGCGCTCATCCCGGACGCCATCGTTTCGGGCAAGCTGCGGGAGGCGGCGCTCAAACTCAACGTCGACGAGATCCGGGCCGTGGCTAACGGCGGTTCGTGGAGCGACCCTAAAAACAAGCAGTTTCTCGACTGGCTGACGAACCAGGCGACCAAGAACGCCGGCGTGTCGTCGCACACCATCCCGCCGAAGGCGCAGATTTCACTCGCCGAAGAGTTGGCGAAGGGGCCGGAGGCCTTCCGCAAGGCGGCGGCCCAACTGATGGTGCGTAATTTCGGCGAGGTCAAAGAGCTGGAATCGCTCACGGCAAAGGCGGTGGGCGCGATCAAGAAGACCAACCGCCCGTCCCGGGCGCTGGCGGACGCCGTCAACAAGAGCATTCGCGGGCGCATTGCGCGGGCGGCGACCGAGGACGCCAAGCTTGTCAGCGACGCGCTCAAGGAAATCCACATCGATCCCAAGACGCTGACCTTCATGAAGGCGGAGGGCGATGTCGCAAAGGTGGCCAACGAGGCGACCAAGGCGGCGGGCGCGGTCTCCAAGGTGGTGAAGGCGGTCGCGCCGGTTGCAAAGGCGCTCAAGCCGCTGGCTCCCGCAGTCAAAGTGGCGGGGAAGGCCGCCGGCGGGCTTGCGGTCGCGGTGTCCGCGGTAGAACTCGTGACCGCCAAGAACACGGAACAGCGCGTCGACGCCGGCATCGGGCTCGTGGGCAATTCGCTGATGATGTCGAAGCATCCGGTGGCGATTGCGGCGGGGGGCGGGATTCTCGTCGGACAGGCGCTGGAGCACAATCTCAACGTTTCGAAATTCGCGTCCCAGCACGGCATCGACACCAAGGAATATCTCGAACGCAAAGGCGTGAACGAAACGGTCGCCTTTGTCGCCGGCGGCGTTGTCACAGTCGCGTCGACGCCTGTGGCGCTGGGCGAAGCAGCGGTTGCGAAAGTCAGATCCTGGTTTTGAACGTTTGGAGCTTGAGGCAATGAACCTTTCAGGGCGAGACCTCCATAGAGAGCTTTTCGGCGACGACGTGAAGCAGTTGCAAAGCGAGCTCGCCCAGCTCGGTTTCAGGATCAGCGCCGACGAGATGGGGCGGGGCATGTTCGCCGGCTCGACCGCCGACGCCGTCATAAGCTTCCAGAAGCAGCAGGGGCTCGACTCGAACGGCCTCGTCGAGGCGGTGACGGCGGCGGCGCTCAGCAAGGCCATCGCGCTGCTGAGGCAGAAGTTCAACGTCGCAGGGCAGCTGTTCTCGTCGACGCGGGTCGGCGTCGGCGGGCTCAGGGTGCTGGTCGTCGACAAGGCGGCCGGCCCCGATACGACGCTCGCCGCGACGACGACCGACGCGAACGGTCGCTACGCAGTGCAGTTCGGCATGGATTTGTTGAAGCAGACCGGCAAGACTGTCCCGGACCTGCAGGCGCAGGCCTTTGCCGGCGACAAGCTGATCGGCGCATCGGTCGTCCGCTACAGCGCCGGCACGAGCGAGACGCTCGACATCAATCTGCCGGCGACGGCGGATGCGATCCTGCTCAGCGAGCACGAGACGCTGACCGGCGCGGTCGCGCCTCTGCTGCGCGGCAACCTTCGCGACCTCAAAGAGGGCGGCGGGCGCTCCGACATCACTTATCTCGCCAATAAAACCGGCTGGGACGCTCGCGCCGTGGCGCTTGCGGCGCTCGCCGATCAATTCAGCGCGCAGGCCGACGGCAAGATTCCGGCGGCCTATTTTTATGCGCTCTTTCGCGCCGGCCTGCCGGCCAATGCGGACGCGCTCTATCACATCGGCGGCGACACGCTGACCGCGATCTGGAAAGGGGCGGTCACCGGCGGCGTCATCCCGGCCAAATCGGCCTACGGGATTCCGGAGATGGTCAAGGCGTTCCAGAGCTTGAGCGCGGATCGCCTGCTTACGACGCCGGTTTTCGCCGGTGCTTCTTCATTCGGCGACATGCTGTCGCTCGCCGGGCTCGGAGCGCCGCAGCAGCGGCAGGTCGCGGCGCTCTATGCGACCCATGACGGCGACCTTCCCGGTTTCTGGAAGGCCGTCTCCGAAGCGGTCGGCGCGCCGACAGCCGAAAAGCTCAAGACGCAGGGCAAGCTCGCCTTTCTGACGCTCAACAACGCACCGCTGATGAAGGCGCTCGACGGCGTCGGCGACCCGCTCAAGCTGGTCCAGCAGGGCTTTCACGACCCCGCCCGCTGGAAGGAGCTCATCAAGCCCGAACAGGTCCCGCCGCAGATTCCCGGCGCCAATGCGCAGGAGCGGGCGGCCAATTATGCGGGCTACCTCGCCGCGCAGTTGCGCATCAGCTATCCGACCGCGGCGATTGCGCAGATGATCGGGGCGGGCGCGGTCAAGCTCGACAACGGACCGGCGGTGGTGAAGTTCCTCACCGAGCAGCAGGGCAAGTTCGAACTCACTGCCAAGCCGATCAAGCAGTATCTGGCGCAAAACAACATAAGCGCCGAAAAGGCGACGACCGAAGCCATCCAGCGCGTGCAGCGGGCGCTGAAGCTCACTCCGAACGACGCGGCCATGGGCGCGCTGATCGAGAGCGAGCTCGACTCGGCCTACCATATCGTGCAGCAGGATCGTTCAGGCTTCATCCGCGCGCTCGGCAAGAAGATGGGAGGGGAGGACGTCGCGGCGCGGGTCTATGACCGCGCGGTGCAGGTGCATGGCGCGGTGCTCAACCTCACGATCGGGTTCCTCTCGGCCAAGAACGCGGCGCCGCTGGGAGCCATCCAGATGGGGCCGCTCAATGCGAACGGCGCGGCGGTTGGCGGGCAATTCCTCGACGCGCGTCCGCAGGCGAAGAACGTCGACGCAACATCCGTCATAGCCTATCCGACGCTCGAGAGCCTTTTCGGCTCGATGGATTTCTGCTCCTGCGACGAGTGCCGGTCGATCCTGTCGCCGGCCGCCTATCTCGTCGATTTGCTTCAGTTCATCGACAAGGCGGCGGACGGCAAGCAGAACGCGCAGTCCGTTCTCTTCAACCGCCGGCCCGACATCCAGCACCTGCCGCTCACCTGCGAGAACACCAACACGGTTTTGCCCTATATCGACATCGTCAACGAGACGCTCGAGTTCTATGTCGCCAACGCCGCCGGGCCGTTGACGCTCACCGGCTTTCAGGGACACGACACGGGCGCCGCCGTCTCGGACGACCTGCTGGCGAGCCCGCAATATGTGATGGATCAGGCCTACACGGTCCTGCAGGGCGCGTGGTTTCCCTCGCCGCTGCCGTTCCATCGGCCGCTCGAAGCGCTGCGCCGGCATTTCGACCAGTTCGAGGCGCCGCTGCCCGACGCCATGGAGCGATTGCGTCAGTCCGACGACCTCGAACGCGGCGCCAACGCCTATGGCTGGCGCGACATATTGATGGAGGCGCTGAAGCTCTCCAGGCCGGAATACCGGGTTCTGTCTGACAGCGCGCTGACGCTCAACGCGCTCTACGGCTTCGCCGCCGGCAAGACAGAGGCGCAGTTGATCGCCGCGCTCTCCAACGCCAAGGCTTTCGCAAGGCGGGTCACGGTGTCCTACGAGGATCTGGTGGCGATCCTCAAGACGCGCTTCATCAACCCAAATTGCGGCCTCGTCCCCAAGCTCGCGCGGCTCAACGTGCCGTTCAGCACCCTGCAGGCAGTGCATGACGGCACGATCACCGGCCCGGCTTTTCTCGCATTGCTGCCGGTGGGGGCGGGGGCGCCTGACCCGGCCGAATTCGGCGGGGACATCGTCGCCTGGGTCAAGGACCCGCAGAACTATGCGCGGCTGATGAGCATTATCACCCTCGTCGATCCGACCGGCAAATCGACGGGATGCAATTTCGACCGGCTGGAATTTCGATATTCGAAGCCCGTCGCCAATCCGGGCGACACGAGCACGCGACTCACAGCCGTCGATTTCGTCAGATTGCTCCGATTCATTCGGCTCTATCAAAAGACCGGCTGGACCATCGAGCAGACCGATATCGCCATTTGTTCGCTCTACCGGCCCGACTGCGGACCGATCACGGCGGGCGACCTCGATACGCTCGCCAAGCTCGACGCCGGCTTCTCGACGCTGCTGCCGCGGCTCGGCGTTGCGGTGCGCGTGCTGGATGCGCTTTCGCTGGCGCCCGCCAAGGCGCTGCAGCGGTTGCTGGCCGTCTGGAGCGACATCCCCACCCAGGGGGCGAGCGCGCTCTACAGGACGATGTTTATCGCCCCCTCGACGCCGAACCGCGACCCGGCCTTCGCCGACAACGGCTATGGCGAGTATCTGACGGACGCCGCGCAGCGCGTCCTCGGTCATGCCGAGGCGCTGCGCGGGGCCTTCAATCTCTCTGGCGACGAGTTCGAGCAGATCGTCAAGGCGCTCGGCTTCGACGCCAACACGCCGCTCACCCTCGCCAACATCTCCGCCATCTACCGGCGCGGCTGGCTGGCGCGCAGTCTCAAGCTATCTGTCCGTGAGCTGCTGCTGCTGACGGGGCTCACTGGAATCGATCCTTTCGCCCCGCCGGATATCGGGGCCGCCCCGAACGCCGCCCCGCCGATCACCCGGCTCATCGAGCTCGTGCAGTCGCTCAAAGAGAGCGGCATGAAGTCCGCGGCGGCGCTCTATCTCGTCTGGAATCAGGACCTCTCCGGCCAGTCCGCGCCCAAGCCCGACGCCATCGCCGCATTCGCGCGGACGCTGCGCGCCGATTTTGCCGCCATAGACAATCAGTTCGCGGTGACCGACGATCCGACGGGGGACGTGCTCCAGGCGCGCATGACGCTCGTTTACGGGCAGGCCGTCGCCGATGCGTTCATCGCCCTCATCGACAATACGACGCGGTTCGACGTCGCCTACACGCATCCCTCTGGCGCGCTGGAGGCGGCGATCACCGCGCTCGATCCGGCGCTCGCCTACGACGATTTCGTCCATCGGTTGTCGCATAAGGGGCTGCTGTCCAAAACGATGCGCGACGCCCTCGTCGCCACGGCGGGCGTGCAGCAGGCATTCAAGGATGCGGTGGGCGCGCTTTACGACGCGTCCTCGGACGCGCTCGCCTCGTTCTTCTCACGCAATCCCGAACTCAAGCCGCTCTACGACGCCTATGTGGCGTCCGCTCAGCCGCCGGAGCAGAAGCGCACGGCGCTCCTTGCCGCCTTCCAGCCGGAGCTGTCGCGGCGGCGCAAGAGCGAGCAGGCGCTCGACCGGCTGGGCGGCGCGGCGGGGCTCGATCTGGCGGGCGCGACGGCGCTGCTTGCGCCAGACGGCGCCGGGCCATTCCCGCTCCACGCCGCGGGGAACGCGGGGCGCTCGGTGCTCGACGATGTGCTGGCGCTCGGCACGCCGGGGCTTGCGGCGCAATTCTTCTTCCGCAACGCGCCCACCGGGGTGGTCGATCAGAGCGTCGCGGCGGCGCCGGCCATCGACTACTCGGCCGCCAATCCGCTGCCGGCCAATCCTGTCGCGGGAGCGGCGATCTCGGGCATCTGGACCGGATCGGTCGAGATCCCCGACGCGGGTTACTACAATTTCGTGATCTCTACCGACGCAACCGCGCTGGTGACGCTCACCTTCGACGGGACTCCTCAGCCGCTCACCCGCAACGGCGCGGTGTGGCGAAACCAGAACCCGCTGCTGCTGGCGGCGGGCCGGCTGGTGGACATCGTGCTCAAGGTCGAGCGGGTCGTCACGAATCTGAGCCTGAGCTGGGAGACGCCCAAGGCGGCGCGCGCGGTGATACCGGGGCGCTATCTCTATCCGCCGTCGATCATGCCGCCCTTCTCCGCCGCCTATGTGCGGATCATGAAGGCGGCCTCGCTCGCCACGGGCCTCAAGCTCAGCGCGGCCGAGATCGCCCATTTCGCGACCGATCCCGATTACCGGATCGCCGGCGAGGGCTGGCTCAACCTGTTACCCGTCTCGGGCGACCCTTTAGCGGCGACGGCTGTGGGGCTGCTCGCCCCGCTCAAGGCGCTGCTCGCCTTCAGCCGCCTGAAGGCGGAATGGTCGCCCGACGACGACCGGCTGCTCTCGGTGCTGAAAGATTCGGCCGCGGCCACGACGGCGCCCGATGGCGTCTTGTTCAAACTCTCGCTCTGGGACCCTGTCTCGCTGACCGACATGCTCAAGCATTTCGGCAAGGCGCCAGCGGACCTGGCGCATTTTGCAGTGCTCCGGCGGCTCGAAAGGGCGTTCGCAACGGTGACCGCGATGGGGATTTCCGCCGCGAGCCTCATCAAGGCGACGACCAACGAGCCGACGGCGGCGGTGGTGCGCGATTTCCAGGCCGCGCTGAAGGCCCGCTACGCCGCCGACGACTGGCGCGACATCATCAAGCCGATCAACGACGCGTTGCGCGAGCTGCAGCGGGACGCGCTTGTCGCGTACATTTTGCAGCAGTTTAAGGAGAACCCGCCGACTCCGGCCGCCGCCAACATCGATACGCCTGACAAGCTCTACGAATATTTCCTCATGGACGTGGAGATGGCCTCCTGCGCGAAGACCTCGCGCATACGCCTCGCGCTGTCCTCGGCGCAGCTCTTCATCGAGCGGTGCCTGATGAACCTCGAAGCTGACGTGTCGCCGGGGTCTATCGACTCGAAGCAGTGGCGCTGGCGCAAGCGCTTCCGCCTCTGGCAGGCCAATCGCGAGGTCTTCATCCACACCGAAAACTGGCTCGAACAGGAACTGCGCGACGACAAGTCGCCGTTCTTCAAGGACATCGAGGGCCAGCTCCTCCAGGCCGACATCACCGACGATTCGGCGGGGCAGGCGGTGCTCGGCTATCTTTCCAAGCTGAGCGACGTCGCCCATCTCGTGCCCTGCGGCTTGTGCATCGAGGAGAACGGGGCGGGCGAGGCCGACGACATCATCCATGTCGTGGCGCGAGCCGGCGCAGGCAGCACCAATTTCTACTACCGGCGCTATGAATACGGCTACTGGACGGCCTGGGAGCAGATCAAGCTGAAGATCGAGGACGCTCCAGTCATCCCAGTCGTATGGAACAACCGGCTGCTGCTCTTCTGGCTCAACTTCCTCAAGCAGACGCCGCAGTCTGCGCCCGATCCCGGCGCCGCCTCCACGGCCAATGGCGGCACGACTCATGTGTCCGACCTCAGTCTCACCCAGGTGCGCGCTGCGGTGAAGAACACGAGCGACGCCGAGGTAAAAGTGAGGCTGCAGGCGTTGCTGTCGTGGAGCGAGTATTACAATGGGCAGTGGCAGCCGCCGCAGACGTCGGACGCGGCGCAGCCGGCCGATCTGGGCGCCTATTCGCCTCTGGAGATGACGCTGATCGACCGCAGCCAGCTCTCGCTTTGGTCGGACGAGCCGGCCGAGGGGTTGCGCATCAGCATCCACGGGGCGCACCAGAACGCCGCGTTCCGGCTCTACAACACGCACTCGACGCCGGAGCTGATGACGCCTCTGCCCAGCTACCGGCCCTTTGGCAAGCAGCGGTCGTTCTCACAGAGCGGGCAGCCTTACACCATCAACTATTCGTCGAGGATCCCCGACCTGCCGCCGGTCTACTACGCCCGCGAGGTGCTGACGGATTCCATCCCGGTCCGCTCCGTACAGGCCGCCCATGGGGTCTCCGACCAATGGACCTCGCCCTTCTTCTTCGAGGACCGGCGCAACGTGTTCTTCGTCACCACCACGGAGAAGCAGGTCTGGGTCGCCGACTTCGGCGGCTACGGAGTCTTCCCGAAACCCTCGTTGCCGGAAATCACCAAATTGCCGCCGATCTATGTGCAGCCGCCGCTCTTCCCCAAGCCCACGCCCTGGGGCGGTCCGGAGGGCATTCTGCCGGGGGTGGTCGATCCTGCTCCAATCGAGCGCTTCGTCACGCAGGACGCCAATATCCGGCAGGGCATCGCCGTCGCGGCGACGGTCAAATTTGGAGGCGTCGACATCGGCCCCGCGGGCGCCATCGACGTATCGGCGCCGGCGCCGGTGCTCGTCCGGCCGGGCTAGGGCGTTTCCCCGTCCGATCGAATCGGACCGGCGCTCTGGTCTTTTGTCTTTTCACGCTTTCTTTCGCCGAACCGGATTCAACGTCGGCGGAACGCGCTCTAAGGGGGTCGCGATGAAATACGCCAACATGTTCGGCTTCCACGACGCGGTCCTCGTCGACAAAACCATTGTCGTCAGCTTCGGCCACCAGGAGGAGAAGTTCACCTACACTTTTCGAAACTTCTTCCATCCCTTTGTCGGCGAGATCGTCACCGCCATGAACCGGGCCGAGGACCCGATCGAGGCGCTCTTTGCGCCCTCGACGCAGGCGATGGAGCAGCCCTTCTTTGACGCCACCTATGCGCCGCGGCACACCGCCGTCGTCGACGTCACGACCTCGCCGATCAAGAATATCGATGTCGATGAACATGGCCCCTACGCCAACTACAATTGGGAGCTCTTCTTCCACATCCCGATGACCGTCGCGACGCATCTTTCCAAGACGCGGCGGTTCGCCGAGGCGCAGCGCTGGTTCCACTTCATCTTCGATCCGACGTCCAACGACCAGTCGCTGCCGCCGCCCAAGCGCTTCTGGAACTTCCTCGCCTTCCGCAACGACGCCGACCCCAAAAGCATCGACGAATTGCTGACGCTTCTCTCCGCGCAGCCCTCAGCCCTCAGCCCCGATGACAAGAAGCGCCAGGCCGACATCCTCGACGGCTATCAGGCGATGCTCAACAAGCCGTTCAACCCGCACGCCATCGCGCGCACCCGGCATGTCGCCTACCAATACAATGTGGTGATGAAGTATCTCGACAACCTCATCGCCTGGGGCGATGACCTCTACCAGCAATATACGGTCGAGACGATCAACGAGGCCACGCTCCTCTACGTGCTCGCCAACAACATCCTCGGGCCGCGGCCGGAAAAGGCGCCGCCGCTCGGCGTCGTGCAGAGCAAAACCTTCGCCCAGCTCAAGGCGCTGAGCCTCGACCAGATGGGCAACGCCATGGTCGAACTCGAATCCTCATTTCCCTTCAATATGGCGGCGCCCAACGGCGGGGCGCCGGGCGGCGACGCCGTGTCGGGGCCGCTCTTCGGCATCGGCCGCACGCTCTATTTCTGCATCCCGCCCAACGAGAAGCTCCTCAGCTACTGGGACCTCGTCGCCGACCGGCTGTTCAAGATTCGTCACTGCATGGACATCACCGGCGTGGTGCGCCCGCTCGCGCTGTTCGACCCGCCGATCGACCCCGGCATGCTGGTCGCCGCGGCCGCCGCCGGTCTCGACGTGTCGAGCATCGTCAGCGGTCTCAACCAACCGATCGGACCGGTGCGCAGCACGGTCCTCATCCAGAAGGCGATCGAGCTCGCAAGCGAGGTGAAGAGCCTAGGGGCGGGGCTGCTCTCGGCGCTCGAAAAGGGCGAGGCCGAGGGGCTCGCGCTGCTTCGCCAGAAGCACGAGATCGCCATCCAACAGATGACCCAGGACACGCGCTTCCTGCAATGGAAGAGCGCGCAGGACTCGCTCGCCTCGCTTACGACGACGCGCCGCGCCGCGCTCGAGCGTCTCCACTATTACGGAAAGCTGCTCGGCGTCCCCGACGACCCCAATGCGCCGGACATCGACAAGATCGATTTCGCGGTGCTCGACGAGGCCAGCTTCGAGGAGGCGCACGGCAAGCTCGTCACCCAATACGACCAAACGCTGACGCTGCAAAAGGTGCCGGACATCCAGCGGCCGCTGGACAATTCGCCGGCGCAGCAATCCGGCGCGGTAGGGGCGGGCAAGCTCCACCTCAACTCCAACGAGGACGCCGACCTCAACGTGCATCCCCCGGCGGCGCGCAGCAACCGCGAGAACGCGATGCACTCCGACACTGTTACGGGGCTGCTCTCGCTCATTCCCGACATGGGGATCGACCTTCATTTCTGGGGCCTGGGCGGGCATATGAACGTCTTCGGCGGTTCGCTGCTCGCGACGGTGGGGCGCTTCTACTCGTCTCTCCAGAACACCAGCGCCGCCCAGGAGGAGGGTCAATCGGCGAGCGCCGCCAAGACAGGCGGGCACCAGCGCCGCGCCGCCGACTGGGTCCTCCAATATAATTCGGCGGCGCATGAAGTGATGCAGAATGGGCGGCAGATCCTCGGCGCGCTGATCGGCGAGCAGGTGGCCAAGCACGATTACGACATCGCCAAACAGCAGGCGCAGAACGCCCTCGAGATCGACCAATTCCTCGAAAGCAAGTTCACCAACAAGGAGCTTTACCTCTGGATGCAGGGGGAGATCTCACGGCTCTATTACGAATATTACCGCTTTGCCTTCGACGTCGCCCAGAAAGCCGAGCGCACAGTCAAGACCGAACTGATGCGACCCGAGCTCAGCAGCCAGAGCTTCATCAAGTTCAACTATTGGGACGCGGGCCGGAAGGGCCTGCTCGCCGGCGAGGCGCTGCATCTCGACCTCAAGCGGCTCGAGATGGCATACCACGACAACAACAAGCGCGAGTTCGAGCTGACGCGCCACATTTCCTTGCGCCAGCTCAACCCGATCGCGCTCCTGCAACTCAAGACCACAGGCTCCTGCCAGTTCGGGCTGCCCGAATGGCTCTTCGACCGCGACTGCCCGGGCCACTATATGCGCCGCATCAAAAGCGTCGCGGTCTCCATCCCCTCGGTTACGGGCCCCTATACCAGCGTCAACGCCACGCTCTCACTGCTTCAGAGTTCGATCCGCACGTCGCCCCTGCTGCTCGACGGCGAATATCTGCGGCAGGGGACCGACGACAGCCGCTTCGTCGATTATGCGGGGGCGCTCCAATCGATCGTGACGAGCAGCGCCAGCAATGATTCCGGCCTCTTCGACATCAATCTGCATGACGACCGCTTCCTCCCCTTCGAGGGGGCAGGGCTCGTGGGGACCTGGCAGCTTAGCCTGCCGACCGCCTATCCGGCGTTCGACCGCCCGACGATCTCGGATGTGATCCTTCATTACCGTTACACCTCGCGCCCCGGCGTCCAGATCGACAAGGTGCAAACCGCGCTTGACGATCTCTTCGCCGAGGCCTCCGGCAGCGGCGCCAATCTCGCGCTCTTGTTCAGCCTGCCACACGATTTCCCGACCGAGTGGTCGGCCTTCGTCAATGGCGATCAGGATCTCAGCATCACGGTAGGGCGTGACTATTTTCCGTATTTTGTCACTGGCAAGCAGTTGACGCTGCAAAAATTCGAGCTCTACGGCATGGACGGCAAACATCACGAGTTCGGTGACCCGGCAGCGCGCACCACCGACTTGCAGGCGCATGAAGCTTTCACTTTGTCCGCCCCTCCTGACGCGGCAGGGCCAACTCAGGCACTGACGCGTACCCTGGGTGCTGAACCTTATCTGGTAGTGCGCTACACGGTTTAGATGTTCTTGGTTGACTCGTATTATAGCAGGCGTTCACAAGAAGGCCGTGACCGTTGCACGCGCTGGCAAACCGTCCCGGAGTGTGTTGGTGCTGCATCGACGTGAGCTATTCCTAAAGACTTGCAATGGACGTCGAGCCGCGAGGTCGGCTGCTAAGTAAGCGCCGAGACTCTCCCCATAGCTTCAGACACTTCCCGGCCTACAAAGCGAAAATTTATCCCGCTCGGTCAAGCGAAAGCATAGAGCTGTTGAACAGCCCTGCCTCTGCACGGAACGCTCAACCTTTACAATCAGCCAGGAAAATGACTAAGACCCAGCTTGGATGTCTACTGACAACACGCTCCCTGTTCGGGCGGTGTAATACTTCCAGATTTGGCTAATACCAACCCGCGTTGATTAGAACCGATAGGCCGCCCATTCACGCAGCCCGATGGACATAATGCGTCAGGGTTGTTCGACGAGGCTGTCCCACGCATCACAGCAGTGATCGACGATGTCATCGTAGGACTTGAACACCCGATTGGAGAGGCGATTGTCACGCAGGAACTGCCAGACGTTTTCCCGTGGGTTGAGTTCCGGACATTTGGCAGGCAGCGGTGCATGATAGTGACGTTGGAGGGAACGTCGAGTTTGTCGGTCATATGCCAACCGGCCTGGTCGAGCAGGACCACCGCATGCGCGTCGGGTGCAATATTCCGCGCAATCTCGGCAAGGTGGAGGTTCATCGCATAGGTGTTGCATTTGGGCAGGATGAGAGCGGCTCCTTTTCCATCCTTAGGCGAGATGGCGCCGAAGAAGTAGGTCGAGGCGGTGCGCTGATCCCGTGGGGCGGAGTGACGCGATCCGCGTTTTGCCCATCGACGGGTGATCTTGTTCTTCTGACCGATGCGCGCTTCATCCGCGAACCAGATTTCTGTGTCGCGCGCATCGACGGATTGTTCCCGGGCGATTTCCTCCAGGCGTGCGGGGAAGTTTTTTTGAATTCCTCGATGGCGCCTTCGCGCTGCGCGTGATGGCGGGGGCGCGCGGAGAGCTTGCGATATCCCATTTTTCGGAGCTCGCGGCTCATCGTCGTTTCGGAGACAGAGATGCGGAACTCTTCCGAGAGCCATTGGCAAAGGTCGACGATCCGCCAACGCACGACGCCATGGATCGCGGGTTTGGGTCCGTCATCGACCATGCGCCGGAGCGCCCTGCGATGCTCATCCTTCATCAGCGATGGCTGGCCAGGCGCCTTGCGATCCAGGAGGCCATTCGGGCCATGTGCGTTGAAGCGCAACACCCAGTCGCGGACGATCTGAAGCGTTACACCACCAATCTTTGCCGCCTCGCTGCGCGCTCCGCCATCATAAATTGTCGCCAGAGCGAGAAGCCGGCGCGCTTGTGGTGCGTCTTTCGAGCCTCGCGCCAACACCCGAAGCCGCTCGGCACTAAAATCATCACGCAATCGCACCGCTGCCGCCATGACGAACCTCCCTCCGGTTCGCCAATAAGAATCAGACATTTGCCGATTCGGGAATCCCATGTGAGTCAAACTCACGGCAGGTTAGTATAACATGATGCAAACTCTGGACGAAGGAGCCAGGGAGACGCAAACTCGACTCGCTCTATGAGATGCCGGGACTAAACATCTAGCTGCTGATTGGCTGATGGAAGACTAACGAAAATTCACCCGCGCATCGCGCCGACGAAGAGCGTGACGGTACTTTTTCTGTGGTGGCTGGAGCGGTCATCGGCTCCTCCGAAATGGGTTTTGGAGCAATCGGCCTCGATAGGTGCTGAAACCGCGCAAAAAAATTTTGCGAAGTTTTCCATTTGAAATCAACACTGTAAGATTTTGACGGGTCGTGCGTCGGATTTCTTGGGCTGCGGGCGATAAACAACCGAGCTAGATCAATATGTTATCTGGATTTTAGACAATTGAGTGGGAGTGAGGGGTAGTAAAAACGGTGGCTGTAGAGTGCAGAAGAGGGCAGGGAGCGGTGTTCCGTGCCGAATGTCATTGATAGCTGTTGCGGCTCCTTCTAGTTTCGATCGCGCGTGACGGCGTTATACGAGCGCTTGATTGCGCCAGTTTGTCGGCAAAGCTGCCGGATGTTCGCGCCAGCCGGACGTAGCCGTGCCTAGTCCCAGGCGTGCGCGCCTCGGGGAAGCGAGTCCAGACAGGCAATGCCGAAAGGCAAGCCTTCATGACGAAGGCTTCCCAACGAGCGGCGCCTGAAAGGCGAGCAAATGCTCGATGACCGCGTCCGGCCTGTCGAGCGGCAGGAAGTGCCCCCCGTCCTCGACGGTCGCCATTTGCGCGCCGGGCACGATTTGACGATCATGTTCGCGTTCCTCTGGCCGCGACCAGTCGCGGGCGCCCCAGAGCAGCAGCACGGGAATCCTGATGTTCGAATAGGCCTTGGTCGCCGTTTCCCAGCTTTCGGCGTTGCGGAGCAGATTGAGGAAGGCGCGATAATGGCCTTTGCGGTTGCCGACGAGATACATCTCCTTCAGCAGCTCCGGCGGAATGCGTTCCGGGTCGGCGACGCCGCCCTCGAGCGCTGATTTCATGATCCACGAATTGGCGCAGGCGCATCGTAAGCGCTCAACGTTCCCCGTGTAGCGGATTTGCGCTTTGACGCCGATGATTGGTTGCCCTGGATTCGGGTGATCGACATAGGTCTGAGCATATGTCTGGAGATAGAACGTTTCAGGTTTTGGATGTCAGCCCGGCGCG
>NZ_JBPFEB010000029.1:0-2256 GCF_051061225.1 Methylocystis sp.
AGCGGGAACCGGAAATAGAGCCAGACGGCGTGGGCGATGATCTCCGGCGGGAAACGATGGCGTTTGTAGCTCACGGGCGGCTGGGTCATGTCCGCCCTTGTCGGCCCAAAAGCGCTACCCAGCCGTTAACGTGACAACGCCTGTCCGCACTGAGCGAGTGGCTCTTTGACACGTCTGGCCTATCGCCCCATGGATACTGCTTACTGTGGGAACCGGGACTGATCTGGCTTTATGCGGTTTCCGACACCATTATCGCGCTGGCCTATTTCTCGATCCCGCTGACGCTCCTCATCGTGGGAAAGCGGCGAAGCGATCTCGTCTTTCGACCGCTGTTATGGTTGTTCGCCGCCTTTATCCTGCTCTGCGGCACGACTCATTGGCTGGACCTTTTCACCCTATGGGCCCCGCTCTACGGCCTGCAGGGACTTGTCAAAGCGGCGACGGCGATAGCCTCCATAGCAACGGCGGTCGCGTTATGGTGGTCTTTACCGAATTTTCTCGCCCTTCCTTCTGTGGAGCAGCTGCGTCACGCCAATGCGGCGCTGCTTGCGAGCGAGGAGCGGCTGGCGCATGCGCAAAAAATGGAAGCGCTAGGCCAGCTGACCGGCGGCATCGCGCACGACTTCAATAACGTGCTTCAGGTCATCGTCGGCTCCCTTAATGTCATCGAGCGCCAAATTGCGCTTGGTCGCGCAAACGCGATAGATCGCCCCCTCGAAGCGATACGGAAAGCCTCGAACACCGCTTCCAGCCTCACCAACCGAATGTTGGCGTTCTCGCGCCGGCAGACATTGCTACCTCGTGAGGTCGAGCCCAACAAGCTCGTCGCAGGTATGGAGGAGATGCTGAGGCGGACGTTGGGCCCCCAAATCGACCTGGATCTATGCTTGGGGCTCCACCGCTGGAGGGTGACCTGCGACCCGTCTCAGCTCGAGAGCGCCTTGTTGAATTTGGCGATTAATGCGCGAGACGCCATGCCGCTAGGCGGTGTGCTCAAAATCACCACGGCCGATCGGACTTTGACGACCGAGCTTTCCGATCCGGATCTGCAGCCTGGAGACTATGTCGAGATCGAGGTGACGGACAGCGGCGTGGGCATCAGCCATGATCTACTCGGCCGCGTTTTCGAACCTTTCTTCACGACAAAGCCGATAGGCCAGGGAACGGGTTTGGGCTTGTCGCAGGTTTACGGCTTCGTCAAACAATCGGGCGGGCTTGTGCGGATCGAAAGCGCCCCCGGCGAGGGGACCCGCGCGCGAATTTACTTGCCGGCACACGCCCCGATTCCCTGCCCAGCCGCCGAAGACCTGCCGAGCGTAGAGTCGATTGATTCTCCTTGCGCGGGGCATCGAGGAAAGATTCTGGTCGTTGAGGATCAAGAGGAGGTGCGCTCTCAAATTGTCGGGACGCTTACCGAAATCGGCTGCGTTACGATCGAAGCCGGCGATGGGCCGGCTGGATTGAAAATAATAGAGTCGGGCGAGCCGTTGGACCTACTGATCAGCGATGTGGGCCTCCCCGGGTTGAGCGGACTTCAATTGGCTGAAGCTGCTCGAGCTGCACACCCTAATTTGCCGATCTTGCTCATCACCGGATATGCGGGGAAGTCAGCGGAAACATTGCAGTTGGCGCCGAATACGGAAGTTCTACGCAAGCCATTCACGCTCGACGAATTGGCCGCCAAGGTTCAGGCGACCTTTCAAAGGACCGCCCGTGCCGAGTAATGGCCAGGGGCCGCAAAGATCGTCGCTGCCTAGGTGTTTCGTCCCGGCATGTGATGGAGCGGGTCGAGGATCAATCTCTCGGGCTCCTTCGTCCAGAGCCTACACATGACTCGAAAGGCGTGAGGCCTTTGAGCGTCTTCAAGCGGCGCGCAAAATTGTATGCGGTGACAAAGTCGTTGAGACGCATTCGCAACTCGGCGTGCGTTTCGTAGAAGTAGCGCTTGACCGTTGCGTCCTTAATCGTGCCGTCGGCTCGACAATCCGCATTACTCCCTTCCCCTTTCGGAGGAGTCGGATCACCGGTTCGCGACGTTCTAAAAGAGCCTCAGAGGATTGCTTGCGCGCACCTTCCCTTTCCATTCCCGAGAAATCGCATCACAACTGAACATTACGAAATATTTTCGTGCCGGATCTATAAGAAGCGCTGCGCTCAGATTTTCGCCGGTCACGTGCTCAATGGAGGCTAAATTCGCACTGGATGCTAACAATCGTAGTCAGAGCCTACCGATGCGGCCGCGGTGGAGATAGGCCG
>NZ_JBPFEB010000030.1:0-7639 GCF_051061225.1 Methylocystis sp.
AGCGGGAACCGGAAATAGAGCCAGACGGCGTGGGCGATGATCTCCGGCGGGAAACGATGGCGTTTGTAGCTCACGGGCGGCTGGGTCATGTCCGCCCTTGTCGGCCCAAAAGCGCTACCCAGCCGTTAACGTGACAACGCCGTCCGCGAGCATGTGACACATGATCATTCCGCCGTAAGGCGAGCGCATGTCGTCGACATAAACTGCCAATTGATCCTCCCATAGCCGGACGGAAGGCCGCGACCACCTGCCGAGGCCGATCTGCAACGGGTCGGTGTAGGTCCATCGGTACCGTCCTTTTCATGCCATGCCTGCCTGGTTGTTCCGCAAATCCGCGAATATGGAAAATGGGCGTCAGCGAGTGACCCCTCTGGAACATGCGATTTCAGCTACTTGCCGTGCCGATCGGCGTCGAGACCCCACGCCGAATGACACGCAAAACTCGTCACACTATAACCCCGCGAGCTTGCGCAGAAGCATCTGCCCCAGTTGCGCCAGCGGATAGTCAAAGAGAAGCAAGGGGGCCAACGGCACCAAAGCGGCCCCGCCAATAATCACCAAGAGGCGTATGCTGATAGGAGCAAGGCGCATGTTGCGGACCACCGAGAAGCTGTTCCCAAGGTCCGCGAGGGATTGAAGATCGGGCGTTCCGAGCAACTGCTCCTGCGGGCCCTCGCGCCTAATCCATTTTTGCTCGAAGCTGTGGACGTAGAGAGAGGAAAGCGTCGTATAGTCACGCAGCCCTCTTTCCTGACTTGCCCTCAGCTTGAAAGCAAAGACGCAGAGCGGCGCGATGAACAAAAGAACATCGATCAGCAGTGTCATGAACAGAGCAGGATAAGCGTCTTTCAGACTGGTCCTGCCTGAAACGATATCCTCAGCGAATGTCGCCGAAACAATAATCGAGATGGCGAGAGCGAGAGTCGCAAAACGCGTGTGCACGATCTCGAGATAGCCGAGCCCTCCGGCGCGGTCAGGATGATCGGGCTGCAATGCAAGATTGCTCTTGGCCAGCCGCCACAGGAAAAGCCACCAAGACGCAAGCCGCCAAGCCCAGCGAAACATCAAGAAACGGAAGAGCGGTAGACAAACAAACCAATACCAAGCCGCGGCGAGAGGCATGGCGGCGAGCGCCTGGCTCGATTCATGCGGGCTCGCTCCGATAAGGCGCATTCGGACCCAAAGCACGGACACGGCGGCGGCGGCGACCAGGCTTGTCGCGTCGGGCAGCCATGAATTCTTCCAACGCAAGAGGCGACTAGCAGCCGTCTCCAGTTCGGGCAAAGCCCGCTCCCCCGGGAGTCCCGAGCGCAGCAACAGCACGACAAACTCGCGAAACTTGGCGTCTAGCGCCGTTTCAGCGACAAAGAGCAGCGGCAGCGCCAGGAGCAGCCGCGCATGCACCGCCACGACCGGCAGAGCAAAAATATTTGTCGCACCCTGAGCCAAAGCGAGAAACACGAGAACGAGCCAAGGAAGCCAGCCGAGCGCCAATCCAAGCAGGACCGTATTCTTATCCTCGCGCACAAGAGCACACCGCGCACCCAGTCGGTGAAGCGGGCCGCCAAGCAGCGACAAGTTTTCTGTTCCTGAACCCAAAGGCATTAGACCTCGTAAAAAGCAGTGGCTAATTCCCAGAAGAGCGTCTGCGTCTAGAATACACTGTCCATCTCGGATGAGAACGGCCGCATACTGCCTTACGCTTGTTTCGAGCCCTTTCCGCGATCCTCTGGCTTATCAAAGCCGTCAGGAACCCCATCGCCGAACTTGGAGCAGTGGTCAGGCCGAAGGCCGGTCGGAAAGGAACTCAGTGCGGCCAACGGCATTACAACGGGCAGGAACGCTGAACGCGTGCCCCTGCAGGTCGCCCTGCCAGGTTTTAGATGTCAGAGGTGAATCCCCGCCCTGTCAATTCAGGCTAATCGGTTGACCATGTCGGAGCCAACTCAATCGATCATAGATACGCGGCGTCCCCAGATGTTCCCCGAGCTGACGCCTGCGGAGATCGAGCGGCTGCGACGATTCGGCGAAGTCCGCTTCTATGGCAGAGGTGAAGCGTTGGCCAACGCCGGCCAAGTGGGCAAAGGCCTGACCGTCGTCTTGACCGGCAGGGTCGACATAAGCACGCACGACCAATCGGGTCACCGGGAGCTAATCGTCTCTCATGGCGCGGGCGGGTTCATGGGAGAATTGGCTCAGCTGGCGGGGCGACCAAGTCTAGTCGACGCTCACGCACAAGGACCGGTGGAGGCTTTGATCCTCCCGCCCGAACGGCTCCGGATGCTACTCATGGCGGAGGCCGAACTTGGAGAGCGGATCATGCGCGCACTGATCCTGCGTCGCGTCGGCCTGCTCGAGACTGGAGCCGGAGGTCCTGTGATCATCGGCAGCGCCGCGAACGGCGATGTCCTGCGGCTCGAAGGCTTTTTGTCACGCAATGGCCATCCTCATCAACGACTGGACCCGGAAGCGGATCCAGAGGCGAAGGCGCTGATCGAACGCTTCCAGGTCGGCCCACGCGAGTTGCCGATCGTGCTGTGCCCGGGCGGGCAGCTGCTGCGCAATCCTAGTGAGACCGAACTGGCCCGCTGCATCGGGCTCGTGGGGCCGATCGATCCGGAGCGGGTCTATGACGTGGCCATTGTCGGGGCAGGACCGGCTGGCCTGGCCACCGCGGTCTACGCGGCTTCTGAAGGGCTCTCCGTCCTGGTGCTGGACTGCCGAGCGTTTGGCGGCCAAGCGGGCGCTTCAGCGCGGATCGAGAACTACCTGGGCTTTCCTACGGGCATCACCGGTATGGCCCTGATGGCGCGCGCCTACAACCAAGCTCAGAAGTTCGGCGCTGAAATGGCGATTCCGGATGAGGTCATCGGCCTTCAGGCTATGGCCTCCGCCGACGAAGATAGCTTTCGCCTGAAACTGTTTAATGATGAACACGCGAGTGCACGCTCCGTGGTGATCGCCAGCGGGGCCCGATATAGGCGGCTGGATGTCGAGGATCTGGAAAAATTCGAAGGGTCGAGCGTGCACTATTGGGTCTCGCCCCTTGAGGGGAAACTCTGCGCTGGCCAGGAGGTGGCCCTCGTGGGAGCCGGCAATTCCGCTGGACAGGCTGCGGTCTATCTCTCAAGCCTAGCCGCCAAGGTGTGGCTCTTGGTGCGCGGACGCGATCTCGAAGCGAGCATGTCGCGCTATCTCGTCGACCGCATATCCGGCCTCTCCAATGTGGAAGTGGCGACGCAGGCGCAGGTCAGCGGACTGGAAGGAGAAGATGGCGTGCTGGAGGCGGTTCGCTGGCGTCGTGGCGCGTCGGCGGAGGAAGTCCGGAGGCCAATTCGTCACCTGTTCCTCTTCATTGGGGCTGACCCCAACACGGTTTGGCTATCCGGATCTGGCGTGGCGTTGGACGCGAAAGGGTTCGTGTTGACCGGCGCAGACGCCGCCGAAAAACGCCGCCCCCTGGAGACAAGCCGCTGCGGGGTCTTCGCCATCGGCGACGTTCGCTCGGGCTCCGTCAAACGGGTCGCTGCGGCGGTCGGTGAGGGCGCCCAGGTCGTCGCGACACTGCACGCCTTTCTGGCCGCTGTCGACCAGGAGCCGGCGAAACGAACGCTTGTGAGTGACCCGCCAAACAATGACGCCACTCAATAGCGATAGGAGCGACACATGAGCAAGACTGTCTATGAGATTGTCGAGCATGACGGGGGGTGGGCGTATCGCGTCGACGGAGTGTTTTCCGAAACTTTCCCGTCTCATGCCCTGGCTCGCAACGCGGCGGATCGCGCAGCGAACGAACAAACCGTTCCTGGAGAATCGACGGATATTTCCTTCGAAGACAAGGAAGGCCGTTGGCACGACGAAGCGTCGCGAGGCAGCGATCGGCCAGAGACCGACGTCGAGGGCTAATAAGTCCTCCAACGAACCTTCCACATCTGTGGAGCACAGGCTTAAATATTTTTCGTAGCGACTTCGCCGGTCAATGCGGGATCAATGCGAAGAGGAGCATGTTGACGAGATGGCTCACGACGCGAATTGGTTCGATATTTGCTCTCTAGAGGAGGCGTCACAGGCGTCGATCCGCCGGATCAAGGCGGACAACATGGAATTTGCGGTTTCCGTCAAGGAGGCGCGCGTCGGAGTCATCTCCAACGCCTGCAACCATGTCGGCGGTCCACTAGGCGAAGGCCGGCTAGACGGGGAATATATTGTTTGTCCCTGGCACAACTGGAAATTTCACCGTTGCACGGGGGTCGGCGAACCTGGGTTCGAAGGAGACTGCGTCCCGGCCTATCCGGTGAAAGTGGAAAATGGTCGCGTTTTCGTGGATCTGAACGCCGCGACGAAGCGGAAGCGGACGCCGCACGCACCTCATCCGCTTGCCAGACGGATCCAACGCGCGCCGGGCCCGCTGCGCCTCGCGGGCATCGCAACGACAGTCATGGATGCTTCGAATCCGCGATTTTCCGGCTCGGAACATGTTCTCGCTCATGCCTTGAAAGCCGCTAGTGAAGTTGGCGTTGATACGCGGCTGATCAGGTTGAATGAGCTAAAATTCCGAGCATGCGAAGGCTATTATTCAAAATCCGCGCACGCATGCACTTGGCCGTGTTCGATAACGCAAATGGATACAAATGACCAGATGGACCGCATCTACGAGGCTCTGGTGCACTGGGCCGACGTAATTCTCGTCGCGTCGCCCATACGTTGGGGAACGGCTTCGTCGCTCTATTTCAAGATGGCCGAACGGCTCAATTGCGTTCAGAATCAGATTACAATCGCCAATCGAGTGCTCATTCGCAACAAGGTCGCGGGTTTCATCATTGTGGGCGGGCAGGACAATATTCAGGCGGTGGCCGGGCAAATGCTCGGATTTTTCGCGGAGCTTGGGTTCATCTTCCCCCAGTTTCCCTTTATTGCTCACTCGCGCGGTTGGTCGCACGAAGATATGGAGCGAAATGTCGACATTGTGCAACATTCAAACGAATTGGCCGTGGGCGCGGCCATGCTTGCTAAACGCTGCATCGAGCTCGCGAAAGACTTAATTGCGCGCGACGAGGCTCCCGCTTCGATTCACCGCGGAGGTCGCAAGGCGCATTCGCTTCGCACGAAATGACCCGAACCGCGAGGCGCGACACCATTGCATGGCAAGCTCATGGGATGGGCCAACGAAGTGGCTACGTAGGTAGCAGCTTATCGCCGTTTACCAAGAGCTCGGCGCCATGGACATCCCTGGCCATTCCTATCCCTGCAACGAAGGACCTGAAGCCACCGATCCGCGCCACGATGGGCGCGTCGGTCGCGGCGGCCATATTTTACGGCAGGCATTACGTGAAATTGTCGCGCAGGGCCTGTGAGCTCTTGCACATGGCGAGGCAGCGCGGGATATTCGAGGAAGCAAATGGCGAGGATTGAGCCTTTGTTCTTGGGCGGAATAGTTTTCTGGACAACCGAAAAGCGTGCTTGCGCCATCGTGAGCAGCGGAGCTCGACGCTAAGTCGGAGCACGCCCGATACTAAGACCATCGCTCACTCAAAATTTTGTTGATCTTGCCGAAGTAGGTCCCACTTGCCAATGGGCTGCGCCTTACGGCGCTGACGCTTCAGAGGAGCTCTGCCATGTTACGTAAATTGGCGCTTGTCACTGCGGTTGCGGGTGCGTTGGCGCTCCCAACGGCGGCATTTGCCGCGTGGGGTGGAGGCTATGGTGGAACCCCGGGAACGAGCGATGCCGGAGGTGGAAAAGGGTCTTCTCAAAACAAAGAAAAAGGCGGCTACGGCGGCGGACAGAAGAGCGACAACGATAGTTGGGGCAGCAGGAAAGGTAGTAGCGGCGGCGCTCGTGGCGGTGATCGTTGGGGCAACGACGGCGGCGGGTACGGCGGTCGTGGGGGTGACCGCTGGGGCCACGATGGCGGGCGTCGCGGAGGAGGCTATTGGGGACACGATTACGGTCGCGGCGGAGATCGCTGGGGCCACGGCCGCGACGGATATGGAGGACGTCGTGGCGATCGGTGGGGCCACTCTGACGACCGTATGTCGTGCCGGGAAATGCAGCGCAGAGGCTACAGAATCGGATGCGGCGGTGATCAGTGGGGGCACGGCCACGGCGATTATGGCGGCCGCAGCTGGTAGGATTAAGAGGTGATACGGAGGCCCTTGGCAGTCACCGCCAAGGGCCCTTATTTGCTGGTCAAAGTTTCTGGCGGCTCGAGCGCATCATAATACTACTTTGGACGCTAAGCGGCGGCCCTGTCATGCGAACAAATCGGGCAGCTTATGGTTTGGGGCAAAAGAGCGGAGGCGGAACCCTCGTTGCGAAGGGAGCAAGACTTCCTGCTCCTAATACTTGCGAGAGGCTTGCGCTATTCGAGGTTGACGGGAAGGAAGGACCCGCAACTAAGGGACTTGAGGGGGCGGCGACCGGTTCAATTTGCGCGGATGCCGTTGGCTCCATCGTCATTTTTCATTATACATACGATGGTTGCTTGGGACCAATAGTTATTTTGAATCGGCGACCTGTCGGCTCCAGCTACAGAATGGAAATTTACCGAGTACGTTCGGTGGTTGTCGTGGCAAGGCGAACCAAAGCGACTTTCGTGATGATAGTGCGATACTGACGTTGTGCGACGTGCAAGTGCCTAATGACATTGCCGCGTTGTGTGATCAGGCCTGGGTTCTCTCATGGTCTTGATAAGCAGTGAAGGGGGTGCGCAGCCCCCGCGGCTGGCACCGGGCATCTCGACAAGCGTCTTGCGTCCGGTCCTGATCCTTTCGCTTTCTTAGGACTGCGTCGTGGTCGCGGGAGGAGACCTCAGGCGCTTGTCCCGACAGAAGCGCCGACTTTGGCAACTGCCTGAGGAAATCGCCAGTGGCAACGGCAACGGCAAAGGCGGGGGTGGGCAGCGTTAGGCCCGTCACAAGAGGCCGCCGAAACCGGACCTCTCACTCATTATGTTTCCCCGTGATGGAACAATGTTCTAAGTTGGGCGGTTGGTTCTTCACCTCCTCCCAAGGGAACTCTTCTCCTTGGCCCGACCTCGTGCCGGGCTTTTTCTGGCCCCCGGCTTCGCGTCGGAAATCAGCTTAATTTGGCGGTTTCCGTCAAGCCGTCGGAATGGTAGGCGAAGCCTCTCATCACCGTCCGGTGCATGTTCAGATCGATAGAGTCGACCATTGTCGGCGCTATCCAAGATATGATCGGCGCTCTTCGCAGACTAGTTAACCGGCAAGCCCCGACGACGGCGGTTTGCGTCACGTTCTAACGGAGTGACACAAACGGTGTCCCCGTCGAATTGTTCGCGCCATACCAGCCCCTGCGGACACGCTGTCGCGCTGCCCACTGACAGACCACGTTTGCGGCGATTGGCGTCGCGCTCCCCGGGAAGCACGCAGACGGTATCTCCGTCAAAATGTTCCCGCCAAACCAAACCTTGTGGGCACCGACCCGCTTTTTTTTGAGGCGCCGGGAGATACGGGTGATCTGGGCCGTCATATGTCACGGCGATGTCAAATTAACTCGCTCAGAGTACAGCCAAGGGCCCTTGGCCTGGATTTTAGACGGATAGCGTCACGGACCTCCACTCCGTGAATGCCCTGAGGCGATGCAGATGTATGGCGATGGCCGAGTGGCGAGAAGGTTG
>NZ_JBPFEB010000031.1:0-157715 GCF_051061225.1 Methylocystis sp.
CGAGCGCGTTGGCGAAAGCCAGCTCGGCGGCCGAGCCGCGCGGACCCATGATCAGGTCGATGTGAGCGACTTCGTTGCCCTCGCCGACGAGCGACTCGCCAACCAGCATCTTGTTGATAAGCGCCATGTGCGTTTCCTTTCGAAGAAACATGACACCCGCCTCGGGGGCGGGCCTTTTGGGAAGAAACCGTGCGCCTGCAGCGCCGGCCTTGAGAAGCGCCACGGACAGGAGTCGCGGCGCGCACTCAACCAGTGTCGCGCGCCCGGCCGATCAGGGCCGACGCGCGTGAAAGATCAGACGAGCTGACGCGCCAGCGCGAAAGCGTGGCGGAAGTCGAGGCAGAGCGGCTTGTCGGAGGTGACCATCTGCTTGAACAGGCCCGATTCCGTGCCGTATTTCACATTGCCGATGGCCAGCGCGCCGATGCCAAGCGCGCCATGCTCGGAAATGACAACGGCGTTGTCGTGCAGACCGCAACCCTCGACGCCCAGCGGCGGCACGGCGTTCACGTCGGCGGCGATCAGCAGGCTCTTCGCGGCCGCGAGATCTTCCTTGGAGAGCACCTGCACGCCGGCGCGGGCGGCGCAGAGCGCGATTTCGTGCTTCTGCAGCAGATCGCGCACCATCTCGTGGTTGGAGCCGTCGGCCGGCGTCACCTTGATGTTGAAGCGCTTGTTCATTTCGTCGGCCTGCTTGGCGACGCGATCGAGGCCGCTGTAGCCGACGACCGTCACCTCGGCGCCTTCCAGCGCCGCAATGACCGCGGAAGAATAGCCGACGACGCCGGTCGCGCCGTAGATGACGATCTTGGCGCCCTTGAGCTCACGGCCCTTCTTCTCGCGCAGCACCTTCTCGGTGCAGGCGACCATCGCGCCGGCGGTGGTGAAGGAGCCATAGGGGTCGGCGAAGAGCGACACTTCGAAGGGCTTCAGCAGCGCCTTTTTGGCCTCCTCGAGCATGTCGAGCGCCAGCACGGCGTCACGGCCCGCGAAGAAGATGCCGGTCCTGAGAGCGGCGGAGGGAGCGCGGGAGAACATGGCGTCCTGCACGAGCGCGGTGACTTCGTCGAGAGTCACATTGGTGTAGGGAATCGCCGCGTCGTAGCCGGCGTCCAGGGCCATGTTCACGTCGAAGGGGCTCATATGCTTCAAGGTGCTGAGCATATGCAGAATTGCTTTGGCCATTGGAATTTCCCCAACCTTTGTCATTCTGGCCGGCGCCCTCGGGCAATGGATGGGCGCGGCGGCAGGACAGGCTCCGGCGCTGTCGAGTCTCGATGGTCCCGGGCGCGGAACGGCGCAGCGGACCCGCCCGGAGCGACGACAGGCTTAGAACCCAGAACGCCGCCAATGTCCAGAGGCGAGTTGGGAAAACCCGCGCGATCGCCGCCCCACGGCGCCCCGAGGCTTTCCGGCAGGTTGACGCTCGCCGCGCTTTCCTCTTATAAGGCCTCCCGAACAGGGCTTGGCGCGAGAGCGGCGAGCCTTTTGCGTCGTTTCCACCCATCCATCAGCGGACCGCGGCCCACGCCGCTCCCGGCGGATGGAAGCGCTACAAGGTTTGAAAGGAAGTTCCATGTCCCGGCGTTGCGAGCTGACCGGCAAGGGCGTGCAGACGGGCAATCTCGTCAGCCACTCCAATCGCAAGACGCGCACGCGTTTCCTGCCCAATCTCGTCAATGTGACGCTGGCCTCCGAGGCGCTGGCGCGCTCGGTGCGCCTGCGCATTTCGGCTGCGGCCCTGCGCTCGGTCGAGCACCGCGGCGGCCTCGACGCCTTCCTGGCCAAGGCCAACACTGACGAACTGTCGCAGAACGCCCGCGAGCTGAAGCGCGAGATCGAGAAGAAGCAGGCCGGCGCGACCGCCTGATCGTCTTCAATCGGTCTGAATGGCCCCGTCGCTCTCAAGGCGCCGGGGCTTTTGTCGTTTGGCGAACATTGCAGGCTTCCGCGATGCAGGACAGCGTGACCTTGCCGGCGCCGCGAATCGCGCCCGAATGATCCCCTGCCTGTCCATCGGCGCCCGGCCCCTTAGCTAACCGCGTAACGGCGGGCGGCGAGGAGCGCGGAATGACCCATTTCATGTTCAGCACGGGCATTGAAAACAGTTGCCCGACAATCCGGCACGGACGCACGCGAGTCGACGAGATGGCGCTGACCGGCCATTACGAGCGTTGGCGCGAGGATTTCGATCTCGTTCAGGAACTTGGCGTGCGCACCCTGCGCTACGGCCTGCCGCTGTGCCTGACCTGGCCCGGCCCCGACCGCTATGACTGGGACTTCGCCGACCGCGTGTTCAACGATTTGCAGGTGAGAGAGATTTTCCCGATCGCCGATCTCTGCCATTTCGGCGTGCCGGACTGGATCGGGAACTTCCAGAACCCGGACTTTCCCGAATGCTTCGCCCGTTACACGACCGCTTTCGCCAAGCGCTTTCCCTGGATTCAGCTCTATACGCCCGTCAATGAAATGTTTGTCTGCGCGACCTTCTCCGCCGCCTATGGCTGGTGGAACGAACAGCTCGCGACCGACAAAGGATTCGTCACGGCGCTCAAGCATGTCGTGAAAGCCAATGTGCTGGCCATGCACGCCATTCTCGCCGTCCGCCCCGACGCGATCTTCGTGCAGAGCGAATCGACCGAATATTTCCATGCGGAGAACCCCGGGGCCATCGGTCCAGCCGAAATTCTCAACGAACGGCGCTTCCTGTCGCTCGATCTCAACTACGGACGGCGCGTCAATTCGCAGATGTTCTGCTTCCTGATGGATAATGGCATGAGCCGCGAAGAGTATGATTTCTTCATGCATCACAATCTCAAGAGCCATTGCATCATGGGCAATGACTACTACGGCGCGAATGAGCACAATGTGACGGACGACGGCAAGACGTCGTCCTCGGGCGAGATCTTCGGCTACAATGAAATCACGCGGCAGTATTACGACCGCTATCGCCTGCCGGTGATGCACACGGAGACCAACACCAACGAAGGCCCGAATGGCGACGAGGCCGTGCGCTGGCTCCGCAAGGAATGGGCGAATGTGCTGCGCGTGCGCAACAGCGGCGTGCCCATCGTTGGCTTCACCTGGTATTCGCTGATCGACCAGATCGACTGGGACGTCGCCTTGCGCGAATTGCGCGGCAAGGTCTGCCCGCTGGGTCTCTACGATCTGGACCGCAGACCGCGCGCCGTGGGCAAGGCCTACAAGCAACTGATCAAGGACTGGCGCGAGGTTCTGCCGGCTCAAAGCGTCTGTCTGACGGTGCCACTCGCGCGCTATGCCCAACGGCGCGGAACGCCATCGACACAGCGCCGCGCGCAGGAGACCGAAAAGACCGAGAGCGATTGACGCCAGGGAGCCCGTCCGGAGCCGCGGCGCGGCTCCGGACCCTGGTTGTTTCGATGGCCGCGCTACCCGCGAACGTCGGGCGGCGTCGCCTCGGCGGCAAGCTGCGCCAGCGCCTCGTTGATCGGCAATTGCGTCTGCTGCTGCGATCCGAGACGGCGCATCGAGATCGTGCGCTCCGCCGCTTCCTTCTTACCCGCCACGAGCAGCACCGGAACCTTCGCATGCGAATGTTCGCGCACCTTGTAGGTGATCTTCTCGTTACGCGCGTCGACGTCGACATTGAGCCCCAGCTTGCGCGCGGACGCGGCGATTTCATAGGCGTAGTCGTCCGCCTCCTGCGTGATCGTGCAGATCACGATCTGAAGCGGCGACAGCCACAGCGGCAGATGGCCCGCGTAATGCTCGATCAGAATGCCGGTGAACCGCTCCAGCGAGCCGAACATCGCGCGGTGGATCATCACCGGCGTCTTCTTCTCGCTGTCCTGCCCGATGTAGAAGGCGCCGAACCGCACAGGGAGATTGAAATCCACCTGCGTCGTGCCGCACTGCCACTCGCGGCCGATGGCGTCTCGCAACGTATATTCGAGCTTCGGACCATAAAAGGCGCCCTCGCCCTCCTGAATGCTGGTCTTCAGCCCGCGCCGCGCAAGTTCGTCGAGCACGCGCCCGAGCGCAGCCTCCGCCTTGTCCCAGGCCTCGTCCGACCCCACCCGCTTTTCCGGCCGCGTCGAGAGCTTCACGACGACGTCGTCGAAGCCGAAGTCGCGGTAGATCGTCAGGATGAGGTCGTTGATCTTCAACGCCTCGTCCATGATCTGGTCTTCGGAGCAGAAGATATGCGCGTCGTCCTGCGTGAAGGCGCGCACCCGCATCATGCCGTGCAGCGCGCCCGAGGGCTCGTACCGATGCACGACGCCGAACTCGGCGATCTTCACCGGCAGGTCACGGTAGGACTTCAGGCCGTTCTTGAAGATCTGCACATGGCCGGGGCAGTTCATCGGCTTGATGGCGAAAACGCGCTCGTCCTCCGTCTTGGTGACGAACATGTTCTCGCGATAGGTCTGCCAATGACCGGAGGTCTCCCACAAGGCGCGGTCGAGCACCTGCGGCGTGTTGACCTCCGCATAGCCCGCCGCCTTCTGGCGCCGGCGCATGTAGGACACGAGCGACTGGAACAGCGTCCAGCCCTTGGGATGCCAGAAGATCGCGCCCGGCCCCTCCTCCTGGAAATGAAAGAGGTCCATCTCGCGGCCAAGGCGACGATGGTCGCGGCGCTCGGCTTCCTCGAGGCGATGCAGATAGGCGTCGAGCTCCTCCTGGGTGGCCCAGGCGGTGCCATAGATGCGCGAGAGCATCGGCTTCGTCGAGTCGCCGCGCCAATAGGCGCCCGCGACCTTCATGAGCTTGAAGGCGGCGCCGATCTTGCCGACGGACGGCAGATGCGGGCCGCGACAGAGATCGAGCCAGTGTCCCTGCTTGTAGACGCTCAGCGGCTCGTCGGACTTGATGCTGTCGATCAGCTCGCCCTTGAAGGTCTCGCCCTTGGCGATGAACCAGGTCCTGGCGTGATCGCGGTCCCATTCCTCGCGCAGGATCGGCGCGTCGCGGGCGATGATCTCGCGCATCTTCTTCTCGATGACCGGAAGATCCTCGGGCGTGAACGGCTCGGCGCGATGGAAATCGTAATAGAAACCGTTTTCGATCACCGGGCCGATCGTCACCTGCGTGCCCGGATAAAGCTCCTGCACCGCCTCGGCCAGCACATGGGCGGCGTCATGACGGATGAGCTCGAGCGCGCGCGGGTCGTCGCGCGAGACGAATTCGATCCTGGAGTCCTTGCGGACGGGCTTCATCAGATCGACGAGTTCGCCGTCGAGCGCCATGGCGACGGTGCGCTTGGCGAGAGAGGGCGAGATGCTTTTGGCGATGTCGAAGCCCGTCACGCCGGCCTCGAATTGACGGGACGCCCCGTCGGGAAACGTAACAGCAACCATTTGTCGCTCCTGTCGCGCTCAATCGCCGACACGGATCGGCGTAAGTCGCTTGGCGTGGGAAGGAGCGGGTTTTAACGCGTCGCGCCCGCCGGCGCAATCGGGCGGTCAGCTCAACCGTGGCTACATTTTTTGTTTACATTTCTACGCCAGATTGAAGACATCTGAACCGACAATCTATTTTTTCGCCGAGATTTCAATGAAAGAGCTTTCTTTTGGCCCTGTGGCGCCCCCTTGCGTCGTTTTCCCCCGCACAAGCTGTTATCGCCCGGGACCGGGCGCCCTTCTGGCCCTGCTGCTTCTCGCCGTCGTCGTCTGGATCGACATGCAGTTTCTGCGCGTCACGTTCCGGAATGTCGAGCGCCCGGTCGCCATCGTCGGCGTCCCTCTGCTTCTGGCGTTCTATGGGCAGGCGCGGGCGCTCAATTGCCAGGTGGTGAGCGGATGCCGGATGCTGGGAATTTTCTTTGGCATGTTCCTGTCGGCCACGATTCTACAATATCTGTTCGCCATACACGGCGCCGGGCGTGAACTCGTCGATCAGCGCCTCCTCGCGATCGATCACGCCCTGGGCCTCGACCCTGCGACCTTCACGGCCCTTTGGGACCGTTCAGCCATCGCCTGCGACATGCTCTTCGTCATTTACAACAGCCTCCACTGGCAGATGGCGATCATCATCGTGGCCCTGCTTTTTCTGCGGGATTACGAAACATTTGACGCTCTCGTGATCTCGATGATCGCCCTGATCTTCATCGGGTCCGCGATTGCCGCCGCTGCGCCGGCCATCGGCTTCACCGGCGTCTCGGATATTGGTTTCACGAATACGGCTGTCGCGGGCGGTCGTGTCGGCCAGAGCAACTTTCTTGCGCTGCGCTCGGGGCTCATGCCGGTCATCGACCTCGACGACATGCCCGGCATCATCACTTTCCCCAGCGGCCACGCCGCTCTCGGCATGCTGATGATACTTGTGGCGCGCGGCGTTCCCTACGCTTTGTGGCCGTTCACGATTCTCAATCTGGCGATGCTGCCCAGCATCATCGTGCATGGCGGGCACTATTTCGCCGATATTATCGCGGGAGTTCTGATCATGCTTGTGTTCTGGCCGCTTGCGCGACGGCTGGCCGCTGGCGGCCAAAGGCTGAAAACGCGACAGACGCCGACCCCCCCTCTGGTCGGCGGCTGAAGAGATCAGCTATTCTTCGTCCTCAGCGTTCCGGTGCGCTTCGGAAACGGCGGACGCTACGTCGGCGACCGACAGGAACTCGTCCTTGTCCACCTCGCGCAGCAGGTCTTCCAGAGGTTCGGAGCTGTCCTTTGTCCAGTTGACCTCCTCTTTCCCGTGCTCGCGGATCAGATCGTCCTTCGAGATCGGGAAGCTCGTGCCGTGAAGGGCCTGGGTGACGGAGGCCACGCCAAAGGCGAAGCCCTTCGCCGGTCCCTTGTGGCCGCTGCCGCGGCCTTCGCCGGTGTTTTCGGTCGTTCGAGGCATCGCGTGTCTCCGCTAGTGCTTCTTGCCCTTGGAGGGGCCGCCCTCGGCGCGCTTGCCTTCCTCGATGAGCTGCTTGACGCGCTGGCCGCCCTTGTGGCCGAGCTCGGAATAGCCTTCCGGCCCCAGCTCTTCCTTGCGGATTTCGCCGCCCATCTTGCCCGCTTCCTTCACGGTCATCGGGGCGCCCTTGGCTTTCCCGCCGCCCTGGGAAGTCTGTTTACCTGGCATGATCTTTCCTTTCGCCATTGGTGGCGAAACCACTGGCTAGGCTTCGCCCTGATCCTCTTCTTCGTCACCGATGTCGTCGCCGGAGTCCTGGCGTTCGGCGTGCTTGCCCTCTTCGATGAGCTGCTTGACCCGCTGGCCGCCCTTGTGGCCTCCGAGACGACCCGCTTCCTCAACCGTCATCTGGCCGTGCCGGACCGGCGGCTTTTCTGGTTCCGTCTGTTTTTGCGGCATGGTTCCCTCCTTTCCGCAGGGGCGGCTCAGTGCCGTGGCTTTGTCTTGCCACCTTTCGCCGAACCGCCCTGGCTTTCCGCGCGCTTGCCTTCCTCGATCAGCTCCTTGACGCGTTCGCCGCCCTTATGGCCGCCCTTTTCACCGCCAAGATGGCCGGCCTCTTCGACAGTCATCTTTCCCTTGCCGGATTTCTCCGGCGGCCGTTCTGTCTGTCGCTGCGCCATGTCGCCTCTCCATCATCAAGCGCCCGAACCCTTCATCAGTGACGGGGTTTGCCGCGGCCCTTGCCGCCGCTTTCCTCTTCACCTTCCTCTTCCGTCGCGCCCTCGCCTTCGGCGCGCTTGCCTTCTTCGATGAGCTGCTTCACGCGCTGCCCGCCCTTATGGCCGAGTTCCGAATAGCCTTCCGGACCAAGCTGCTCCTTGCGCGCTTCGCCGCCCATCTTGCCGAGTTCGGAATAGCCTTCCGGGCCGAGCTGCTCCTTGCGGGCCTCGCCGCCCTTCTTGCCCATCTCGGAATAGCCTTCGTGGCCGAGCTGCTCCTTGCGGACCTCGCCGCCCATCTTGCCGATCTCGGAATAGCCTTCCGGCCCCAGCTCTTCCTTGCGGATCTCGCCGCCGATGCG
Organism: Methylocystis sp.; assembly: GCF_051061225.1. Lineage (GTDB taxonomy): Bacteria > Pseudomonadota > Alphaproteobacteria > Rhizobiales > Beijerinckiaceae > Methylocystis. The sequence goes on from NZ_JBPFEB010000031.1 coordinate 7,913, forward strand.
GCCGGCTTCCTGAACCGTCATCGTGCCCTTGGCCTTTTCGGCGCCCTTTCCACCTTCCGTCCCATGCGTGCGGGCCATAGTGACCTCCCGTTACCAAAATGCGCTGGATGTTCTGGAGCCTTGCGGGCCCCTGCCGAAACGAACGCCCAAGCGCATGTTCCGGGCCTCGAGAGCCGCCTGCCGGCCAGCGCTATGTCCTGCCGAGCGGCCTTGCGCCTGGTGCTGGAACGCCGGCGTTTCAGACCCTGAAACACCGTTCGTTACTCGCCAGATTCCCGAGGCGATCAGCGCTAGATCGTTTGCGCGCCGAGCATGGGAAGTAAGTACGATTACGTAATTTCCTGTTCATGTAACAGTGAATGCACGAGGCTCCGCCAGAGCAGGTTTTTTCTTTATCGTCAGGCTGTTCGCAAGACGCTCGGGCACGACCTTTTTCCCCTGGCGCGCGTTTGAGGCGACATGAGCCCAACAGAACCGATGTCCGTCGAACGACTTGGCCGGACCGCCAAGCGCGCAATTTATGAAAGAGCCTTCGCCTATTTCGTCGCGGACAAATGGTGGATCGCGACGCTCGTCCTGCTCATCGGCGTTTCCGTGGCCGTCGGCCTGCTCGAAACCTGGCCGCTCGCCGTGCTCGTCGATTCCGTTCTCACGAAGGAACCAAAAGCCGGCTGGCTGCACGCCTATTTTCTGGCGCTGCTGCCGACGGACAAACCCGGCCAGATCGTCGGCCTCGTGCTCATCGGTCTCGCCTTGCAGGTGATCGGCTATTCCGCCTGGCTCGCCCGCAGCATGATCAATTACCACCTGAACTACTGGGGAACCACGCGCGTTCGCGCCGATCTTTTCGCCAAGCTGCAAAGGCTCGATCTTGCCTGGCATCACGCTCGCCCGCAGGGCGACGCCATCTATCGCCTCACGACCGACGCCTTCGGCCCCTGGGGCATCGTCGACATCGTCATCGGCACCTCGGTGGCGGCCGTCACGCTCACCGTGATGACGATGATCCTCGTGTCGCACAATCCGCCGCTCACATTCGCGGCCTATTCGGTCGCGCCGCTGATCGTCTGGAGCAACTGGCGCTTCGGCATGCGCATTCACAAGCGTGCGCTGGAGTCCAAGCAGATCGACGCGGACCTCACGTCGCATATCCAGCAGGCGATGGTCCGCGTGCCGCTGGCGCAGGCGTTCCGGCGCGAGAGCTTTGAGTTCGGGCGCTTCGAGCAGGCGGTCGCCCGAAGCGTCACGGCGCTGCTGCGCCTCAACTGGCAGGAGCAGCTCTATCCCTTCGCGCGTGACCTCATTCTCTCCGTCGGCGGCGCCATCATTCTCGGCTATGGTGGCTGGCTCGTCTATCGCGACCAGTTTCTCGCGCCGGCTCCCGGAGGCATGACCGTCGGCGCGCTGATCATCTTCATGGACTATCTGCGCAAGCTCTGGGACCCGCTGAAGTGGCTGGCGGAATTCTTCTCGAAAGTGCGCACCTTCGAAGCGGCCGCGCGGCGCGTTTTCTTCGTACTCGATGAACCCGAGCAGATCAGGGACAAGCCCGGCGCGCGACCGCTCCCGCCGAAGCCGAGACATCTGGCCTTCGACGATGTGTCGTTCAGCTATCGTCCCGGCCGCATGGTTGTGAGCGAGCTCCGAGCGACCATCGCGCCGGGAGAGATGGTCGCCTTCGTCGGCCCGAGCGGCGCGGGCAAGAGTTCGCTTCTGAAGCTCATGCTGCGGTTCCATGATCCGGTACAGGGAGCGCTGCGTCTCGACGGCCTTGACTATCGCGATATCCGGCTCGCCGATCTGCGTGCGCATTTCGCCTATGTCACGCAGGACACTCTCGTGCTCCCCACAACCGTGGCGGAAAACATCGCTTATGGGCGCCCCGCCGCCGGCATGGCCGAGATCGAGGACGCCGCCGCGCTCGCGGGCGCCTCGACCTTCATCGCGGAGCTTCCGCAGGCTTATGGGACGACGCTGAGCGAAGGCGGCGCCAATCTCTCGGGCGGGCAGCGCCAAAGATTGGCGATCGCCCGGGCGCTGTTGAGCGAGGCGCCCTTCCTGGTCCTCGATGAACCGACCAGCGCTCTCGATCCCAGCAATGAGACATTGCTGATCGAGACGCTCCATCGCCTCAAACGTCGTCGCACCATCGTGCTCGTCACCCACCGGCTGGCGTCCGTCGTCGATTGCGACCGCATCCATGTGGTCGAGGCAGGCCGCATCGCGGAGAGTGGAACGCATTCCGAGCTTCTCGCGAGAACGGGCGCCTATGCGCGCTTGTGGCGACAAGGCGAGACGGAGACGGCGCCCGGTCGCCGGCGCGCGGCCCTGCCCCACGGACGGCGGCGCCTCACGCAAAAGAGCGTGGCCGAGCGGTAAGGACGCCGCGTCTCTTACAGCCACGTTAACCACAGATTGCCTTCAGGAACGGCGCGCGCCACGGCGTCAGCTTGACCATTTGTCGCGAGCGGGCCGCTTTTTATCGCCGGATGCAAACAATTTTACATGTCCGGCTAAACGTCTGGTCAGAGGGCGCGCGCTAACACTTCGGACCATCAGGTAATCACTGAATAACCACCTGGCCGCGCGGTTTTCACAGCAAAGCGGACGCGGCCAGAGGCTCGGGCAGGAGCTGGGAATGAAACAACTGGTCTCGAAAGAACTCTACGATTATTGGAACAGCCTGAAGGGCGCGCGCCTTGCGCCTGAACGCAATGACATCGACCTCGCGTCGATCCGTCATCTCCTCGCCAATGTCTTCATTCTCCAGATCGACCGCTCCGGCCGCTACCCGCTGGAGATGTGCGGCACCCGCATCAACGCTTTCCGCCTCGCGGACCAGAAAGGCCGCTCGTTCCTCGAATTTTGGGACGAGCAGGATCGCGACGCGATCGTCGCGGCCATTTCCGCCGTGACCGATGAGGCCCGCCCGGTTGTCGTGGGCGCGCGCAGCGGCGCGGGCGACCTGTCGCGCCTCGACGCGGAACTGCTGCTGCTGCCGCTGCGGCACTCCGGAAAGACGCATTCGCTGGCGCTCGGCGCGCTGACGCCCGCGCATGAGCCTGAGTGGCTTGGGCGCAAGACCGCGCCCGCGCTGCATGTCAGTTCCCTGCGCGTGCTGGACGGCAGGGACGCGAGCTTCGCCGGCCGCTCGGCAAGGACCGCCAGCCGCCCCCGGCTGGTTCTTCACGAAGGCGGCAAGAGCGCCTGTTTCGGCGCGTGACGCGATCCTCGTTTCTCAATGCAGCCCAGGGGCCTCGTGACCCGTATGCGCGACATATTCCGTGTAGCCGCCGTCATATTTATGGAGCCCATCCGGCGTGAGCTCCAGAACGCGGTTCGAGAGCGCGGCAAGAAAACGCCGGTCATGCGACACGAAGAGCATGGCGCCCTCGTATCCGGCGAGCGCGGCGATGAGCATCTCCTTCGTCGCGAGATCGAGATGGTTGGTCGGCTCGTCCAGAACCAGGAAGTTCGGCGGATCGTAGAGCATCTTCGCCATGACCAGACGCGCCTTCTCGCCGCCCGATAGCACACGGCATTTCTTCTCCGCGTCGTCGCCGGAAAATCCGAAGCAGCCCGCGAGCGTGCGCAGGGATCCCTGGCCCGCCTGCGGAAAGGCGTCCTCCAGCGTCTCGAAGACCGTGCGGTCACCGTCGAGAAGCTCCATGGCGTGCTGCGCGAAATAGCCCATCTTCACGCTGGCGCCGATGGTCACGTCGCCCGTGTCGGGCGTCGCGGCGCCCGCGACGAGCTTCAGCAGCGTCGATTTGCCGGCGCCGTTCACGCCCATGACGCACCAGCGCTCCTTGCGCCGCACAGCGAAGTCGAGGCCCTCGTAGATACGGCGGGCGCCATAGCTCTTGTGCACATTCTTCAGCGTCGCCACGTCCTCGCCGGAGCGCGGCGCCGGCGGAAAGTCGAAAAGGATGGTCTGCCGCCGGCGTGGCGGCTCCACCTTCTCGATCTTGTCGAGCTTCTTCACGCGGCTCTGCACCTGCGCGGCGTGGGAGGCGCGCGCCTTGAAGCGTTCGATGAACTTGATTTCCTTGGCCAGCATCGCCTGCTGCCGCTCGAACTGCGCCTGCTGCTGCTTCTCGGCCAGCGCGCGCTGCTGCTCGTAGAATTCGTAATTCCCCGCGTAGGTGGTCAGCGCGCCGCCGTCGATCTCGATGATCTTGTTGACGATCCGGTTCATGAACTCGCGGTCGTGCGAGGTCATGAGCAGCGCGCCGTCGTAGCCTTTCAGGAAGTCCTCGAGCCAGATGAGGCTTTCGAGATCGAGATGGTTGCTCGGCTCGTCGAGCAGCATGGCGTCGGGACGCATGAGCAGGATGCGGGCGAGCGCCACGCGCATCTTCCAGCCGCCCGACAGCGCGCCCACGTCGGCGTCCATCATCTCCTGCGTGAAATTCAGCCCTGCGAGAACCTCGCGGGCGCGCCCCTCCAGCGCATAGCCGTCGAGCTCCTCGAAGCGGGCCTGCGCCTCGCCGTAGCGCAGAATGATGTCGTCCATGTCGTCGGCCTGGTCGGGATCGGCCATGGCGGATTCCAGCGACCTCAATTCGGCGGCGACCGCGCTCACCGGTCCGGCCCCGTCCATGGCCTCCGTCACGGCGCTCTGGCCGGACATTTCGCCGACGTCCTGATTGAAATAGCCGATCGTGACGCCCCGTTCGACGGAGACCTGGCCCTCGTCCGGCTGCTCCCGCCCGGTCATCATGCGAAACAGCGTCGTCTTTCCGGCCCCGTTCGGCCCGACGAGCCCGACCTTTTCGCCCCTCAGAAGCGCGGCCGACGCCTCGATATACAGAATCTGGGAGCCGTTCTGCTTGCTGACGTTGTCGATGCGAATCATGGGACCTGCGGGGGAGAAGACGGACCGCGCCCCATACGCCAGTCGACGCGGCCGCGAAAGAGGGGCGCGAGGTCGTCGGCCCTGCTGAAGGCGTCAGTCAGGCGAGGAATTCGGTCGACGCCTTGAACTCCTCGATTGTCCACCCCCGCTCCATCAGAATGGACTTCACCCATTGCGGCGGGTGCGCGCCGCGGCCGGACCAGGTGTCGCCGCTGACGTGGTTCCTGTATTTCGGGGCGGTGGCCCGGGGCGCACGCTCAGCCGTTTTCGAAGCGACAGGAGAGGACGATTTGCCGTCCAGTTCCGGAAAGAGATCCGCCAGATCGAGTCCGGCGGTTCTGAGTTTCTGCTCGATATCGGCCCGAAGCGTCTCCCTTTGCGCGTCCTTGCGACGCGCAAGCTCCTCATTCGCCCGGTGAATGAGGGACATGATTTCAAGGTCGGACAGATTGGCGAACTCGTCGCTCATTTTCTTTGGCGCTCCGGAAAAGATCGTGCTTACTTACTATTCACGATGAGGCATAAATCAACTCCTCTCTACGGTAAAGGTTGCGCTGACCCCGTGGGCGACAGGGACGGCCCCATCCCCGGCCGGCCGCCTTGCCGGCCGAAGCCGCAGGCCCGGGCGCTCCGGACATGAAGGGTAAGGAGCTGCGGCTTTTCATCGAACAGGCGCCTGTCGCCATGGCGATGTTTGACCGGGACATGCGCTATGTCGCCGCGAGCCGGCGCTGGCTCGACGAGCGAAAGCTTGACAGTTCGATCGTCGGTCGCTCGGCCTATGAGGTGCACCCCGACGCGCTGGCCCAATTCGGTGACGCACATCGCCGCGCGCTGGCGGGAGAGTCGATCACCCGCCGGGAGGAACGCCTCCTCGCGCCGCATGGGCCCGTTCAGTGGGTGGACACCGAGATGCGCCCCTGGCGTGATGAGACCGGGCAGATCGGCGGCGTCGTCGTCTTCGCGGAAGACATCACCCAAAGGAAGCGCGCCGAGGAAGCGTTGCGAAAAAGCGAGGAACGCTACCGCTATGCGCTCGAAGCCGCCAATGACGGCATTTGGGACTGGGACCTGAAAACCAACGAGGCGACGTATAGCGACGCCTATTTTCGAATGCTGGGCTATGACGCCTCCGAGTGGACCGCCGATAGCGCGGGTTTCTGGATCGCGGCGCTGCATCCGCAGGAGCGCGACCAGATCGTGCGCCTCGCGCGCGAACGGCTGAAGGAGCCCGGCCATTATCACCTGGAGTTCCGGCTTCGGGCGAAGGATGGGTCCTACCGCTGGATCCTCAGCCGAGGAAAAACCGTCGAATGGGACGAAGACGGCGCGCCCGCCCGCGCGATCGGCACCCATGCCGACATCACCGAGCGCAAGCAATCCGACGAAGCCCTGCGGGAAAGCTCGAAGCGCCTTGGTCTGGCCCAGTCGGCCGCGCAAATCGGAATCTGGGACTGGGACATCGTCTCCGGCAAAAGCTCCGTGAACAGCGAGTTTCGCGCAATCCTCGGCTATGACGCCGGACGCGCCGCCTCCCACGACGACCTGACCTTGCGCGCACATCCCGATGATCGCGCCGCTTACGAGGAGAAGATCGCCGCGGCGCTCGCGGGCGGCGAAGCCATCGACGCCGAGCTGCGGGTTCTGCGCGAAAACGACGGCGCCCTGCGCTGGATCAAATCCAAAGGGCAACTCATGTTCGACGCCGCCGGCCGCCCCGTCAGGGCGATGGGCGCGATCTTCGACATCACCGAGTTGAAAGGAGCGCAGGAGCTTCTCCTCAAACGCTCGGAAGACCGCTATCAGCGCATCGTCGAAACGTCCCTGGAGGGGATATGGCTCCTCGACACGGACGCCAACACCATCTTCGTCAATCCCAGGATGGCCGAGATGCTCGGCTATTCCTACGAGGAAATGATTGGCCGACACCTGACCTCCTTCATGGACGAGGAGTGGATCGACCTCGCCCGGTCGAAGCTCGCGACGCGTGAAGCGGGCTCCGTGGAAACCCACGACTTCAAGTTCAGGCGCAAGAACGGCTCTGAATTATGGGCTTTGTTGAGCTGCCGGCCCGTCTTTGAGGACGGTCGCTACACGGGCGCGCTGGCGATGGTGACCGACTTCACGGAGCGCAAGCGGCTGGAAGAGCAGATCCAGGCGCAACTCCGCCTCCTTGAGGAGAGCGACCGCCGCAAGAACGACTTCCTCGCCACGCTGGCGCATGAATTGCGCAATCCGCTCGCGACCATCAATCTGACGATCGAACGCGTCGAAGCCGACTATCCGGCGACGGGCGGCGATCGGGCGGAGGATGTGCTGGCGCTGAGACGGGCGATCCGGCAGGGGCGCCACCTCGCGCGGCTTGTGAACGACCTCGTGCAGGTCTCGCGGATCAATCAGGGCAAGATCGAATTGAGAAACGAGCGGGTCGATCTCGTGGCGCTGATCCCCGAGGCCGTGGAGCTGCTGCGCGCCAAGATCGACCAGAAGAACGCGCAACTGGTCGTGCAGCTTCCGCAGGAACGATTGCCGATCATCGGCGACCCTGTGCGTCTGATTCAGGCTTTCGGCAATCTGCTCGACAACGCCGCGAAGTTCATCGAAACCGGCGGACGCATCGAAATCGCGGCGCGGCGCGCGGGGCGAGACGCGATCGTGACGGTGCGAGACGATGGCGCGGGCATCCCGCCCAACCAGCTCTCGTCCATTTTCGAGCTGTTTCGTCAGATGACGCACGGGGCCGAACGAAACGCGGAGGGTCTGGGGATCGGCCTTTCCCTCGCGCGGCAATTGGTTCTGCTGCATCGGGGCGACATCCAGGCGAACAGCGAGGGTCCAGGCAGGGGCAGCCAGTTTGTTGTCAAGCTGCCGCTGGAAAACGGCTGAGAGTCAGCTGTCACATCCTGTTCGCCCGGGCGCTCTGCACGAGCGCGCTTGCGTTCGCACAGGTCTGATTGCGCGTGAGGCGCCTGTGCTGGCGGCGCATGGGCGCGGGCGCGTCCACACCCTCCGGGCGCGCGTTCTAGAACTTTTTCACGGTGATCCCGTGCTTCTGGAGCGCATAGCCGATCTGCCTCGGGGTCAAGCCGAGCAGACGCGCGGCCTTCGCCTTCACCCATCCGGCGCGCTCCATCGCCTCCACGAGTTTCTCGTAGTCGGTGCGCGGATCCTTGTCGATCACCTTGCAATTCACGGCGCCTGGACAGGTTTCCCCGACGCCGGGGGCGCCGACGCTCTCCTCCTCCAGCGGCGGCTTCGCAGCCGGCGCCTGCGCAGGCGCCACGATCGGCAGCGGCGTGACCTCGCCCGGCCATTTCGAGGATGTCCCGCCCCAGAGGATCGCCGAAAGACAGCCGTCCTTGCGGCAGGAAAAGTCCTTGTCGACGATGACGTCGCCATGCGCGAGCGTCGCCGTGCGGTAGATGCAGTTTTCGAGTTCGCGAATATTGCCGGGAAAGCCGCATTCCTCCAGCACGCCCATGGCGGATTCGGACAGGCGCAGCTTTACGCCCTGCTCGCCATTGTAGCGACGCAGGAATTCATTGGCCAACGGGGCAAGATCGCCCTTGCGTTCGCGCAGGGGCGGCAGGAAGATCGGCACGACGCTGATGCGATAGTAGAGATCCGCGCGAAATTCGCCGCGCTGCACCGCCTGCTCCAGATTGCGATTGGTCGCGCAGACGATGCGCACATCGACTTTCAGGGTCCGCGCGCCGCCCACGCGCTCGAACTCCCCTTCCTGCAGGACGCGCAGCAGCTTCGCCTGGAAGGCGGGCGTAATCTCGCCAATCTCATCGAGGAAGAGCGTTCCGCCATGCGCCAGTTCAAAGCGACCCTTGCGGAGATTGGCGGCGCCAGTGAAGGCGCCGCGTTCATGCCCGAAGAGCTCGGATTCAAGCACACTCTCGGGCAAGGCCGCGCAATTGAGCTTGACGAATGGCATGTTGCGCCGTGGCGACTGATCGTGGATGGCCGCGGCGAACAGCTCCTTGCCGGTGCCGGACTCGCCGCGCAGCAACACGGTTGATTTGGATTTCGCGACGATCCGGATTTTCTCGACGACCGCGTGCACCGCGGGGCTGTCGCCCACAATACCCTTGAGTCCTTCCGCGCGCACCTCCGGCGGGATGGCCCGATCCGCCTTCTCCCGCCAGGCGCTTTCCAGCATCAGCCGCTCGCGGTCACGCGCGATCAGCTTGTGCAGACGCAGCGTCTGCCCCACGAGATTGGCGATCATTGTCAGAAAGCGCACGTCGTGATCGAACAGCACGGACGACCGCTTGTTGCGCACGCGATCGACGGTAAGCGTGCCGACCACCGCGTCGCCGTCCTTGATCGGAACGCCGATCATCGAAAAGGATTGCCCGTCTTCCGTTCCCCAATCCGAGAGGTCGACGCCCTCGAAAAGCGGAGACGAGGCCACGTCCTCGACCACAACAGGCATCTTCGTCGCAACGATCTGACCGACGGCGCGTTCGGGAAGGCGCTCGAAGAACAGCTTCGCGGCGCCTTCGCTCCATCCCGAGCCGACGACGACTTCCGGCGAGCCCTTTGCATCCAGAATGGCGATCAGACCATGCCGCATGTCGAGGAAGCTCGACAGAAGCGTCAGCACGCCCGCCAGCACATTCTCGAGGCGGGCGGGCGACGCCAGCAGTTTGGAGATTTCATAGATGCCGACCAGCGCGGTTTCGCCGGAGACTGTCGCGCGCGTCGGCGCTGCGCTCACGGCGCCGCCGAGTTCAAGACCCATCTGCGAGCCTCACACATATCTTGGAAGTCATAATCATTCCAAATGCAATAGACGCGCCAGCACGGGCGCCAAACCAAAAATGGCGTCTTATCCGCCGCTTCCGTTCGTGTGACGCTCGCCGCCGCCGCCTTTCGCGGGCCGGCAAGTGACGTGATTTTGCCCAGGCGCCCATTCCCCCGGCGCCCATTTTGCGCGGCCCGGACACAACCGGCGAATGTCGCGTTGCGGACATATCTCCGACCGCTTTGCGACAAGCCGGAGCCCCCGCGGCGACCCCGCCGATGGACGAGCAAACCCATTTTTTACAATAGCTTCGCGCAACTTTTTACCCATGGCACGCTTGTTGCGGACCGACGGTCAACGCCACCGGCAAACTTTGGAATTGTTCCAGACGCCCTTCTCGCGGGGTCCCGCTTCAAGCCTGTGAGGTTCAGCATGGACGACTCTCATTCCTTCGACGCCTACGAGCCCGAGCCGGCCGCGCTCGATGACATCATGCAAAAGATCGCCGAGCACAAAGGTTGCGGCACGACGGGCGGCAGCGGCAAGGCGAGCTGCGGTTCGGGCGCCGGCGAGGGCGACATGCCCGCCGAGATCTGGGAAAAGGTCAAAAACCACCCCTGCTACAGCGAGGAGGCGCATCATCACTATGCGCGGATGCACGTCGCTGTCGCGCCGGCGTGCAACATCCAGTGCAACTACTGTAATCGCAAATATGATTGCGCCAATGAATCGCGCCCCGGCGTGGTGAGCGAGAAGCTGACCCCGGAACAGGCCGCGAAGAAGGTGCTCGCCGTCGCCTCCGCCATTCCGCAGATGACTGTTCTCGGCATCGCCGGCCCGGGCGACCCCCTCGCCAATCCCGGCAAGACGTTCAAGACCTTCGAGCTGATCGCCGAGGCCGCGCCAGACATCAAGCTCTGCTTGTCGACCAATGGTCTCGCGCTTCCGGACCACGTCGAGACCATCAAGAAGTTCAACGTCGATCACGTCACCATCACCATCAATATGACGGATCCGGACATTGGCGCGGAGATCTACCCCTGGGTCTTCTGGAAGCACAAGCGCGTCACCGGCAAGGAGGCCGCCAAGATCCTCACCGACCGCCAATTGCAGGGCCTGGAGATGCTGACCGCCAACGGCATTCTCTGCAAGGTGAATTCGGTGATGATCCCTGGGGTCAATGACGACCACCTCGTGACGGTCAACAGAGAGGTCAAGTCGCGCGGCGCCTTCCTGCACAACATCATGCCTCTCATCTCCGCCCCCGAGCACGGCACGGTCTTCGGCCTCAATGGACAGCGCGGCCCCTCGGCGCAGGAACTCAAGGCCCTGCAGGACAGTTGCGAGGGCGAGATGAACATGATGCGGCACTGCCGCCAATGCCGCGCCGACGCCGTCGGCCTGCTCGGTGAAGATCGCAGCGCGGAGTTCACGACCGACAAGATCATGGAAATGGACGTGAACTACGACCTGTCGGCGCGTCAGGCCTATCAGGAGAAAGTCGAGGAAGAGCGTCAGGCGAAAGTTGCGGCGCGCAACGCCGAGCTCGAAGACCTCGCTGGCGAAAATGCCGATCTGAAGATCCTCGTCGCCGTCGCCACCAAGGGCAGCGGCCGCATCAATGAACACTTCGGACACGCCACCGAATTTCAGATCTACGAAGTCTCCAGCAGTGGCGCAAAGTTTGTCGGCCACCGCCGCGTCGATCTCTACTGTCAGGGCGGCTACGGCGAAGATGATGCGCTGGAAACGGTCGTGCGCGCCATCAATGACTGCACGGCGGTGTTCGTCGCAAAGATTGGCCACTGCCCGAAGGACGATCTCATCAAGGCGGGAATCGATCCGGTGGATCAATACGCCTACGAGTTCATCGAACAGTCGGCGATCGCCTACTTCAAGGATTACCTCGCCAGAGTGAAGAGCGGCGAGATTGTCCATGTCACGCGCGGAGACGCCGACATCCGCCAGGGCGCCTTCGTCCCCGTGAACGCCTAACGCCAGCAAAGGAGCTGAAAACATGGCCTACAAGATTGTCGCCTCTCAATGCACGTCGTGCTCGGCCTGCGAGGCGGAATGCCCGAATGTCGCCATATCTGAAAAGAACGGGACCTTCGTCATCAACCCCAAGAAATGCACCGAATGCATCGGCCATTTCGATGTGCCGCAATGTGTCGCGGTCTGCCCCGTCGACAACACCTGCGTGATCGATGCCTCCTATCCCCGCTACCAGCCGAGCGCCTGAATGAAAATCGACTTCACCCCCGCCGCCGAGAAATTCATCCGCCGCCTCGTCATGTTCGATGGCGGCCCGGGATACGGCCAGCGTCTGTTGGTGTCTCCGGGCGGCTGCTCGGGAATGTCGGCGGAATTCTCGGTCGAGCCGGCGCCAGGAGAGGGCGAGCAGGTCTATCCCCACGGACAGTTCAAGCTCTTCCTGCCGGCGCAAAGCCGGATGCTTCTCGACGGCGTGACCATCGACTTCAAGGAGACGGCGACCTCCACAGGCTTCGCCTTCATCGATCCGAAGGCGAAGAGCTGTGGTTGCTCGACAACCGAAACCCCCGCCTTCGAGGGCACACACTAAAGAGTGAAACATGGTTTATGGCGCGGCGATGCAGTCTGATGCGATGAGCGGTCCGGAGTTTTCGGCTGCCGCCATCCTCGGGGAGGGACTCCCGGAGGACGCCGCGCGTCTGCTGCACGCCGCCGCCATGGCCTATGACGTTGACGATGTCGCTCTCAACTATCTGATGGAGGCGCGGTTGCTCGCGCCGACACATCCGGCCACGCTCATCGGCCTCTACCGATTCTATTTCTACAAGGGACGTCTCGCCGACGCGCTCGCCGTCGCACGAACTTGCCTCACGCGCGCGGCCATCGACAATTCGCTGTCTCTCGACTGGCGCGAGGTACGACCGGCGGACGCCCCCTTCGGCGACTTCGACGCCGTTGGCGCACGCTTCTTCATGTTCTCTCTGAAGGGCTACGCCTATCTGAGCATGCGCCTCGGCGCATTCGAAGAAAGCGCAGCCGCCATAGATAAGCTTCTCGAACTCGATCCGAGCGACAAGGTCGGCGCCAGGGTCTTGCGCGACGTGCTTGAGCGCAGGGGGCTCGAAGATGTCGAGTGACGACATTGACGAAGCCATCGACTGGCGCGGGGCGCCCGTGGATTGCTCGACCTGCGCCCATCGCGATCGTCTTTCGGATGGCCGATGCAAGCCCTTGCGCGCCTGCGTCCACGACCGATATGCGCGCCGCATCGACCGCTTTTTCGACTGGAACCCGGACCTCGCCGGCTCCTATGTCACGCACCCGTATTTCGAGGTGCGCGCCTGCGCGGCCAAAGCCGCGGAGATTTTCCTCCTCCCTGCGTTGCTGAGCGATCCCGAGGAAGCCGTGCGTTGGAGCGCGGCGCGCCGCCTGCCGCGTCGCTATATTCTCAAGTTGCGGGACGATCCCCACCGCGAAGTGCGCATCCGCATCGCCGGAAGGCTGGAGAACACCGACCTTCTTCCGATGATGTCGGACGAAGATTACGCGGTGCGTCAGGCCGTCGCGAAGCGCCTGCCCGGCGACCTTCTGGTGCTGATGATCAATGACCCTGACGCTGGCGTCCGCCGCATCGTGGCAAGCCGCATCGCCCAGGCGGCGCTCATGCGTCTTGCCCGCGACAAGGACCCTGTGGTCCGCCTCGAAGCGGCCAAACGCGTGGAGCCCAGCGACCTGAATGCGTTGGCGAACGATCCCGACTGGCGCATCCGTTACGAGGTCGCACAACGCGCGGATCCGAAGGTCGTCTCCTCACTCGCTCATGACGACGATCCGCTGGTCCGCGAATGTGCGGCGGAGCGTCTCGCCATCGCGGGCGAGCAAGCGCCTTCCAACGTCATCTTCGCCCAGACCCGGAGCGATCCATGACCAATATCAGCCGAGACAGCGATCACGTCGAACTGGATGGCCCACCCTATTTCGATTACGGAGACAAAGTCCGCGCACGTCGAACCATCCGCAACGACGGCACCTTCCCGGGAAAGGACATCGGGGAAATCCTCGTGACCAAGGGCGAGGTCGGCTATGTCGTCAACATCGGCACCTTTCTCCAGCAATTCTACATCTACGGCGTCGAATTCGAGTCCACCGGCCATCGCGTGGGCATGAAGCGCAAGGAACTCGAGGCGATCGAACTCGCTGGCGAGGAGGAGGACTCATGAGCGGACCGGCACGATATGACTGGGGTATGCGCGTGCGCGCGACAACCGACCTCATGAACGACGGCTCCTACCCGGATCGCGCCGAGGACGAGCTTCTCGTCAGGAACGGCGACATCGGCGAAATCGTCAATGTTGGCGCCCATGTTGAATCGGAGACGACAATCTATCTCGTCGAATTCTCGCCCCAGCTCGTCGTCGGCTGCTTCGAAGAAGAGATCGAACCCATCCAACCCGCTTTTGAAACGGCCAACGAAAGAGGCGCAACGTGAAAGTCATGATCCGCAGAGATTCCGAAGGCGTGCTCTCGGCCTATGTTCCGAAAAAGGATCTCGAGGAGCCGATTGTCGCCGTAGAGACCCCGGAAATGTGGGGCGGCTCCGTGACGCTCGCAAATGGGTGGAAGCTGCAGCTCCCCGCGATGGCCGCCGGCACCAGCCTGCCGATCACGGTGGAAGCCAAGAAAATCGGCGGAGAGGAAAGATGACCATCGCTCCTGCGCAGGTCACGCAAATCGACGCCGCCCTCGCGACGGCGCTCGCCGACGCGCAGACCGTCGCCGCCATTCGCCAGCTTGCGCCGGGGCTCCTGGTCACGCGTTGCGACCAGATCGACATGCGCGACGAGACGCCGTTCCGCGTCTATAAAAGGCTTTCCCTCTATCTCGTCGATGGGCGCGATCACTGCTGGAAGATCACTCAAGACCCTGCCTGCGCAACGGGCCTCGCCATTGCGCCAAATGGAGGCGTCTCATGAAGACAACGCTCCTGCCCCTCAATGATCCCGATCTGACGCAGGCCGATCTTGACGCCGTCATGGACATCATGCAGTCGCAATGCCTCTCGATGGGCGCCGTGGTCGACGCCTTCGAGGAGGAATTCGCACGCTACTCCGGCCGCAAGCATGCCATCGCCGTTTCGAGCGGAACCATTGGCATGCTGCTCATCCTCCGCGCGCTTGGAATTGGCCCGGGCGACGAGGTCGTCACGTCCTCCTATTCCTTCCGCGAAGCGACGCACGCCATCGCGCTCGCCGGCGCCCGTCCTGTTTTCGCCGATATTGACTATTGGGCCGGCACACTCGACCCAGAAAAGGCGCGAAAGGCGCTGACGGAGAAGACGCGCGCGATCGTCGCCTCCAACACCAACGGCCACCCTGCCCCATGGGCGGCGTTTCGCGCTCTCGCCGCGGAAGCAAACGTCGCCTTGATCGAGGATTCGACCGAAGCGATCGGCTCGGTCTATCAGGGCAAACTCGTTGGCTCCTTCGGCGATTGCTCCCTGTTCGATTTCTCCCAACCGGGCGCGCTGATCTGCGGTGAAGGCGGCATGATTGTCACCGACAGCGACGACACCGCCGCCACGCTGCGGCGTCTTCGAAGCCGGAAGATCGATGAGCGCTCCTCCGTTGTGCTCGGCGGTTGGCCGCCGCTGCAAGCCGGGCTCAGCGACATGGCGGCAGCCCTCGGCCTCTCCCAATTGCGCCGCATCGAACTGCTGCTGGCGCGGCGAAAGCGCGTCGAGCGCTGGTTCCTGGAATATGTGCGCTCTTTCGAGGGCATCAAGGACCCCTATATCGCGCCAGACGTCGAGCAATGCCACTGGTTCCTCTATGTGGTGCACCTTGGAACGCGCTTCACGCGATCGAGCCGTGACGCGATTGTCGAGGATCTCCGACAGGAGAAGCTCGGGGCCTGCGGCTACGCCAACCCGCTGCATCTCCAGCGCTACTATTTCGATCTCGGCTACCGTCGCGGCGATCTCTTCGTGACGGAAAAAGTCGCCGAGCGCGCTGTCGCTCTTCCGTTCCACGCTCATCTCACCGAAGAACAGGTCGCGTTCATCGTTGGCACAATGAAGGACGCATCGATCAACATCGGCGCGGGAACGGCCATTTATCTCTAACGGCGGAGACGCCATGACATCAAAAGGAGCACTCTCATGCCAACTGTGACCATTCTTCCTTCCGGAAAAACTGTCGAAGCGTCCGCCGGGAGCCGCCTGCTCGACGCGATCCTCTCCGCCGGCGAAGCGATCGTCAGCAAATGCGGCGGCGAGGCGAAGTGCGGACAGTGTCATGTCTTCGTTCAGGAAGGAAAGAAGTCTCTCTCGAAGACAACGCGAACCGAGAACGAGAAGCTCGACGCCATGGTCGGCGTCGGATCGAAATCACGACTCGCCTGTCAGGCGCTTCTCGGCGCCGAAAATGTAACTGTCGAATTGCTCGGCTTCGACTCCGGCTTTTGACAAGACAAAGGAGACAAACATGACTGACAATGTTCTGATTCATGTCCGCTTCAACAATGACGGCACGGTTCAGGAAATCAGCGAGCGCCCCAGTGCTCTGACCCCGCAGCAATGGTTTACGAAACTGTCCGAAAAGGCGGGCAACGCTTTCCAGGCGCTGACGGGCGGACGCGGCGTGTTCCGGCTCTCCGCCGACGAGATCAACGCGCTGAAGTCCGCCGTGTTGCAGTGAAGGAACGTCCGATGCCTGGCGAAAGGATCACATCATGATCGGTGAAATTCTGACGGCCTTTCGTCGAGGCGACGTCGTGCCATATCTCGGCCCCGGCGTAACGGGTCTGGCGGGGGACGCAGCTCCCCCGTCGAGGCCCGAGGCGCTCGTCGCTGAACTTGTCGCCGGCGCGACCGTGCCGCACAAGATTCGCAACAATCTGACAGCGGCGGCGCAATATATCGAGAACTTCAAGCATCGCAAGACGCTCACCTGTCTCATGGCGAAGGCGTTCGGCCAGAGTTGCGAACCCACTCCTCTCCATCAGTGGCTTGCCGCCCAGCCGCAGACGCGGCTGATCGTTCAAGCCTGGTACGATGACCTGCTGATCAAGGCCTTTGAAGGACAAAGCGACTGGGGCGTGGTGCAGGGCGTGACCCAAAGCGAACATTTCGGCGACTGGGTGAACTGGATCCGGCCTGATGGCTCCGTGGCGCCGGCGAGAGCTTTCCTTCGCGACGGCTCAGGCGCCAAGGCGCCGGCCGAAGCGCCCGAAGAGACGTTCGCATGGCGCAGACTCATCTACCAGCCGCTCGGCTCCGTCTGGCCAGCGTCCAATTTCATCGTGTCCGACTCCGACTATGTCGAGGTTCTGACGGAAATCGACATTCAGACGCCGATTCCCGACACCGTGCATTCCATCCGCAAGGGGCGCAGCTTCCTCTTCCTCGGCTGCCGTTTCACGAACCAGCTCGAACGGAGCTTCGCCCGCCAGATCATGAAGCGCTCTTCGGACGCCCATTGGGCCGTCATCGAGGGCGAGCTGACGCGCAACGAAGAAAAATTCCTTCGTGAGCAGAATATCACACGCATCGACGCCAATCTCGCGGAGTTCGCCGCCTCGCTGGCGCAATCCGACCTCGCCGCCGTGGCGGCTTGACCTTGAAAGCGCAGGCATGATCGAGGATCTTCCGACAGTCTTCAAATACCATGTGTTCACTTGCTTCCAGCAGCGCCCGCCCGGGCATCCTCGCGGCAGTTGCATGGGGTCGGGCGCCAAGCCCCTGTGGGAGCGCCTTCAGGCGAAACTCAACGCACAACCCAATCCGGACATCGCTGTGACGGCGACGGGGTGTCTCGGCTTTTGCAGAGCGGGACCGCTGATGGTCGTCTATCCCGAGGGCGTCTGGTATACGCCGCGGACGGAGGCCGACATCGACGAGATTTTCCAGTCGCATTTCATAGATGGCAAAGCTGTCGAACGCCTCATCATCGTTCCGCAGCTCTGATCTCAGGAGAAGCTGAAAAAAGGAAAGCCGCCGGCGCCTCGGCGGCTTTTCACGTCCCCATTCAGGCCGGCGTGCGTGAGGGCCGGCCGTCCTTGTCCTTGAATGGGAAAAGGCCCGACTGGAAGCATTCTGTCATATGTTCGGCGCGAGCGATCGCGGCGGTCGACAACGCTTCCGGCATTGTCTCTTTTGCGGCCGCCGTGAAGAGCTCGAGCCAGCGTCCGAAATGCGCGGGTTCGATTGGCAGTTGAACATGCACTGCGAAAGGCGTCCCCTGATAGCGCGTCGCGCCGAGAAGCGCGTGGGACCAGAAATCGGCGACGATCTCCATATGATGTTCCAGGTCTGTGATCGCGGCGTTGAAGATCGGGCCGAGAAGGGCGTCGGCCTCACCCAGTTCATAAAAGCGCCGGACGCAGGCATGAATGGCCGCCTCCGCCGCATCGGTCTCCGTCTGTCTTGCCTGAACCTGCATAGCGTCCTCCACTCTTCATCGCATGGTGAGCACAGTGAGCGGGATCATCACTCCGCCGGCGCCACGGCCGAGCGCCGCATCCACCTTCTGACGCACAAATTCGATCTTCAACGGCTTCGCCAGATAGCCATGGGCGCCGGCCCCAACGCACTCCTTGCCGAAGAGTGAGTCGCCGGCGTCGATCACGACCAGGATTCTGGCGCTGGGTATTTTCTGCCTCAGGCTCTCGATCAGATCGACACCATCGTCCTTCACAATTGCCTCTGATATGAGGATCAGATCCGGCGGCTGCGCCTTTGCCTTTTCGAAGGCGACGCCGATCCCCGCGACCTCATGCGCCTCATACTCGTCATGCAGCATGAATTGAAGCGCGGCGCGTATGATCTCGTCCTCGTCGACGATGAACACACGCTTGTTTTCGAGCGCCTTCGACATCTCCACGCCAATCTGCATCTCCAACCTCACGCCGATATTCTCACAAGGCCTTCGAAGCAAACGACATGCCGTCGCGCGGAAGGGAAGCGATCAGGCGCGCATTCAGTTCGGTTGCGAACACGACTGTCTGCTTTGACACACGCGCCAGGAGCCGCCCGGCTTGCGCCGTACCGCGCTGTTTTATCGCGCTTTTTAGCAGATTTCCGGATTTGGCACGCCCTTTGCGCAATAGGGCTCGCAAGGCTTTTGGCAGCCGGCGCAAGCTCTAAGGGAAACGCCCGGTCGCCCGCGCCTCGTCGCAAGTGAAAACCAGTTCGGCCTGCGTGTCGCGTGCGCCGAAACTTCTAACGGTCCAATCCAGGAGAATGCAATGTCGCTTCGACAGATCGCTTTCTACGGCAAGGGTGGCATCGGTAAATCGACGACCTCCCAGAACACCCTCGCGGCGCTTGCCGAGATGGGCAAGAAGATCCTCATCGTGGGCTGCGACCCCAAGGCCGACTCGACCCGTCTGATCCTCCACGCCAAGGCGCAGGACACCATCCTGTCGCTCGCGGCCGAGGCCGGTTCGGTTGAGGACCTCGAAATCGAAGACGTGATGAAGGTCGGTTATCGCGACATTCGCTGCGTCGAGTCCGGCGGTCCGGAGCCGGGCGTTGGCTGCGCCGGTCGCGGCGTCATTACCTCGATCAACTTCCTTGAGGAAAATGGCGCATATGAAGGCGTCGATTATGTCTCCTATGACGTTCTCGGCGACGTTGTCTGCGGCGGCTTCGCCATGCCCATCCGCGAGAATAAGGCTCAGGAAATCTACATCGTCATGTCGGGCGAGATGATGGCCATGTATGCGGCCAACAACATCTCGAAGGGGATTTTGAAATACGCGAACTCCGGCGGCGTGCGCTTGGGCGGGCTGGTCTGCAATGAGCGTCAGACCGACAAGGAACTGGAGCTCGCCGAGTCTCTCGCCAAGAAGCTTGGCTCCAAGCTCGTCTACTTCGTCCCGCGCGACAATATCGTTCAGCACGCGGAACTGCGCCGCATGACGGTGATTGAATACGCGCCGGAATCTGCCCAGGCCGCTCACTATCGCGAGCTCGCCAAGCGCGTAGATGCCAACGCCGGCAATGGCACGATCCCCTCGCCGATCACCATGGACGAGCTCGAGGACCTGCTCATGGAGCACGGGATCATGAAGGCGGTGGACGAAACCGAGGTTGGCAAGACCGCTGCGGAGCTTTCCGTCGCGTAAGTTCGACAACCGCCCGGCTCCTCAGGGAGCCGGGCCTACAATCAGACATGAAAGGCCTCCGTCATGAGTGTGGCGCCAGCTGAAACAATTGAAGAGATCAAGGCCCGCAATAAGGACCTCATTCAGGAAGTTCTCAAGGCCTATCCCGAGAAGACCGCCAAGCGTCGCGCAAAGCACCTCGGCAACTTCGAGGACGGCAAGCCCGATTGCGGCGTGAAATCCAACATCAAGTCGATCCCCGGCGTCATGACCATTCGTGGCTGCGCCTACGCCGGGTCGAAGGGCGTGGTGTGGGGTCCGATCAAGGACATGATTCACATCTCGCATGGACCGGTCGGTTGCGGCCAATATTCGTGGGCCTCGCGTCGCAATTATTACATCGGCACCACCGGCGTCGACACATTCGGCACGATGCAGTTCACATCCGATTTCCAGGAAAAGGACATCGTGTTCGGCGGCGACAAGAAGCTCGCCCAGATCATCGACGAAATTCAGGTTCTCTTCCCCCTGAACAAGGGCATCTCTGTCCAGTCGGAGTGCCCAATCGGCCTCATCGGCGACGACATCGAAGCAGTCTCGAAGTCGAAGTCGAAGGAATACGAGGGCAAGACGATTGTCCCCGTGCGCTGCGAGGGCTTCCGCGGCGTGTCGCAGTCACTGGGACACCATATCGCCAATGACGCCATCCGCGACTGGGTCTTCGACAAGACGGAGGGCAAGCCCGCGCGTTTCGAGTCGACGCCCTATGACGTTGCAATCATCGGTGACTACAATATCGGCGGTGACGCCTGGTCTTCGCGCATTCTGCTCGAGGAGATGGGACTGCGTGTTGTGGCCCAGTGGTCCGGCGACGGCACCATCGCCGAGCTCGAAGCAACCCCGAAGGCGAAGCTGAACGTTCTGCACTGCTATCGCTCAATGAACTACATCTCCCGCCACATGGAAGAAAAATACGGCATTCCGTGGTGCGAGTACAATTTCTTCGGCCCTTCAAAGATCGAAGAGTCGCTGCGCAAGATCGCCTCGCACTTCGACGACAAGATCAAGGAAGGCGCAGAGCGCGTCATCGCGAAATATCGCCCGCTGATGGATGCGGTCATCGCAAAGTATCGTCCGCGCCTCGAAGGCAAGAAGGTCATGCTCTACGTCGGCGGTCTGCGTCCGCGCCATGTGATTGGCGCCTACGAAGATCTTGGCATGGAGGTTGTCGGCACGGGCTATGAGTTCGCCCACAATGACGATTATCAGCGCACGACCCACTACGTGAAGGACGGCACGCTGATCTACGACGACGTCACCGGCTACGAATTCGAAAAATTCGTCGAAAAGATCCAGCCCGATCTCGTCGGCTCGGGCATCAAGGAAAAATACGTCTTCCAGAAGATGGGCGTTCCTTTCCGGCAGATGCATAGCTGGGACTACTCCGGTCCGTACCACGGATACGACGGGTTCGCGATCTTCGCGCGCGACATGGACATGGCGATCAATGCGCCTGTCTGGAAGATGGCCAAGGCCCCCTGGGCGGCCTGATCCTGTAACGAGAAACGTCTCGCCTCATCCCCCTGAGGCGAGACCGGCTCGCGGAAGACATGAGGAATAGCCATGCCACAGAATGCTGACAACGTTCTCGACCACTTCAATCTGTTCCGCCAGCCGGAATACAAGGAGATGTTTGAGAACAAGAAGAAGAACTTCGAAAACCCGATCGCGGATCAGGAGCTTGAGCGCGTTCGTGAATGGACCAAGACCGAAGAATACAAGGAAAAGAACTTCGCGCGCGAATCTCTGACCGTCAATCCGGCGAAAGCCTGCCAGCCGCTCGGCGCGGTATTCGCCGCCGTCGGCTTCGAGAGCACGATCCCCTTCGTCCATGGGTCGCAGGGCTGCGTCGCTTATTACCGCTCGCATTTCTCCCGTCACTTCAAGGAGCCGACCTCCTGCGTCTCCTCCTCGATGACCGAAGACGCGGCGGTGTTCGGCGGCCTCAACAACATGATCGACGGCCTGGCGAATACATACAACATGTACAAGCCGAAGATGATCTCCGTCTCGACAACCTGCATGGCGGAAGTCATCGGCGACGATCTGAACGCCTTCATCAAGACGGCGAAGGAAAAGGGCTCGGTTCCGCAGGAATTCGATGTTCCCTTTGCGCACACCCCGGCCTTCGTCGGCAGCCATATCACCGGCTACGACAATGTCATCAAGGGCGTGCTCGAGCACTTCTGGGACGGCAAGGCCGGCACCACGGAGGCGCTGAAGCGCGAGCCCGGCGAGAGGATCAACTTCCTGGGCGGCTTCGACGGCTACACCGTCGGCAATCTGCGGGAAGTCAAGCGCATCTTCGAGTCGATGGGCGTCGAATACACAATCCTCGGCGACAACAGCGATGTGTGGGATACGCCCACTGACGGCGAGTTCCGCATGTACGACGGCGGCACCAAGCTCGAAGACGTGGCGGCGGCGCTCCATGCCAAAGCGACGATCTCGATGCAGGAGTTCTGCACCGAAAAGACGCTGCCCTACATCGCGACAAAGGGCCAGGAGGTTGTCGCCCTGAACCACCCGGTCGGCGTCGCGGCGACCGATAAGTTCCTGATGGAAATCTCGCGCCTGACCGGAAAGCCGATTTCCGAGGAGCTGACGAAGGAACGCGGCCGTCTCGTCGATGCGATCGCCGATTCTTCAGCGCACATCCATGGCAAGAAGTTCGCGATTTACGGCGATCCGGATCTCTGCCTCGGTCTCGCGGCGTTCCTGCTCGAACTCGGCGCCGAGCCGGTTCATATCCTCGCCACCAACGGCGGCAAAGCCTGGGCGGAAAAGGTGCGGAAGCTGCTCGAGTCCTCGCCCTTCGGCAAGGACTGCAAGGTCTACCCCGGCAAGGATCTCTGGCACATGCGGTCGCTGCTCTTCACTGAGCCGGTCGACTACCTGATCGGCAACACTTACGGGAAGTATCTGGATCGCGACACGGGCACGCCGCTCATTCGCATCGGCTTCCCGATCTTCGATCGCCACCACAAGCATCGCTATCCGGTTTGGGGCTATCAGGGCTCCATGAATGTTCTGGTCTGGATTCTCGACGCCATCTTCGAGGATATCGACCGCAACACCAATGTCGTGGCCAAGTCGGATTACTCCTTCGACATCATCCGCTGACGACGAACGTCCGCGCCGGGCCGTCATTGGCCCGGCGTATGCATGAGTGAGCAGCAAGACCACTCGAACCACACTGGAGGCCCGCCATGTCGACGCTCTCGGAGAAAATTCAGGAGGTCTTCAACGAGCCGGGCTGCGGCAAGAACCAGAACAAAACCGAAAAGGATCGCAAGAAGGGCTGCACCAAGCAGCTCGCCCCCGGCGCCGCTGCCGGCGGCTGCGCTTTCGATGGCGCCAAGATCGCTCTCCAGCCCATCACCGACGTCGCCCATCTCGTTCATGGTCCGATCGCGTGCGAAGGCAATAGCTGGGACAATCGCGGGGCCAAGACGTCTGCCTCCTCCCTTTACCGCACGGGCTTCACGACCGACATCAGTGAAAATGACATCGTGTTCGGGGGCGAGAAGAGACTGTACAGATCGATCAAGGAAATCATCGACAAATACGATCCGCCCGCGGTCTTCGTCTATCAGACCTGCGTTCCCGCGATGACCGGAGACGATATCGAAGCGGTCTGCAAGGCGGCGGCGGCGAAATTCAGCAAGCCTGTGATCCCGGTGATCTCCCCCGGCTTCGTTGGACCCAAGAATCTCGGAAACAAGCTTGCCGGCGAGGCGATTCTCGATCACGTGATCGGGACGCAGGAGCCGGAGTATACGACCCCGTACGACATCAACATCATCGGCGAATATAATCTCGCCGGAGAACTCTGGCAGGTCAAACCCCTGCTCGACGAGCTCGGCGTCCGCATTCTGGCCTGCATCTCCGGCGACGCCAAATATCACGAAGTCGCCTCCTCCCACCGCGCGCGCGCCGCGATGATGGTCTGTTCGAAGGCCATGATCAATGTGGCCCGCAAGATGGAGGAACGCTACGATATCCCATTCTTCGAGGGCTCCTTCTACGGCATCGGAGATATGAGCGACAGCCTGCGCGAAATCGCGCGCCTGCTGATCGAGCGTGGCGCGCCCGCGGAACTCATGGATCGAACGGAAGCGCTCATTGCGCGTGAGGAAGCGAGAGCCTGGGCGCGTATCGCGCCCTATCGCGAGCGTCTTGAGGGGAAGCGTGTACTGCTCATCACTGGCGGCGTGAAAAGCTGGTCTGTCGTCGCCGCATTGCAGGAAGCCGGTCTCGACATCGTTGGCACCAGCGTCAAGAAGTCGACAAAGGAAGACAAGGAAAAGATCAAGGAGCTCATGGGGCAGGACGCCCATATGATCGACGACATGACTCCCCGCGAGATGTACAAGATGTTGAAGGAAGCGCGCGCGGACATCATGCTGTCCGGCGGCCGTTCTCAGTTCATCGCGCTCAAGGCGAAGATGCCGTGGCTCGACATCAACCAGGAGCGTCATCACGCCTACGCGGGTTACGAAGGCATGGTCGATCTCGTGCATGAGATCGACAAGGCGCTGCATAATCCCGTCTGGGAGCAGGTCCGCCGCCCGGCGCCGTGGGACGAGAAGAGCTGGGAGGATCGCGCGGCCGAAGCGATTGCCGCGGAGGCGGCCGCTCTCGCGGCTGATCCCGTCGCCGCCGAAGCGGCGCGTCGCGACAAGAATGTGTGCTCCTGCAACCTCGTCACGGTTGGCGCAATTGAGGACGCGATCCAACATGGCGCGGACAGCGTCGCCGCTGTCGGGAAAGCGACAAGCGCGGGGACGGGCTGTGGCGGTTGTCAGGATCGCATCGCCGCGATTCTGGAGGCGTCGACGAAAGCGCGCGCGGTCGCCGCGCCCCAAGCGGCGTGAGGCGGACATGGCGCGCGTCACAGTCTCAAAGAAGGCCTGTACGGTCAATCCGCTCAAGATGAGTCAGCCGATCGGAGGCGCCCTCGCCTTCATGGGCGTCTCCGGCTGCATGCCCGTTCTGCATGGCTCGCAAGGCTGCACCTCCTTCGGCCTCGTGCTCTTCGTTCGACACTTCAAGGAAGCGATCCCGCTGCAAACAACGGCGATGAATGAGGTGGCGACCATCCTTGGCGGGCTGGAGAATATCGAGCAGGCCATTCTCAATATCGTCAAGCGCGCCAGGCCCTCCGTCATCGGCATTTGCTCAACCGGCGTGACCGAGACCAAGGGAGACGACGTCGACGGCTATCTCCAGCTTGTGCGTAGAAGGCATCCTGAGCTCGACGATCTGGGAATTGTCTATGTCTCGACACCGGACTTCAAGGACGCGTTTCAGGACGGCTTCGGCAAGACCGTCACCAGGCTCATCCAGAGTTTCGTGCCTGGGTCTGTCGCCTCCCGGCGCGCGCCGCAGAAAATCAACATTCTCGCGGGCTGTCATCTGACGCCGGGTGATATCGACGAACTCAGGGACATTATCGAATCCTTTGGGCTGGAGCCGACATTCCTGCCGGATCTGTCCGGGTCGCTCGACGGCCACATTCCGGAAGACTTCACGCCGACGACCCTCGGCGGCGTGACGAAGGAAGAGATCGCCGCCATGGGCGGCGCCGCCTTCACCATCGCCATTGGCGAGCAGATGCGCGCCGCCGCCACGGAACTGGAACGGCGCGCCGGCGTGCCGTTCGAACTTTTCGAGCGTCTCACCGGCCTCGCGCCGAATGACGAATTTGTCGCCCTGCTGTCGCGCCTCAGCGGGCGGCCGGTTCCCGCGAAATATCGTCGCCAACGGGGGCAGCTGGTGGACGCGATGCTCGATGGACACTTCCATTTTGGCGGCAAACGCATCGCCATTGGCGCCGAACCGGACCTTTTGTTCTCTATCAGCCAATGGCTGACGGAAATGGGCGCCGAAATCGTTACGGCCGTCACGACGACGCAGTCGCCCTTGCTCGAGAAAATCATGACGGAGGAGGTCCTGATCGGCGACCTCGAAGATCTGGAGGCGCGCGCCACGGGATGCGATCTGCTGATCACGCATTCCCACGGCCGGCAGGCGTCAGAACGTCTGCAAATCCCGCTCTACCGCATGGGCTTGCCGATGTTCGACCGCATCGGCGCCGCCCATGACCTTTCGGTGGGCTACCGCGGCACGCGCGATCTCATCTTCCGAATGGGCAATATGTTCATCGACCGCATTCCGGAGCCGACGCCAGAGACATGGCGAAGCGCAGACGCTGGCCAGGACGGCACGGCGCTTGCGACGGCCACGGATACTCCGCTTACGAACGCACACTGACGGCACAGGAGGCGTCATGAAAGTCGCATTCGCCACCCAGGACCTCGAAAGAGTCGACGCCCATTTTGGCTGGGCGAAGAATATCGCCATCTATGACCTCACGCCCGAATCCTATTCCTTCCTGGAGTCGGTCGCCTTCGCCGGCGATCTCCAGGAGGACGGCAATGAGGACAAGCTTCAGCCCAAGCTCGAAGCCATCAAGGATTGCGCGATTCTCTACGTTGCCGCGATTGGCGGCTCCGGCGCCGCGCGCGTCGTCGCGCAAAACATTCATCCGATGAAAGTGCCGCAGCCAGAGAAAATCACCGATCTTCTCGACAAGCTGCAAACCGTGCTCAGAGGCGCTCCGCCCCCGTGGCTGCGCAAAATTCTGTCGAAGAGCGGCGAGCGCTCCTTCGATTTCGAGGAGGAGGCCGAGAATGTCTGACATTGTCGCGGAAGTTGACCAGAAGCCCGAAGAGAGCCTCTTCATCAAGGAGCTGATCAAGGTCTGGCGCGCCCAGGACACGCATGGGACCTGGGAAAGGAAGGCCGATGTGAGCCTCCTCGATCCTTACATCGTGACGAAGGAGCAGCGGCGCGAAATTCCCATCATCGGCGACCCTGATCCCGAGATTCTCTGGCGACTGGAGCTTTTCTACAATGCAGTCGGTCTTGCGATCGAGCGCCGGACCGGATGCATGGTGCAGCCGATGATGAAGATGAGCCATGAAGGCTTCGGTCGCTTGATCCTGACGACCGGTCGGCTGATCGTCGTGAACAAGCATCTGCGCGACGTGCATCGCTTTGGATTCGACTCGCTGGAGAAGCTCGCCGCGGAAGGATCGAAGCTCGTCGACGCCGGCGTGGAGATGATCGAAAAATTCCCCGATGTAGCCCGTTACTGACGGAGGCGTGACGATGAGCAGCGTCGAAGAGCTGAAAGCCGAGATCAAGAAGATGTCGGCCAAGGCCATGAATATGAAGATGAACCTGCACGACCTCTCCGAGGAGCTGCCAACCAACTGGACGACGGTTCTCACTGTCGCTCAGGAAACCTACGACGCCTATGCGGCGCTGGAAGCGGCGCGCAAGCGGCTCAAAGAACTCGAGGCTGCGTGATGAGTGACTTCAAGACGCGCGACGGTTCGCCCTATACGCCCCTCTATCTCACCGACATCAACGGCGAGACCTGCATCGGCTGCGGTCGATGCTTCAAGGTCTGCCCTCAGGGGGTGATGGCGCTTTACGGCGTCAATGACGAAGGTGAGATTCTGGGCATCGTCACCGAGGACGATGACGACGATTTCGATGGCGATCTCAACCGCAAGATCATGAAGGTGGAGCACGCGGGCGCCTGCATCGGCTGCAACGCCTGTGCAAGGGTCTGCCCGAAGAACTGCCAGACGCACGTGCCGGCAGATCAGGTTGCGGCCTAGCGGCGCATGCTGACGCTCGCGCCCAAGCACGAGCAGAGAGGGGGCGCGCCGACCGCGCCCTCGCCGCAGGAAATTTATGACAAGATTGTTTCGCGGCCAACAAATCTGGCGCGCGCAGACCCCTTCACCGCACATATCCTCGCCTGTGCGCTGACCATGGCGCTGATGGAAACGCGCACGCATGGCGTCGACGTCGCCGCCGCTGTCGGGCTTGATCGCGCCACCCTCGACGTCCTGACACGGCAATGGATTCCCGCCGCCAGGGATCTCTTCGACGTCGATGGGCAAGCTGCGACGATCGTGCGGGACGAAGAGGAAGAGCAGTTGCACGAACTGCTCACGCGGCATCGTACGGACACCTCCCCGCTCTGCAGCTGGATCACGTCGATCGTCGTCCGCCGCGCCATGTCGCCCAGCCACCTTTGGCAGGACATCGGCCTGCTTGATCGCAGCGAACTCACGCGCCTGATGGCGAGATGGTTCCCGGCGCTCGCCGCAGCGAACGTCGATAATATGAAGTGGAAGAAATTCTTCTACCGTCAGCTGTGCGAACTTGAGGGATTTTCGCTCTGCGCGGCGCCGACCTGTCGGGAATGCGGCGACTTCGACGCTTGCTTCGGGCAAGAGGACGGCGAGAGCGCCCTTGCGCGTCTCTCCCGTCGCTAGGCCACGCCGCCACGTCGGAAACGGCCTTTGTCGGTTCTGCGACAATGAAGCATTACAGACATGCCGCCTCTCCCGAAACCCTTGGTTTGCTGTCACTTTCCTGCTGGCACAGCGGTTGCTTTTCATGATCCAGAGACATTTCAACCAGGGAGCTGTCGACATGATCCAGCTAACGGATAGCGCGGTGACTGCGGTGCGAACGGCGATCGCCGGGGCGGGTCAGGACGTCGAGGGACTGCGCATCATGGTGGAGGCCGGTGGTTGCGCCGGCCTGAAATACATGATGGGCCTCGTCAACGAAGTCGACCCCAATGACCACGTCTTCGACAATGACGGCGTCAGGATTTACGTCGAGGAGGGGTCCCTCGCCTATCTCGATGGAACGCGCATCGACTTCGTCATCGGGCTCGAGGGCTCGGGATTCACTTTCGACAATCCGCAAGCCAAATCCAGTTGTTCCTGCGGAAAATCTTTTGGCTGAGCACGTGGAGGCGGCGATGTGGGACTACTCCGACAAGGTCAAGGACTATTTCTTTAATCCGAAGAACGCAGGCGTCCTTGGCGAGGCGAACGCCGTCGGCGAAGTCGGCGCCATCTCCTGCGGAGACGCGCTGAAGTTGATGCTCAAGGTCGATCCAGAGACGGAAGTCATTCAGGAGGCGAAATTCCAGACGTTTGGCTGCGGCTCCGCGATCGCCTCCTCCTCCGCGCTGACCGAACTGATCATCGGCAAGACGCTTCAGGAAGCGATCACCCTCACCAATCAGGATATCGCGGACTTTCTGGGCGGACTCCCGCCCGAGAAGATGCATTGCTCGGTCATGGGCTACGAGGCGCTCCAGGCCGCCATCGCCAATTTTCGTGGCGAGGAGTGGCACGACGATCACGAAGAAGGCGCGCTGATCTGCAAATGTTTCGGGGTCGATGAGGGTATGATCGAACGCGCGATCCGCATGAACAAACTCACCTCGATTGAACAGGTCACGGATTACACCAAGGCCGGCGGCGGCTGTCTGACCTGCTTTGACAAGCTCGAGGATGTGCTCGCCAGGGTCAATGGGGAGCTCGTCGCGGAAGGCATTCTCGCCGAGCACGAAGCCTATCGTCTTGGCGTCGCCGACGCGGCCGAAATCAAGGCGAAGGCAAAAGCCAGGAAGGAAGGCGAACGGGACGCAGCGCCGCCGACGTCGCCGCTGGCGCCGGCCTCGCCCTTGCCGCCGCCTTCCGCCGGCCTCACCAACCTGAAGAAGATGCGGCTGATCGAAGAAGCGATCGAAGAGCTGCGCCCCTATCTCCGCAAGGATGGCGGCGACTGCGAACTCATCGACGTCGACGGCTCGAATGTTCTCGTCAGCCTCACCGGCGCCTGCACGGGTTGTCAGATGGCGAGTGTGACCGTCTCCGGCATTCAGGAGCGGCTGATCGCCAAACTCGGCGTGCCGATCCGCGTCATTCCCGTCAAATCCCACGTGCATTGAGGAACGGCCATGCGTCCTGTCTATCTCGACAATAATGCGACGACACGTGTCGATCCCCTCGTCGTCGACGCCATGCTGCCGTTCTTCACGGAGCAGTTCGGAAATCCGTCGTCGATCCACTCCTTCGGCGCGAGCGTCGGCGCGTCCGTGAAGAAGGCGCGTCAGCAGCTCCAGCAGCTGCTCGGCGCGGAGCATGATCACGAGATCATCTATACGGCGAGCGGCACGGAAGCGGACAATACGGCGATTCTTTCGGCTCTGGAGGCGATGCCGGGCCGCAATGAAATCATCACCAGCGCGGTCGAACACCCTGCTGTGCTGGCTCTCTGCCAGCATCTGGAAAAATCTGGCCGCGCCAAGGTTCACTATATTGGCGTCGACTCCCTCGGCCGCCTCGATCTCGAAGCCTATCGCGCCGCCCTTTCCGACAAGGTTGCGCTCGTGACCTTCATGTGGGCGAACAACGAGACGGGAACCATCTTCCCAGTCGAGGCGCTCGCCGAGCTGGCGAAGGAGGTTGGCGCGCTCTTTCACACCGACGCCGTGCAGGCCGTCGGCAAGGTGCCGATCTGCCTGAAGGGCGGCGCCATCGACATGCTGTCGCTTTCCGGCCACAAGCTGCATGCGCCCAAGGGGATTGGCGCGCTTTATGTCAAGCGCGGCGCGCGATTCAAGCCTCTGCTGCGCGGCGGGCATCAGGAGCGCGGGCGGCGCGCCGGCACAGAGAACACGCCCGGCATCATCGGTCTCGGCAAGGCGGCCGAACTCGCCATCGCTCATATGGCGGACGAGCAGACACAGGTGAAGGAGCTGCGCGATCGCCTTGAAAGCGCCATTCTGCAACGCGTGCCGAATTGCTTCGTGAACGGAGACGTCCGCGAACGACTCCCCAACACCTCCAATATCGCCTTTGAATATGTGGAGGGCGAAGCCATCCTGCTGCATCTCACGCGGCAGGGCATCGCGGCCTCATCTGGCTCCGCCTGCACCTCCGGATCGCTGGAGCCCTCTCACGTGATGCGGGCGATGAACGTTCCCTTCACGGCGGCGCATGGCTCCATCCGCTTCTCCTTCTCGCGCGACAATGTGCCGGCGGACGTCGATCAGGTGATCGAGGCGCTCCCGAAAATTCTCGAGAATCTTCGCGAATTGTCGCCCTTCTGGGCTGGCGCGAACAAGGGACCGAACGCCTTCAAACCCGTCTATGCGTGAGTGAAGCCGTGAACGCCGACCATCCCCGAATCTCTATCAACGACACGACGCTCCGCGACGGCGAACAGGCCCCGCGCGTCGCCTTCACGGCGCGCGACAAGGCCGCCATCGCACGGGCGCTGGCGGACGCCGGCGTGGATGAGATCGAGGCTGGAACGCCCGCCATGGGACGCGACGAAATCGAGGCAATCGCCGGCGTGGTGTCCGAAGGACTCGCCTGCCGGGTCATGGCCTGGTGCAGGCTCAACCGAGCGGATGTCGACGCCGCGCTCGCGGCCGGCGTCTCTCATGTCAACATATCGGCGCCCATGTCGCGCCTGCAAATCGCCGTGAAGCTTGGCGTGGATCTTTCCACTTTGGCCGAACGGGTGCGTGCGGTTGTGTCCTATGCGCGGGAGAAGGGACTGACCGTCGCGCTCGGCGGCGAAGACTCTTCTCGGGCGGACCCCCGCGACATTGGCGTCATCCTGCGCGCTGCAAGCGAAGCGGGGGCATGGCGCTTCCGCTTCGCCGACACGCTCGGCGTGCTCGATCCCTTCTCGACCTTCGAGGCGATCTCGCGCGTCAGGCAGGAAACCGACCTGCCGCTCGAGTTTCATGGTCACGACGATGTCGGACTCGCCACCGCCAACACGCTCGCGGCCATCCGCGCCGGGGCGACGCATGCGTCGGTGACAGTGCTCGGTCTTGGCGAGCGCGCCGGCAACGCCGCGCTCGAAGAAGTCGGCGTCGCGCTCGGGCATGTCGCGCGCGGCCGCACCAATCTCTCACTCGACAGGCTTCATGGACTGTCGAAGCTCGTCGCGCGCGCCGCGCGCCGCCGCATTGGTCGCTCCAAGGCCGTCGTCGGCGCCGATGTCTTCACCCATGAATCGGGAATTCACGTCGCGGCGCTTCTGAAGGACGCACGCAGCTATCAGGGCATCGACCCTGCCCGCCTCGGACGCCGCAACACCATCGTGCTCGCCAAGCACTCGGGCGTGACGGCGCTGAAACGCAAATGCGCCGAACTCGGCTTCGATATCGATCAGGAGCTCGCGACGACGCTTTTGTCCCAGATCCGCCGCCGCGCGGATGAAAAGATCGCGCCAATGACCCGACGTGAATTGCAGACCTTCTGCAAGAGCGCATGCGGGAGGACGTCATGAGCCTCGCCGCGTCCGCCTCCATGATCCATCTTCGCGCGCGCGACAATCTGCTCCGCCGCGTGCGCGGCGACGTGACCTGCGTTCTGCAACGCGATCCCGCAGCGCGCAACGCCCTCGAAGTGGCGCTGCTCTACCCCGGCGTTCATGCGCTGGTGCTGTATCGCGTGGCCAACAGCCTGTGGCGTCACGGCCTGAAATTCCCCGCGCGCTTTCTGTCCTGGTTCGGGCGCCTCGTCACCAACATCGACATTCATCCCGGCGCCACGATCGGGGAGCGGTTGTTCATCGACCATGGCGCCGGAGTCGTGATCGGCGAAACCGCCGTGATCGAAAATGACGTGACGCTCTATCATGGCGTCACGCTGGGCGGCACCTCCTGGTCGCCCGGAAAGCGCCATCCCACGATCGAGAGCGGCGTGCTTGTCGGCGCGGGCGCCAAGATTCTGGGCCCCATCACCGTCGGCGCACGGTCGCGCATCGGCGCCAATTCCGTCGTCATCGAAGATGTCGCGCCGGAAATGACAGTCGTCGGCATTCCGGCGCGGATCGTCAAAGTCGAGCGCCGCCGCAGCGGCCCGGACGGCCGCATCAACCTCGAACATCATCTCATTCCAGACCCCGTCGGCGACGCCATCTCGGTCCTGATTGATCGTATCGACTTTCTCGAGGCGAGACTTGCGCATCTTCAGGCCCGGAAAGCCGACGCCGCGCTACGAAACAGCGAAAAGGAGCCAAAGCCATGAGCGTGTTCGACGATCTGCGAAAGCTGTCCTCGGCGGAGGATTTTTTCGAAGCGCTCGGCGTGGACTATGATCCTGCGGTCGTGCGCGTGGCGCGCCTCCACATTCTGCGTCGCATGGGCGAATATCTCGCCAAAAATGATCTCGACGGCGCGACCGACGACGAAGCCCGCGCGGCCTGCAAGGAGCATCTCGCCCAGGCTTATGCCGACTTTGTCTCATCGTCGCCCATCGCGGAGCGCGTCTTCAAGGTCCACAAGGACGCGGTCAAGCCGGCCCAGCCGCCCGCCAAGCCCTTCATTCCGCTGACCACGCTGACCGGCGCCGGCGGCTGATCGGGAGAAGACGATGAAGATACTCGTTTGCATCAAGCAGGTTCCCGACAGCGCGCAGATTCGCGTGCATCCGGTCACCAATACGATCATGCGGCAGGGCGTGCCGACGATCATCAATCCCTACGATCTCTTCTCGCTGGAAGAGGCCTTGCGCCTGCGCGACACATTTGGCGGCGAGGTGACGGTTCTCACCATGGGGCCGCCGATGGCCTCCGAGTCGCTACGCAAGGCCCTCGCGATCGGCGCCGACCGCGCCGTGCTGCTCACGGACCGTTTCTTCGCGGGCTCGGATACGCTGGCGACGACCTATGCGCTGGCGCAGGCGATCCGCAAGGTCGAGCAGACCTTCGGCAAGCAGGATATCGTCTTCACAGGAAAGCAAACGATCGACGGCGACACGGCGCAGGTTGGACCCGGCATCGCCAAGCGGCTCGGGCTGCTTCAGCTCACTTATGTCTCCAAGCTGGTGGAATGCGACCCTGAAAAGGGCGAGGTCGTGGTGGAGCGCCGCGCGGAAGGCGGCGTGCAGGTGCTCAAGACAGCCATGCCCTGCCTCATCACCATGATTGAAGGCTCGAACGAGGTTCGTCGCGGCGCCTTCGAGGATTCGCTGCGCGCCGCACGAGCGGAGATCATCACCTGGAGCGCGAAGGACGCCGAGATCGAAGATCTTGCCAAATGCGGCCTCAAGGGGTCTCCGACCATCGTCAAGAAAGTCTTCGCGCCGGCGCCTCGCTCGGAAAAGGCGGCGTTTGTCGAGCCTGAAAAGACCGCGGCGGATTCGGCTGACGCGCTCATCACCGCCATCTTCGCGCGTCACCCGTCGCTTGAAGCCGACATGACCAAGCTTGCTTCGGGACTCTAACCGTTCGTCGCGCCTTCCCGTGTCGACAGCGCTCGACGCCGGAAAGGCGCTCTAAAGGAGCCGACAATGTCTGCAACCCCGCCGCCCGCCACACGCGCCGCCGCGAAGAAGGAATTGCCGGAACATTTCCGCGATTACAAGCATGTCTGGGTGTTCGTCGAGCTTGAACGCGGCGAGGTTCATCCCGTCTCCTGGGAGCTTCTCGGCGAGGGCCGCAAGCTCGCGGACAAACTCGGAGTGGAGCTGGCGAGCGTGGTGCTCGGCGGGCCAGGCGCCGCCGCCAGCGAAGCCGCCGCAGAGTCGTTTCGCTACGGCGCCGACCTTTGTTATCTGGTCGAGCATCCTGTTCTGACGGACTATCGCAACGAGTCCTACGCCCGGGCGATGACGCAGCTCGTCAACACGCACAAGCCGGAAATCCTCCTGCTCGGCGCGACCACTCTCGGCCGTGACCTCGCGGGCTCGGTGGCGACGACGCTGCTGACCGGACTGACCGCCGATTGCACCGAGCTCGCGGTGGACGCCGACGGCTCGCTCGCGGCGACGCGGCCGACATTCGGCGGGTCCCTGCTCTGCACGATCTACACGCTGAACTATCGGCCGCAGATGGCGACGATCCGGCCGCGCGTCATGTCGATGCCGGAGCGCAAGGCCGATCGCGTCGGACGCATCGTCCCCTTCACGCCCGATCTCTCCGAAGACGAAATCATCACCAAGCTTCTGCGATTCATTCCTGACCGCGACTCCAACAAGAGCAATCTCGCCTTCGCCGACGTTGTCGTGGCCGGCGGCATGGGCCTTCAGAGCGCTGAGAATTTCCAGCTCGTCCGCAGTCTCGCCTCCGTTCTTGGCGCGGAATTCGGGTGCTCGCGGCCGCTGGTGCAAAAGGGCTGGGTGACGTCGGATCGTCAGATCGGCCAGACCGGAAAGACGATCCGGCCGAAGCTCTATATCGCCGCCGGCATTTCGGGGGCCATTCAGCATCGCGTTGGCGTCGAGGGGTCCGATTGCATCGTCGCGATCAACACCGACAGGAACGCGCCGATCTTCGACTTTGCCCATGTCGGCATTGTCACCGACGCCATCCGATTGCTCCCGGCGCTGACGGAAGCGTTCCGACAGAGATTGTCGCCCCATCAGCGTGACCGGCTTGCGGGTTAATCACACAAAACCAGAGTCTGGCGCGGCGCCGGCGGAAACGGAATGGAGACTGCCATGATCGAAGAAAGATTTGATGCGATCGTGATCGGCGCCGGAATGGCCGGGAACGCCGCAGCGCACACCATGGCGTCTCGCGGGCTCAAGGTGTTGCAACTCGAGCGCGGCGAATATCCCGGCTCGAAGAACGTTCAGGGCGCGATCCTCTACGCAGACATGGTGGAGAAGATCGTCCCGAACTTCCGAGAGGAGGCGCCGCTCGAACGGCATCTCGTCGAGCAACGTTTCTGGATGATGGGCGAGCGGTCCCACACCGGCCTGCAATATCGAAACGACGACTTCAACGAAGAGAAGCCGAACCGCTACACGATCATCCGCTCCCAGTTCGACCGCTGGTTCTCGAAAGAGGTGCAGGCGCAGGGCGCCATCGTGATCTGCGAGACGACCGTGACCGAATTGGTCAGCGACGCCTATGGCAAGGTCATCGGCGTGCGCACGGATCGGCGCGGCGGAACGATCTTCGCCGACGTCGTGGTGCTCTGCGAGGGCGTCAATGGGCTTCTGGGCTCACGCGCCGGACTTCGCGCGACTCCGAAGCCCGAGCATGTCGCGCTGGCGGTCAAGGAGATGCATTTCCTGCCGCGTGAGACGATCGAAGCGCGCTTCAATCTTCATGGCGATGAAGGCGTCGTCGTAGAAGCCGCCGGGGTCATCTCCAAGGGCATGACCGGCATGGGCTTTGTCTACACCAACAAGGAAAGCGTCTCGGTCGGCATGGGTTGTCTGGTTTCCGACTTTGCGGCCAACAATGACACGCCCTACGGGCTGCTTGAGACATTCAAGAACCATCCGTCCATCAAGCCGTTGCTCGAAGGCTCGGAGGTGAAGGAATATGCCGCCCATCTCATCCCGGAGGGCGGATTCAGGACAATCCCGGAACTTTTCGGCGATGGCTGGGTGGTGTGCGGCGACGCCGCGCAGCTCAACAACGCCATACATCGCGAAGGCTCGAATCTCGCGCTGACCTCGGGACGCCTGGCGGGCGAGGCGATTTTCCAGATCAAGTCGCGCCGCGACCCCATGACGAAGCAGAACCTCGCCCTCTACAAGCAATATCTGGACGACAGCTTCGTGATGAAGGACCTTAAGAAATACAAGGACATGCCAGCGCTGCTGCACGCCAATTCACAAAACTACTTCCTGGCCTATCCGCAGCTCGTGTCGAAAGCGATGGAGAACTTCCTGCGCGTCGACGGCACGCCCAAGCTCGACAAGGAGAAGGCCACGATCGCCGCCTTCGTCAAGGAGCGCAGATGGACTGGCCTGTTCGGCGACGCCTGGAAGCTGGCGCGCGCCTGGCGATGAATTGGCGCTGTTCTTGCGTCAGCGGCAAAAGGACGAAACGACAGGAGAACTCCAATGTCCCTGGCAATCCGAGTCGAAGAGAAACTCTACCAAAATCGCTATATCGTGGACGCCGGCAAGCCGCATATCGCCATTCGGCCACATGAAAAGCCTTCCGATAACCTGCTCGCCCTGACCCGCATCTGCCCTGCGGGCTGCTATGCGGAGACGAGCTCCGGTCAGGTCGAGATCACCCCGGACGGCTGTCTGGAATGCGGCACCTGCCGCGTTCTGTGCGAAGCCTCCGGCGACATTACCTGGAATTATCCGCGCGGCGGCTTCGGGGTTCTTTTCAAATTCGGCTGAGCGGCGCGGGCGAAGGCTCGCAACAAA
Source organism: Methylocystis sp. (assembly GCF_051061225.1). GTDB lineage: Bacteria > Pseudomonadota > Alphaproteobacteria > Rhizobiales > Beijerinckiaceae > Methylocystis. The sequence goes on from NZ_JBPFEB010000031.1 coordinate 44,718, forward strand.
CGGCCGCATCAACGACCTTTGGCGCGGCGGCTCCGGCAACGGAGCCGCCGCGCTTTTTCATCAGAACGGATTGCAGTTCGGATTCGCGCAGGATGGCGGGGTGATCAGCGCGAAGCGAGGCTCATCCGGGTGCGACAACTCGTTGATGTTCTGACACCAGGAGCGGGTTCCGTTCACAGGACAGGACATTACATTGCTGTCGAATCCGGAGTTGCTCGCCCAGGCGGCCCACGGCACCTTCTTCTTCACCTGAATCTGGTATATCTGCCCGGCCTTGTCCTGGATCGTCACGGTGCAGGGCACGCCCTTGGTGGCGATCGGAACGACGATCGTCCGGCTATAGTTCGTCTCTCCCGGCGGGAAGGGCGGGAAGTCGATATCCGCCTGGTTCTTGCAGACGCCATATCGGACCCATTCGGGACGATTTTGAGCCTTCGTGTCGCTGAGATTGACCTCGAAGTCGGTGTTGAAATCCGCAGGCTTGGGAACCGGCAGGTTATTGGGAAGTCCCCTCGGCCCGCCAACCGCGATCACGAGGCCCTCGCCAGAATTGCTCTGGAAGCCCGCGGCGTCGTCAATCGAAAACGCGTAGGAGTTCGCGTTGAGATAGGACGATCCGTGCACGAGCTGCGTGAAGGGATTGAACTGGAGCATCTGCTGCAAGGGGTGAGCATTGTAGTTGTACTGCAACTGAATGTATTCGTTGATGGCCTTGGAGAACGGCGGCCAGGGTTTGGGCGCGTAGGGGTTGAGCGCGTTGACCCCCGGCCCGTATTTGTTGGTGCAATAGGCGTTGAACGGGACCCAGCCGTAAACATATTGCATCAGATACAACTGGCCGACGTCGCCATCCAGAGTCGCCGGAGAGGGGTAGCCCTTATCGCAGCCGGTGAGCTGGCTGTATTTCTGGTAATTGTCCCGGAAGAACTGGTTCACATCCTTGTAGAAGCCCGCGTCCGGACAAGAGGCGCCGGTGGTGGTGGTGCAGGTCTTCCACTGGGAAACCAGATCGGTGAGCGCTCTCGACTCCCAGGAATTCGGCGTGAACTTGCTCGCCGCATTGGTGGTCGCATGCGCCAGAGCGTCCGTGATCAGCTTGTAGGCGCCGGGGAGTCTCGGACGCTGCGCGCTATCCAGAGGCTCGTTGAAGCGCGGCCACTGCGTGAGAAACGAGAACGCGTTGAGCTTCGTGCGGAATTCCGTGAAAGACTGGGTTGTTCCGAGGTAACCGACGGCGCTCTTGTCGCTGCCGTCCGTGCGGCAGGGCTCTTTCAGACAGGGAGCCAGAGCAACCGGCAGGTACACCTGGTCGAGATAGGAGATATTATAACCGACTTTCAGGTCGATGATCGTCGGCGGCGACACCGATGTTTTGACATTGGCGAAGGTGTGTTCCAGCAATTGGAACGGAATGCCCAGAAATTCCGCCGTGTCCCATGAGATGTCGTTCACCGAGGCGGTGCAGCCGTCGCATGAGAAGGGCAGAGTGTCGGCCGCCGTCTTCAGTGTCCCCTTGTCCTGGCTGCGCGCCTTGTCGATGGCGGCCTTGGTGTCGAACACATAAATACGGCCGCCATTCCACCAGTCCGCATATTCATCCGTATCGTTCAGCAGCTTCGAATACCACGGCACGGTCACCGTCACCGAACCGCCCGCCGGGACGCCCGTCTGCGGATTGACATAGACGCGCGACAGATGCGTCTCCTTGTAGGGCTTCGAGGCGTCCGCGAACAGCGCCTGGAGCCATGGATCGGGATCTTGCGCGCCAGCCTGGATGACAACCCAGACCGGTCCATTGGTGTTATTGTAAATGTGAACTTTCTTGTAGCAATCCGGCGAGGGACACTGGATTGCGCTGGCGGCCGGCGCATAGCCGATCACCAGAAGGACGAGAAATGCGAAAAGCCGGACGGCTTTTCGCGCGACATATCCGTTCACCCCAAAAACTCCCCTTAACTCTTGTCACCGCAACGCAACACATTATGCCTCGGGAGAAGTCTTTGTGAATGGAGCGGACGTCAAAAGAAGTGGTTTTTCCGATTTTTACTTGGAACAACTTATGCTTTTCAGTAATAATTTGAAACATGAAGAAACCGGCGGCTCCCGGAAGCGGATCGCCGCACAGATGCGCAGGTCGTCGCGCCATTTGCGCCACGCGGATGGGCCTGAGCCTTGAACGCCGGCGCCGCACGGCGGCCGACGCCGGCGCTTCGAACGCGCAGGGCCAAGGGGGAGAAAGGCTGAGGCGGAGCGGCGCGCCCTGGGCTACAGGGGGCCTCACGCAGTCAGTGTCGCCGGTCTGTCTGGAAATGGCGCGCCCGAAAGGATTCGAACCTCTGACCCCCAGATTCGTAGTCTGGTGCTCTATCCAGCTGAGCTACGGGCGCCTGCCGCGAGCGCCTGGGCCCGCGCTAAGGGGGCCGCCGCGTCGCGACTGGGCTTCGTTTAGCGGCAAGCGGGCCGAATGGCAAGCGCGTTATTTTTGCCCGCTCGCGCCTTGCAGCCCCTACGCGAGGATTTAATTAGAAAACTGCATCAGACAGGATTTGCGATGGAAACTTTCGTCTCTAACGGCGTGGAGATTGCCTATTCGGATTTCGAGCCCCTCACCGACGATCGGCGCGAACCGATTGTGCTCATTCACGGATTTGCCTCGACCCACGCCGTGAACTGGATGTTCACCCAATGGGTCAAGACCCTGACCGAGGACGGCCGCCGCGTCATCGCCTTCGACAACCGTGGCCATGGCCGGTCGCAGAAACTCTATGATCCGGCACAATATGCGCTGGATTTCATGGCGCAGGACGTGGCGAATCTCCTCGATCACCTCTCCATCGCCCGGGCGGACGTCATGGGCTATTCACTCGGCGCCCGAATCGGGACCGTGCTCACGCTCGCCCGACCGGACCGGGTGCGATCGCTCATTCTGGGCGGAATCGGCCGCTATCTGATTCAGGACGCGGGTCTCCCTGGCGGCCTCGCCGAGGCCATGGAGGCAGAGCGGATCGAGGACATCGAGAATTCGATGCTCAAGATTTTCCGTGGCTTCGCCGAATCGACGCGCAGCGACCTGCGCGCCCTCGCCGCCTGCGTGCGGGGCGCGCGGAAGGCCATCGACCCCGCTCTTCTCGCCGGGATCGAGTGCCCCGTGCTGATCTGCGTCGGCACGCGGGACGACGTCGCGGGCGACCCGTCCCCGCTCGAGCCCCTGTTCCGCGACGTCCGCCTGGTGGACATTCCGGGGCGCGACCACAACAGGGCCGTCGGCGACCGGATCTACAAGCAGGCCGTGCTGGAATTTCTGGCGACGCGCCCGTGATGCGCGGGCGGGACGAAACGGCTATATAGCCGGGTCAGGAGGAGCGCTCATGGCCGCCGACCCGCGCGGAACCGCCGCGTCCGTCATTGATTTCGACCCGCTTCTGGCCCGGCTGCGGCTGGAGGCCGAGGATGTGCTGCGCCGTGAGCCCGAGCTCGGCGGGCTCATCCATCCCGCCATCCTCGCCCAGGGCTCGCTTGCCGGCGTGATCATCCACCGCGTCGCCCAGCGTCTCGACCGCCCGGAGGCGGCCTATGCGGCCATCCGCCAGGCTTACGAGAGCTGCCTCGACCGCGAGCCGGCGATCCTGGAAGCGTTCCGGGCCGACCTTCTCGCCGTGGTCGAGCGCGATCCGGCCTGCACCCGCCTTCTGGAGCCGGCGCTCTATTTCAAGGGCTTCCACGCCCTGCAGACCTATCGTCTGGCCAACTGGCTGTGGATGAACGGGCGCAGCGACTTCGCCCTCACCCTGCAAAGCCTGTCCTCGCAGATTTTCCAGACCGACATTCACCCGGCCGCGCGGATCGGCAAGGGCGTCTTCATCGACCACGCCACCGGCGTCGTGATCGGGGCCACGAGCGTCATCGAGGACGATGTGTCGATGCTGCATGGCGTGACGCTAGGCGGCACGGGCAAGGCGCGCGGCGACCGGCACCCCAAGGTGCGCAGGGGCGTGCTGATCGGGGCCGGCGCCAAGGTTCTCGGCAATATCGAGATCGGCCGCTGCGCCATGATCGCGGCGGGCTCCGTGGTGCTCGAATCGGTGCCGCCGAACAAGACGGTGGCCGGCGTTCCGGCCCGGATCGTCGGCGACTCGAAATGTGCCGAACCGGCGCTGGCCATGGACCAGATGCTGGCTGTATTGGATGCGGCGTCACAGGTGAGGACGGGGCTTTAACAGTGAAGAAACTTATGCTCGGCGCGGCGTTATCCCTCATTCTGGCCGCGGGCCTGTCGCCCCGCGACGCGCGCGCCGCCGGCTGGCATTATTACGATCCCGACTGCCCCATCGCCGTCGGGGCGAAGTCGATGAAATTCGTCGCCATGCAGCCCAAGAAGAGCGTCGACCGCGAATGCGGGGCGCTTCCGGACACCGGCCCGTCCGTCATCGTGCTCGACGCCGCCGACAATGAGCTGCGCGACATGAACTGGGACGTCCGCGTGTTGCGCGCGAAGGATGAAAGCGGCGCCGCCGACCCGGAGGCCGATTCGGTCAGTCGGCTGCCCGTGCAGAAATTCCGCAACGGCATGGTCAATTTCGATCAGGATTTCAGGCAGGCCGGCACTTACGTTCTCTATGTGAAGCTGACGAGCGACGACGGCGGCAAAAGCTTCGAGGGCCGCCATCCGTTCTCGGTGGGGCTGATGACCGAGGAAGAGTTTTATCTCTACATCGGCTTCGGCGTGTTCGCGGCCGCCGCGGGCGGCGTGGCGTTCACGCTGTGGCGGCAGGGCAAGCTGGGGTTCAAGATCCCGAATTTCGCCAAGCCGTCGTAAGCAACGCAGGCGGCGTCATGTTCGCGACAGCGAGGCGCCGCCCCGCCCCGCGACGTGCAGGACCGGCGGAAGCCCCTACCCGAACCTGTTGTTCTTCGGAAAGCCCCTCGGCGGCAGCCGGCCGGCTTCGGCGCGGTGGCCCATCCATTCGGTCAGCTCCGCCGCCGCCACAGTGAACACGCGCCCGGCCGAATCCGTCCATGTGAGCCCGTCCGCCAGCGCGAACACTTTCGCGTCCGAGACGCCGCCGTCCTTGTAGCGCTGCATGCGCACGCCCTTGCCGCGCGCCATGCGGGGCGCCTCCTCGAGCGCAAACACCAGCAGCTTCCGGTTCTCGCCGATGATCGCGACATGGTCGCCCGCCGCTTCGGTCACGACTTTCAATCTCGCCGGCGGGTCCACCGACAAGGCGGCGCGGCCCTTCTTCGTGGATGACAACAGATCGTCCTGCGCCACGACGAACCCGCGCCCATCGTCCGCGATGAGGAGCAGCGACGCGCCGGCCGTATGGGGCATGACGCGCGCCGGATCGGCGCCTTCGTCGATGTCGGCGAAGAGGCGGATCGGCTCGCCATGGCCGCGCCCGCCCGGCAGCTTGGAGGCGTCGAGCGTATAGGCCTTGCCATTGGTCGCGAGGACGAGAATCTTCGAGGTCGTCTGCGCGAAGAAGGATGTGTCGAGTTCGTCGTCGCTCTTGAATTGCAGCGACGACAGGTCCTGCACATGGCCCTTGAGGGCGCGAATCCAGCCTTTTTTCGAAACGACGACCGTGATCGGCTCACGCTCGATCATGGCCTCGGCGAGATCGAAATCGACATTGGCCGGCGCATCTTCAAAAGTGGTGCGGCGCTTGCCGACCGGCGTCGTCGGACCGTAAAGCTTCTTGAGATCGCGCACCTGCGCGGCGATCACCTTCCACTGCTTGCTTTCGTCGGCGAGAAGCGCCTCCAGATCGGCGCGCTCCTTGCCGAGCTCCTCCCGCTCGCGGCGCAGCTCCATCTCCTCCAGCTTGCGCAACGAGCGCAGCCGCGTGTCGAGGATGTAGTCGACCTGAAGGTCCGTGAGTTTGAAGGCCCGCTTCAGCTCGCCCTTGGCGTCGTCCTCCTCGCGGATGATGCGAATCACCTCATCGAGATTGAGGAAGACAATGATCATGCCTTCCACTTGCTCCATGCGGCGCAGGATCGCGGCAAGGCGGTGGTTGGAGCGGCGCTGGAGGACGGCGCGGCGATGGTCGAGCCATTGCCGCAGCGCATCGTCCAGCGAGACGACGCGCGGCGTCACGCCGTCGACCAGCACATTCATGTTGAGGCCGAAGCGCGATTCGAGTTCGGAGAGCTTGAAGAGCGTCTCCATCATCAGCGCCGGGTCGATGGCGCGGGTTCGCGGCTCGAAAACGATGCGCACGTCCTCAGCTGATTCGTCGCGCACGTCGGCGACGAGCGTCAGCTTGCGCTCGGAGATCAGCTCGGCGAGCTTCTCGATCAGCCGCGACTTCTGCACGCCATAGGGAATTTCGGTGACCACCGCGACCCATCCGCCGCGCGGTAGCTCCTCCTTCATCCAGCGCGCGCGCACGCGGAAGGAGCCGCGCCCGGTGCGATAGGCTTCGATGATGTCCTCGCGGCGGTCCACGATGACGCCGCCCGTGGGAAAATCGGGCCCCTGCACGAAAGTGAGCAATTGCTCGCTCGTCGCGCCGCGATGGGAGATCAGATAGAGCGCGGCGTCGCAGAGTTCGGAGAGATTGTGCGGCGGGATGGAGGTGGCCATGCCCACCGCGATGCCCTGCGCGCCATTGGCCAGCATATTGGGCAGCGCGGAGGGAAGGACGATCGGCTCCTTCTCCTCGCCGGAATAATTAGGCTTGAAGTCGATGGCGTCCTCGTCGATGCCCTCGAGCAGCGACCGCGCCACGGCGGTCATGCGCGCCTCGGTGTAGCGATAGGCGGCGGCCGAATCGCCGTCGATGTTTCCGAAGTTGCCCTGCCCGTCGACCAGCGGGTAGCGGGAGGAGAAATCCTGCGCCAGCCGCACCAGCGCGTCATAGATCGCCTGGTCGCCGTGGGGGTGGTAGGAGCCCATGACGTCGCCGACGATCTTGGCGCATTTCTTGAACGGCGCGCCGGGGTCGAGCCGCAGCACATGCATGCCGTAGAGGATGCGGCGGTGGACCGGCTTCAGGCCGTCGCGCGCGTCCGGCAGGGCGCGGTCGGTGATCGTCGAGAGCGCGTAGCGCAGATAGCGTTCCTCGAGCGCCTCCCGCAGATCGACGGGCGTCACGACGCTCTCGCCGCCGCCGTCCCTGCCCTTTCCCGCCGAACCGCCCTTCTGCGCCATCTGTCATTTCCTGTTTGTTCGCCTGCGTTTCCTATGGGCATGCCGCCAGCGGCGCAAGCGCGCCCCTCGCGGGATTCACAATACGGATAGATTCCAGCGGCTTGTCGGTTTTTTTCTCTGGAAGAGCGGATTTCGCGCTTGCGGCGATTCTCGCCGCTCCCTAAAAAAGGACAGGTTACAGCGCCGTTTCTGCTCCGGCGAGTACAGCGTCCCTCCTCCTTTTCCGCGGCTTCGGATATGGCATCACTCGTACGACTTGCGGCTGCTCTCAGCCTGGCGCTGACCGCCGGCGCGTCTCTGGCGCTGGAAGGAAAAAGGGTCGCGAACAATGATTCGCCCGCCCTGACGCACGACCGCGCCGGCCAGGCCCGGGACGACAACGCCATGCAGGCGCTCTGCCGCGAGATCCTCGTCGACACCGACGAGGGTTATGGCGTGACGAATCGCGAAGCCCGCGTCGTCTGCGACGAGCTGCGCTGAGTCGTCACAGCATAGCTAGCTAGAGCGCTTTCTTCTCAAAGAGGCTCATAACCTGCGGTGGCGCAGAAGTTTCCACATTCCTGTGGGTGAACTCATCGCGTAAGCTTGGCCTCAGCCGGCTGCACGATCCCGAGCCGGTCAGACCCTATGAGCGGCAGAGCCTCGGGCGACGCCGATCGTGACCGACGCCACAGTGGGCGCCGGATGCGCGAGTGTTTACTTACTTGTGATTCGCTTTGACGTAATTGATGTTTTCCTCCATCCATTTCTCTTCGAAGGCCCGTCTTGCCGCCGTGAGCGCCGCAGTCAGCGGATTGTCTTTCGGCCTCGCGAAAGCGACGCCTTCATCGGCGACGTCCTTGGACGGGGACAGCCCGCCGGACTTGGCTTCGAGCTTCTCTTCGACGTCCTCCATCGCCTGCGCGAGTTGGGCGGGCATTTCATTCACCGCGCGCCAGAAGACGACGGCTTTCTGGGTATCCGTCAGATCAACTATTCTGGAGATGTTGGTGAGGGTCTTGAAGAACCCGCCTCCTTTCGTGAATACCGCTGCCTCCTGCCGGACTCGTTTCTTGAGCCCGTCGGCCCCGGGCAAGGCGCCGCGCTCATAATTGGTCGCATCGAAACGGACCAGTTCGGCCTTGATGGTTGCTTTGAGATTGTCGCGGGTGGTGGGCTGAAGATTGATCGGCGGCAGCGCGATCGGAGCCATTCCCTCCGGCAGTATGCTGTTCAGCTCGGCGAGCTTTTCCACCATATTGCGAGGGTAGAGTTCGTCGAGCCCGGTCGCCGTGCCCGAGGCGAGGTCGGCGACATACTGCCGATAGGCCCTGCGCGCGTCATGGACGTCGAACGCCTCCTGTTTTGTATCGCCGCGCGGCCGCGCCGCGCGAGCCTTCGAAGCTTCGTCGCTCTCGCCTTCGAAACGGACGGCCTTGTCCGTCTGGCGTTTCGCGTCGGGGGCGCGCAGGATGCCTTTCGGCTTGCCATCCGACGGCATGTCGCCCACCTTGCGAGGCTCCCGTAGTATCGTGGCGCCATCTTCCTTGTAACGCTCCATCTTGCGCGCGTCATAAAGCGCGAGCAGATCCTTCGTCGCCGCCGCGATGAACTGCGCCTTCCCCTCCTCGCCGCCGGTACGATGCGTGGAGGCGCCGCGCTTTTCCCAAAGCTCGCTCGCGAGATCGTTAGCGACGGATTCGCGCGTGTTCTTGCTGTTCTGCTTCGTCGGTGCGAGCTGGCCGCGCATCCGCTCATAGAGATCGGTCTCGTGGCCCGCGAACGAAGCCTTCATATGGATGTGGACGCCGCCGAGCTGAAATTTTTGCTCAGTCCCGGCGAGCACACCGGCGTTGCGTCGATCCGTTGGCGACGCGGACCGCTTCGCATTGGCCGAGGAATTGCGCGCGCGGGGCGCCCAGTCGGGGCTCTTCTGCGCGACATGACGCACGGAAAGGGCGCCATTATTTTCCCTCGCGCCCAACCGGGCGTGAAGTTCCGCTTTTTGGGCTGTCTGATTGGAGCTCAGGAAATCGTTCTTGCGATTGCCGGCGCCCTGCGCCGTCCTGTCCCAGGCGACCGTCCCCCCGGTGGCGGGATGCTTGCCGACCGTCTGTCCGCCGCTGTTCCGGGTGTCAGGGACGTTGCTCTGAACCGTGCCCGCTCTGGTGTTGTTGATTCTCATGTCGGATCAGCTTCCCGCTTTGGGCCCTGTTGGGCGGCGGTAGCAAAGTAAGCGCGATCCGCGTGACAGGCTGTCATGAATATTACACTGATCGGCGCAACGGCGTCCTTTCTCGAACTTCTTGCGATCAGCATGACGCGCAGCAAAGAATTTGAAACGTTTGTCTTAACCAGACTGGGTTACAACTTCGGCGGAAAGCGCTCGCGCAAGGCATCAAGATAAAGCGCGCGCGACGCCGGCATGGCCCCGCCGCGAGGTCCGAGAACGTCCCGCACGAGAAAATGCCCGGTCAGCCTGAAGGCGTCGATAATCTCCGACGTCGGCGCCGAATCGGCGTCGTCTTGCAAAAAGCGCGGATACGGCAGCAGCCGGCCGTCCCAGGGCGCGCCCGCCGCGCGGCTGACGGCGCGGCCCGACTTCGGCGACACGAAGGCCAGATCGTCGCGCCCTCCGGTCAGGGCGCAGCAGGCGAGATCGAGCCCAAAACCGAGCGCCGCCAGCAGGGCGAGCTCGAAGCGCGCCATCAGCGGCGCCGCAGCGTCGGCCCTGTCCAGACGGGCGGCGATGTCATTGGCCATTTCGAACAGCGCGTCCTGCGGATCGCGTTCCGGCAGAAGACGCAGCAGCGCGGCGAGCAGGGCCACGCCATGCAGCGCCGCCCCGCGATCGAGATAGCGCGCCGCCCGATTGGCCAGAGGCTCGACGGCGAAGGCGCCCATGTGATCCTCGAGCCGCGCGCGCCATGTCGCGGCGACGAGATTGCCAGGTTGCAACACCGGCCGCAGGGCTCTCGACCGCCCTCCGCGCACGACGCCGAGATGCCGGCCATGGGCGCGCGTCATGAGTTCGAGAATGACGGCGGCCTCGCCATATTTTCGCGCGCCGACAACGAGTCCTTCGTCCTGCCACTCCATGGACCGTCTCGCGAGGCTCTCCCGGTTCCCGTCCGCCGGCGAAAGCGAGAATGATGCGCCGCCCCTATTGTTCCGAGAGCTTCATGTCCGGGCTGTATTCCAGCCCCTCGACGTCCTTGATGATCGCCTGCCCGCAGATCACGCGGTTCTGGGCCGTGTCGAAGGTCAGCGTCGGTCCGCCATGGAGCCGCCAGCCCTTGCTCAGCGCCTCCGTCACGCGATGGCAGAAGGCCGCGTCGTCCGGGCCGGTGAGACAGCGATAGACCGTCAGTTTCTTCTTCGACATCGAGCCTATTCCTTGGGAAAATCCAGCCGCATCTCGCGGTAGCGCTCGGGGTCCTCGGCCCAGTTTTCGCGCACCTTCACAAACAGGAACAGATGCACGGGCTGTTCCGCGGCTTCCGCGATTTCGCGCCGCGCCGCCTGGCCGATCGCCTTGATCGTGCGCCCGCCCTCGCCGATGACGATCCGCTTCTGCCCCTCGCGGGCGACGTAGATCGTCTGTTCGATGCGCGCGGAGCCATCCTTTTGATGCGTCCAGGAGTCGGTTTCGACCGTGGACTGATAGGGCAGTTCGTCGTGCAGCCGCTCGTAGATCTGCTCGCGGGTGATCTCGGCGGCGAGCAGGCGCAAGGGCGCGTCCGAGAGCTGGTCCTCGGGATAGAGCCAGGGCGACGGCTTCATGCGCCGGCCGAGCGCGTGACGCAGGTCGCCGACGCCGTCGCCGGTGAGCGCGGAGACCATGAAGGTCTCCTCGAACGGCTGCCGCTCGTTGAGCTTCGCGGCCAGCGCCAGCAGCTTCTCCCGGGCGATGATGTCGATCTTGTTGAGGACGAGCAGCTTGGGCGCCTTCACGGTCTTGAGCTGGTCAAGAATCGCCTCGACCTCCTCATCGAGTCCCTTGCGGGCGTCGACGAGCAGCGCGACGACGTCGGCGTCGGACGCGCCGGAGAGCGCGCTCGCCACCATGGCCCGGTCGAGCTTGCGCTTGGGCTTGAAAATGCCGGGGGTGTCGACCAGCACGATCTGCGCGGGACCGTCGAGGGCGATGCCGCGCACGAGGGCGCGGGTCGTCTGCGCCTTGCGGGAGACGATGGAAACCTTGGCGCCGACGAGTTGGTTGAGCAGCGTCGATTTGCCGGCGTTGGGCGCGCCGACGAGCGCGGCGAAGCCGCAGCGCGTCTGTTCCGTGTGTGTCTCTTCGCTCACCGCGTCTCCTGCTCCGCGAAAACCCGCGCCATCATACCGACGCCCCTGGCGCCGACCTATTCCACTCCCTCGCGCGCCATGAAGGCCGCGGCGGCCGCCTGCTCGGCGGCGCGCTTCGAGGTTCCGGCCCCGGTCGCCGCCGGGAAACCATCGACCTCCACGGCCAGCTCGAAGGAGGGCGCGTGGTCAGGCCCGCTGCGCGCCACCAGACGGTAACGCGGCGTGGCCAGCCGCCGGGCCTGCGCCCATTCCTGCAAGGCCGTCTTGGCGTCGCGCAGATTGCGTCCCGCCTCGTGCATTTTAGGGCCGAAAGCGGCGCGCACCACGCCCTCGGCCGCGTCCGCCCCGCCGTCGAGGAACACCGCGCCGATGATCGCCTCGCAGATGTCGCCGAGGATCGCGCGCTTCTTGCGGCCGCCGGTCTGCGCTTCGCCCTCGCCGAGCCGGATATAGGGGCCGACGCCCCAGAGTTCAGCCACTTCCGCGCAGGTTTCCTTGCGCACCAGCGCCGCGAGACGGCGGGACAGTTCGCCTTCGCTATCTCCGGGGAAGCTCCCGTAGATCATATGGGCGACCGCGAGGCCGAGGACGCGGTCGCCGAGGAATTCGAGCCGTTCATAGGAATCCGGCCGCTGCGATGCGGCGCTGACATGGGTCAGCGCCCAGCGCAGGAGATCCTTGTCCTTGAAATCATGCCCGACGCGCGTCTCCAGCGCCGCCAGATCGGGCTTTCCCCGCGCCATGGCGCGCCCCCGCTCAGTGCGCGGGCTTGAACAGGCGGCTCCAGCGCACGGACCAGGGCCAGCGCCAGAAGGCAAGCGCCGATTCATCCTTCCTGACCGAGAAGAAGATGATCTCCGCGCGGCCGACCAGATTGATGAACGGCACGTAGCCGACACCGCCGAGCTCCGGCGCGATGCGCGAATCCGTGGAGTTGTCGCGGTTGTCGCCCATCATGAAGTAGTGGTCCGGCGGCACGACGAAGAGCTCGGTATTGTCGTTGATTCCGTGGTCGCCCTCGATCTCGATGATCGTGTGCTCGACGCCCGGATGCTGTCCGTCGCCGGGCAGCGTCTCCTTGTAGGTGGCGACCGGCGCCTCACGGCCCTCACGGTTCTCCGTGACGGCCTTTTCGATCGGCTCTCGCGGCACGACGACGCCATTGAGGTAGAGGCGGCCCTCGATCATCTGGATCCGGTCGCCCGGCAGGCCGATCACGCGCTTGATGTAGTCCGTCTCATTGTCGCGCGGGAGCTTGAACACGACCACGTCGCCGCGCTTGGGCGGCGAGGCGAGCAGGCGGCCGGAGAAGAGATTCGGTCCGAACGGCATCGAATAATTCGAATAGCCGTAGGAATATTTCGAAACAAAGACATAGTCGCCGATCAGCAGCGTCGGAATCATCGACCCCGAGGGGATGTTGAAAGGCTGAAACAGCAGGGTGCGGATGACGAGCGCGATCGCCAGGGCCTGGATGATGACCTTGATGGTCTCCAGAATCCCGCCTTCTTCCTGTTTCTGGGCCACCGGGACGTTCCTGCTCAAGCCGACTGCTCCTTGCCAATGCGGGCGACAGGCGCCGCGCCGGCCACTCGCTTAGCACGCCCTCGCCGGGTTGAGAACCTGCGGCGCCCCCTCCCGCCGTTTGATCCGGTTAGCGCCCGCCGGCGGCCGCCCGCCCCGCGTCCATGGCCTCGCGCATCGACCGGATCGCCTCGGCGAGCCCGACGAAGACGGCTTCGCCGATCAGGAAGTGGCCAATGTTCAGCTCGACGATCTCCGGCAGGGCGGAAATGCGGCGGGCCGTGTCATCGTCGAGGCCGTGGCCCGCATGGACCTCGAGCCCGCGCCCGGCGGCATAGGCGGCCGCCTCGGTCACGCGCGCGAATTCCCGCTCCGCCAGCGCCGACTCGCCCACTTCCACGGCATGGCACCAGGCGCCGGTGTGGAGCTCCACCACCGGGGCTCTGATGGAGACGGCGGCGTCGATCGCCTCCCGCGACGGCTCGATGAACAGCGACACCCGAATGCCCCCGCGCGCCAGCTGGTCGACATAGGGCGCGAGATATTCATGGCCGCCGACCACGTCGAGCCCGCCCTCGGTCGTGCGCTCGGTGCGTTTTTCCGGCACGAGGCAGACGGCGTGGGGGGCCGTGGCGAGCGCGATGTCGAGCATTTGCCCAGTGGCGGCCATTTCGAAATTCAAGGGCTTCGAAATCGACGCCTTGAGGCGCGCCATGTCGGCGTCGGTGATATGGCGGCGGTCCTCGCGCAGATGGGCCGTGATCCCGTCGGCCCCCGCCTCGATGGCGAGCAGGGCGGCGCGCACCGGATCAGGCCGCGGCCCGCCGCGCGCGTTGCGGATGGTGGCGACGTGATCGACATTGACGCCGAGGCGCAAGGGTTTGAATGTCATGGCGTCTTCATAGCGCGCTCATGGGCGCCTTGTCATGCGCGTCGCGCAAGTCAGCCCCACCTCAGGGGCCGGCAGCGCGACGCGGCGCTCGCCGTCAAGCCGGCTCCATGGCGGGGGCGCCCTGCAGGCCGCGGACATTCTTCAGCTCGACCCGGATATTGTTGTCGCTCGCGGCTTTCATGAAATCTTCGAGCGTTTCCATGATGTCGTGGTCGATGAAGTTCGCGCGCGTGCCGTCGATGACCACGAAACTGTCCTCCTCGATCTCCTGGAGAATATTGCGCAAGGGCGCCTTGTTGAGGAAGGACACATCCTTTTGCAGCCGCAGGAGGCAATTCTTGCCGTCGCGGGTGAGCGTGAAGGCCGAGTGGTAATTGGCGCGCAGCACGAAGAACAGGCCCACCGCCATGCCAATCGCCATGCCCTTGAGAAGGTCGGTCAGAAGAATGGCGGCGACGGTGACCGCGAAGGGCGCGAACTGCTCGAACCCTTTTTCAAACTGCTCGATCACGAGCTTCGGCTTCGCGAGCTTGTAGCCGGTGAGCAGAAGCACCGCCGCGAGGCAGGCGAGCGGGATCATGTTGAGGACCACGGACAGGAACATGACGCTGAGCAGCAGCAGCAGGCCGTGCACGATGCAGGCGACCTTGGTGTGCGCCCCGGCGTTGATATTGGCCGAGCTGCGCACGATCACCGCCGTGATGGGCAGGCCGCCGATCATGCCGCTGATGAAATTGCCGACGCCCTGCGCCTTGAGCTCCAGATCCGTGGGCGCGGTGCGCTTGAGCGGATCGAGCTTGTCCACCGCCTCGAGGCTCAACAACGTCTCCAGACTGCCGACGAGCGCGAGCGTCGCCGCCGTCACAAAGATATGGTAATCCGTCAGCAACCTGAAATCCGGGAAGCGGATTTCGCCCGCGAACTGGAGCGGTCCGGAGATCTGCGGAAGCGTGACCAGGTGTTGCGGCGCGATCGCGAAGAAGGGCGCGACGGCCTGCGCGGCCAGATTGAACAGAACGCCGAAAATCACCGCGACGAGCGGTCCCGGCACGAGCGACAGGAGTCTGTGCTCCCTGATCCGCGACGTATCCCACAACAGCAGGATCGCGAGAGAGACGGCCGCGACGATCATCGCGCCGGGCGAGATCGAATTCAGCGACGACCAGACGAAGGAAAAGGTCGCATTGTTGTCGTCTTCCAGAAAGGACAGATCGCTCTCGGCGTCCGCGTCATAGCCCACCGCATGCGGAAGCTGCTTCATGATCAGGATCAGGCCGATCGCGGCCAGCATCCCCTTGATGACGGCGGAGGGGAAATAGGCGCCGATCACGCCCGCGCGGGCGTAGCCCATGCCGAGCTGAATGAGGCCGGAGAGCGCGACGGCGAGCAGCATGCCCCCGAAACCGTGCTTCTCGGCCGACGCCGCGACGATCACGGTCAGACCCGCCGCCGGGCCGGAAACGCTGAGCTGCGAGCCGCTGACCACGGAAACGACAAGGCCGCCGACAATGCCGGCGATGACGCCGGAAAACGGCGGGGCGCCCGAGGCGACGGCGATGCCGAGGCACAGCGGCAGGGCCACCAGAAAGACCACGACGCCCGCGGGAATGTCATGGTCGAGGTAGCGCGTGTAATAATCGAGATGCTTGCGCAGCACGTCAGGCGTCTCCTGTTGACTGAGCTTCGGCCTGGCGCGCTGCCCGCCGAAGGCAGGCCGGCGGCGAAGAGCGCCAGAAAGATTCTAGACGTCCCAACGGTAGATCGGATCGATCTTGCTCTCCGGCCCCAGCGTGATGAGCTGCTTGAGAAGCCCGTCGTCGAGCGCATAGACCCAGCCATGCACCAGCGGACGCTGCTCCTCGCGCCAGGCGCTCTGCACCATGGACGTGTAGGCGAGATTGTTGACCTGCTCGATCACATTGAGTTCGACAAGGCGATTGGCCTTGTCGTCGATGTCGTTGATCGCATCGAGCTCCTCGCGGTGCAGGCGGTAGACGTCCTTCACATGCGTCAGCCATTTGTTGACCAGCGTGACATCCGACTGCTGATGCGACAGCGCGGCCCTCACGCCGCCGCAACTGTAATGGCCGCAGACGATGATGTGCCTCACCTTCAGAACTTCGACCGCATATTGCACGACGCTGAGACAGTTGAAGTCGGTGGCGATGACCTGATTGGCGATGTTGCGATGCGCGAAGATGAGGCCCGGCTCGGCGTTCACGATCACATCCGCCGGCACGCGGCTGTCGGCGCAGCCGATCCACAGGAATTCGGGCTGCTGGCCATGCGCGAGGCGCTCGAAATAATCCGGCTCCCGCTGCTTCTTCTCTTCGGCCCAGGCTTTGTTTTCGAGCAGAAGCTTCTCGTGTGACCGCATTCGACGCCCGCTGGCTGGTTGCGTTCTCGTGTCCGGAAGGTTTTCCCTTTCGCTGTCCCGCCCGAGGCGAAACATAGAGCTTAGTCTAGTCATGCGTGACAGCCTGCACAAGGCGTACAATGCGAAAGCGATGGAGCCACAGGGACTTTCTTTTTTGACGCCAGCGACGCGACTGTTTTGTGACGTGGCGTCGAGTGCGCCGGGAATACTGCCGTTCTTCACGCGCCGGCGCCGCAGAGTTCACGCCAGACCTGCGGGAGTGTGGCGATGATGTCGTCGGCGATCAGGCCGGGGCCAAAGAGCTCCGCGGCGCGCGCATGCATCCAGACGGCGCAGGACGCCGCGAGGAATCCGTCCATCCGCTGCGCGAGAAGGCCGGCGACAATCCCTGTCAGCACGTCGCCCGACCCCGCCGTCGCGAGCCAGGGACTCGCCCCGGACTGGATCGACGCGCGCCCGTCCGGCGCGGCGACGACAGTGTCCGGCCCCTTGTAGAGCAGCACGGCGCCGCTCACCCGCGCCGCGTCGCGCGCCTTGTCGAGCTTGGAGCGGTTGGCGTGATTGCCGTCGCATTCGGCGAAGAGACGCGCGAACTCGCCGGCGTGGGGGGTCATGACCACCGGGCCGGGCGCGCCGCGGGTCGCGCGCCACAGGCGGAACGGATCGTTTTCGAAACTCGTCAGCGCGTCGGCGTCGAGCACGGCGGCGCGGCGATAGGCCTGCGGCTTCAGCGCCGCCTCGACCTGCTGGCAACTCGCCTCGCTCACGCCGAGACCGGGGCCGATGGCGATGGCGTTCTTGCGCTCGTCGGCCAGAACATTGGCGAGCCCTCCGGGTCCGTCGGCGGGCCGCACCATCACCGAGGTGAGCGCGCTGGCGTTGACAGGCAGCGCGTCGGTGGGGCTCGCCAGCGTCACGAGACCGGCGCCCGCGCGCAGCGCCGCCGCCGCCGAGAGGCGGGCCGCCCCCGTGAAGGAGGCGCCCCCGGAAACCACCAGCGCATGGCCGCGCGTATATTTGTGGCCCTCGACCTTCGGCCTCGGCAATTGCGCCTGCCACAGCTCCGGCGTGTTGACGAAGGTCTTCACCCCCATCGATTCGAGCGTCGTCGAGCGAATGCCGATATGGGCGCAGGTCAGCTGTCCGCAACGCGTACGCCCCGGCAGGAGCAGGTGCCCCGTCTTCACCCGGAAGAAGGTGACGGTCTCGTCGGCCTCCACCGCCGCCCCGCGAATCGCGCCGGTGGTGCCGTCGACCCCGCTGGGAATGTCGACGCTGATGACGTTCTGCTTGGTTTCCCGGCGCCACTGATTGAGCCGGTTGACCAGCGCCTGGGCGGCGGGGTCGAGGTCGCGCGCCAGGCCGGTGCCGAACAGCGCGTCGATGACGAGATCGACGCCATGAAAGTCGCAGTCGCCGGCGGGGAGAAGCGTGCCCGTCCAGCTCGCCGCCGCGCGCGCGGCGTCGCCGCGCAACTGATCCGGCGGCACGAGGGAGGCGACGCGCACCTTGTAGCGCTGGGCGCGCAGCAGGCGCGCCGCGACATAGCCGTCCCCGCCGTTATTGCCGGGTCCGCAGAGCACCAGCACGCGCCGCCCGCTCGTGCGCTGAAGGATGCGACTGGCGACGCGGGCGATTGCGACCGCCGCGCTTTCCATCAGATCCATGCTGGGCACGCCGCTCTCGATCGTCATGCGATCGGCGCGGGCCATCTGTTCTGTTGTCAGAAGTTCGAGCGGATAGGGACTCATCGGCATGATCCGGGGATGGTGACCGATGCCGGCGCGCCGCGCAATGCCGCGGCGCCTGCTCCCTGACGCCGACGCTCAATTATTTGGCGCCACATTCCGCCGCACGCGCGTTTGGGCTATGTGTCGGTCAAATGCTGACGGCCATCCTTCTCGCCTATTCCTCGCCCGCCGCGCCGCTGCGTCGCGACGCCGTCGCGCGCAGCCTCGCCTCTCTCGTCGACTCCTGCGTGCAAGGTCTCGTCGCCGACGCCGTGCTCGCCGGAGCGCCGGGCGCCGGCCTCGACCGGATCGCCGACGAGGCGGGCTGCGCCCTCGTGGAGAGCGCGGCCGCCGCCGAGGGGCTCGCGCAGGCGCTCGCCATCGCGCGCCGCGACCATGTCTTCCTGCTCGCGGCCGGCGCGGCGGTCGAGCGCGGCTTTGTCGACGAGATCAACGACGCCTTCGCCTATGGCGCGCAGGACCGCGCGATGGTGCTGCGCCTTGCGCCGCATTCGCTGCTCACGCGAATGGCGCCCAATTTCTCTGAAGCGGTTGGCGTGATCGCGCCCAGGGCCGCCGTCCGCGCGGGCGGCGGCGCGGATCTCGCGCGCCTCTCAAAACGCCTGCGCTGCGCGGAGCTGACCTGCCGCGCCCGGCGGACCTTCTAGGGCCGGCGGCCCCCTCCCAGCCTGGCGGGAGGAGGGTCAGCCGCCCCCAGTGATCACCGATTGAACGTATTGCAATCGTCGATCCGGCCGCTCTTGAGGCCACGCAGCAGCCACTCGGTGCGCTGGGCCGAAGAGCCGTGGGTGAAGCTGTCCGGAACGACGCGGCCGCCCTGCGCCCGCTGGAGGCGGTCGTCGCCGATGGCCTGGGCCGAGGCCACCGCCCGCTCGATGTCGCCCTCCTCGAGGAAGCGCGACCTGGCGTTGCCATTGTTGGCCCAGACGCCGGCGAGGCAGTCGGCCATCAGCTCGACGCGCACGGACAGGGCGTTGGCCTCGGCGCGGCTGCCGGCGCGCGCCTGGGCGCGCTGCACCTTGGGCAGAACGCCCAGCAGGTTCTCGATGTGATGCCCCATTTCATGCGAGATGACATAGGCGTAGGCGAAATCCCCGCCGCCGCCGAAACGCTGCTTCATGTCGCGGAAGAAGGAGGTGTCGAGATAAATCTTCTGGTCGACGGGACAGTAGAAGGGCCCCATGGCCGACTGCGCCGCGCCGCAGCGCGAATTGGTGACGCCGTCGAACAGGACGAGACGCGGCGCGCGGAAAGCGACGCCCTTTTGCTCCGGCAAGACCTGTGACCAGACCTGCTCGTTGGAGCCGAGCACCTTGGAGACGAACTGTCCCATCTGGTCGGTGGGGCGGGTGGTGTCGCGCGGCCGCTCCTCCTGCTCGACCTGACGGCCGCCGCCCATGCGGCTCAGCATGTCGGCGCCGCCGATCAGCAGCGAGGGATTGATGCCAAGCGCCCAGCCGATGATGCCCAGAACGACGATCGTGCCAAGCCCTATGCCGCCCCCGCCGCCCCCGCTCGGGCCGCCGAACATCCCGCCGCCGGGCTCGCCACGGCGATCCTCGATATTGTCGGAGGTCTGCAGTTCTTCCCACTTCATCTCAACGGCTCCGGCGCCCGACTGTCCATCTTGGCTATTTAATCGACCCACGCCGCAAAGCATAGCGGCCGGGCGGCGTCGGAAACGCGGATTCACGGGTCGAGTTCAGGCGGCGGGCTCCCACTCGCGCGGCCATTCCTGTCGCAGCCGTCCGCCGATTCGCACCGGACAGACCATTCCCGCAAGGCCGTCGGCGCGGATTTCGACCGCCACGCCGCAGAGCGTCGCCTCGCCATTGGCCGGCTCGTAGCGGGCGCCGGGCGTCTTGCGGATGAAGCGGCGCAGCGGCTCCTCCTTGTCCATGCCGATCACGCTGTCATAGTCGCCGGTCATGCCGGCGTCGGTCAGATAGGCAGTGCCGCCCGGCAGGATTTGCGCATCCGCGGTCGGAACATGCGTATGCGTGCCGACGACCAGCGAGGCCCGGCCGTCGACGAAATGGCCCATGGCCATCTTCTCGCTGGAGGTCTCGGCGTGCATGTCCACGACAATGGCGTCGCAGCCGACGCCCAGCGGACAGGCGCCGAGCTCCCGCTCGATCGCGGCGAAGGGATCGTCGATCGCGTCCATGAAGACGCGGCCCATCGGATTGACCACGAGCACCTGCTGGCCGCGCGCGGCGGTGAAGAGATTCGCGCCGCGCCCCGGCGTCCCCGGCGGGTAGTTGATCGGGCGCAGCAGGCGCGGCTGGCGCTCGATGAACACCAGCGTCTCGCGCTGGTCGAAGGCGTGATTGCCGAGCGTGACGCAGTCCACCCCGGCCTGAATCATTTCCTCGCAGATGGCCTCGGTGATGCCGAAGCCCCCCGCTGCGTTCTCGCCATTGCAGACGATGAAATCGAGCGCCCATTTTTCGCGCAGGCGCGGGACGTGACGGGCAACCGCCGCGCGGCCGGAGCGCCCCAGCACGTCGCCGATGAACAGAAGGCGCAGGGGTTGCGCGGATGGCTTGGCGGTTGACATGGTCTTCCATAGCCCGGACGCCCCCAAGATCAAAATCTGTGGCGCCATGGACCGGAAATCGAGATTGCGTAAACGGCCCGCCTTTCATAGGTGAGGGCGACTGTTGTAACATCCTCGTGAAACGAGCCCCCGACCAGATGCCAGACGCCGCCGCCAGTCCCATCGCCCCGACGCTCAGCAACGCGCCGGCGCGGCCCTATGTCCTGTTCGAGGACGGGCGGGCGGCCGGGCGCCTTCAGCTTTTCGAGGCTCCCGAGGAGATCATCGTCGCCCGAGAGCCGGCCGAGGTGAAGGACGCTTTCGCCCGCATGGAGGCGGCGTCGAAGCAGGGGCTCTGGCTGGCGGGCTACGCGAGCTATGAGCTGGGCTATGCGCTGGAGCCGAAATTCTGGGCACAGCAGACGCCGCGCTCGCCGACGCCGCTGCTGCTCTTCGGCGCCTTCCGGGCGCCCCGCGCCTGGACCCTGCCCCCGGCCGAGGCGCCCGCGCCCCGAATCGCGTTGACGCCGGCCTGGACGGAGGCCGACTACGCCCAGCGTTTCCAGACCTGCCGGGACTATATTTTTGCCGGCGACGTCTACCAGATCAATCTGACCTTCCCCCTTTACGGGCGCCATGAGGGGGACCCGCTGGCGCTCTATCGCGGCCTGCGCAAGCGCCAGCCGGTCGCCTATGGCGGCGTCGTGGCGCTGGGCGAGGAGACGGTCGTCTCGCTATCCCCGGAGGTGTTTTTCGAGGCCCACGGCCGCGCCATCCGCGCCCGGCCCATGAAGGGCACGGCGCAGCGCGGCGCCCTGCCGACCGAGGACATGGCGCGGGCGCAATATCTCGTCGAAGACGAGAAATCGCGCGCCGAAAACCTGATGATCGTCGACCTGCTGCGCAATGACCTGTCGCGGCTGGCGGAGGTCGGCTCGGTGAAGGTGACGGATCTCTTCACGGTCCAGACCTATCCGACCCTGCATCAGATGACGTCCGGCATCGAGGCGCGGCTGCGCGCGGATGTGAGGCTCGCGGATCTCTTCACGGGCCTCTTCCCCTGCGGCTCGGTGACGGGGGCGCCCAAGATCCGGGCGATGGAGATCATCCGCGACCTCGAATGCGCGGCCCGGGGGGTCTATTGCGGCTCGCTCGGCTTGATCGCGCCCGACGGCGACATTTCCTTCAACGTCGCCATTCGAACGCTGACGCTTTTTCCCGATCACAAGCTTGTCTGCAATGTCGGCTCGGCCGTCGTCGCCGATTCGCGCGCTCGCGAAGAGTATGAGGAATGTCTGATCAAGGCCCGATTCCTGACCGGCGCGACGACTTCGGGCTGATCGAAACCCTGCTGTGGACGCCCGAGGGCGGCTTTCATCTGCTGGAGGAGCACCTCGCCCGCCTCGCCACTTCGAGCGCGGCGTTGGGGTTTCCTTGCGACGAGACCAAAGTGAGGGCGGCCCTTGCTTCCATGGTCCCGAACGCTCCCCACCCCTCCCCCGCGGCGCGGGAGAGGGAGGCCAGCCCGCGCCTCCGGGTGCGGCTCGTGCTTGCGCGCAGCGGAGCATTGGAAACCACCGCCACGCCCATCGACCCGGTTCCGCCCGAAACCGTGTGGCGCATCGTGGTCGCGCGCGCCCGCTTCTCCTCCGCCAGCCCGCTGCTGCGCCACAAGACGACGCGGCGCGCGCTCTATGAGGACGAACTTGCCCGCGCCATGGCGGAGACAGGCGCGGATGAGGTTCTCTTCCTCAACGAGCGAGACGAACTCTGCGAGAGCGCGCGCTGCAATCTGTTCGTCCCGCGGGGCGAAACGCTGCTGACCCCGCCGCTCGCCTGCGGCTTGTTGCCTGGAACCCTGCGCGCGAGTCTGATCGCGCAGGGCCGCGCGACAGAGTCGATCCTGCGTCTACCGGACCTGCCCGACGCGTTTTTCCTCGGAAATTCCGTGCGCGGCCTCGTTCGCGCCCGGCTGATGGCGTGATCAAGTCTGCCCCGGCTTCAAGCGGTAGAAGACATGGCGGCCGATCATGTCCATGCGGGTGAGCGCGCGCGCCCAGCGCGGCTTGACGTAGGTCGCGTGATAATGCGTCGAGCGGCCGACGTCGGTGATGTATGTGTGGCCGTCCATCACCTCATTGGCGATGCGCACCGCCGTGGACCATGACTCCTGTTCGGTGATCCGCAGCGACTTGCCCTCGCAGGCGAAGGAGAACTGGCACGCCTTGTAGTGATGCCGGTTCTGATACACAACGCCGCAGATCGAGGACGGATACAGGCCACTCTGCACGCGGTTGAGCACCACCTGCGCCACCGCGGCCTGCCCGGCTTCGGGCTCGCTGCGCGATTCGAAATAGACCGCCTCGGCGAGGCAGCGGCGCTCGCGATCCATGTTGTCGCGACTGACCAGCGACGCATAAGCCGGGCGTGCGTCCTGCCCGGCCGCGCCCAGCGCCAGCCGCGCCTGCGGGAGGGAGGAGACTTCGATCGGCAGGGCGTCCGGCTGCGCCGGCGTGGATGAGCTCAGCGCCACGGCGCGGGTGACGGCGGGGGTCGCGCCATGCAGCGCGCGCTCGGCGAGATCCTTCGACTTGCTGTCCCGCGCCGGCTCGCTGACCGGCGGCGTCGCCGTCGGGCCGATCTGCGACGATGGCGAGGCGGCGGCGGTGGACTTCTGCGTCTGGGTCGTGGTCAACGCCTCGGCGCGCGCGGCTTCCGCCTCATAGATGGCGTCGTCTCCCGGCATCGAGCCGCGCGGCGCCAGAGCGATGCTGGTGCGGGCCGCATGCTTGTTCTCGATGCGGAAGGTGAGGCGCGCCGGCTCGGCGAGGCCGAGCGAAGCGGGATTGATGATCTGCGTCTCGAAGCCTGGCCGCATGGCGATGACCGGGTCGCCCTTGTGGGTGCGATCGACCTCGGGAAAATATTTCGCGTCCGGCTTGAGATCGACGTGCGGCTCGTTCTCGTCGGGGATGGAGCGCAGATCTTCGGGCGCCCCGACCATGAGGCGGGCGCTCTGCACGAAGGCGCGGCTCTGGCCGGACAGGCCGAGCTCGCCGGTGGCGGCCTCGCCGAAAGTGGCGAGCTGAAAGGCCGTCGGCTCCGCGAGGGCGCGGGCGCGGGCGGTGAGCGGCGCGACGTTCCAATCGCCGACAGCGTCCTGCCCGGCGCTTGCGGTAAAGGACACGAGCATGCCGACGCCGAGCGCCCAGGGCGCCATCACGCCGAACGCCCAGGGGGCGCCAACATCTGTAACCCGACGCCCTTTGGAGTGACGACGCATAAGCTTGCCCGGATCCGACGCAGCGGCGCGCTGGGGGGCGTGACCGCTTTCCCACACGCCATGACTTTTCGTGATCGTGATTATCGGGTCGTTAGCCTTGCAGAACCGTTGCAGCGCAGCCCAGGCTACGCGTCCCAGAATGAGGCGCCCAAGGTTGTGCCTGGCCCCCTACTCCCCGATGAGATGCAGGGCGATTTCACGCCGGTGCGGGCGGCGGCGATGCTCGAAGAGGTAGACGCCTTGCCAGGTTCCCAGCGCCAGCGCGCCGCCGATGACGGGGATGGAAAGCTGCGTCTGGGTCAGCGCGGCGCGGATATGCGCCGGCATGTCGTCCGGTCCCTCCGCGTCATGGGCGTAACGCGCCCCCTCGGGCGCGAGGCGCGCGAAGACGGCCTCCAGATCGGTCAGCACGCTCGGATCGGCGTTCTCCTGGACCAGCAGCGACGCCGATGTGTGCCGGCAAAAAACCGTCAGCAAGCCCTCGCCGATCCGCGCGCCGCGGACGAAATCCGCCAGCGCCGCGGTAAAGTCATGGAACCCGCGTCCGCCGGTCTCCAGTCTGATGAGTCGCGTCGCCTGCCGCATGACGTGCAGATGTGCGCAAACGCACGGCGCTGTCCAGCCGGGCCTATAAAAAAGCCGCAGGGGCTGCAAAGCTCCGCCACCGACCGAAACGAGAATCAGAATGACAGCAAGCCTGATCGACGCTGTGACGCAGTGGGCCTCCTCCGACAGCGGAAAGTCGACGATCGCCGTCGCCATTGCCGCGGTCGCCTGGGGCGAGGCCGCCGCCGTCGTCGGCGCCGCCTATTTCAAGGGAATGATCCCGCTGCGCGCCGCGGCGATCAGCAGCAATGTGCTGGGCCTCATCTATGGTTTCGCCATCGGCAGCCTTCCGATCGTCACCAAACACGCCATCAACCTGCCGCTGAACGCCGTGCGGCTGCGCGAAATGCGCCGGCTGATCTCAAGCGTCCGGGACGCCAGCGCGAACGACCTGAATTTCGAATGGCTGAAGCCCTTCATGCACCCGGCGAATTTCCGCGAGACCGATCTCGTCTTCGAAAAGGGCGCCGAGGCCGATCAGGCCTATCTGGTCATCGACGGCAAGGTGGAGATCGTCGAGCGCGGCGTCGTTCTCGGAGCCGGGGCGATCTTCGGGGAGATGGCGCTCTTCACCAAAAGCTGCAAACGCACCGCCAGCGCCCGCTGCCTCACCGACGTGCGGCTCCTCGCCATCACCTATGAGCAGTTCGAACAGCTCTATTTCCAGAATCCGAAATTCGGACTCTATCTCGTTCGGCTGATCGTTCGCCGCTTCGAGGCGAACCATCTCGGGGAGGAGCTGGAGAGTTCGTGACGGAGGGCCTCGAAAGGACCGGCGGCGGCCGCGTCTGCTCCGGCAATCGCGTCAGTGCTTGTCCTGCGGCGGCAGGTTCAGGTGCTGTTCAATGCGACGGATGCGTTCGTCGTGCTGTTGCTGCGTCGCGCGGACCTTGCCTTCCAGCTCGCTGAAAAGCACGCCGTGTCCAATGGCGGAAGAGTGATACTCGATCACCGAGCGGCGGAGGCCGGCGATCTGATCGCCGAGACGCTTCTCGACGGTCATCAAATCAGAAGCCACATCGGCGCGCAGGGAGCGCACCTCGGAACGGACATCCGCGATCTCCGGGCGAAGGCTGGCGCCCATGCCGTCAACCTTCTTGTCCAGTTCGCCGATTTTTCTGTCGAGTTGCCTCAAGGCGTGAAGAATAAAATTTTCAGTCTCTTCGACCATTGATCGCCTCACCAGGGGCGCCGGCGCAACGCTGCCGGGCACATCCTTGAAATACAATAAATTGGCGCAGCCTTCGGCGTCAACGCGGCCCGCCCCCTCAAAAACAAGGGGGCGCTCACGCCGTCCCTTCCGCCTTTCGCCCGAGCGCAGCCTGCGCGGCGGACAGCCGCGCGATCGGGACGCGGAACGGCGAACAGGACACATAGTCCATCCCGATCTTCTCGAAGAAGGCCACGGAGGCCGGATCGCCGCCATGCTCGCCGCAGACGCCGAGCGCTATGTCGGGACGCGCCGCGCGGGCGCGCTGGCACCCCAGCGCGACGAGTTCGCCGACGCCTTCCTGATCGATCGACACGAAGGGGTCCTGCGGCAGAACGCCCTTCTCGACATAGACGCCGAGGAAGGAGGCGGAATCGTCGCGCGAAATGCCGAGCGTGGTCTGGGTGAGATCGTTGGTGCCGAAGGAGAAGAAATCGGCCGAGGGCGCGATCTCGTCCGCGCGCAGCGCCGCGCGGGGCAGTTCGATCATCGTGCCGATGTGGTAGCCGGGCCGGATGCCTGTTTCATTCTCGACGAGCGTCGCCATGGCGTCGACGCGCGCCTTGACGAAATCCAGCTCGGCGCGGGCGAACACCAGCGGCGCCATGATCTCGATTTTCGCGGGCGCGCCGGTCGACAGGCTCGCCTCGATCGCGGCCTCGAAAATCGCGCGCGCCTGCATGTCCAGGATTTCGGGGAAGACCACCGCGAGGCGCACGCCGCGGAAGCCCAGCATCGGATTGAATTCCGAGAGTTGCAGCGCGCGGCGGCGCAGCTTCACCGGATCGGCGCCCATGGCCCGCGCCACCGCCGCGAGCTCGGACTCCGTATGCGGCAGGAATTCGTGCAGCGGCGGGTCGAGCAGGCGGATCGTCACCGGCAGGTCCGCCATGATCTCGAAGAGATGCTTGAAGTCCTCGCGCTGCATCGGCAGCAGCTTGGCGAGCGCGGCGCGGCGGCCCTCGGCGTCGTCGGCGAGGATCATCTCGCGCACGGCGACGATGCGTTCGCCCTCGAAGAACATGTGCTCGGTGCGCGCCAATCCGATGCCCTCGGCGCCGAAACGGCGCGCGGCGCGGGCGTCGGAGGGCGTCTCGGCGTTGGCGCGGATCTTCAGGCGGCGGACGTCGTCGGCCCAGCCCATCAGCACGGCGAATTCGCCGGTGAGTTCGGGCCGCTGCATCTTCACTTCGCCGGCGATCACATGCCCGGCGGAGCCGTCGATGGTGATCCGGTCGCCCTTGACGAAACGCCGGCCCGCGACCGTGAAGCACTGCTCGTCGTAATCGATGCGCATGGCGCCGGCGCCGGTGACGCAGGGCTTGCCCATGCCGCGCGCGACGACGGCGGCGTGCGAGGTCATGCCGCCGCGCGCCGTCAGAATCCCTTCCGCGGCGTGCATGCCGTGAATGTCCTCCGGACTGGTCTCCATGCGCACGAGAATGACCTTGCGGCCCGAGACCGCGAGCGCCTCCGCCTCTTCGGGATTGAAGACGATTTCACCGAAGGCCGCGCCCGGCGAGGCCGGCAGGCCCGTGACGAGAATGTCGCGACGCGCCGAAGGGTCGATGGTGGGGTGCAGCAATTGATCGAGCGAGGTCGGCTCGACGCGCAGAATCGCGTCCTCGCGCGTGATGAGCCCCTCATTCGCCATGTCCACCGCGAGTTTCAGAGCCGCCCGCGCCGTGCGCTTGCCGGCGCGCGTCTGCAACATCCACAATTTCCCGCGCTCGATGGTGAACTCCATGTCCTGCATGTCGCAGTAATGGCGTTCGAGCTTGTCGGCGACCTGCACGAATTCGGCGAAGGCCTTCGGCATGGCGGCTTCAAGCGAAATCTTCTCGCCCGGCGAGGCGCGGCTGGCGATTTCGGTCAGGGGCTGCGGCGTGCGCAGGCCGGCGACCACGTCCTCGCCCTGCGCGTTCATGAGATATTCGCCGTAAAGCTCCTTCACGCCCGTCGAGGGGTTGCGCGTGAAGGCGACGCCGGTGGCGGAATTGGCGTCCATGTTGCCGAAGACCATCGCCTGGACATTGACCGCCGTCCCCCAGCTCTCGGGGATATTGTGCAGATGGCGATAGACGATGGCGCGATGATTCATCCACGACGAGAACACCGCCCGGATGGCGCCCCAGAGCTGCTCGCGCGGGTCCTGCGGAAAGCTGACGCCGGCGTTGGCTTCGACGATCGCCTTGAACTGCGTCGTCGCCGCATGCCAGTCCTCCGCGGAAAGCTGCGTGTCGAGCGTGTAGCCCTTCGACTCCTTCAGCTCTTCAAGCGCCTCCTCGAAGAGATGATGCTCGACGCCGAGCACCACGGAGGAGAACATTTCAATGAAGCGGCGATAGCAGTCCCAGGCGAAGCGGGCGTCGCCGGAATAGCTCGCGAGCGCTTCGACCGTGCGGTCGTTGAGGCCCAGATTGAGCACCGTGTCCATCATGCCCGGCATGGAGGCGCGGCCGCCGGAGCGCACCGAGACGAGCAGCGGCCATTTGGCGTCGTTGAAGGCGTGGCCCGCGACGCGGCCGATCTCGGCCATCGCCTCGTCGACCTGCGCTTCGAGGCCCGCCGGGAAGGTGTGGCCATTGGCGTAGAACCAGGCGCATACCTCGGTCGTGATGGTGAAGCCGGGAGGCACGGGAAGGCCCAGCGCGGCCATTTCGGCGAGATTGGCGCCCTTGCCGCCAAGAAGCTCTCGCATGGCGGCCGATCCCTCGGAGCGGCCGGCGCTGAATCGATAGACCCACTTCGTCATTGCATTTGTCTTCCCGCCACGCCGGATGAGCCCTCTCCGGCCGAACCCGGTTCGGGTTCGCGGGCGCACAATAGCAGATAGGCGCGACAATTGTGGCGGCGAGGGTTCTTTTTTGAGGGGGGCGATACCGGGGCGCGGCTATCTGCGCCGCTGGAGGACGGCCTCCATGCGGCCCACTCCCTGCGGAGCGGCGCGGGACGGCGTCCTCACGCCAAGCGCGTGATCCGTCACCCGGGAGATCAGGAGAGACTTGCACCAGCAGGCGGCGAGCAGCAGGAAGGTCGAGCCGAGCATGGTGCCGGACCAGAGACCGGCGGCGCTGAGGCGCGCCTGGTTGCCCGATATGGCCAGCAGGGCCGCAACGACGCCCGCCCCGCCGACGAAGCCGAGAAAGCCGTTGGTCCGGTAGCCGAAGCCCTTGTCCCCCAGCATCAGATGGACAAAATAGCCGAACGCGCCGGCATAGATCGACGCCGCCATGCCGAGCAGCGTCACGGTGTCCTCGGTGATGTTTCTCACCCCCGCGATCGCCGCCAGCTTGTAGATCATCGCAGAGCGGCCGCCGGTCAGACGCCCGCTGATCGCCCGGAAGAGCATGAGCGGCAGAAGGGTGGCAATGGCGCTGATGAGACGGTCGATCATGGCAAAGTCCCTTTGGCGTCAATAAAATGTTCAATAATATCGCGCCCGGCGGGGCGCGCCCGCCGCCTCGGCTCGTATGCATTCAGGCATAAGCGTGGCTGGTAAAATTTTCGTGGAATTCAGGCAAAGCGAAGTGGTTGGCGATGACGGCCCTGTCCGTGCGGGCGTGGCGGGGGGCCGCTCGGCTTGACAGGGACAAGGCCATTGCGCTTCTTGGCGCGCAGCCGCCGGCCCCCCGGCATTCCTGACGATTTTGAAAAAACCGAAAGCGGCCCATGCATCGCTACCGTTCGCACACTTGTGGAGAGCCCAACGAGGGGCTCGCGGGCCAGAAGATCCGCCTTTCCGGCTGGTGCCACCGCATCCGCGACCATGGCGGCGTGCTGTTCATCGATCTGCGCGACCATTACGGCCTCACCCAATGCGTGGTCGACCCCGATTCGCCCGCCTTCGCCCAGGCCGAGAAGCTGCGCTCGGAATGGGTGGTGCGGCTCGACGGCGAGGTGCGCAAGCGCCCGGCCGGAACCGAGAACCCCGACATGCCGACCGGCCAGGTGGAAATCTATGTGGCGGAGATCGAGGTGCTCGGCCCCGCCGGCGAGCTGCCGCTCCCCGTCTTCGGCGACCAGAACTACCCCGAGGATACGCGCCTCAAATACCGCTTCCTGGATCTGCGCCGGGAAAAGCTCCACGACAACATCATGCTGCGCGGCCGGATCATCGACTCGATCCGCTCGCGCATGAAACAGGGCGGCTTCTTCGAGTTCCAGACGCCGATCCTCACCGCCTCCAGCCCCGAGGGCGCGCGCGACTTTCTGGTGCCGTCGCGTCTGCATCCCGGCAAGTTCTATGCGTTGCCGCAGGCGCCGCAGCAGTTCAAGCAATTGCTCATGGTCGCGGGCTTCGACCGCTATTTCCAGATCGCGCCCTGCTTCCGCGACGAGGACGCCCGCGCCGACCGCTCGCCCGGCGAGTTCTACCAGCTCGACGTGGAGATGAGCTTCGTCACGCAGGAAGACGTGTTCGAGTCGATGGAGCCCGTGCTGCGCGGCGTCTTCGAGGAATTCGCCAACGGCAAGCCCGTCACGCAGAAGTTCCCGCGCATCCCGTTCCGCGACGCCATGCTGAAATATGGCTCCGACAAGCCTGATCTGCGCAACCCGCTGATCATTGTCGACGTGTCGTCGGAGTTCGAGGGCGAGAGCGTCAGCTTCAAGGCGTTCAAGGGCAAGACCGTGCGCGCCATCCCCGCGCCGGGCGCGGCCGCGCAGCCGCGCAGCTTCTTCGACAAGCTCAATGACTGGGCGCGTTCGGAAGGCGCGCCGGGGTTGGGCTACATCATCTTCGAGGACGAAGGCGGCGCGCTCGTCGGCAAGGGGCCGATCGCCAAATTCATCCCCGCCGACGTGCAGGCGGCCATCGCCGCGAAAGCGGGCGTGAAGGCCGGCGACGCCGTGTTCTTCTCGGCCGGCGCGGAAGCCGCCGCCGCGAAGCTCGCCGGCATGGCGCGCATCCGCGTCGGCACGGAGCTGGGTCTGTCGAAGACGGACGTCTTCGAATTCTGCTGGATCGTCGATTTCCCGATGTACGAGTGGAACGACGAGGACAAGAAGATCGACTTCTCGCACAATCCCTTCTCGATGCCGCAGGGCGGCATGGAGGCGCTGGAGACGAAGGACCCGCTCGACATTCTCGCCTATCAATACGACATCGTCTGCAACGGCGTGGAGCTGTCGTCCGGCGCGATCCGCAACCATCGCCCCGAGATCATGAAGAAGGCCTTCGAGATCGCGGGCTATGGCGAGGATGTGCTGATCGAGAAATTCGGCGGCATGTATCGCGCCTTCCAGTATGGCGCGCCGCCGCACGGCGGCATTGCTCCGGGCGTCGACCGCATCGTCATGCTGCTCGCCGAGGAAGAGAATCTGCGCGAAGTGACGCTGTTCCCGATGAACCAGCGCGCCGAGGATCTGCTGATGGGCGCGCCGTCAGAGGCGACCATGAAGCAGCTTCGCGAGCTGCATATCAGGCTGAACCTGCCGGAGAAGAGCGCTTAAGCTCTCAGGCCCCCCCGCCCTGTCCCTCCCCCGCTGGCGCGGGAGAGGGAACGCTCACGATCCGCGTTGCTGATGAAGGCCCCAATCTGCTCCCTCTCCCGCGAAGCGGGGAGGGTTGGGGAGGGGGTTTTGTCGGCTCTATTTCCCCCCATCCCGCCATTTCTTCACCGTCTCCAGCGCATCCTGAATATGCTTCGTCGCGCCCTGGTCGGAGACCGCCGACAAAATCCGCCCCTCCGGTGAAATCACGTAGGAAATGCGGTTCGCGAACACCGGCCCCGCGACAGGCAGGCTGAATGAGGCGTCGTAAGCCTTGATCACCTCGAATTTGGGATCGGCGCCGACCGGAAACCGGTCGCGACACTCCTTGGTCGAAAACTCCCGCTGCGTCTCGATCCCGTCGCCGGACACGCCGATGACCGACGCGTTCATCGCCGAGAATTGATCCATCGCCTCCGCAAATTCATGCGCCTCCTCGGTGCAGACGCTGGTGAAGGACTTGGGATAAAAATAGAGAACGACCGGCCCTTTTTTCAGCGCGTCCCTGAGTGAGAAGGTGAAGTCCTTGCCGCCCCGCGCCGCGAGGATCGAAAAATCCGGCGCCGCGTCGCCGGGTTTCAGCATGGCGAAGGCGGCCGTGGCGAAGAGAGCGAAAGCAAGCGTGAGAAAAAGACGTTTCATCGTCCAGCCCTTTCGAAAGCGACACTCCCCTACCGTTTCACGGGGAGAGGGTTGGGGTGAGGGGCAAGGCCGCGCGGGGAATCCCTGCCGATACATACCCTAACCCTCTCCCTGCCCCACGGGGAGAACGACTCACACATGGATCGCGCGCCCGAACGCGTCGAGCACGCTTTCATGCATGGTCTCGGAAAGCGTCGGATGCGGGAAGACCGCGTGCATCAACTCTTCCTCGGTCGTCTCCAGATTCATGGCGACCACGAAGCCCTGTATGAGCTCGGTCGCCTCGGCGCCGATGAGATGCGCCCCGAGCAGGCGCCCCGTCTTCTTGTCAAAAACCGTCTTCACCAGCCCTTCCGGCTCACCCAGCGCAATGGCCTTGCCATTGGCGAGATAGGGGAAGCGACCGACCCTGATCTCGAAACCGGCGGCCTTCGCCTTCTCCTCCGTCAGCCCCACCGAGGCCACCTGCGGATGGCAATAGGTGCAGCCCGGCACGAGCCCCTTGTCGAGCGGATGCGGATCGAGCCCCGCGATCGCCTCGACGCAGATCACGCCCTCATGCTCTGCCTTGTGGGCGAGCATGGGACCGCCGGCGACGTCGCCGATGGCGTAAACGCCCGCGACATTGGTGCGCCCCAGCCCGTCCGTCTTCACCACCCCCCGCTCCAGGGCGACGCCCAGCGCCTCGAGCCCCAGATGTTCGACATTGGCGACCACGCCCGCCGCGGACAGCACGCGCTCGGCCTCCAGCGTCTGCGTCGCGCCATCGGCGCCCTTCAGGGTCGCGACGACCCCTTCCGCCTTTCTTTCCAGCCCGGCGACGGTCGTCGCCGTGCGGATGGCGATGCCTTGCTTCTCGAAACTCTTGCGCGCGAGAGCGGCGATCTCGGCGTCCTCGGCGGCGAGGATTTGCGGCAAGGCCTCGACCAGCGTCACCTCCACGCCAAAGGTGCGATAGAAAGACGCGAACTCGACGCCGATGGCGCCGGCGCCGACGACCAGCAGCGACTTCGGGAAGCGCTCGGGCTTGAGCGCCTCGAAATAGGTCCAGACGAGCCGACCGTCCGGCTCCAGTCCCGGCAGCGCGCGCGGCCGCGCGCCCGTCGCGACGATGACATGCCTGGCCTGATAGAGGCCCGCCCCCAGCGTCGTCTTCGGCGCCGGAAGTTGCGGCGTCACCGGCGCCTTGGCAGGCGCGCCGACCCTCACCTCCCCCTTGCCGGAGAGCGTCGCCTCGCCCCAGATCACGTCGATCTTGTTCTTCTTGAGCAGGAAGCCGACGCCGGCGTTCAGCCGCGCAGCGGCCTCTCTCGAGCGCGCCACGATACGCGCGGAGTCGAAGCCCGGCGCGGCGCCCGTCACGCCGAATTGGGCGCCGTCCCGCGCGAGCCGGTAGACCTCGGCCGAGCGCAGCAGCGCCTTGGTGGGGATACAGCCCCAGTTGAGACAGATGCCGCCAAGATGTTCGCGCTCGATCACGGCGGTTTTCAGCCCGAGCTGCGCGGCCCGGATCGCGGCGACATAGCCGCCCGGTCCGCCGCCGATCACCACAACGTCGTAAGCGCTCATGGAAGCCTCGTCTGTCGCCGCCTGCACAGCAGTGTTAGCCGCACGCAAGGGCTTCGTCGAGACAGGCGGCGCGGGGGGGGGCTATGGGGGAAACGGAGAAGCGGGCCGCTTCGGCCGGAAAATTCAGAAGACGCGCGAAGCCGAATGTCGTCTTGTCAATCCATCAGGACGCCTGCGCCGCCAAAAGCGGTTTTCAAAAGTCATCCGCGAGGACGCGAAGGACGAAGGCGGGCGGCGCAGGCGAGAGGGGCTGGATGCTCATCGACGGTCATTTGGCCGCCGCACAGGGACCGGGATCGGCCTGAGAACAGGGGCCGGACCAGGGATCGTCTCGCGCACGGCCTCCAGCAACTTGCCGAGCGCAGCGGCGACGACGCCGCCTTTCGCTTTGCCTTTCATGGACGTCACTCCTGTCTTCCCTCTCCGGAAGGAGCAACAATCGAGCCGCTTCTTTTGATCCTCAAAAAAATTGGAATAAATCAAAAAAGCGCCCGCCAGCATTGGCGGACGCTTTTCAAACGCCTGTTATTACAGTTCTTTACGCAGCGGCCGGCAGCGCGGCCTTGGCCTGCGCCACGATCGCCGCGAAGGCTGCCGGCTGCTCGATGGCGAGCTGCGACAGAACCTTGCGGTCGACGGTGACGCCAGCCTTGGCGAGGCCGTCGATGAAGCGCGAATAGGTGAGGCCATGCTCCCGCACGGCGGCGTTGAGACGCTGGATCCACAGGGCGCGGAAGGTGCGCTTCTTGGCCTTGCGGTCGCGCGTGGCGTATTGCATCGCGCGATCGACCGCGGCCTTGGCGGTGCGGATCGTATTCTTGCGGCGGCCGTAGAAGCCCTTCGCGGCCTTGAACGTCTTCTTGTGCTTGGCGTGGGACGTAACGCCCCGTTTCACGCGAGCCATGACGAAACTCCTTCAGAATTCTGCGTTGGTGTCGGGGACGGTTAGCCGTTCGGCAGGAAGTATTTCTTGACGTTGTCGCCGTCGGTCTTGAACAGAACGCTGGTCCCGCGCAGGTTTCTGATCGCCTTGTTGGTGCGCTTGATCATGCCGTGACGCTTGCCCTGATGGGCATAGACCACTTTGCCGGTCCCGGTGATCTTGAAGCGCTTCTTGGCGCCGGATTTCGTCTTCAGCTTGGGCATTTTGCTCTCCTGGGCCCGTGGCCCTGTTGTTCTTTTTCGCGCCCGCTGTCCGACTGGACCTTGAGGACGCGTTTCGCGCGAGCGAAAAGAACCGCCACGGCAGCCCATCTACTGGCCGGGCGGTTCAGAGGACCGGCTTATAGAGCGAAACCGTCTCCAAACGCAAGCGCCGGTGGACAGACGCCGTTCAAGAGCCATATTCAACCCGCCCGGACAGCAAGAAGCCGGGCGGAATTGGGGACCGACGAGGGCTTTACACCATGAACGTTCATGCGCCATTGCCAGAACCGCTCACCGAACGCCCGGTGAGTTCGCATAACGAGTGGGATCCGCTGGAGGAAATCATCGTCGGCCGCCTGGAGGGGTCCACGATCCCCTCCGACCACCCGGTGGTGACCTGCAATATTCCGGGGATGGCGGCGCGGGCGCAGGCGCTGGCGGCGGGCTTTCGCTTTCCGAAGTTCATGGTGGAGCCGGCGCAGCAGGAGCTCGACGCTTTCATCCAGGTGCTGGAGCGGCTCGGGGTCAAGGTGACACGCCCGGAGCCTTATAACCACAAGGCCAAATTTTCGACGCCCGACTGGTCCTCGCGCGGCTTCTGCAATTCCTGCCCACGCGATTCGATGCTCGTCATCGGCGACGAGATCATCGAGACGCCGATGGCCTGGCCCTGCCGCTATTTCGAGACCCACTCCTACCGGCCGATTCTGAAAGACTATTTCCGTCGCGGCGCGCGCTGGACCGCCGCCCCCAGGCCCCAGCTCACCGACGAACTGTTCGACCCCGCCTTCAAGCTGCCCGAGAAGGGCGAGCCCATTCGCTACATCCTCACGGAATTCGAGCCGGTCTTCGACGCGGCCGACTTCTTCCGTTGCGGCCGCGATATTTTCGTCACCCGCTCCAACGTCACCAACGCCATGGGGATCGAGTGGCTGCGGCGGCATCTGGGCGAGGGCTATCGCATTCACGAGATCAAGAGCCGCTGCCCGAATCCCATGCACATCGACACGACGATCCTGCCGCTGGGTCCGGGCAAGATCCTCATCAATCCCGAATACATCTATCCCGACGAGCTTCCGGACATCCTCAAGAAATGGGACATTCTGGTCGCGCCGGAGCCGGACCCGATCGAGGACCGCATCCTCAAGATCACGTCCATGTGCGGCAAATGGCTGAGCATGAACATTCTCATGATCGACGAGAAGCGCATGATCGTCGATCCGCACCACACCAACATGATGCGGCAGGTGGAGAAATGGGGCTTCGAACCGATCCCGGTTCCCTTCCTGCATTACGCGGCCTTCGGCGGCGCGTTCCACTGCGCGACGCTCGACGTGCGCCGCCGGGGAACGCTGGAAAGCTACTTCTAGTCCACGCCGCTGAATCGAAGCCCGACCATCCCCGCGATGATGAGCGCGATCGACGCCAGTCGGAGCGGGGTGGCCGGCTCGTGGAAGAGATAAACGCCCACCACGGTGACGGCGGCGATGCTGCCGCCCGTCCAGACCGCATAGGCCGTGCCCGACGGAATGGTCTTCACGGCGATCCCGAGGCAGCCAATGCTCGCGATCATGAAGAAGGCCATGACGACAGAGGGCCAGAAACGGGTGAAGCCGGCGGAATATTTCATGCCGACGAGCCAGCCGACCTCGCAAACGCTCCCGATCATGAGGATGATCCAGTCCATTACGTCTCCCCCGATGAAACTTCTCCCGGCCTTCTTCGCCCTCGGGCGCGCCGCGTCAAGCACAGGCGCCCCTGCGCTGCGCAGGGGGCTGTTTGAATTCGGGAGACTGAGACCAAGGTAAGACTCGAAGGAGCCCGCGCCATGAGGAAGATCATCCACGTCCATCCGGCGCCGGACGCCATGCACTGGGTTGGCGACGGCTTCCCCGTGCGCCAGCTTTTCTCGCACGGCGGCGATGGCGCGAGCGTCAGCCCGTTCCTCCTGCTCGATTACGCGGGCCCCGTCGATTTCCCCGCCTCGGATCGCCGGCGTGGGGTTGGCGCGCATCCGCATCGCGGGTTCGAGACCGTGACGATCGTGCTCGACGGCGAGGTCGCGCATCGCGACTCCACAGGCGCGGGCGGCGTCATCGGGCCCGGCGACGTGCAATGGATGACCGCCGGCGCCGGCGTCATCCACGAGGAATTTCACTCGGACGACTTCACGCGTCGCGGCGGCCGGCTGGAGCTGCTGCAATTGTGGGTCAATCTGCCCGCCCGCCTCAAGATGACGGGGCCGCGCTATCAGACCCTGCGCGACGAGGCGATTCCGCGCGTCGACCTCGCCGACGAGAGCGGCCTCGTGCGCGTCATTGCCGGAGACTTCGGCGGCGCGCATGGTCCCGCGCAAACCGCGACCCCGTTGAACGTCTGGGACGTGCGCATCGACGATGGCAAGACCGCCGTTTTCAAATTGCCGGAGGGGCACACCCTTCTCGCCGTCATTCTCGACGGGCCGGTCGTGGCGAATGGCCAGGGCCATGCGCGCGCGGGCGAGACGCTCGTCTTCGCGCGCCATGGCGGAGAGATCGCCCTTTCGGCGCAGGCGGACGCCAAACTGCTGCTGTTGAGCGGCGAGCCGATCGACGAGCCGATCGTGCAGCAGGGTCCCTTCGTGATGAACACCGCCGGGGAAATCCGGCAGGCCGTCGAAGATTATCGCTCGGGCAGGTTCGGCGCCATCGCTCCGACGGGCGCATAGCCGGGCGCGCCGACCTGAGCCGCCGACCGCTGGCGAAGCGCGTCGAGCGTCGCCGCGAGAACAGTGAGGTCGACGGGCTTTGTCAGCAGGACGTCGACTCCTGCGGAACAGGCTGCGCGCGCGTCCTGCTCGAACGCGCTGGCCGTCAGCGCGACGATCGGAGTGCGCCGCGCCCCGGCGCGGGCTTCGGCTTCGCGAATCAGGCGTGTGGCCGCGCGCCCATCGAGTTCCGGCATGAACAGATCCATGAGGATGACGTCATAGGGCGCGGCCCCCCGCGCCGTCCCGACCGTCGCCTTCTCGACCGCCTCGGCCCCGTTGCGCACGCGCGTGACGCAGGCGCCGAGCTTGCCGAGGCCGCGCGTCAGAATGAGCGCGTTGATGTCATTGTCCTCCGCGATCAAAGCCGTGAGCCCGTGGAGGGCCGGAAAGGCGCCGGCGGCGACGGCGCCGTCCCGCGCCTCCGGCCGATCCTCGGCGAGGCATGCGAGAAGCGAATCCCTGCGCACCGGCTTGACGAGCCAGCCGTCGACGTCGCACAGCGCCGCTTCGCCGAAGGGGCGCCGCTCCAGCGGCGAAAAAAGCAGAAGGACGCGACGCGCGGCGGCGCTGCGGGCGCGGGCGGCGAGAGCGGCGATCGCGGACTGGCCAAGCGCGCAATCCGCAATGACGACGTCATATGCGGCGACGCCGTCCTGCGCCAGGCGCGCCACCGCGCGCTCGAATGTGTCGATCATTGGCCGCGCCCCGGCCGTCGAGAGCGTCTCAGCGAGACAAGGCGCCTCGAACGGGCCTTCAGCGACAATGAGCACGCGCTGCCCCTCGAGCGGCCTCTCGGGGACCGCCGACGCGCGTTCCGCCAGTGGCAGAAAGACAGAAAACGTCGATCCGGCCGCGGATGTCTCCGACAGCGCCAGCGTGCCGCCCATGAGGCCGACGAGACGCTGCGAGATCGCAAGACCAAGCCCTGCCCCGCCCTGGCGCTGGGTCGCCGACGCATCGGCGCGCTCGAACTCCTCGAAGATCTTTTGCCGCGCCGAATCGGGCACGCCCGGCCCGCTGTCGCACACATCGAACCGAAGCGCAGCGCCATCGTGATGGACCCGCAGGCCGACGCCGCCGTGCGGGGTATAATGCACGGCGTTGCCGACCAGATTGATCAGGACCTGCCTCAGTCGCGCCGGATCGCCGATCATATCACGCGGAGCGTGCGGGCTGATGAAGCTGGCGATTTCCAGCCCTTTCCCCTGGGCCCGAGGCGCCAGCAGTTCAACGACGCCTTCGACAAGCGGAGCAAGCGCGAAGGTTTCCTGTCGCAGGGCGAGCCTGCCGGCCTCGATCTGTGAAAAATCGAGAATGTCGTCGATGAGTTGCGCCAGCGCGCGGCTCGACTCGGCGATGGCGTCGACATAACTCGTCTGCTCGGCGTCGAGCCGGGTCATGGACAGGAGCTGCGCCAGCCCCGAAACGCCATTGAGCGGGGTGCGGATTTCATGGCTGACCGTCGCGAGGAAGCGGGATTTCGCGAGACTCGCGGCCTCCGCCTTCTCCCGCCCGTCGGCCGCCCCGCGCAAAAGCGCGACCTCCCGCCGGAGCTGCTCGACCGCCCGATGGCGCCATAGCAGGAGACCGCAGGCCAGGAGCAGGAACAGAACCATGCCGGGCGCGGCGATCATCATGATCGGGTCGCCCACGGGGCTCACGCGGCGGCCCGGCTGTTCGAGAGTCCGGCCCGGTACGACAGCGCCTCGGCGAGATGCGGGCGCGAGACCTGTTCGGCCCCATCGAGATCCGCGATGGTGCGGGCGAGCTTCAACACGCGATGGAAGCCCCGCGCGCTCAGCGAGAACCGCTCCGAGGCCTCGCGAATGAGCGTCGCGCCGGCCCCGTCCAGCATCGCCACGCGCTCGATGACCGCCGCGGGGGCCGCCGCATTGGCCGTGACGCCGGGAAGCTCCAGCGCCTCGTAACGGGCGCGCTGGAGGTTTCGCGCATGGGCGACCCGCGCCGCCACCTGCCGCGAGCCCTCGGATGGCGGCGGCAGGACCAGATCGGCGGCGGTGACGGCCGGCACTTCGATCTGCAGGTCGAAACGGTCGAGCAGCGGCCCGGACAGGCGGGCCTGATACTGGGCGACGCAGCGCTCATTGGGCTGGCGCCGGCAGGCGTAGCCGGCGTCCAGCGCATGTCCGCAGCGGCAGGGATTCATGGCGGCGACCAATTGGAAGCGCGCGGGGTAGACGGCCCGGTGATTGACCCGCGCGATGGCGACCTCCCCCGTCTCCAGCGGCTGGCGCAGACTGTCGAGAACCTGCGGCTGGAATTCCGGCAACTCATCGAGGAAGAGCACCCCGTGATGCGCGAGGGAAATTTCTCCGGGCCTGGCGTGGGTTCCGCCGCCGACCAGCGCCGCCATCGACGCGGAGTGGTGGGGCGCGCGAAACGGCCGCCTGTCCGTCAGCTCGCCGCCGGCGATCTGCCCGGCGACCGAATGGATCATCGACACTTCCAGCAGCTCGCGCGGGGTGAGCGGCGGCAGGATCGACGGCAGGCGCGCGGCCAGCATGGATTTGCCCGCCCCCGGCGGTCCGCTCATCAGTAGATTGTGGCCGCCCGCCGCCGCGATTTCGAGCGCGCGCTTGGCGCTCTCCTGCCCCTTTATGTCCGAGAGGTCGGGCAAGGCGGCCGCGGGCGCGCGCACCGCCGGCTCGGGCCGCGCCAAAGCCTGCGTTCCCTTCACGTGATTGACAAGCTGGATCAGCGAGCGCGGGGCCAGCACGTCCATGTCGCGCGAGGCCCAGGCCGCCTCGGGCCCGCATTCCTGCGGACAGATGAGCCCCTGCCCCCGCGCATTCGCCGCGACCGCCGCGGGCAGCACGCCGGCGACAGGCGTCAGCGCGCCGTCGAGCGCAAGCTCCCCCAGGACGACGTAACCTTCGAGCGCGTCGGAGGGAATCGCGCCGATCGCCGCCATCACGCCAAGAGCGATCGGCAGATCATAGTGGCTGCCCTCCTTGGGCATGTCGGCCGGCGCCAGATTGACCGTGATCCGCTTCGCCGGAAGCGCGAGGCCCGAGGCGATCAGCGCCGCGCGCACCCGCTCGCGCGATTCCGCGACAGCCTTGTCGCCGAGCCCCACCACATTGAAAACGACTGATCCCGGAGAAATCTGCACCTGCACGTCGACCGGCCGCGCCTCCACTCCCTCGAAAGCGACCGTGGCCACCCTGACCGCCATAAGCCGGAACTCCAAAACAATGATTCAAACGTCAGCTTCACTATAATATCCCCCATGGCTGTCCGCAAGAACAAGATACGAACATCCGCGCGGCGGCCGCACAGTTGCCGCAGCGGCAAAATGGGTTAGGCTCGCGGCGTTTCGGTTGAGCCCGGAGGAGGCCTGATGAAGCGGTTTTTCTCGAGCGCGGCGTCGCTCGCATTGGCGATGGCGTTCTGGAACGCGACGCCCGCGGCGGCCGCGCAATGCGGCAACGGCCCGGGCGGTTTCGAAAACTGGAAGCAGACTTTCGCCGAGGAGGCGCGCGGGCGCGTGGGTCCTGCGGGCATCGACGCGCTCATGGACACGCATTACAACTCGGCGACGATTTCGGCCGATCGCGGGCAGAAGAGCTTCCGCCTGTCGCTCGAGCAGTTCATGGCCAAACGCGGCGCCTCCGCCATCGTCGCGCGCGGCCGCCAGCTCAAGCGGTCACAGGCCGGCCTGTTCTCCGCCATTCAGCAGCGCTACGGAGTTCCGCCGGGACCCCTCCTCGCCATCTGGGGCATGGAAACGGGCTTCGGCGCCGTTCACGGCAATCAGCACGCGCTCTCCGCCGTGGCGACGCTCGCCTATGATTGCCGGCGTTCCGAGTTTTTCACCGACCAGCTTTATGCGGCGCTGAAGCTCATCGACCATGGCGCGCTGTCGCCGAACGCCCGCGGCTCCATGCATGGCGAGATCGGGCAAACGCAGTTTCTGCCCAAGAACATTCTCAATTATGGCATGGGCGGCAATCTCGACAATGCAAGCGCCGCGCTGATGGCCACGGCGAATTTCCTGCACCAGCATGGCTGGCGCGCAGGGGCCGGCTACCAGCCCGGCGAGCCCAATTTCGAGGCCATCCAGGCCTGGAACGCCGCGTCGGTCTATGAGCGGGCCATCGCCATCATCGGGCGTCAGATCGACGGCGGCGACGAGTGAAAAAACAACAGGCGGCCAGCCGCTCGTGGCTGACCGCCTGACAGGCGCGGGGAAGCGGCGGCGGGCTATTCGGCCGCCGTCTTGTAATTGTCCGAGTCGTCGTGATCGTCGTCGCGCTTGCGCGCGTCGGCGCCGTCGCCAGACTCCTCCGACGCGGGCGCGTCATCGGGGCGCGCCTCCGGTTCGGGAGCGGGCGGAGGCGGCGGCTCCTTGAAGGCGGCGGCCGCCGTCGCGATATGCGGCGGCGGATTGCGCCGGCGGTGCACGAGATAAATGGCGAAGGCCGCGATGACCCCCAGCGCCATGGTCAGATAGACCGGCAAATCGCGCATGAAGGAGCGGTCGACGGAGAAGGGGAAACGGGACACCCACTGTTCCCCATGGTCCCCCGTGACGGTCACGATGCCGACGAAATAGCCGCCCTCCTTGAACGTATGTTCGAAATTGACGGTCCCGGTCGGATAGGACTTGGGCGGCTGATAGGCCACCGTCACGGCGTCGAGATTCTCGCTTTCCTTGTCCGCGCCAACATCCTTGACGATGCGAATCGCGATTTTCATGTCGCGAAGCTCTTCCTGCTCCGCGTCGAGCACCATAATCATGGGCCCCGTGGACGGAATGTCTTCGCAGAACTCGTTTTTCGAGGCCTCCGGCAGGTAGCCGGTGAAATTCATGATGTCCGGCCCGATGAACAGGCGGCAGCGGCCTTCGGCCGCGCCGAGACGGCCATGCGCCTCGGCGGGAACGGCGGCGAATGCGCCGATCGCCGCAAGCGCCGCAGCGGCGGCAAAATGCTTGAAAGGCCTCATACGGGCCTGAAACGAAGTTGAAGCGTCGTCACTCATCTTCTCCTCCTGGCCTTCCGTGTGGCAAAGACACGCAGCTCTCAGGATCAACCCAAAACGCGCCGACGATTCCCCCCACCCACCGGAAGGCCGGGCAACGCCATTTCCTCGATGTTAGCGTATTCGCCCAGTACAGCAAGGGTGCGACAATCGGTCATCTATTCCGCTGTGCAACATGCTTGGCAGCGGCGCCGGCGCGCGCCGGGGCAAGGCCCCGACGCGGCGCGGCCCCTGTCAGGAACAATCGGATTTCCTTGCCGAAAGCAGCGCCGGCCAAAACGGCGGCCGGAGCCGCCCGGTTTTCGAGACTGTTAAGGAAGGCGCCACCTTAACAAGAGTTCATCCGGCGCCGCCTTGCCACCCAATTCGGGCCAAGCCATATTGCTGATAGCCATAATGGTTGAGGCCACGAGCGAGGGCGAACGCCGCGCGCGTCGGGCCTTGGAGATCGAGAGGATCGCAATGTCTCACTACGACCGTAACTCGAGCTTCGGCTACGGCCGCGGGGCCGCCCGGTCGACCACGGCCGAGATCGACGAGGGCCTGCGCAGCTATATGCTCGGCGTCTATAACTATATGACGCTCGGCCTCGCCGTGACGGGTCTCGTCGCGCTCGGCACCTATCTGCTCGCCAGCCCGACCTTTGTCGGCGGCAAGCTCGTCGCGCTGTCGCCCTTCGGCCAGATGCTCTACACGACGCCGCTGCGCTGGGTGGTCATGCTCGCCCCGCTGGGCTTCGTCCTCATGCTCGGCGCGCGCGCCAACTCCATGTCCGCCGCCTCGGCGCGCAACCTCTTCCTCGCCTTCTCGGCGGTGATGGGCCTGTCGATGTCGTCGATCCTGCTGGTGTTCACCGGCGTGTCGGTCGCCCGCGTGTTTTTCATCACGGCCGCGGCGTTCGGCGGGTTGAGCATCTACGGATACATGACCAAACGCGACCTGTCGGCCTTCGGCTCCTTCCTGGTGATGGGCGTATGGGGTCTGGTGATCGCGGGGCTGGTCAATCTGTTCCTGCAGTCGAGCGGCCTCCAGTTCGCGCTGTCAATCCTGTCCGTGCTGATCTTCTCGGGCCTGACCGCCTGGGACACGCAGAACATCAAGGACATGTATTACGAGGGCGATGGCTACGAAGTGGCCCAGAAGAAGAGCGTCTTCGGCGCCCTGTCGCTCTACCTGGACTTCATCAACATGTTCCAGTCGCTGCTGTTCCTCTTCGGCCAGCGCAACGATTGAGCCGAGTTGCTGACGGTTTTGGAAAGCCCCGCCCCCGCGGGGCTTTTTGTTTTCCAGGCGCCTCGCGGCCCGGCGCGGCGCGCTATTCCGCCCCGACGAGCCTCAGGCCGCGGTCGAGAACACGCAGAACGCGGGAGAGATCGTGGCCGCGCTTCATCACGAGACCGGATGCGGCGATCACCGCATAGGCGCCTTGCCGGCGTCCGAGCTCCGGATTTTTCTCGATCCGATAGAGCGGCGCCTCGCTGGTTCGTCGAAAGATCGAGAAAACCGCCTTGGCGGGCGTGAAGTCCAGCGCGTAGTCGCGCCACTCGCCGGCCGCCACCTTCGTCCCGTACAGATTGAAGAGCAGATTGAGCTCCCGTCTGTCGAAGGACACCTGCGCCGCCGCGCGGGACGGCGCCACGTTCGATTCGCCCTGTCTCGCCCCCCCGGCCCCCGCCACAACCACGAGGGAAGGGCGAGAACGGCTCGGCTCCGTCGTCTCCGACTCCGCCATCAGGCTTCTCCAGTCTCTTCTGTCATGTTTGCGCGATGAGGGCTCCACGGCAACCCCCCTTCGTCACGGGTGCGTCACAATAGCTTTTGATTTAGCTTAACCATAACCATTACATAGCAAAATTCACATTTCTGCCAGCATTGAGCCCCTTGCAGGCCAAACGCGCCGGACAATATGTTCTCACATTGCTGCGATTGGCTTCGACGCGCTTTTCCGGTTTTCGTCAGCCCCCCAGCCCCCCGGGACTGTGTGTTCGCAAGTCATCAACGATCGCAGCGATGGACGGGTCGGCCGGGAGAAATCCCGAGCCGACCTTGTCTTTGCAGGGCCGGCGCCTTGCATTTCCCGCGCGAATGACGAACTGGAGGAAACGCGGCCGTCTGGCCGCGATCACCCCCGCTTGATTTTGAGCGCTCCGCCGGGCGGAGCCGATGCGCATTTGGAGACCGCATGACAAACGACGCTGCAACCGAAGCGCCGCAGGCCGAGCAGTTCGGCTTCCAGGCAGATGTCGCGCAGCTCCTCGAACTCATGGCCCACTCCGTTTATTCGGAGCGCGAGGTGTTTCTGCGCGAACTGATCTCGAACGCCGCCGACGCCT
The DNA here is from genome assembly GCF_051061225.1 of Methylocystis sp. Classification (GTDB taxonomy): domain Bacteria; phylum Pseudomonadota; class Alphaproteobacteria; order Rhizobiales; family Beijerinckiaceae; genus Methylocystis. The sequence goes on from NZ_JBPFEB010000031.1 coordinate 89,279, forward strand.
GCGAAAAGCTGCGATACGAATCACTGTCCGACGAAAGGCTCGCCGCTCAGGCGGGCGCGCCGCTCATCACCATCACGCTCGACAAGGACAAGCGCCAGCTCACCGTCTCCGACACGGGCGTCGGCATGTCGCGCGACGAGCTGATCAGCGCGCTCGGCGCCATCGCCAATTCCGGCACGCGCGCCTTTCTGGACAAGGTCGGCAAGGAGGGCGGCGAGGGTTCGTCGCTGATCGGCCGCTTCGGCGTGGGCTTCTACTCCGTCTTCATGGTCGCCGACCTCGTCGAGGTCGCCACCCGGCGGGCGGGGCAGGACGAGGCCTGGCTCTGGTCGTCGCAGGGCAAGGGCGCCTATTCGATCGCGCCGCTTGCGCTCGCCGACGCGCCGCCCGTGGGCGCCCGGGTCACGCTCCATCTCAACGCCGAAAGCGACGAATTCCTGGAGCCCTGGCGACTCGAGAGCATCGTCCGCGAGCACTCCGGGGCGGTGTCCACCCCGATCGACCTGATAGAGGAGCCGGGCAAGGAGCCGCGCCGCATCGCCGATGGCGTCGCGTTGTGGACGAAGCCGAAGTCCGAGATCACGCAGGAGCAATACACCGACTTCTACCGGCAAATGTCCGGCGGCTTCGACGAACCGGCGCTGGTCGCCCATTGGCGCGCGGAAGGCCGCACCGAATACACCGTGCTCGCCTTCGTGCCGGGCGCGCGGCCCTTCGATCTCTTCGAGCCGAGCCGCAAGAGCAAATCCAAGCTTTACGTCCGCCGCGTGCTGATCTCGCGCGACGTCGAGCTTCTGCCGGCGTGGCTGCGATTCGTGCGTCTCGTCGTCGACAGCGCCGATCTTCCGCTCAACGTCTCGCGCGAAATGGCGCAGAAGAGCCCCGTGCTCGCCTCCATCGGCAAGGCCGTGGCGACCCGTCTCCTTCAGGAGCTCGGCAAGCTCGCCGAGAACGAGCCCGAGACATTCGCCTCCGTCTGGGAGAATTTCGGCGCGGTCCTCAAGGAGGGGCTCCATGAGGACCCGAGTCGCCGCGACGGACTCTTCGCGATTGCGCGCTTCGCCTCGACCAGGTCGGACGGCAAGACGCGCACGCTGAAGGACTATGTGGCCGATCTGCGCGAGAATCAGACCGCCATCTATTACATCACCGGCGACGACGCGAAGCGGCTGGCGACAAGCCCGCAGCTCGAAGGCTTCCGGGCGAGAGGCGTGGAGGTTCTGCTGCTCGACGACGCCGTCGACGCCTTCTGGGTCACCAGCGCGCTTGGCTTCGACGGCAAGCCCTTCAAGTCCGTCACGCAGGGTCAGGCGGATATCGACCTCATTCCCCTTGTCGACGCGCCCGGGGAGGAGACGGCGCCGACGGAAAATGTCGGCGATCTGGTGTCGGCCCTCAAGGAGACGCTCGCCGACGCGATCGAGGACGTGCGCGTGTCGACGCGTCTCACCGAAAGCGCCGCCTGCCTGATCGCATCCGACAACGGCCTCGACCGGCAGCTCTCGCGCCTTCTTGCGGAGTCGGGGCAGACCGCGCTGCTCGGCAAGCCGGTGCTGGAGATCAACCCCAGACATCCGGCCGTGGCCGCGCTGGCGGCGAGCCTGCGCGACAAGGGCCGCGAAGGCGGCGCCGACGGCATGTATCTGCTGCTCGATCTCGCCCGCGTGGCGGATGGCGAAGCGCCGGTCGACCCCTCGGCCTTCGCCCGCCGCCTCGGCGCGCTCATGGCCAGAGGCGTCTAGGGGACCGTGCGCCTCGACCCCGTCTTCCGTCTGACTGGCTCGGGGGGGCCGCCGCCCTCCCGCGCCCAGGCCATCGCGCAGGTCGCGGCGTTCCTTGCCGAGCATGGCGTGGAGGCGGCTACGGCGCAGGACGATGCGCGCGCGCTGCTGCGCGCCGCCGCCGGCCTGAGCCGGCTCGACCTCGCCCTGTCGCCGCAGACGCCCCTTGCCGCCGACGAATCGGATAGGCTCTCGCAATATGCGATCCGCCGCGCCGCGCGCGAACCGGTGTCGCGCATCCTCGGCGCGCGCGGCTTCTGGACGCTCGACCTCATGGTCGCGCCGGACGTGCTCGATCCGCGCGGCGATACGGAGACGCTGGTCGAGGCGACGCTGGCCTTGATCGCGGACCGCGCCGCGCCGCTGTCCATTCTCGACCTCGGCGCGGGGTCGGGGGCGATCCTTTGCGCCCTGCTGAGCGAATTGCCCAATGCGTGGGGCGTGGCGGTCGATCTGTCCGAGGCCGCCTGCGCGGCGACGCGCGCCAATCTCGCACGCTGCGGCCTCGGCGACCGGGCGGGGATTCTCCGTGGCAGATGGGGCGACGCGCTTGCGGCGGTTTTCGACATTATTGTTTCAAACCCGCCTTATGTGCGCGCCGGAGATCTTGCGACGCTCGATCCGGAGGTGCGGCTGCACGATCCCGCGCTGGCGCTCGACGGCGGCGCCGACGGACTCGACTGCTATCGCGACATTGCCGCCGATCTGCGTCGGCTGCTCGCGCCGGGCGGTCTCGTCGCCCTCGAAGTGGGTTTCGATCAGGCGGCCAGCGTTGCGGCGCTGCTGCGCGCGCAGGGCCTGGAGATCGCGGGCGTCGCAAGAGACGCCGGCGGCCATGAACGGGTCGTGACGGCTCGGGCTCAACGGCTCAGTTCGTGACATATTGGCTACAGTGCTCAGTTTTTCACTGTCTTTCGGCAAGGCCGCACTTGGCGGGAGGGGGGGCAGCCCCTATAGTCTTTGTAATTACAGCTGACCGACATCGAGATGGGGATCTCGAAGATTCGCGGGTCCGCTTCGTGAGCGACCCAGGCAAGGCCGGCCGAAGCTGGCGTGTAAGCTGCATGATCCCGGTGGTTCAGGCGACGTCGACCGTCGCCACGCGCAACCCTTGAAGCTGCGCGGCGCTTGAAATCCGCCAGGGCTCGCATGGGAACGACCGGGCCAGAACCGCGGCGTCGCCGATGCCAAATCGCGCAGCGATGAGTGGCAGGATCTTGGATTTCACGGGCGCGGCCAGGCGCCCGATTGAGCGATCTGTCCGAGCGCGCGGCCGAGAACCGCAGGCGGGACGATCATTCTTTGGCGGGAAAACACGGCGCTTTGTCGACCCGGCCAGTCGCGTCATGCGCTGCAAGCGCAGAGCTTTCGGGGGAGTGGATGAGACCAGGACAGAACAAGAGAATGCGGGGGCGCAGCGGCCGCAAAGGCCCAAATCCGCTGACCCGCTCCTATGAATCGAACGGCCCCGACGTCAAAATCCGCGGCACGGCTCAGCATATCGCGGAGAAATATCTCCAGCTCGCCCGCGACGCGCAGTCCTCCGGCGACACCATCATGGCCGAGAATCTGCTTCAGCACGCGGAGCATTATTTCCGGCTGATCGCCGCCGCCCAGCAGGCCCAGCAGCTCGCCAACGGCTTCGGCCGCCAGCCGACGGAAGCCGAATTGGAGATGGAGGACGACGACGATTTCGCCGCCCTGCCCGATCGTTTCGCGCCCCTGTCCGAGCGCCTGCCGCAGCCTGTCTATCAGCCGCAGCCGCAACCCCAGCCGCACTTCGCGCAGCCGCAGCCCCAGCCGCATTTCGCGCAGCCGCAGCCCCAGCCGCAGCCCTATGAGGAGCGGCCCATCGGCGAGATGCGCGGCGAGCGTCCCGAGCGGATGGAGCGCCCCGAGCGCGGCGAGCGCATGGAGCGCGGCGAACGTCCGCCGCGGCCGGACCGCCCGTCCTTCCGCGATCGCGGCGACCGCGCCCCCGAGGGCGAGCAGCGCCGGGGCTTCCGGGAGCGTCGCTTCCCGCGTCAGGAGATCGCCGACGAACCGGCGCCCACCCTGCCGTCCTTCATTACCGCGCCCCCGGCGCGCACCGCGACTCCCGAGGCGGAGCCCGCCGAAGTGGGCTTCGCCCCGGCCGCCGAGCGCCCGCAGCCGCGCGAGCACGAGGGGGTGAACTTCCACCTGAGCTCCCGCCGTCGCCGCCGCCCGCGCGCTGCGGCGGAAGAGGCCTCCGGCGACGTGCGCGAGGAGGCGCCGCAGGCGAGCGAATTGCCCTTCGAGCCCGACCGGATCTGAGCCGGGACTTCAGTGCCAGAGAAACAAAAAGCCGCCCCTCGCCGGGCGGCTTTTTTCATGCGCGGTGCGGAGAGGCCCCTCCGCAACCCTCGCCCGCTTGCGGCGCGGAGGGAGGGACGGGCGCCGCCCCCTAATCGAGCAGGGTCACGCCATCCCCCCGCGAGACGCGTCCGCCCTCGTCGATCCTTGCGTAAACGCCGCAGTCGATATGCCCGAAGGCCTTGCGGATGGTCTGCACCAGATCCATGTCGCGCCGCCCCGTGCCCGGCTCGACGCCGGTCGCGGCGCAGCGGTCGGTCATCTTGAGCACGGTGAGGACGGCCTCGCCGATCCGCAGCCGGCGTCCCGGCCAGTCCGCCTCCGCCCAGGCTTGCGCACCCTCGACGTAAAGATTGCCGCGAAAGCGCAGCGGATCGACCGGCGCCCCCTGCGCGGCCTGAATCGCCGCGACGCTGGCGAGATTGATGAGCGAGACGAAGCCGGATTTCGAGTCGGTGAAGCGGAAACCCGCCGGGGCTTCAAGCAGCCGCACCCGCCCCCGGATGTCGTCGGGCCCCAGATAATCCGCCAGAAAGCCCTCGACCTCCGCCCGCCCCTCGACGCTTCGCAGATCGCCCCGCGCGGCCTCACGCCCGTCCTTCGAAATGGTCAGAACGCCCGTGGTCCCGTCATAGCGGGTCGCAAGACCGGCAAGGGCGCCGTTCTTCATCAGCATCAGGAATTTGATCTTCGGCTGGTGCTCCGGCGCGGCCGGATCGAACCCGGACGGGCCGTTCTCCAGCGCGAAGAGACGATCGCAGGGGAAGTAGCCGCCGGCGGGAAGATCGGCCGTCTCGACGCCCTCGGGCGAAAGGCCTTTCACGGGATAGCGATAAAGATTGGCGAGGCGCATGCGGACTCCGGGCTGGCGACGGCCTGTAGGCTCAAGGCGACGGCGCTTCCTTTGTCAAGTCATCGGGCCTGCTCCGCCAGCGCCGCGTCGATGGCCGCGTCCTCGACGCCAAGCCCGCGCAAGGCCTGGGCAATGGCCTGGCGCGCGGCGCGGATGCAGGTCTCCTGATCGAAGCCGAAATAGAAGCGGTAGTAATGCCAGGTCGTGGCGATCAGATAATAGCGGATCTGCGCGGAGGCGATCTCGCGCGCCGCCTCGCTGCGCCCGGGCGCGACGCGATCCACGAGGACGCGAATGGCGCCGGCGCGTTTCTCGGTGTCGACCCTGCGCATCCGGTCGTAAAGCTCGGAATGCAGCGCCGCCCGGGTCAGCGCCGCCGTCTCCTCGAAGCGGGAGAAAATCGCCCGTGGATAGTCCAGAAGCTCGCCGACATCGGCCGGATCGACGGGAACCTTGAGCCGCGCCGCCATCTCTGTCGCCACGGCGTCGAGGAAGTCCTCCCGCGTCTGGAAATACCGGAACACCGTTCGCTCCGAAACGCCCGCCTGTTTCGCCGCTGACCGGATCGACAGCTCCCGCACCGGAGCCTCGGCGAGAAGCGTGATGGCCGCATCCACGATCAGCCGCTGCGTGAAATCCGAGTGGCGCGCGGCGAGAGAGGCGGGAGGCGTTGACATGCTGGATGACTTTCTGTCAGACTGTATGACACGTTGTCGTAGACTATGACTTCGGCGGCGCGAATTCAACTCTTTGCGAGGGGCAGACCGATGACTTCTTCACCCATGATCGTCCACCAGGGAGAGGGCGAGGTTCTCGACGTGCTGGGCGTCGCCCTGCGGTTTCTGTGTCGCGCCGAGGATACGCGGGGCGCCTGGTCCCTCATGGAGAACGTCATCCCCGAACAGGCCGGCCCCCCGCCCCACAGCCACCCATGGGACGAGGCCTATTACGTCATCGAGGGCGAAGTCGCCTTCCAGATCGGCGACCGGCGCGAGCTTGTGCGGGCGGGAGACTTCGTCTATGCGCCGGGCGGGACAGTCCACGCCTTTCAGGGGGCGTCGAAATCGCCCGCGAGGCTGCTGATCTTCGACGCGCCGGCGCACGCCGAATCCTTCTTCAAGGACATTGACCGGGAGGTGACCGAGCTGCCGCGCGATCTGGCCAAGGTGCCGCAGATCGGCGCGCGGCATGGCGTCGCCTTCGAAGGCCGCTGACGCTCTCGGCGGGCTCCTGACGAGGGCGCGGACAGGGCGCGACACGCCTTCCGTCCGCGCCCCATTGTCGCGGCGCCTTCCCTGCGTTCACGCTTTCGCGGTGCCCCTCTTTAACGTCCCCGAACCCTCCCCATATCGCTTCAAAGGGCCGCCGAAAGGGGCCGAAATGCGAATGACATGGGGCGCGCCGCTCACTGGAGGACGCGCTTCGAAGGTCGAGAGGGGACTTGTATGAATTTTGAGAAATACACCGAACGCGCGCGTGGTTTCGTGCAGAGCGCGCAGTCTCTCGCCACCCGCGAGGGACATCAGCAGTTCACGCCCGAGCACATTCTGAAAGTGCTGCTCGACGACGACCAGGGCCTCTCCGCCGGTCTGATCGACCGCGCGGGCGGCAATTCGCGCGAGGCGCTCGCCAGGACCGAGGCCGCGCTCGCCAAGCTTCCCAAGGTCGCGGGCGCGGGCGCCGGCCAGCTTTATCTCGCGCCCGCGACGGCGCGGCTCTTCGCCAACGCCGAGCAGATCGCCCAGAAGGCCGGCGACTCCTACGTCACCGTCGAGCGCCTGCTGCTGGCGCTGGCTCTGGAAAAGGACTCTGACGCCGCGAAAATTCTCGCCGCCGCCGGGGTGACGCCGCAGTCGCTCAACGCCGCGATCGAGGAGCTGCGCAAGGGTCGCACCGCCGACACGGCGGCCGCCGAGAACCAGTATGACGCGCTCAAGAAATACGCCCGCGACCTCACCGAAGCGGCGCGCGAGGGCAAGCTCGATCCGGTGATCGGCCGCGACGAAGAAATTCGCCGCACCGTGCAGGTGCTGTCTCGCCGCACCAAGAACAATCCCGTGCTGATCGGCGAGCCCGGCGTCGGCAAGACGGCCATCGTCGAAGGTCTCGCTTTGCGCATCGTCAATGGCGACGTGCCGGAGTCGCTCGAGGACAAGAAGCTCCTCGCGCTCGACATGGGCGCGCTGATCGCCGGCGCGAAATATCGCGGCGAATTCGAGGAGCGCCTGAAGGGCGTGCTCAACGAGGTCACCGCCGCGGAAGGCAAGATCATTCTGTTCATCGACGAGATGCACACGCTCGTCGGCGCCGGCAAGGCCGATGGCGCGATGGACGCGTCGAATCTGCTGAAGCCCGCGCTGGCGCGTGGCGAACTGCATTGCGTCGGCGCGACCACGCTCGATGAATATCGCAAGCACGTCGAAAAGGACGCGGCGCTGGCGCGGCGCTTCCAGCCCGTCTTCGTGGACGAGCCGACGGTCGAGGATACGATCTCGATCCTGCGCGGTCTGAAAGAAAAATACGAGATGCACCACGGCGTGCGCATCACCGACTCGGCGATCGTGGCGGCGGCGACCCTGTCGAACCGCTACATCTCCGACCGCTTCCTGCCCGACAAGGCCATCGACCTTGTCGACGAAGCCTCGTCGCGCCTGCGCATGCAGATCGACTCGAAGCCCGAAGAGCTCGACGAACTGGATCGCCGCATCATCCAGCTCAAGATCGAGCAGGAGGCGTTGAAGAAGGAGACCGACGCCGCGTCGAAGGACCGGCTCGCGAAACTCGAAGGCGAGCTGGCCGATCTCGAGGAGAAATCCTCCGCGCTCACCGCGCGCTGGAAGGCGGAGAAGGACAAGCTCGGCAGCGCCCAGAAGCTCAAGGAGCAACTCGAGGTCGCCCGCAACGAACTCGCCCAGGCGCAGCGCCGTGGCGAATATCAGCGCGCGGGCGAACTGACCTATGGCGTGATCCCGGACCTCGAAAAGAGGCTCGCCGACACCGAGGCGGCCGAGGGCAAGGCCGCGCTGATCGAGGAAGCCGTGACGGCCAACGACATCGCGCAGGTGGTGTCGCGCTGGACCGGCGTGCCGGTCGACAAGATGCTCGAAGGCGAGCGCGAGAAGCTCCTCCACATGGAGGACGAGCTGGCGAAGCGCGTCGTCGGGCAGCGCGAGGCGGTGGAGGCGGTCTCGACCGCCGTGCGCCGCGCCCGCGCCGGCCTTCAAGACCCGAACCGTCCGATCGGCAGCTTCATCTTCCTGGGCCCGACGGGCGTCGGCAAGACCGAGCTGACCAAGGCGCTGGCGAGCTTCCTCTTCGACGACGAGACGGCGATGGTCCGGCTCGACATGTCGGAATACATGGAGAAGCACTCGGTCGCCCGGCTCATCGGCGCGCCTCCCGGCTACGTCGGTTACGAGGAAGGCGGCGCGCTGACCGAAGCGGTTCGGCGCCGGCCCTATCAGGTGGTGCTGTTCGACGAGATCGAGAAGGCGCATCCGGACGTGTTCAACGTCCTCCTTCAGGTGCTCGACGACGGGCGCCTGACGGACGGACAGGGCCGCACGGTCGACTTCAAGAACACGCTCATCATCATGACGTCGAACCTCGGCGCCGAATTCCTCGTGATGCAGCAGGAGGGCGAGGACTCGACCGCCGTGCACGACGAGGTGATGCAGGTGGTGCGCGCGCACTTCAGGCCGGAGTTCCTGAACCGCGTCGACGAGATCATCCTCTTCCACCGCCTGCGGCGCGAGGACATGGGCGCGATCGTCGACATCCAGGTGAAGCGGCTCCAGAAGTTGCTGGAGGATCGCAAGATCACGCTGCATCTGGATACGAAGGCCCGCGACTGGCTGGCGGCCAAGGGCTACGATCCGGCGTATGGCGCGAGGCCCCTGAAGCGCGTGATGCAGAAGGAGTTGCAGGACGCGCTGGCGGAACGGCTGCTGGCTGGCGAGATCGTGGACGGCGCGACGGTGGAGATTTCCGCCGACGGCCCGTCGCTGACAATCGACGGCAAACCCACGCATGGGCCGGCGAAGCCGATGCTGCGGACGGTGGGGAACGCGTAAGGCAAACTCCCTCTCCCCGCTAGCGGGGAGAGGGTCACAACTTCCTGAGCGCCACTTCCTCGATTTTGTGGTCGGCGCCCTTGGTCAGGATCAGGCTCGCGCGCGGGCGCGTCGGGGCGATGTTCTGGCGCAGATTCTCGAGATTGATGCGCGTCCAGATGTCTTTTGCGACACGCACCGTCTCCTCGTCCGACAATTCCGCATATTTGCGGAAATAGGAACGCGGGTCCTTGAACGCCGTTTCGCGCAGGCGCAGGAAGCGGGCGACATACCAGCGCTCCAGCATTTCCTCGCTGGCGTCCAGATAGACCGAGAAATCGAAGAAATCCGACACGAAGGGAATTTCGCGCGGCTGTCGCGACGGGCGCGCGGCGAGGACGTTCACGCCTTCCACGATGAGAATGTCCGGTCCGTCGACGCAGGCGGATTCGTCCGCGACCACGTCATAGGTCAGATGCGAGTAGACCGGCGCGCAGACATGGCGGCGGCCGGCCTTCACGGCGGAGAGGAAACGCAGCAGCGCCTTGTTGTCGTAGCTTTCCGGGAAGCCCTTCTTCTCCATCAGCCCTTCGCGTTCCAGAACCGCGTTGGGCAGGAGGAAGCCGTCCGTCGTGATCAGCTCGACTTTCGGCGTATTGGGCCAGCGCGACAGCATCGCCTTGAGGATGCGGGCGGTCGTCGATTTGCCGACCGCCACCGAGCCGGCGACGCCAATGATGTAGGGAACCTTGCCGTCCGCGGCGCCGAGAAAGCGCTGCGTCGCCTTGAACAGACCTTGCGTCGCCGCGACGTAAAGCGCCAGCAGGCGCGACAGCGGCAGATAGATTTCGATGACTTCTTCCAGCGAAATCGGATCGCCGACGGACTTCAGCCGCGTCAGATCGTCGAGCGTGAGAGTCAGCGGCGTGTCGGCGCGAAGCGAGGCCCATTCGGCGCGCGAGAAATGGCGATAGGGGGTGATCGCCGCATCCGTGTCCGGCGCGCCGCCGCTGGTCATTTGCCGGCTCCCCGCGAGGCTTTTTCCGCAAGGCCGGATTGCCCCGTGCGGCGTCCCAGTTCCGCGACGACGTCGCTCAACGGGATGTGCTGCGCTTCCAGCAGCACGAGCAGGTGGTAGATCACATCGGCGGCTTCGCTCACCACCGCCTTGCGGTCGCCTTCCATCGCGGCGATCACCGCCTCGACCGCCTCCTCGCCGAATTTTTTGGCGATGCGCGGCGTTCCCGCGTCGAAGAGGCTTTTCGTGTAGGAGTTCGAGGCGCTGTCGTCGCGGCGGGATTTGATCAGCGCAGCGAGATCGTCGAGGGTGAAGGTCATGCCCGGCCCCCTCCCCAACCTGCGCGGGAGAGGAGGCAGGCGCACGCTTCACCAAGGCCGTGAATCACGCCGGTGAGCGTCCCCTCTCCCGCGAAGCGGGGGAGGGACAGGGAGGGGGCTGTCACCGGAAAAACCTCTCTCGAAATCATCCCGCCGCCTCCAGACCATCCAGCCGCATCGGAAGCCCCGCCGCGGCCATGTGCAGCTTCGCCTGCTGGATCGTATATTCGCCGAAGTGGAAAATCGACGCCGCGAGCACGGCCGTCGCGTGGCCCTCGCGAATTCCCGCCACCAGATGATCGAGCGTGCCGACGCCGCCCGACGCAATCACCGGCACCGATACGGCGTCGGCCACCGCGCGCGTCAGCGCAATGTCGAAACCGATCTTGGCGCCGTCGCGATCCATGGAGGTCAAAAGGATTTCGCCCGCGCCGAGCGCCGTCACTTCCCGCGCATAGTCCACGGCGTCGATGCCCGTGGGACGGCGGCCGCCATGGGTGAAAATCTCCCATTTGCCGGGACCGACCTGCTTGGCGTCGATGGCGACGACCGTGCATTGCGAGCCGAACTTCTCCGCCGCCTCGCGCACGAACTGCCGGTTCGAAACGGCGGCCGTGTTGATCGACGCCTTGTCGGCGCCGGCGAGCAGCAGCTTGCGAATGTCGTCGAGCGTGCGCACGCCGCCGCCGACGGTGAGCGGCATGAAGCAGGCTTCCGCCGTGCGTTGCACGACGTCGAGCAGAATGCCGCGATTTTCATGGCTCGCGGTGATGTCGAGAAAGCACAGCTCGTCCGCGCCGGCCGCGTCATAGGCGATGGCGCATTCCACCGGATCGCCCGCATCGCGCAGATCGACGAAATTGACGCCCTTGACGACGCGGCCCTCCTTCACGTCGAGACAGGGGATGACGCGTGCTTTCAACATGGCCAGGCTTCCCCAACTCGGCGGCTATCATCGGTTTGCGCGCCGGTTCCCCATACCTCCCCCTTGCGGGGAGGTCGGCGGTCGAAGACCGCCGGGTGGGGGGTCTCGCCGCTGCATGGTCGATGTGGCGTTACCCCACCCGACCCGGCTTCGCCGGGCCACCCTCCGCGTAAAGGGGAGGGATGAGCTCGCGAGGAGCTTTCGCAGGATGGCGTCATCCGCGCGCCTTCCTGATCAGCGCCAGCGCCTCCGCCGGATCGAGCCGGCCGTCATACAACGCGCGGCCGGTAATGGCGCCCGCGAGCTTGGCGCAGTCGGGCTGCAACAGGCGCTCGATATCGGCGAGCGACGCGAGACCGCCGGAGGCGATTACCGGAATCGTCAGCGCATTGGCGAGCGCCAGCGTCTGCTCGATGTTCAGGCCCGTCAGAACGCCGTCGCGCGAAATGTCGGTGTAGATGATGGCGCTGACGCCGGCGTCCTCGAAGCTTCTGGCGAGATCGAGCGCCGACATGCGCGTCGTGCGCGCCCAGCCCTCGACCGCGACCATGCCGTCCTTGGCGTCGATGCCGACCGCCACGCGGCCGGGATAGATCCGCGCCGCCTCGCGCACGAAGGAGGGGTCCTTCACGGCCGCCGTGCCGATGATCACGCGCGTCACGCCCTTGTCGAGCCAGGCGGAGAGCGTGCGCATGTCGCGAATGCCGCCGCCGAGCTGCACGGGGATCGTCAGGGCCTTGAGGATCGACTCCACCGCCGCGGCGTTGCGCGGCGCGCCCGCGAAGGCGCCGTCGAGATCGACCACATGCAGATATTCGAAGCCCTGCGACTGGAAGGCGCGCGCCTGTTCGGCGGGATCGTCGTTGAAGACGGTGGCGCGGTCCATGTCGCCCTGTGCGAGGCGGACGCACTGGCCTTCCTTCAGATCGATTGCGGGAAAGAGAATCACGGACGCCACCTCAGGAAATTGGCGATGAGCGCGAGGCCGAGCCTCTGGCTCTTTTCGGGATGAAACTGGACACCGACGAGATTGTCGCGCGCGACGGAGGCCGTGAGCGGCGAACCGTAATCCGTCGTGGCGAGCACATGACGCGGATCGGCCGGCTTCAGGTGATAGGAATGGACGAAATAGGCGTGGAGGCCCTTTTCGCCGGTCGGGATGTCGGCAAAGACCGGATGCGGGCCGGCGAGCGCCAGCGTGTTCCAGCCCATATGCGGGATCTTCAGCGAGGGATCGTTCGGCTCGATGGCGACCACGTCGCCGCCGACCCAGTCGAGGCCGGGCGTCTCGCCATGTTCGAGCCCGCGCGCGGCCATCAGCTGCATGCCGACGCAAATGCCCAGGAACGGCCGCCCGCGCGCAATCGCCGCCTCCTGCAGGGCCTCGTAGAGACCCGGCAGCGCGAGCAGACCGCCCCGGCAATCGGCGAAGGCGCCGACGCCCGGCAGAACGACGCGGTCGGCGGTGCGCACGACCTCGGGATCGTTGGTGACGCTGATGGCGTCCGTCACGCCCGCCTCGCGCGCGGCGCGCTCGAACGCCTTCTGCGCCGAATGCAGATTGCCCGAGCCGTAATCGATGATCGCCGTGGTCACGCGCCCCTCTCCACAGGGCCGCGGACCTCTCGCGCCCGAAGGCGCTCGAAATAGACCACCTCGGCCTCCTCCTCGTTTTCCCCAATCACGACATCGCTCTCGACAAATCCGCGCCGATGCAGGGACCATGCGAGAATGCGCCCGCCCTCGAAGCCGAGAAAGAGCGATACGGCGAGGCCGGCGAAGCTCATGGCGTCGACCGGAATCTTCAGCAGCGCCCCCGCTCCCGCCACGGCGGCGAGGACCAGCGCCCACAGCAGGGCCGGAAGCCAGGCGCGCTTCCACATGAACCACAGCGGCCCGAAAACAAAGGCCCAGGTGGAAAAACCATCGCGCAAAAAGACGATTTTTTCCGCAGCCGGGCGCTCGCCGGGCGCCGTCGGCGGCAGATGGACGGTAAATGACGTCATGACGGCCCTCCCTCCTTAAAGACCAAACGCGGCCACCGCTCAGGCGGTCAGCGTGCCCTTGGTGGAGGGCGCCTCGCCCTGCGTCCGGCGGGGGTCGAGCGCCACCGCCTTGCCGAAGGCGCGGGCAAAGCCTTTGAACGCGCTTTCGGCGATATGATGGCTGTTCACGCCCTTGAGACTGTCGATATGCAGGCCGATCCGCGCCTGCACGGCGAAGGCCTGAAAGAATTCCCGCATCAGCTCCGTGTCGAAGGCGCCGATGCGCTCCGACGGAAAGGTCACGTCATAGACGAGAAAAGGCCGGCCCGACACGTCGACCACGACGCGGGTCAACGCCTCGTCGAGCGGCACGTGAGCGTCGCCGTAGCGCGCAATTCCCTTGCGGTCGCCCAGGGCCCGGTCCACGGCCTGCCCCAGCGCGAGACCCACGTCCTCCACGGTGTGGTGGCCGTCGATGTGGAGGTCGCCCTTGGCGAGCACGGTGAGGTCGAGAGGGGCGTGGCGGGCGATCTGATCGAGCATATGATCGAAAAAGCCGATTCCCGTGGAGATGTCGGACGCCCCCGCGCCGTCGAGGTCGACGGTGACGGAAATCGTCGTTTCCTTGGTTTTGCGCTCGATTGTGGCGCTGCGCATCGGGAATGGGCCTTCCGGAAAGACTTGAAGGACGGCGCGGCCGCCGGCCATGAGCGGCAGCTTGTAGCAATTTCGTCGCATCTTCGCCACCCGGCCCCGGGGGTACGCGAAATGGCGGGCGTGAGCAAATCCCTCCCCTTTACGGTGCGGAGGACCCGCCGTAAGGCTGGGTCGGGTGAGGTCCAGCCCTGGGTGGCCCCACCCGGAGGCCTGCCGCCGCCATCCTTGCTCGAAAGGGGAGGGATGGGATGGTCTCGCAGGCGCGCCGTACATGCCGGAGGGTTCCATGAAATCGTCCCCGCTCGCCCTGCTCCTGGCGCTTACCGGCCTGCCTGTCGCCGCCGCCGCCACGCCCGAGGCCGACTACATCGCCGCCCGCGACGCCGCCATCGCGAAACTCGCCAGGATCGAGGCCAAAAACCCCGGCGCCGACACCAGCAAGCTGGATCAGCAGGCGCTCAAGGGGCTCGAAGGGCGGCTCGCATCCATCATCGGCGGCCTGTCGATCACGCCCTACCCCGCGACCGGCAAGATCGCCTTCGACACGCTGTCGAAAAACGAGGTCGGCTCGGGCGGGCTGGACGCGTTGCGCTTCTCGACGGCCGATGGATCGCAACAGGTCACCGTCACGACGGACGGGCTGCTGGCCCGCTGGCTCAGCAAGCCGGAAGACTGGTGGCGCAAGACGAGCAAGACGCCGCCGCCGATCGAGGCGGCGCTGGCCAATCCCGAGTTTTACACCTACGCCGTCGGAGTCGACGCGGCCCTCACAAAGACCGTGGACCTGACCGTCGCGACGCCGGCGGGCGCCGCCGACGCGCACGCGCTGCTCGGCGGCTGGGCGCAGGACGTCGGCCCCAATCCGGAACAGGAGATCGTCGTCGCCCTGCGCAAGGGCGGAAAGCTCTTCATCGCTCAGGAGAAGGCACGCAGCTACAGGCCCATTCCCGCCTGCGAGGCGATCTGGACCGAAGCGCAGCGCAAGGCGGACGCGACCTACAAGTCATACGCGGACGGCGGCGCCAGGGATCAGAAGCTCATGGCCGCCTATGACGCCCTTCAGGGCGACGCCGACAAGGCCTACCGGGCCTGCTACGCCGAACGCCTGCCGCGGGCGGAGTTCTACCCGGCGCTGGCAAAGGAGGCGCAGGCGGTCGCCGACCGCTTCAGGGGCGAGTAAGCGGGCGCGGCCGCGCCCTTGCTCAAGCCGATCCAAGCCCCTACATGGCGCTGACATAAATCGTTTCGGAAGGCCCCGAATGGAAAGCGAACGCGAGACGTCGCCCCTGATGCATGCGACGACGATCATCCTGATCAAGAAGAAGGGCGAGACGGTGATCGCCGGCGACGGCCAGGTCAGCCTTGGCCAGACCATCATGAAGGGCAACGCCAGAAAGGTGCGCCGACTCGGCAAGGGCGACGTCATCGCGGGCTTTGCGGGCGCCACGGCGGACGCCTTCACGCTCTTCGAGCGGCTCGAAACCAAGCTGGAGCAATATCCCGGCCAATTGATGCGCGCCTGCGTGGAGCTCGCCAAGGACTGGCGCATGGATCGTTATCTGCGCCGGCTCGAAGCCATGATGCTCGTCGCCGACAGGAATGTCGGGCTGGTGCTGACGGGCTCCGGCGACGTGCTGGAGCCGGAAGCCTCGGACGGCGGCGCCGTCGCGGCCATCGGCTCGGGGGGCAATTATGCGCTCGCCGCCGGCCGCGCGCTGATCGACACGGACGCCGACGCCGAAACCATCGCGCGCCGCGCAATGAT
Source organism: Methylocystis sp. (assembly GCF_051061225.1). Classification (GTDB taxonomy): domain Bacteria; phylum Pseudomonadota; class Alphaproteobacteria; order Rhizobiales; family Beijerinckiaceae; genus Methylocystis. Next base: position 104,969 of record NZ_JBPFEB010000031.1, read on the forward strand.
TATCGCCGCCGACATCTGCGTCTATACGAACCACAACATCGTGGTGGAGAAAATCTGATGGCTGATTTCTCGCCGCGCGAGATCGTCTCCGAACTCGATCGCTATATCGTCGGCCAGGCCGAGGCCAAGCGCGCCGTGGCCATCGCTCTGCGCAACCGCTGGCGCCGTCTGCAACTGGAAGGGCAGATGCGCGAGGAGGTGATGCCCAAGAACATCCTCATGATCGGCCCGACAGGCTGCGGCAAGACCGAGATCGCGCGCCGCCTCGCCCGTCTCGCCAACGCCCCCTTCCTCAAGGTCGAGGCGACGAAATTCACAGAGGTCGGCTATGTGGGCCGCGACGTGGAGCAGATCGTGCGCGATCTGATGGAAGTCGCCGTGGTGATGGTGAAGGAGCGCCGCCGCAAGGAGGTGCAGGCCCGCGCCGAAAAGGCGGCGGAAGAGCGGGTGCTCGACGCGCTCGTCGGTCCGGCCTCCTCGCCCGGAACGCGCGAGACCTTCCGCAAAAGGCTGCGCGACGGCGAACTCGACGACAAGGAAATCGAGATCGAGCTTCAGGCCTCGGGAGGCGGCATGCCGATGTTCGAATTGCCGAACATGCCGGGCGGCGGGAGCGTCTCCGCCTTTTCCCTGGGCGACATCTTCGGCAAGGCGATGAATCGCGGCAAGCCGCGCAAGCTCACGGTGAAGGAGGCCCATGGGCCGCTGCTCACGGAGGAAAGCGACAAGCTCATCGACCAGGAGGCCACCATCCGCGAGGCCATCCATGAGGTGGAGAACAACGGCATCGTGTTCATCGACGAGATGGACAAGATTTGCGCGCGCGAGGGCCGCAGCGGCGCCGACGTCTCGCGCGAGGGCGTGCAGCGCGACTTGCTGCCGCTGATCGAGGGCACGACGGTCTCGACCAAGCATGGGTCTGTGAAGACCGATCATGTGCTCTTCATCGCCTCCGGCGCCTTTCATGTCGCCAAGCCGTCCGATCTCCTGCCGGAGCTTCAGGGCCGCCTGCCGATCCGCGTGGAGCTGGCCTCGCTCAACGAAGACGACTTCCGCCGCATTCTCACCGAAACCGAAGCCTGCCTGACCAAGCAATATGTGGCGCTGATGGGCACGGAAGGCGTGGCTCTGCGCTTCGACGCCTCGGCGATCGACGCCATCGCAAAGGTCGCCGTGGCGGTGAACACCTCGGTCGAGAACATCGGCGGGCGCCGCTTGCAGACCGTGATGGAGCGCGTGCTCGACGACATCAGCTTCTCGGCCTCCGACCGGAGCGGCGAGACCATCGTCATCGACGGCGATTTCGTCGAGGAGCACATCGGCGATCTGGCGAAGAACCGGGATTTGAGCCGGTTTATTTTGTGAGGGTATTGGGGGCGGCAGCCCCCTCCCCACCCCTCCCCCGCTGACGCGGGAGAGGGAGCAGATGCGGGCCTTCATCGAGAATGCTGCTCATGAGCGTCCCCTCTCCCGCGAAGCGGGGGAGGGACAGGGAGGGGGCCTCTCAGCGATGACTCAGCTTGCGCGCGCTACCCCTTCACGTTCAGAAGCTGCGTGAGGTGATATTTCACCCTGACCAGATCTGACTGCGCGGCGATCACGGCGGATATATCCTTGTAGGCCGCGGGGCTCTCATCCAGGACGCCGGCGTCCTTGCGGCACTCGACGCCTTCGGTCGCCTTGATATGCGCGTCCAGCGTGATCTGCTTCAGGGCTTGCGTTCTGCTCATCCTGCGACCAGCGCCGTGCGAGCATGAGCAGAAGCTCTGTTCATTGCCCAACCCTTCGACGATGTAGCTGCCGGTTCCCATCGAGCCGGGGATGATGCCGAGATCGCCCTTGCGGGCGCGCACGGCGCCCTTGCGCGTGACCCAGATGTTCTTGCCGAAGTGATTTTCCTTGGCGATGTAATTGTGGTGGCAGTTCACCGCCTCCTCGGACACCTCGAATTTCGGAACATGCTTCTGGATCGTCGCCAGCGTGTTGGCCATCATCGACTCGCGGTTCGCCCATGCGAAATCCTGCGCCCAGTGCACGGCTTCCACATAATCGTCGAACAGCGCTGTCCCTTCGGGAATATAAGCGAGGTCCGCGTCCGGGAGATTGATGAAATAGCGGCGCATGTCCTCCTTGGCCTTCTCGATGAAGTAAGTCCCGATCCTGTTCCCCGCCCCGCGCGAACCCGAGTGCAGCATGACCCACACATGGCCCTCGGTGTCCTTGCAGACCTCGATGAAGTGATTGCCCGTGCCGAGCGTGCCGAGGTGATTGACGCTGTTCTGCGCCCGCGCCTTCGGATGTTTGTCGATGATCTTCGCATAACGATCCGCGAGCGACCGCCAGCGCGCGGCGATGGCCTGCGTGATGTCGCTCCAGGCGCCCCGGTCATTGGCCCCGCCATTGTCGGTCCGCCCATGTGGAACGGCCGCCTCGATGTCGCAGCGCATGGCGTGCAGATTGTCGGGCAGGTCTGACGTATGGATCGACAGGCGCCAGGCGAACATGCCGCAGCCCAGATCGACGCCGACAGCGGCGGGAATCACCGCGCCCACGGTCGGCACGACGGAGCCAATGGTCGCGCCCTTGCCGAGATGGACATCCGGCATGACGGCCAAGTGGTTATATATGAAGGGCATTTCCGCGACGCGCTTGAGTTGCTCGACCGCATCGTCTTCAACGGAAACGCCGTCGCACCACATCTTGATGGGCGCTCGGCCGCCCTCCGGCGGGACCACCTTGTAAGCCATTTTACGTCCTGAATTTATTGCGAGGATCGCCCCTCTCAAAGAATAGCGCGACGGATCGCCCGCCACAGCCGGCAAAAGCAGCGCCCAAGCTGCCTAGCCGATTCGACATCGCCCGTCATCCGTTCCAGCTCCGCCGGATCAGAGATTTGCCCGACACTTGCGCCCGCCGCCCGGCATTGTCATAAGTCCGGCCAAAGTTTCCTCAACCTTCGGCCCGACCATGTCCAAATTCCCCCAACGCGTCTTCTCCGGCGTGCAGTCCACCGGCAATCTGCATCTGGGCAACTATCTCGGCGCCATCGTCAAATTCGTCGAATTGCAGAAGAGCTTCGAGTGCCTCTACTGCGTCGTCGACCTGCACGCCATCACCGTGCCGCAGGACCCGATGGAACTGCGCAACAACACGCGCGAGATCGCTGCGGCGTTTCTGGCCTGCGGCATCGACCCGAAGAAGAACATCGTCTTCAACCAGAGCCAGGTGCCGGAGCACGCCGAACTCGCCTGGGTGCTGAACTGCGTCGCCCGCATCGGCTGGCTCAACCGCATGACCCAGTTCAAGGACAAGGCGGGCAAGGACCGCGAGAACGCCTCCATGGGCCTGCTCGACTATCCGGTCCTGATGGCCGCCGACATTCTCATCTACCGGGCCACCCATGTGCCGGTCGGCGACGACCAGAAGCAGCATCTCGAACTCGCGCGCGACATCGCGCAGAAGTTCAACAATGACTACGGCCCGTCGATCGAGCGCAATGGATTCGGCGACGCCTTCTTCCCGCTGCCCGAGCCGCTGATCTCCGGCCCCGCGACGCGCGTGATGAGCCTGCGCGACGGGACGAAGAAAATGTCGAAATCCGACGCGTCCGATTATTCGCGCATCAATCTCTCCGATGACGCCGATCAGATCGCCCAGAAGGTGAAAAAGGCGAAAACCGATCCGGAGCCCCTGCCCTCCGAGGAGAAGGGCCTGGAGGGACGCGCCGAGGCCGACAATCTCGTCGGCATTTTCGCGGCGCTGTCGGGCCGCGCCAAGGCGGATGTGCTCGGCGAATATGGCGGCGCGAATTTCTCGACCTTCAAGAGCGCGCTGGTCGATCTCGCCGTCGCGAGACTCTCGCCCATCACCGCGCAGATGCGCCGGATTCGCGAGGACGAGGGCTATATCGACACGGTGCTGCGCGACGGCTCCGAACGCGCCCGCGCCATCGCCCGCGAGAACATGAACGCCGTCAAGGATATCGTGGGCTTCCTGCGGTAATATTCAGCCCGTCGGCGCGACTGCGGGGCGCCCCCTCCTCTCGAATTCGCGGGAGAGGATACCGGGGCGTCACGGCCTTTCGACTCTCAACGCGCCATCCCCTCTGGTCGCGGCCCGCCCGTCGCCCAGTCCAGCAGCTCCACCAGATGCACGACGGGGAGCGCGGTTCCGGCGCCGATCTGCATCATGCATCCAAGATTGCCCGCCGCGATGACATCCGGCGCGACGCTCTCGATATTGGCGACCTTTCGCGCGCGGAGCGGCTCGGCCAGCTCGGGCTGCAGCAGATTGTAGGTTCCCGCCGACCCGCAGCAGATATGCCCCTCCGGAACCGCCAGGACCTCGAAGCCCGCGCCCTCCAGCGCCGCGACCGGCGGGCGCGTGATCTTCTGGCCATGTTGCAGGGAGCAGGCGGCATGATAGGCGACGCGGAGCCTCGGCGCCGCGCCGACTTTGAGCGCCAGCTTCTCCACAAGCTCGCTCACGTCGCAGGCCATCGCCGAAATGCGCGCGGCCTTGTCGGCGAAGCGTGCATCGTTGCGAAAGAGATTGCCGTAATCCTTCACGCTCACGCCGCAGCCCGACGTGGTGATGACGATATGATCCAGGCCGCCACGCTCGATCTCGCGCGTCCAGGAGTCGATCGTGCGTCGCGCCAGCGCCAGGGACGCATCGACCTTGCCGAGATGGTGCGGGAGCGCGCCGCAGCAGCCCGCGCCCTCGGCCACGACCACTTCGACGCCGTGACGCGCCAGCAGGCGCACGATCGCTTCATTGATGCGCGTGTCGAGCACGGATTGCGCGCAGCCGTTCAGCAGAACGACGCGCATGATCCGCGCGCCCTCCGCCGGGAAGACCTGCGGGCGGTCCGCATCGGACGGCGCCGGGACGCTCTCCGGCGCCAGCGCCAAGAGCGGCTTCAGACGCTGCGGCAGAAGAGCGGCGAAACGCTTGCCCAGAGGCGCGAGGCGCAACGCCGCGCGAAAGAGCTTCGGACGTGGCAGGATGAAGGCGAGCAATGTGCGCAGCGCCCTGTCCGCGAAGGGACGGCGACATGTTTTCTCGATCCGCGCGCGCGCGTGATCGACGAGATGCATGTAATGCACGCCGGAGGGACAGGTGGTCATGCAGGAGAGGCAAGAGAGGCAGCGGTCGACGTGGCGGGTGGTGCGCGCATCCGCCGGCCGCCCGTTCTCCAGCATTTCCTTGATGAGATAGATGCGGCCGCGCGGTGAATCGAGTTCGTCGCCGGTCAGGAGATAGGTCGGGCAGGTCGCGTTGCAGAAGCCGCAATGCACGCAGGCGCGCAGGATCTTTTCCGATTGCGCCATGTCGGGGTCGGCCAGCGCCGCTAGCGAGAAATGCGTCTGCATCTCAATACTCCGCCCGCATGCGCCCGCGCTCCAGAATATGCGCGGGATCGAAACTTTCCTTCACGCGGCGGGTGAGCGCGGCGAGCGGCGCGGGCTGCGGGTGAAACACCTCGACGCGCGCGCGCGTCTCGTCGGACGCGCGCATGAGCGTCGCATGGCCGCCGAAAGCGTCGACGGCGGCGCGCAGGGCGGCCGCATGGGCATCCGCCGCGGGCTCGAGACAAAGCCAGACGAGCCCGCCCGCCCAGTCGTAGAAATGCGCCAGAATCGGCGCGCCGCTCTGGCGCAGCCGCTCGACCGCCCGGAGGCCGTCCGTGGGCGCGAGCGAGAGGCGCCAGACCTGGCCGGACTGGGCGCAGACAGGGGCCGCGTCGCGGATCGCCGCCCAGAAGGCCGCCGACCGCGCCGGAGACAGCGTTTCGAACTCGGCGCCGCTGTCCGAGAGCGCCGCCGCCAGCGCGTCGCGGCGCGTCGCGACGGAAATCTCCGGTCCCTCGATGCGCAGAGCCGCGACAGCAGCGCCGCGCCCCAGCGGCGCGGCGCCCGCCGGCAACATGGCGAAGGCGGAGACCTCGTTCGGCGTGCCGGACGCCCGGCGCAATTGCGCGAGACCCTGCGCCTCGTCGAGGCCGAGAAGCAGCAGCGTCTGCTCGGTCTCCGCCTTCGGCAGGACCTTCAGGGTCACATCGGTGAGGATCGCCAGCGTGCCGAACGAACCCGTGACCAGCTTGGAGAGGTCATAGCCGGTGACGTTCTTCATCACGCGGCCGCCGGACTTCACGATCTCGCCGCGTCCGGTGACGCAGTGAAACCCCAACAGATGGTCGCGCGCCGCGCCGGCCTTGATGCGGCGCGGCCCGCAGGCGTTGACGGCGATCACGCCTCCGATGGTGGCGCCGCGCGTGGCCCCGCCGAAGAGCGGCGCGTGGTCCATCGGCTCGAAGGCGAGTTGCTGACCATTGGCGTCGAGCACCGCCTCGATCTCGCGCAGGGGCGTTCCGGCGCGGGCGGAGAGCACCAGCTCCTCCGGCTCGTAGAGCGTCACGCCGGTCAGCGCGCGCGTCGAGAGCTCACGCGGATGCGGCGCATGGCGGCCGAGGCGCCTCTTCGTGCCGGCGCCGACGATCGAGAAGGGCTGGTTGCGCGCATTGGCGGCGCAAATCGCCTCGGCCGCGTCGGCGGCGTCGCGAATGTCCAGCGTGGCGATGGCGGCGTCCATATCTAGAACCTCGGCAGGTCGGGGAAAGGCGCCTTGCCGCCCACGACATGCATCATGCCGAATTCGGCGCAGCGATGCAGGGTGGGAAACACCTTGCCGGGATTGAGGCGGTTCATCGGATCGAAGGCGCATTTGACGCGCATCTGCTGCTCGAGGTCGGCTTCGGTGAACATCTCGCCCATCAGGTCGCGCTTTTCGACCCCGACGCCATGCTCGCCGGTCAGAACGCCGCCGACCGAAACGCAAAGGCGCAGAATGTCGAATCCAACCTTCTCCGCACGCTCCATCTCACCCTCCTTCGAGGCGTCGTAGAGGATCAGCGGATGCAGATTGCCGTCGCCGGCATGGAAGACATTGGCGACTTTCAGCCCTTCGCGTTTGGCGATCTCATCCATGCCCGCGAGCACCTCGGGCAGGCGCGCGCGCGGGATCGTGCCGTCCATGCAGAGATAGTCGGGCTCGATGCAGGAGACGGCGGGGAAGGCGTTCTTGCGTCCGGCCCAGAATTGCAGGCGCTCGGTCTCGCTCGTGGAACTCTTCGTGGTCGTCGCGCCTTCGGCGCGCGCAATGGTTTCGACGAGGCCGACGAGGCAGTCGACCTCCGCCTGCGTTCCGTCCAGCTCGACGATGACGAGGGCCTCCGCGTCCATCGGATAGCCGCAGGGCTGGAAACGCTCGACGGCGTGGATGGTGGCCTTGTCCATCATCTCCATGCCGCCGGGGATGACGCCCCGCGCGATGACCGCGCCGACGAAGCGCGCCCCGGCCTCGACGCTGGGGAAACCCACGAGCAGGCAGCGCGCCACGGACGGCTTTTGCAGGATGCGCACCGTGACTTCCGTCACGACGCCGAGCAGGCCCTCGGAGCCGGTCATCAGCCCGAGAAGGTCGTAGGCCTCGCTGTCGAGGTGCTTGCCGCCGAGCCGCACGACCTCGCCGCCCATCAGCACGACTTCGAGGCCCAGGATATTATTGGTCGTCAGGCCATATTTGAGACAATGCACGCCGCCGGCGTTTTCGGCGACATTGCCGCCGATCGAGCAGGCGATCTGCGAGGAGGGATCGGGCGCGTAATAAAAGCCCCTGCCCTCGACAGCCCGCGTGATCGCAAGATTCTGCACGCCCGGCTGCACGCGCGCGCAACGATTTTCATAGTCGATCTCGAGCACGCGGCTGAACTTCGACATGCCGAGCAGAATGCCGTCGACCAGCGGCATGGAGCCGCCGGAGAGCGACGTTCCGGCCCCGCGCGGGACGACCTTGACGTTCATCTGCGCGGCAAGCGCCATGATGGCGCTCACCTGCGCGACGGTCTCCGGCAGGGCGACGACGAGCGGCAGCGCCCGATACATGGTGAAGGCGTCGCACTCATAGGCGCGCCGCGCCGTCTCGTCGACAATGAGGCTGGTCGGGGGAAGAATGGCGCGCAGACGTTCGATCAGCTCGTCTCGGCGCGCGAGAATGTCCGGCTCCGGCGCGGGCATGATGAGCGTCAATTGGCGAGCGCCTCCTCCTGCGCTGTGATTGTCCCCGCCGCCGGAGGGCGCGGGCGTTGCGCCGGCGGCCGCGTCGTGGGATGTCCCTTTAGCGGATTTCTTTGTGAACGAAAAAATCCCTAGTCGAGCCGCAGTTTGGGCGCAAGCCCGGCCCGTGGGGGAGAAAGATTTGAGCAGGGAGCAACCATGAAGATGAAATTTGCCCTCACGCTTGCCGACGCCAAGCGCGTGGCGGCCGCCGCCGCTCAGGAGGCCAGGCGCAACGAGTGGGCCGTGGTGATCGCCATCGTCGACGAGGCGGGCCTGCTCGTCTATCTGGAACGGCTGGACGGCGTGCAGCCGGCCTCCTGCGACATCGCCCAGGCCAAGGCGCGCGCCGCCGCCCTGTTCCGCCGCCCCACCAAGGCTCTGGAAGAGACCGTCGCCGCCGGGCGCGTGGCGCTGCTCAGCCTGCCCCACATCACCCCGGTGGAAGGCGGCCTGCCGCTCTCGCACGAGGGGCAGGTCGTCGGCGCCATCGGCGTCTCCGGCGTCCAGTCCTTCGAGGACGGCATTGTCGCCAAAGCGGGGGCCGACGCCCTGGCGACGGACGCGTAGCCGAGCGCGCGGCGCGCCATCACGCCTCGCCGCCGCCCAGAGCGCGCCGGGCGCGGCCGACGACCTCGGGCGGCAGGGATTCCGCGCCCACGAAGGCGAGAAGCAGCGCTTCGTCGCCCGCCAGATGATCGAGGACGGCGAGCTGAAAGGCAGGCTCGCCGAGCAGGTTGCGCACCTCGCTCCCCTCGAGGCCCGTGAGCGCGAGGAAGCGCGCGGCGCGCTCCTCGTCCTGCGCGAGGAAAGCAAGCGCGCGCAGCGCGAGTTCGGACGCCGGGGGGCCCGCGGCCTTCGGAGGTCGGTTGTTGAACGGGAGCCTGCCGGTTTTCATTAATCTTCCAGTGCTAGATTAAGTTTCAACCGGCCTGCGCTCCGCGGCGCGTTCGCGCCAGGCGCCGGGCGGCTGAGTGAGCAGCGTCATGAAAAAGACCGTCCTCATCGTAGAGGATAATGAACTCAACATGAAGCTCTTCAACGATCTGTTGGAGGCGAACGGACATGCGACGCTGCGCACCAAGAGCGGCGTGGAGGCGGTCGCGCTGGCGCGCGAGCACCGCCCCGATCTCATCCTGATGGACATTCAACTGCCCGAGGTCAGCGGGCTCGAAGTCACGCGCTGGCTCAAGGACGACGAGGAGCTCCGCGCGATCCCGGTCATCGCCATCACCGCCTTCGCGATGAAGGGCGACGAGGAGAAGATCCGGCAGGGCGGCTGCGAGGCCTATTTGTCCAAACCCATTTCCGTGGCGAAGTTTCTCGAAACCGTGAACGCATTTCTGAGCGAAAAGAATTAGGAGACCGCCGCAACATGACTGCCCGCGTTCTGATTGTCGACGACCTGCTGCCCAACATCAAGTTTCTCGAGGCGCGTCTGTCCGCGGAATATTTCGACGTCGTCTCGGCCACCAACGGCCCGGAGGCGCTGGAGCTCTGCCGCGACGGCCGCATCGACATCGTGCTTCTCGACGTGATGATGCCGGGGATGGACGGCTTCGAGGTGTGCACGCGCCTGAAGGCCGATCCCGCCACGATGCATCTTCCGGTCGTCATGGTGACGGCGCTCGATCAGCCGGCGGACCGCGTGCGCGGACTCGAATGCGGCGCCGATGATTTTCTGACCAAGCCCGTCGACGAGATCGCGCTGATCGCCCGGGTCCGCTCGCTGACCCGCCTGAAGATCATGCTGGACGAGCTGCGCGCCCGCGCCAGCACCTCCGCCAATCTCGGCCTGGCGTCGCAGGAGCCCAACGACGGCGCGCGCGGCCGCATCCTGCTCGTCGAGGACCGGCCGAGCTCGGCCGAACGCATCGTCGCCAGCCTGCGGGATTTTCACGACGTCGAGGTGGAGACCCACCCGCCGGACGCGCTGTTCCGCGCCGCCGAGAACAGTTACGAGCTGGTCGTCGTCAGCCTGAATCTGTCGGAGTTCGACGCGCTGCGCCTGTGCAGCCAGCTTCGCTCGCTGGAGCGGACGCGGACCATCCCCATCCTTCTGCTCGCCGAAACCGAGGACCGCCCCCGCCTGCTGCGCGGCCTGGACCTCGGCGTGAACGACTATGTGTTGCGCCCGGTGGACCGCAACGAGCTGATGGCCCGCGTGCGCACGCAATTGCGACGCAAGCGCTACGCCGATTCGCTGCGCGACAATGTCCAGGCCGCGATCGAACTGGCGGTTGTCGACGCGCTCACCGGGCTCAACAACCGCCGCTTTCTGGAGACGCATCTGGCCCAGGCGCTGGATCAGTCCGCCCACAAGGGCCGGCCGCTGTCGCTGATGATCCTCGACATCGACCACTTCAAGTCCGTCAACGACACTTATGGTCACGACGCGGGCGACGAAGTGCTCAAGGTTTTCGCCCGGCGCATCAAGAGGGTGCTGCGCAGCGCCGATCTGGTCTGCCGGCTGGGCGGGGAAGAATTCGTGGTGGTGATGCCTGACACTCCGCTGGCGGTCGCGCAGCGCGTCGCCGAGCGCGTGCGCGCCGTGGTCGAGGGTGAAGGATTCCCGATCGACGACGCCCGCATGATTCCCGTGACGACCTCGATCGGCCTGGCCGAGCGCGGCTCCGACGCCAACGCCGACGCCCTGCTCCGGCGCGCCGACAAGGCGCTGTACGCATCGAAATCCGCGGGCCGCAACAGGGTGACGGCCGCCGCCGCCTGAGGCCTTTGAAAAAATGTCACGCCGGGCTTGCGGCGCGCGTCCGGCTGAACTATACACCGCTGCGTCGACGCCGCGCGTCGGCCGAAACCTCCCCCAAGAGGTGGGTAAAATGCTGGGGCCATAGCTCAGTTGGGAGAGCGCTTCAATGGCATTGAAGAGGTCGTCGGTTCGATTCCGTCTGGCTCCACCAATCAAATCCGCGAAGACAAAAAATTTGCACCAATAGCCGAGCCCGCGTGTGGCCGGGCTGCGGCGACGTCTCCTGCCCGATAAGGTCAGCCGCCCCGCACGCCGCCCGCCTGCGGCGGTCACGACCATTCCTTTAGCTTAACAACATCTGAAGGGTTTAGCCGCGCGCGCGGAGGCCCCGCTGGCAGCGAAGAGAGGAACCGCGACGCGGCGACAGGGTTAATGTCCGGCGGTCAACGCGGACAGGTTCGAGCGCAAAGACAGGCTCTCGCCCGACGCGTGCATGCGGAGGAGACCGAATGCGGCGCGACCTGGAACGCCATCAAAGGCCTCGTCCCCGCCAGAGACGGCGCCGCGCCGCATGACCATGATGCCCGGCGCCTCCGAAATCGGCCGGCTGACGGCTCCCGACTCCTTCCTGTGGGCCGTGGGGATCGAGGATACGTTCATCACCGCGCCGCACGCGCGCACGGGCCGCACGCTCGATGAATATGAGCTGACCGGCCACTATGAGCGCTGGCGCGAGGATATCGGCCTCATGGCGCATCTTCGCGTGCCCTGCGCGCGCTATGGCGTCCCGTGGCATCGCGTGCAGCCGGCGCCGAAGGTCTGGTCCTGGGGCTTCGTCGACGCGGCCTTCGAGCGCATGCTCGAGCTGGAGATCGAGCCCATCGTCGATCTTGTTCATTACGGGCTGCCCGCCTGGATCGAGGGCGCCTATCTTCATCCCGACTATCCCCGCCTCGTCGCGGAATACGCCACGCGGCTGGCGGAACGGTTTCGCGGGCGCCTGAAATGGTACACGCCGCTCAACGAGCCCCGCATCACGGCCTGGTATTGCGGCCGGCTGGGCTGGTGGCCGCCCTATGAAAGAAGCTGGAACGGCTTCGTCTCGCTCATGCTCGCGATCTGCAAGGGCATTGTGGAGACGGTGCGGGCGCTGGAGCGGGTCGATTCGGAGATCGTCCCCTTCCACGTCGATGCGACCGACATCTTCGACACGGATGACCCCGCCCTCGCGCCCGAGGCGCGCAGGCGGCAGGAGATCGTGTTCCTCGCGCTCGATCTGATCAGCGGCCGTGTCGATCGGCGTCATGTCCTGTGGGACTGGCTCCTTGGCCATGGCGCGGACGAGCAGGTTCTCGCCGACTTCCTGCATCAGCCGCTCGACCTGCCGATCATTGGCGTCAATCTCTATCCGATCTTCACGAGCAAGCGGCTGCTGCGCGACGCCCATGGCCGCCTGCGCATCCGCATGCCGCACGCCTCCGGCGCGCTGGTGGAGAAGATCGGCAAGCTTTACTTCGACCGCTACGGCGCGCCGCTCATGATCTCCGAGACGGCCGACAAGGGCTCGGTCGCGCGGCGGCTCGACTGGCTGAATCAATCCGTCGCCGCGGTGAGAGGGTTGCGCGCCGGCGGCGTTCCCATTGTCGGCTACACATGGTGGCCCATGTTCGCGCTGGTGACCTGGGCCTGGCGCCAGGGCCGCCGGCCGCTGCACGATCACCTTCTGCAAATGGGCCTGTGGAATCTCGACCCCGACCCGCTGGGCGATCTCGCGCGCATCGAGACTCCCCTCGTGGGCGCCTATCGCGACCTCGTGCGGCGCGGCGCCGAAGGCGTCGGCCCCCTCGCCCGCCCGTTTTCCACCCGCAACCGGAAGCGCGCCAGCTAGCGCGCCTTCCCAATTCGATTTGACGAAGAGCGCGGAGGAGCACTCATGTTTCGAAGCTTCTTTTTTGCCGGGTTCGAGGGCTCGACCGGCTACAACCAGCACGGGGAATGGTTCGATCAGATCGTCGCGACGGGCCATGACCGGCGCGTTCACGAAGATTATCGCGACATTGCCGCGCATGGCCTGCATGCCGCGCGTGAGACGGTCCGCTGGCCGCTGGTCGATCGGGCGGGCCGCCATGATTTTTCAACCCTGACGCCGTTCATCGAAGCGGCGAGGCGCAGACGCGTCGATGTCGTCTGGGACCTGTTCCACTACGGCTTCCCGAGGGACGTCGATCTCTGGTCGAAGGCCTTTCCCCGCCGCTTCGCGGATTATTGCTATGCTGTCGCGCGCTTCATCATGTCGCGCTCGGAAGGGCCCTACGTCTTCACCCCCGTGAACGAACCCTCCTTCATGGCCTATGCGGGCGGCGAAAAGGGACTCTTCGCGCCGCACGCGACGGGCCGCGGCTGGGAGCTGAAGGTCGCGCTCGCGCGCGCGGCGATCGCGGGGATCGGCGCCATTCGCGCCGCCTGTCCGACCGCGCGTTTCGTCAATGTCGACCCGCTCTGCCGCGTCGTCGCGCCGGAAGACAGACCCGAACTGGCGGCGGAAGCGGAGGATTTCAACGACCGGCTCGTTTTTCAATCCTGGGACATGCTGTGCGGGCGGCTCCTGCCGGAACTCGGCGGCAGCCCGGAGCATCTCGACATCGTCGGGATCAATTACTACTGGACCAACCAGTGGGAGCTCGACGCCGCGCCCGACGCGCGCGGAATCCTTCCGCCGCTCGCCGAGGACGACCCCCGCCGCGCGCCGCTGGACGCGCTCGTTCGGTCCGTGTGGAAACGCTACGGGCGCGAGGTGATGATCACCGAAACCAGCCATGTCGGAGACCGGCGCGGCCCATGGCTGCACGAAGTGGTGCGGGCCGCCGAGACCCTGCTCGAGGAAAACGCTCCGCTGCGCGGCGTCTGCCTCTATCCGATCCTGGGCATGCCGGAATGGCATGAGCGGGACGTCTGGACGCCGATGGGCCTGTGGGACCCCCTCTGTCATGAAGATCCCGCCGCCGGCCGCCTGATCTGTGAACCGATGCTCGCCGCCCTGAAAACGGCGGAACGAGTCGAAGCCCTGCACCGGCAGGCGGTGCGCGCGTCGGAAAACACGCCGGCGCCGCGCCTGGACGACTGGCGCACATGGACGCGCAGGCCCTCAAGCGACGCCAATCCGGGCGCGCGCCGGGACCGCGCAATACGCCGCCTCTGAGCGCTGCTCATAAAAAAAAGACGACCCATCGTGGCAAAAAAATAAGCCCGGGTCTGACGACCCGGGCAGGGGGAGGGATCCGACTGATGTCTCTTGGGTTCTACACTCGGCGCCCCGCGTCCGCTGCGGGAAAACCGGCCATTCGGGCCGCATTTTCCGCCGTCAGGAAAACGCCTCCGAGCGCGCGGCATGCTCCAGCGCCAGACTGGCGCTGACGGAAAACTCCCGCCGGATCGCCTCGACGATCCTCTGGATCGCGGCCTCGGCGTCGCCTCCGCGCTGCTCCGCGGCGACCGCCCGCTGCTCGGCGGCGGACAGCTCGGCGTCTTTCGCCGCGAGATAGGAGTGCAGCAATTCGATGTCTTTGTTGGCCTGAGCCAGAGCCGAGGTCAGCTCCGCGATCTCGGCCTTGGCCTGACGCAGCGCCGCCTCCGCGCGATCGGCGCGCGCCTCCGCGTTGCGCAGTTGCTCCTTGACGGCCTTCGCCGCATCATGGGCGCGCGCGACGGCGGTGGCCGCCTGCTGCTCGCGCTGCCGGATAGAGGCCGCCGCCTCCGACACCAGCGCCAGGACGGAGTTTGCCGCGTCCTCGGCGCCGCCAGCCCGGCGCATCGAACCCCTCATCGACGGGGAGCTCGGTTCATCGAGTTGAACTAATCTGTTCACGACTTGGTCCAGGTCCAGCGCCGCCAAAGCAACCCCCGCGTTTGCAAAATATCTGGTTCATCCACACTCGATACGCATTTTAAGCATTTGGCAAGAAATGCCGAAAAATCTCAACCCAAAGGCGTGTCGCGCGCGGCGCTCGCTCGCGCGCCGAACTTCGAGAGTCATTCATATCATGCAGTTAAGTGCAATTGTGGATAACCGATCGTCGACATGCGCCGGCCCCGAAACGCCCCTGTTCCAGCGCGGCCGAAGACGTCGCGAAGCACGCGGAGCGAATCAGTTCGCTGGCGCCGCCGGCCGCGCGGGCGCGAGCGCTGCGTGGCCAAGCGCAATCGAGCTCATGAGCCGCTGAACCAGTTATAGCCAAGCTTTTCCCAATAGCCGCCCGGATTGTCGTTGGTGACGAAAATCTCCGTGACGAATTTCGGATTCTTGAATCCGAGCTTGGTGGGAATGCGAATTTTGATCGGATAGCCGTATTTCGTTTCGCCCGGCCTGCCGGGGAAGTCGAGCGCGAGGAGCGTCTGCGGATGCAGCGCGCTGGGCATGTCGATGCTGGTCCAATATTTGTCGGCGCAGTGGAAGCCGACATATTTTGCGGTGAGATCGGCGCCGACACGCTCCAGAAAGGTTCTGAACGGAACCCCTCCCCATTTGCCGACCGCGCTCCACCCCTCGACGCAAACCTGGCGGGTGATCTGCGTCGCCTGCGGCAGAGCGCGCAACTCTGCAAGCGTCCATGCGCGCTTGTCGGCGATCCGTCCCGAGAGCGCCAGCCTGTAGCTCGCGCCGTCGACGACCGGCGCCAGCGCCTCCTCGTAATAGGCGTTGAAGGGAAACGGCGTCGTCAGCTCGGCTTCCGAATAGGTGGGCGCGAGTTTGTCGGGATTGAACAGCGCGGCCTGCACCCGGTCGTTCCAGCGCGACATGGCCCACAGCGCCCGGTCGACGGCGTCATCGTCCTTGAGCGTGCAGCCCGTCAGCAGAGACATCGCTCCCAGCGAGAGCCCCTGTTTGAGAAAAAGTCGCCGCTCGATGCGTTCGACCTGGGTCCGGAACCCTGCAAGCGACGGACGTTTTCGCGTATCCATTGGCGGCGCAGCCTCTCCGGAGGGGCGTCCACCCGTCCCCCTCAAGTCTTCGTCTCGGTGAATATGGGCCATCCGCCCGCGCTCGCCAAGAATGCAGCCCGCCAAGAATGCAGCCCACCAGGAATGCGCGGCCCGAGAAAAATGCGCGGCGCCCGCGATTTTCGCGCGGCGGCGTGCTAGGACGGAGGCGTCAGTCAACCCTGCGGCCAACCCATGACGACCATCCGACCGTTCAGCCTCCCGATCCTCATCGCCGTCGCCGTCGCCCTCCCCTCCGCCGCCCCCGCCGGCGAGAACGAGACCCTGAAAGGGTTGCTCATGGAGTGCGACACCTGCCACGGGATCAACGGCAGATCGGTCGTTCCCGATCAGACGCCGTCGCTCGCCGGCAAGAGCGAGACCTATCTGTTGCGTCAGCTTCAGGCCTTTCAGGCCGGCAAACGTTCGCATGGCGCCATGCTCATCATGGGTGAAAAGCTCACCCCGCGCGAGATGACCGCCATCGCGCGCCATTATGCCCGCATCAAACGATGACAGCTTCGCGGGCGCGGGTCGGTTGGTCCGTTTCAGGCAGACATAGGAATGCCCGGGCGTGGCGCGCAGGAAGAGCCATGGCTCCTTCATCACAAGCCGCGCTGGAGGCCTCATGTTTCTCCCTCCAGCTTTAATTTGACGGTCCACGCGCTCTTCGCCCTTTCGTCCCCTCCTTCCTGCCCCCCTGGCCGGTCAGACTGTCGCTGACGGCGCAGCGGATTAGATAGAATAAGGCGCAGCTATTCCCACGCCGGCCTCCATCGGCGTTCCCCAGGCTGGACCCGAGGGCCGCTCTCATGGATGACAAGGCCACCGATCGAGGACCGGAGCGACCGCTGGGCGGATCGTCGAAAGAGCCTGCGCTCATCGCCATGGTGCAGGGGCTCGTGCGTGAATTGCGGCCCAGGCAGGTCACGCCCCCGCACATCACCTGCGCAAGCCGGCTCGAGCAGGAGCTTGGCATTGACAGTCTGGCCCGGACGGAACTGACCGCGCGCATTGAGCGCATATATCGAATCCGCCTGCCGCTGGACCGTGTCGGCCAGGCTGAGACCGTCGGCGATCTTCTGGCGGCCATTGAGCACGCCCTGCCGAGCGACGCGCATTTTCTGGCCCGGCAGGCGCCGGCTCAGCCCCTGCCGCCCGCTCAGGCGCCCGCGGAGGCGCGGACTCTCGTCGAGGCGCTGGAATGGCATGTCGCGCATCATCCGGACAGGTTGCATCTGACCGTGCTGGAAGACGACCGCGTTGAAACCGGCGCCTATACCTACGACGCGCTGGCCCGACGCGCGCGCCGCATCGCGGCCGGACTTGTCGCGCGCGACATTGCTCCCGGCGACCGGGTCGCGATCATGCTGCCGACCGGCCCGGAGTTCTTCGCGGTCTTCTTTGGCGCGCTCTACGCCGGCGCGGCGCCCGTTCCGATTTATCCTCCCATGCGGCTGGCGCAAATCGAAGACCATCTGCGCCGCCAGGCCGGAATCTTGCAAAACGCCGGCGCGAGAATTCTTGTGACGATGCCGGAAGGCCTGGCGCTGGCCGCGCTGCTGCGGGCGCAGGCCCACAGCCTCGAGTCGATTGAAAGCACGGCGACGCTGGAGGCGCGCGAGGAAACCGCCTTGCCGGCGATCGTCGACGAGACCCTGCCGGCGCTGATCCAGTACACGTCCGGAAGCACCGGCGACCCGAAGGGCGTCGTGCTCAGCCACGCCAATCTGCTCGCAAACATCCGCGCCATGGGCGAAGCGATCAACGCGGGCTCGTCGGACGTCTTCATAAGCTGGCTGCCGCTCTACCACGACATGGGCCTGATCGGCGCATGGCTCGGCAGCCTCTATTTCGCCGCGCCGCTCTATGTGATGTCGCCGCTGAGCTTTCTCACCAGGCCCGCGAACTGGCTCTGGGCGATCCACCGCTTTCGCGGGACGCTCAGCGCGTCGCCGAATTTTGGCCTGGAGTTGTGCGTCAACAAGATCGACGAGGCGAGCCTCGAAGCGCTGGATCTCAGCTCGCTGCGCATGGTGGCGAATGGCGCGGAGCCGGTGAGCCCTTACACGCTGCGCCGCTTCACCGAGCGATTTCGTCGCCATGGCTTCCGCCCCGAAGCCATGGCGCCCGTTTATGGGCTTGCCGAAAACGCCGTCGGCCTCGCCTTCCCGCCGATCGGCCGCGCGCCCCTGATCGACAGGGTGGACCGCGAGGCGATGATGCGCAAAGGTCTCGCGCAGCCCGCCCGCGACGGCGACGCCAAAGCCATGGAGTTTGTGGCCAGCGGCCAGCCCCTGCCCCGCCATGAAATCCGCATCGTCGATGAAAACAACCGCGAACTCGGCGAACGACGCGAAGGACGACTCGAATTTCGCGGCCCGTCCTCGACGGCGGGTTATTTCGGCAATGAGTCGAAGACTCGCGATCTCATCCGCAATGGCTGGCTCGACAGTGGCGACCGCGCCTATATGGCGAATGGCGACGTCTTCATCACGGGCCGCATCAAGGACATCATCATCCGCGCGGGGCGTCATCTCTATCCGCAGGAGATCGAGGAAGCGGTCGGCCTCATTCCCGGCCTGCGCAAGGGCTGCATCGCCGTATTCGGCGCGCTCGACCCGCGCTCCGCGACGGAGCGCGTCATTGTCGTCGCGGAAACCGGCGAGACCGATCCGCAGGCGCGCGACGGTCTGATTTCACGCGCGCAACAGGTGGTGAGCGAGGTGAGCGGCGCGGTGGCGGACGAGATTGTCCTGATTCCGCCCCATGCCGCGCCGAAGACCTCCAGCGGGAAAATCCGCCGCAGCGCGGCGAAGGCCTTTTATGAAAAGGGCTGTCTCGGCGCGCCGAAACAGGCTGTGTGGCGACAGCTCACGCGGCTCGCGCTCGCCGCGGCGGGCACGCAGGGATGGCGCCTTCTGGCCTCGGTGCGCAGCTTCTTTTACGCCTGCTGGTGGTGGCTCGCCGTCGGGATCGGCTACGCCGTCGTGTGGCTCGGCGTGATGACCCTGCCGACGCTCCAGGCGCGCTGGGCGTTCTCCCGTAAAATCGCGCGCGCGACGCTCGCCGCCCTGGGCGTCCCGCTGGAGATCAGGGGGATCGAGCATATCCCGCCATCGAACGCCGCGCTCGTCTTCAATCATTCGAGCTACGCCGACGCCATTCTTCTCGCCGCGGCGCTGCCGGGCGAACCTGTCTTCGTGGCGAAGAAGGAACTGGCCGCGCAGATTTTCGCCGGCCCCTTCCTGCGCCGCCTCGGCGCGCAATTCGTCGAGCGCTTCGACGTCGCGGCCAGCCTCGCCGACGTCGAACGGCTTGTCGCCGCCGCGCGCACCGGACGCAATCTCGTCTTCTTCCCCGAAGGCACCTTCACGCGTCGGGCCGGCCTCACCGGATTTTATCTGGGCGCCTTCAGAATTGCGGCGCAGGCCGGGCTGATGGTTGTTCCGGGCGCCTTGTGCGGCACGCGATCCATGTTACGCAGCGGCCAGTGGTTTCCCAGATGGTCGCCGCTCAGCGCGCATATCGGGCCGCCGCTGACGCCGGCGGGCTCCGATTTCACCGCGATGATCGCGCTGCGCGACGAGGCGCGGAAATTCGTGCTGGCGCATTGCGGCGAGCCTGACCTCGATCAGCTCGTCAAGCCAAAGCCCTGACGCCCGTCGACCCGATGCCGCGCCGCTTCGATCCGCTGCTCGTCAATGATCCATTCGAAGATCCGGGTCTTTACGTCGACCTCGTCTTCGAAAAGCGCGCGATGCTGTTCGACATCGGCGATATCGCCAAACTGCCCACCCGCAAGGTCCTGCGCATCAGCGATCTCCTGATCACGCACCGCCACATGGACCACTTCGCCGGTTTCGACCGGCTTTTGCGGCTCGTGCTGGGCCGCGAGAAAACCATCGGCGTCTTCGGTCCCGCCGGCATGATCGACGCGGTGGATCACAAGCTTCGGGCTTACACATGGAACCTTCTCGACGGCTATGACGGCAATGTGAGCTTCCGTGTCACTGAATTGGACCCGTCCGGCGAAACGCGCGCCGCGATCTTCTCCGGACACGACGTCTTCCGTCGCCGGGAAGCCGAAGCGAGCGGCAATGCGAGTGGCCTGCTGATCAGCGAAGCCGCTTTCGAGCTCCGCGCGGCGACCCTCGATCACGGCGTGCCGGTTCTCGCCTTCGCGCTGCAGGAGCGCGCCCAGATCAACATCTGGCGCAACACGCTGGAGGCCGCGGGCCTCAGCGTCGGTCCCTGGCTGCGCATGTTCAAGGAGGCCATTCTCGCGGGCGCCCGCGACGATGTCGCTGTTCCGGTCCTCTGGCGCACCCCCGCGTCCGACGCGCCCGCAACGCTGCCGCTCGGCCAGCTCAAGCAGGAGATCATGCAGGTCTCGAAGGGTCGAAAGCTCGCCTATGTCGTCGACTGCGCCTATCACAGAGAGAACGCTGAAAAGATCATCCGTCTCGTCGAGGGCGCCGATGCGCTCTTCATCGAGGCGACCTTTCTGGACGCAGACGCCGCGATCGCCGCGCAGCGGCGCCACCTCACGGCGCGGCAGGCGGGCCTCCTTGCCCGCGCCGCGCATGTGAAACGCCTCGTCACCTTCCACTATTCCCCGCGCTACCGGGGCGAAGGCGAGCGCCTTGCGCAGGAGGCGCAGGACGCCTTTCTGCACGGCTGACTCATTCGGCCCTGGCCCGCCGCTCGCGCAGCTCGATGACTTCCGCCGACGCAGCCTTCTCGCCGGCGAGGAACCAGGATGGCGCCCGTCCCATGCCCTTCAGATCGACGACGCCGCCGCTCTCGAACTCGAAATCGTCGGCAAGGCGCAGACGCACAGAGTCGGAGACGTGAATGCGGTTCGCGTGGCCGGTGGATTCGTAGCGATTGGCCAGATTGACCACCTCGCCCCAGAGATCGTAGGAGAATTTCCGCTTCCCGACGACGCCCGCGACCACCGTGCCCGTATGCACGCCAATGCGAATCTGCAACGGGATCGGGAAGCTCTCTGAATAGGACCGCATGGCCTCGATCGCCTCCAGCGCGAAGTGCGCGATCCGCTGGCAATGCAGCGGCGTGCGATCCGGAACGCCAGCGACCACCATGTAGCAGTCTCCAATCGTCTTGATCTTCTCGAGCCGGTATTTTTCCGCAAGTTCGTCGAACCGCCCGAAGACGTCGTTCAACATGCGCACCGTTTCATAGGGTCCAAGTCTCGCGGCAATTCCTGTAAAGCCGACAATGTCGGCAAAGAGAACCGTGACTTCCGGATAGGTCTCAGCGATCATCTCCTCGCCATTGCGAAGGCGCTCCGCAATGACCGCCGGCAGAATGTTTCGCAACAGCTTCTCCGAGCGGTCGCGCTCCTTCGCAAGCTCATGCGAGGCTTCCTCCACCGCGCGCACCTTTTCCTCCAGCCGCGAGAAGGCCGAACGCAGCCTGTCCGCCATGTCGTCCATGGCGGCGCCGAGGCGTCCGATTTCGTCTGGGCCCGAGAGGCCGGTGGTCGTGTCGAGATCGCCGGCGCCGATGCGATGGACCGCCGTCATCAGCCTCGCGCCCCGACGCGCAAATTGCACAAAGAGAATGGCTGCCGCGGCGACGATGGACAGAAGGAACAGCGCCCCCATGACGGTGTTCACGCGCACCAGCCTGTCGGACCGCTCATTGAGCGCCGCAAGGGCAGCCTTCTCGCGGCTGTCGATCGCCTGCATGAAGGCGGCGATCGGCTGCATGATGTCGCCCTTCGCCTTCCTGTAACTTTCGTCGTTGAGAAGACGGATCGCCAGTTCCCGGTTCGGCGCGCCCTTTTTTGCATAGGCGCCGGAGCCGTCGTCGAACTCGCCCATTGCGGCGTGCATCGCCCGCAACTCCAATTGCGACAGCCTGTCGGACCGGTTCTTGGCGTCCTCCAGAAAATTGAATTCACGCGCCGTGATGCCGGTCTTCAGAAGGCGCTCTTCCAGAGACGCCGCGCCCTGCCGTGTCAGCGCCGGTTCGGGAAGAATTTTCGCGGCCACGAGATCCCAGTAGACGCTGTTGTAACCCGGCGGCGGCGCGAGCACGCCATTGCGGATATCGAGAATATCCTTGTAAAATCGCGACTCGCGCGGGTCGCCCGTCACGACGACGCTGCGCGAGAAACGCGTCAGATATTCCGAGGAGGCGCGAAGCTCGTCGGCGAGCTTGTATGACTCCAGAAATTGCGCCTGCTGGCTTTCAATGTCGTCCTGGACGCCTTCGAGCAGCATGCCGATGGAGAGGCTGGCGCCGGCCAGCAAGAGCGCCGTTGTGAAGAAGACAATGGAGAAATGTCGCAGTTGCATGAGCGTCCGGTCCAGGGCCAATGAATGCTAGCAGCCAGCCGGCATCGGCGCAATTTGCCTGCAAAGGGCTGGGTTTCAGGAAACTTCGAGAATATTCGAGTTGACGTCCGCGACAGACGCCGCGCCCGTCAGCGTCATGCAGACGCGCATTTCATTGGCGAAGATGCGCAGCACGTTTTCAACCCCCGCCTGCCCGTCCGCCGCCAGCGCATAGACGGCCGCGCGTCCCAGCAGAACGCCTTTCGCGCCCAGCGCCAGCATCCGCAACGCGTCGAGACCGGACCGCACGCCGGAGTCGGCGAACACCACAAGGTCATCCCGGACGGCCTCGGCAATGCGCGGCAGCGCCCGCGCCGTCGACAGGGCGCCGTCGAGCTGGCGTCCGCCATGGTTCGAGACGACGAGCCCATCGGCCCCGAAGCGCACCGCGTCGCGCGCATCCTCAGCGTCGAGCACGCCCTTGATGATCATCGGCCCCTTCCAGAAGGCGCGAATCCATTCGATGTCCGCCCAGCCGATCGACGGGTCCATGTTCGCCATCAGCCAGCCGATGTAATCCTCGAGCCCGACCCGGCGGCCAAGATAGCGGGAGATGTTGCCCAGATCATGCGGGCGTCCCATCAGCCCGACGTCCCAGGCCCAGCGCGGCCGCGTCATCGCCTGCAAGAGCCTGCGCATCGTCGCATTGGGGCCAGACAGTCCCGAATGCGCGTCCCGGTAGCGCGGCCCCGGCGTCGGCAGATCAACTGTGAAAACAAGCGTCGACACGCCGACGGCGCGCGCGCGTTCGAGAACCTCGCGCATGAAAGCGCGGTCCTTCAGCACATAAAGCTGAAACCAGATCGGCTCCGCGCTCTGGCCGGCGACTTCCTCGAGCGAACAGACCGAAACCGTCGAGAGCACCGACGGGACGCCCACGCGCGCGGCGGCCCGCGCCATCTGCGCCTCGCCACGGCGCGCGAACATGCCCGTCAGCCCCACTGGCCCAAGAAGCAGGGGGAGCGTCGAGGACCGGCCGAACCATTGCGTCGAGAGATCGACGTCGGCCGCGCCCCTGAGCACGCGCTGACGCAGGCGGATCGCCGTCAGATCGGCGCAGTTTGCGCGCAGCGTCTCCTCCGCGCCGGCGCCGCCGTCGATGTAGTCGAAGAGAAATCGAGGCAGTCTGCGGCGCGCCGCCGCGCGGTAGTCTGAAGCGGCAGAGATGATCACATCAGCCCCCGAGGCTCACCCATGGAAGGCGCATGCGTCATCTAATGCAAATGGCTCCCGTCACGCCAGCGCGGCCAACGCCAGCCGCGCTTTCGCAAAGACCGTCCCTGCGTTGGCGAATCGGCGCGAAAGAGGCAATCTCCCTCATAGCGCGCCAGTCGGCGCCTGTTGGGGGAGAGGGCGGATGAGGCGAAAACTGGCGGGGATCATTGGCGCCGGCGCTTTGGCGGCGGCATGGCTGCCGGGCGCCTCGGCGCAGACGATCGACCTTGCCGCCTCGAAGGTCGTGGATCTCAGCCACCCCTATGACGCCAATACGATCTACTGGCCGACCGAGCCCACGGGCTTCCAGCTCAAGCAGGAGCACAAGGGCCTGACCAAGGGCGGCTTCTTCTATTATTCGAACGCCTTCTGTTCCCCCGAGCATGGCGGCACGCATATCGACGCGCCCATGCATTTCGCCGAAAACCACTGGACCAATTCGGACATTCCCCTCGACAGGCTGATCCGCCCGGCCGTGGTGATCGACATTACGGCAAAGGTGGCGCAAAACCCGGATTATGCGCTGGCTCCGGCCGACATCACGGCGTGGGAGGACTCGAACGGCCGCATCCCCGACGGCGCCATCGTCTTGCTGCGCACCGGCTGGAGCGCGCGCTGGCCCGATCGCAAGGCCTATCTCGGCGACGACACGCCCGGCGCCGTCAACAACCTGCACTTTCCCTCCTTCGGCCCCGAGGCCGCCACGCTGCTGGTCAGCGAACGGCACGTTTCGATGATCGGCCTCGACACGGCGAGCGTCGACATCGGACCCTCGCATGAGTTCATGGTTCACCGAATCATCGGCGCCGCCAATGTTCCGGGGCTGGAGAATCTGATGAATCTCGATCAGTTGCCGGCGACGGGCGCCATCGTCATGGCCATGCCGATGAAGATCGCGCAAGGATCGGGCGCGCCGGCGCGCGTGATCGCTTTCGCGCCGCGCTGAGGGGCGTCACGGACTGCCGCTCAGTTCCGCGATCAGCGCCCGGAATGGAGCGGCGTCGACCGCGACCGAGCCCGTGAAGGGGTGATCGTAGGAGACGATGACGAAGAGCCCCAGAAAGACGATCAGGGCCAGCGCTCCCGTCATGGCGGTTTGCACCCGCAGGTTCTCCATGGCGAAGAAATAGGTGAAGCCGACCGTCAGCAGCGCCCCGGTGACGAGCATCGCCCACAGCGCCGAGGGCACCACGCCGGCGGCGAGATAAAGCCGCCCGCGACGCGCCTCGGTGACGGCGCCGAGTTCCTTGAGAACTTCGACGCCGACCGCGAGCGGCCGGCTGTCGACAAGACGCATGGCGGCCGCATAAAGTTCTTCGAGCGCTTTTCCCGACTCACGGCTTTCCTTCCCGGCCGCCATCCGCGGCCAATCGTCCTCGACGACCGCTGTGAGATAGGCGCGCAACGCCGAGCGCGTGGCGGCGGCGTCCGCGTCCTGACCGGCGGACAGGCGATAGAGCGTGGCCGAAGCGCCCGACTCCCTCAGGACGAGAAGCTCCGCCTCGCTGAACTTCTCCCACACCGACACGATGGCGAAGCCGAGCAGCACGGCGTAGATCACGCCGAGCGTGGCGAATTTGAAGCCGGCGACCTCATTATTCTTCACGAGCGCCGAGAGCTTGTAGCGCCGGCGCACCAGCATCGGCCCGAGCATGGCGACGGCCGTCGGCGCCGCCACGACGAAAAAAGCCCCGAGCAACGGCGGCAAGGAATTGATGAAGAGCAGCACGGCGTCTGGTCCCAAGGGTTCAAGCAGCCGGAGACGGCCGCGACAGGCGATCTCGGCGGGATCCGCCAAAAGCCGGAAAAGCTCTATTCGAAAAACCTTTTACTGTTGATTAACGTTTTTCAGTTTCGATTCCTTCGCGTGAGCGTTTGTATGCGCTCCCTTTATGCCCGTGCAACTGACTCGAGGCGCGCCATGAATCTGCAGGACATCGCTACCCCCGCTGGCGTGACGGGCGCCAAACGCACGAGGGCGCAGGGCGCTTTGAAAGCCTACGACACTCTCGCCGGCGCCGAGCTCATCCGGCGCGCGGGCAAGGCGCGGCATGCGCCCTTGCGGGGAGACAAGGCGGCGACCCTTCTCGCATCCCGCCGCGCGCAGGAGGCGGAAGACCGGCTCGGCCGTCAACTGACCGACTATTATCAGGCGATGCTGCGCGAGCCGGTTCCGGACCGGATCAAGGCGCTCGTCGAGGCGCTGGACGCCCAACAGCCCAGTTGAGGCCCGTTCACCGGACGACCACCCGGTTGCCTTTCGCAACCCGCTGGTAAAGATCGATGACATCCGCATTCAACATGCGGATGCATCCCGAGGAGACCGCCTGGCCAATCGTATCCGGCTCGTTGGTGCCGTGAATGCGAAACAGCGTGTCCTTGCTTCCGTTGAACAGATAGAGGGCGCGCGCGCCAAGCGGATTGTCGATCCCGCCCTCCATATGCGCCGGCAGATCCGGGCGGCGCAGGAGCATCTCCTTCGGCGGCGTCCAGCCCGGCCAGAAGGCCTTGCGACCGACCTGAGCGCGGCCTTTCCAGGCGAAGCCCTGACGCCCGACTCCGACGCCATATTCAAACGCCTGCCCCCGGCCAACGGAGAGGTAGAGCTTGCGCGCGGCCGTATCGATCGTGAGCGTGCCGGGCGGCTGTCCGGTCGGATCATCCACGAGCGCGCGCGTCGACACGCTGGGGTCAACGAGGTCGTCATAATCGAGAGCGGTCGAATAGGCCGGATCGGCGTCCGCCGGCAGAGATGCGACGCGGGCGCGCCGCTGCGGCGACGCGCGGCCTCCTCTCCCCGGGCCATAGGCCCCGAGATCGCGCTCGTCGAAATACGGATCGCGCGGCAACGCGCGGGTGGGCCGGTCATCGTCCGGGTAATAGGGATCGGGCTCCTCATCCGCATAATAAGGGCCGCCCCGCCCGGGCGGATAAACGTAACCTTGTGCGAACGCCGGCGCGGCCGGTCCCAGAGCGAGCGCATACAGCGCGACCGCGATGGAGGCTTTTCGTAGCATTTTGATTTTTCGTGTTGTTGCCTGAAACGATGTTTGACGGGCAATCACGGCAAAACGGCGACGCGCCGCCCCCCGCGACCGGCCGGGAGGCCGCCGCGGGCGTGAAGACGTCAACGGCCGGGCCAAGCTAGCCCGTTCGCTCGGACAGCCACAGTTTCGCCTGCGGGCTTTGCTCGACCACTCCGAAGGAGAGGCCGATGACGAAGCCGGTCGCCAGAATGAGAGCGATCCGGAGGGCGCGCAAAAAGACCATGACCGCACCTGAACGTGAGACTGCTTGCCTATTCATTTGGCAAGCGATCGTCGTTTCTCAAGGAGTCAGGCGCGGGGCCTTCCACAGCGCCCGGCAGACCGAACGCCTCTCGCCGAGCCTACCAGCCCAGCACGAAAATCTCGGTGAAAGCCGCGAAGTACAGCAGCGCGACAGCCCCATAGATCCATTTCTCACTCATGGCGGCGTCCTCCCGCCGCAGCACTTAGCGTCTCCCGACATGGAGGAAAGCGGTCCTCGCGAATGGCGTCTCCCGCCGCCGGGACGCCCGCCTACGAGCTGAAGCGCTTCTTGCCGGGCGGCTTGAGGCTGAGCCCAAGCTCCTTCGCCTTCATTTCAACCGCTCGCTTCGCGCGTCCGAGCTTCTTGCATACGACGAGAACCGGCAGATTTTCCTGGCTCATCTGCTTGAGCAGCTCGATATGATCCCCCGACCAGTCCGACCTTTTCACGGACGGCTTCTTCACGATCAGGCCGAGTTCCTTCGCCTTGGTCTGCACGGCGTTTTCCGTCCGCTGCAGAGTCTTGCTCATGACGGCCAGCGGAAGCTCATCCGAAGCCATCCGCCTCAGACGCTCCAGATCCCCGGCGGACCATTCGGCCCCATAATTGATTGGCCTTACAGGCATAATTTCCTCGCCAAATTTCCGCTGGTCACTCTTCAATCAGCGGCGCGGACTCCGGCGCCCGTCCCACAATTCATCGGGCGCGCACGTTGTCCAAAACAACAACGCCGTAGCCGTCATTCGTGTTCATTTGGGCATGCGCCAGGCCGACTCCAATAACAGCAAACATGGCCGTGCCAATCAGCGCGCCGAGACTCATGGCGAAAAACTTGTTCATGGCGGTGGCTCCCCGTTTCGATTCAGTTCACGGGAAGACGTTAGACGGCGCCGGGCGGGCCGGATGTGCGGGCGCGCACAGGAGGGCCGGCTGTGGACCGTGGACGAAAGTTCCCTGCACGCAAAGCATGAGCGTCACATTAGGGAAGCCGTCTAATCGACAATGATCCTCCACATGGCCAACGCCATCAGGAGGAAGGCGATCAACCCCACCATCATGGCGGTTGTTTCGTCCGACATGGCTTCGCTCACTGTTTTCATCTGCCTATACTCAACTAGCGCGCCTGCGGGGCGGGGCGAGCGGCTGGGCCGACGCCGGTCGGCTCACGAGCAGGCATTGACGCGGTTGCGCATCCGCAAGGCGACATGCTTGCCAGGCGCACGCCGGACCACAGGTAAATGGAAACCGAGCTTGCAAGGAGCAGGCGATGTGGCTGTCCCGGGCGCTTTTCAGCTTTCTCATCCTCGCCGAGGCGCTCTCGGCGGCGTTTGGCGCGGGGCCGGGCTATCCCGCCTGCAAGGATCGTGGCGTCATGGCGCGCGCCATCGAGCTGATGGATGAGTCAGATGACCTGGCCTCCCAACGCCTGATCCAGCGGGGCATGAAGAACAAGGAGTGCAAGATCATTCCGGCTGGCGAACTGGTCATTGAAACCACGCCGCCGCTCAGTCGTCTGGTGAAAGCGCACAGGCGCGGCGATCCTGACGAGTATTGGATCATCAGGTGAGGCCCGGCCGCGCTCTGATCACGCAATGTGGGACGGAAAGGCGAGAAGCCGCCGGAGGCTCGGGGAGCTTCGGCGGCCTCTCTCTGCGAGCGCGCACGTTAACGCGCCGCCCCGCCAGCCCTAAGCGGGCGATGCGGCGCCCGTCTGTGCGCCTGCGCATGGACGGCGCGCTGAGGCAGGCCGCGCGCTCCTGTTACCTGAAGCAGCGGAGCGTGCCGTTTGGCATGCGCGTGGCGGGATGGCCTGTCCGTCTGAGACACCAATCCTGATTCTGACCGCCGAAGACGCAATTCCCCCACCCATTCCGATGCCCGTTTGGACCGCACCCGCCCAGCGCCAGCGCGGGCGTCGCCACCGAACAGACAGAGGCCGAAAGAATCGTGGCGCAAAGCAAAGCTGACAATCTCTTCATGACCGCAACCCTCATGTTTCCGCCATTGTTACAAATGGCGATTTTGATGTTAGCACGCGAACGAACCCGAGGCGTTATTGTGACTCAGGCCATGCCTATCGGAGTCTTCCCCTGCCCCTCGCCTTCCTTGTCGCCGCGACCGCCGCGGCGTCGCTCGCGTGCGCTTCCCCGTGGCGCGGCCGTCTCGGCGTCTGAAAGGACGCGCGGCGCCAGTCTCGTTTCGCGCGCTCCCAATCTCCGGTCCTAGGTAATTTTCCCGACTATTTTGATGTCAGAATCCCGCTAGGTTCCGAGGGTCAACGAGACCATGACAACGAGAAAGGCCTGTCCCTCCGCAGGGACAGGCCATTTGTCCGAGCATGGCGCGGGCGACGGCGAAGATTCGTGGGGGAATTTTTGGGGATGATCGGCCACGGCCGACCCAGCGCATGCGCCAGTCACGGTCAGGCGCGGATTTGCGCCCCGCCTTCGGCTTGAGGATTTTTCACGAAAGCCAAGTTTGACTGGCGCGCCCGGCACGATTCGAACGTGCGACCTCTGCCTTCGGAGGGCAGCACTCTATCCAGCTGAGCTACGGGCGCCTGTCGGGAGTCGACGAAACTCTTTTACAGGAAGCGGCGGCCGGCCGCAACGTCGACGCCCATTCTCCACCGGGAAAGCGCATGCTATCCGGGCGGCCTCACAAGGGAGGCCCCCATGGCGCAATTCATCGACGACTGGCTGGACCGGCTGCGGGCGCGGCGCGACCGCCTCATCGCCGATCCGAAGTTCCAGCGCTGGTCGCTCGCCAATCCGCTGGCCCGGGTCCTCGCCCGCCGGCGGGCCCGCGCGGCGCTCGATCTCACCGCCGGCTTCGTTTATTCGCAGGTGCTGTTCGCCTGCGCGCGCCTCGGGCTTTTCGACAGCCTCATCGGCGGCCCCCTGACGGTCGCGGAGCTTGCGGGGCGTCTTGGCCTCTCGGCCGAAGCCACGCGGCGGCTCCTCGACGCGGCGGCCTCGCTCGACCTTGCCGAGCGGCGCGGCGGCGGGCGTTACGGGCTGGGTCAGCTCGGCGCGGCCTTTGCCGGCAACCGCGCGGCGCTGTCGCTCGTGGAGCACCAGCCCCTGCTCTATGCCGATCTCGCCGATCCGGTGGCGCTGCTGCGCGGGGAAAAGCGCGCCGCCCTCGCCGATTACTGGCCCTACTCGGACCTCGAACAGCCGAAGGCGCTCGGCGACGCCCAGATTGCGCCCTACAGCGCCCTCATGGCGGCGTCCCAGCCCATGGTGGCCCAGGAGGCGCTCGGAGCCTATGACGTCTCACAGCACCGCCGGCTGATGGATGTGGGCGGCGGCGAGGGCGTCTTTCTCTGCGCGGCGGCGGCGCGCGCGCCGCAATTGCACGTCACGCTGCTCGATCTCCCCGCCGTCGCCGAACGCGCCCGCGCGCGCTTCGAGGCGGCGGGCATTCTGGAGAGGGCGCAGATCTGCGGCGGAGACTTCCTGCGGGATCCGCTGCCGAGAGGCGCGGACATCGTCACGCTGGTCCGCATCATTCACGATCAGGACGATGAGAGAGCGCTCGCCGTGCTGCGCAACATTCGCGCGGCGGTGGAGCCGGGCGCGACGCTTCTGATCATCGAAGCCATGTCGGGCGTGGCGGGCGCGGAGCCGCTCGACGCCTATTATGGCTTCTATACGCTGGCGATGGGCCGGGGAGAGCCGCGCCGCGTCGAGGAAATCGAGGCGCTGCTGCGGCAGTCCGGCTTCGGCGCGACACGGCTGCTGCGCAACGCGCTGCCGACATTGACGAGCATTCTGGTCGCGAAGGCGGTTTGACGCCCTCTCCGCCGACGCGCGATCCGCGCGCGCCCGCCTTCGCGGAGACGCCGCGCCTCACGCGCGCATGCGCCGCCAGGCGATCAGCCCCGCCGTCGAACCATCGAGCCCCGCCGTCGACGCGGCGGCGTTCTCGACAATCGGCGCGAGGCGGTTGGCGAGTTCCTTGCCGAGCTCCACGCCCCACTGGTCGAAGGGATTGATGTCCCAGATCACCGACTGCACGAACACTTTGTGCTCATAGAGCGCCACGAGGCGGCCGAGCGTGCGCGGATCGAGGCGGCGATACAGCAAGACGCTCGACGGCCGGTCTCCGGAAAAGACCTTGTGCGGCGCGAGCGACTCCGCCTCCCCGGCGGAAAGCCCCTGCCCGCGCAACTGCGCCCTGGCTTCCTCCAGCGTCCTCCCCCGCATGAACGCTTCCGCCTGCGCGAGGCAGTTTGCGAACAGCAGCGCATGATGATGCGGGTCGGCGGCCGTCGGTTCGGCGGCGACGAGGAAGTCGATCGGCGTGACGTCCGTTCCCTGATGCAGCAACTGGAAAAAGGCGTGCTGCCCGTTCGTGCCCGGCTCGCCGAAGATCACCGGACCCGTCGCATGGGTGACGAGCCTGCCGTCGCGGGTCACGGACTTGCCGTTCGACTCCATATCGAGCTGCTGGAGATAGGCGGGAAACCGCGCGAGGCGCTGGTCATAGGGAATGACCGCATGGGCGCAACGCTTCATGACGTTGCGATGCCATACGCCGAGCAGGCCCATCAGCACGGGAATGTTTCGCGAGAGCGGCGCCGAGCGGAAATGCTCGTCGATCTCGAATCCGCCGCGCAGGAATTGCGTGACATGCTCCGGGCCGATGGCGACGGCCAGCGCGAGGCCAATCGACGACCACAGCGAATAGCGTCCGCCGACCCAGTCCCAGAAACCAAACACGCGATCGGGCGCGATGCCGAACGCCGCCACCTTGTCGAGCCGCGTGGAGACCGCGGCGAAATGCGCCGCCACCGCCGCCTCGCCCAGCGCCGCCACGAGTCGCGCGCGGGCGCTCGCGGCGTTGGCCATGGTCTCCTGCGTCGTGAATGTCTTGGACGAGACGATGAACAGCGTGCGCGCGAGATCGAGACCCGCGAGCGTGTCGGCCAGATCGGCGCCGTCGACATTGGAGACGAAATGCGTGCGCGGCCCGCCGTCCGCGAAAGGCGACAGGGCGCGCGCCGCCATTGCCGGGCCGAGATCGGAGCCGCCAATGCCCATGTTCACGATGTCTGAGAAAGTCTCGCCGGTCGCGCCCCTGAGGTCTCCGCTGCGGATGGCGCGCGCGAAGGCGAAAACCTTCTCCCGCTCCGCCTCGATTTGCGGCCGCACGTCGACGCCGTCGACGAGCAGCGGCCGCGTCGACAGATCGCGCAGCGCCATATGCATGGCGGCGCGATGTTCGGTGTTGTTGACGGCCTCGCCGCCAAAGAGAGCGTCGCGACGGGCTTCGAGATTTCTCGCCCGCGCCAGCGCGAGCAGAAGATCGAGCGTCTCGCCCGTCACCTTGTGCTTGGAGAAATCGAAGAGGAAATCATCGAACCCGACGCTGAAATTTTCGAAGCGCTCTGGGTCGGCCGCGAAAAGGTCGAGCGTCCTGACGGCTTCGAGCTTGGGCGCATGGGAGTCGAGGGCAAGAAAAGCGGCGGCGACAGCGTGCGACATTTTGGATCTCAAAGCAGGAACGAGCAGCCGAATCGGCCGGACTCCGGAGGATCGGCGCTTTCTATCCCAAAGAGCGGTTTTCCGCACCGCCGCGAAGCCTATCTAATTTTTGACTGTATTATGACAGCTGGATGTGAAAATCATCTCGCTGAGATGACGCTTCAATGACGGGAAGACGCCGACGATGATCCCCATCCCTTTCCTCGACCTGCGTGAAGGCGGCCCCGTCGCGCACGCCAGGGCGCGGACTCACGCCGCCGCGGCGCTGCGCGACGCATGCCTGGGCAAGCTCGCGCCGGTGGGTAATTTCTGCCTCTCCCCGGTCGATCGGCTGGCGTCCAACTGGCTGCGCCGCTCCGCGTCCAAATATCGGGCCGAGCTGGAGCATATCGCCGAGATTCTCGGCGTTGGCGCGGTGACGCTCAACATGGCTTATCTCTTTGCCTGCACGACCCAGGCTTATTCGGGGCCGGATGGCCTGCCGCGCATCCGTCGCACGCTCGACTGGCCCTTTCAGGGGCTCGGCCAAGCCGTCGAGATGGCGTGGCAATCCGGGAGCGCCGGAGAGTTCTACAACTCCACCTGGCCGGGAGCCGTGGGCGTGCTGACCGCCATGGCGCCGGGCCGTTTTTGCGCCGTCATCAATCAGGCGCCGATGAAACGGCGCACGCGTGGAAAGCTGGGCTTCGCCTATGACGCGGCCATGAACCTCCGCGACGCGCTGGCGAGCGACGGCGGCTGGCCGCCCGATCACCTCCTGCGCTACGCCTTCGAGACCTGCGAAACCTTCGAGGAGGCGATTGAGCTGATCAGGCGCGAGCCGCTCGCGCGGCCGACGCTTTTCACCCTCGCCGGCGTCCGGCCCGGGCAAATTGCGCTGATCGAGCGCACCGAGCGGGAGGCGCGCGTCTATCGCGGGCCGGTGATCGTCGCCAATGACTGGCAAGAGCCGCTGCCTGGCTGGCAGGCGCGCATGAGCGAGGCCAACAACAACGCGCGGGTTGCGGCCATGCGCGGCGTCGCGCCCGACGCCCCGCTCTTTTCCTGGGTGAGCGAGCCGGTTCTCAATCGCCTGACCCGCCTCGCGGTGGAAATGTCCGCCGCTGGCGCAGGCGACTTCGCGGCGCGCGGCTACGAAAGTCCCTCGCTGCTGAGGGGCGATGCTCGGCCCGTGACGCATGATTTTCACCTTCGGGCGTCGGAGCCGATCGCGCTCGCTGCTTGATCAAAGCCTCGGCGCGGCGGCGCGGCGCAGGCGGTCGTTGATCGCTTCCCCAAGCCCGCGCTCGGGGATATGCGCGACGGCGACCCGGAGCGCGCCGCGCGCGTCCAGTTCGCGCAGGAAGGTGAACAGATTGGCCGCCGCCTCGACGAGATCGCCCGAGGGCGAGAGATCGAGCGTTACGGCGCCGTCGGATGCGAGCGGTGTGAGCCGGCCGCCGAAATCCAGCGCCGCCTCGCCCTCTTCGAGTTCATGCGCCTCCAGTCGCAGCCTTGCGTTCGGCGCGTAATGCGAGGCTGTCATGCCGGGCGCCAGCACCTCGGCGCGCGGCGGCGCCGCGAGCTTCAGGCCGAGCGCCTTTTCGATCTTCTCGCGGGCGATGGCGCCCGGTCGCAGCAGGGCCGGCGCGCCCTCGCAGAATGAAACGATCGTCGACTCGAGTCCGGCCGCCGTGCGGCCGCCGTCGAGAATCATGTCGACGCGGCCGGAGAGGTCTTCGGCGACATGGGCCGCGGTCACCGGGCTGACATGCCCCGAACGGTTCGCCGAGGGTGCGGCGACGGGCCGGCCGAGCGCCGCGATCAGCGCCAGCGCCACCGGATGGTCGGGGATGCGTAGGGCGACGCTCGGCAATCCCGCCCGCGCCAGTTCGCTCACGCTCCCTCCGGGCGCGGCGGGGGCGACGATCGTCAGCGGCCCCGGCCAGAACGCCTCCGCCAGCCTAACCGCCGCCTCGGGCAGCAGCGCCTCCCGCTGCGCGGCCGCAAGGTCGGCGACATGGGCGATCAGCGGATTGAACGACGGGCGGCCCTTGGCGTCATAGATGCGCGCGACCGCCCAGCCGCTGGTGGCGTCGGCCCCGAGCCCATAGACCGTCTCGGTGGGAAAGGCCACGAGCCCGCCCTCGCGCAGAATTTCCACCGCGCGGGCGATCCCCTCCGCATCGGCGCGCGCGAGAACGGTCATGATCCGCGACCCCGATAGGGCGGCGCGGGAATCGCCATATGGGCGGCGCGCAACGCCTTCGACCACCGCTCGCGCAGGTCGCGGAAATAGTCATCCGTCGCGTCGATTCTCGTCGACACCTCCAGTTGCAGCGCGTCGCGGCGCAGCATGGCGATGTCGATGGGCAGACCAACGGACAGGTTGGAGCGGATGGTGGAATCCATCGAGATCAGGCCAATCTTCAGCGCGTCGAAGATGTCGCTGTCGTAATGCACCGCGCGGTCGAGAATCGGCTTGCCGTATTTGTGCTCGCCGATCTGAAGATAGTTGGTGTCAGGCGTGCATTCGATGAAATTGCCGGCCGTATAGATCATGAAAAGTCGCGGCGCGCCGCCGGCGATCTGCCCGCCGAGCAGCAGCGAGACGTCGAAACTCACGCCTGCGGATTGTTCGGCCGAACTGTCCGCCTCCTTGCGCGAGCGGCGCACGGCCCGGCCCACGAGCTGCGCCGCCTGAAGCATGGTTGGCGCGGTCATGGCGTTTTCGACCTCGCCGGTCTCCGGATTCTCGAAGCCCTCGGTGAGGAAATTCACGACTCCCTGAGTCACGGAGAGATTGCCCGCCGTCGCCAGCAGGAGCACGCGCTCGCCGGGCTTCTCGAAAACATGCAGCTTTCGGAAGGTTGAGATGTTGTCGAGACCGGCGTTGGTGCGCGTGTCGGCGACGAGCACAAGCCCGTCCCGCACCAGAATGCCGCAGCAATAGGTCATGGCGCCTCCCCGGCCGGGCCGCGCCGTTCCCCCAGCACGCCCGCCCCCGGTTTACAAGTTCCGGGCCAAAAGGCACAAGTGCGCTCAAGCTTTTCCGCCAGGGTCCGCTCATGCGCATCGACGGCCGCGACTACAGAACGATATGGCTCGACGCCGACGGCCGGCGAGTCCATGTGATCGACCAGACCCGCCTGCCCCATCGCTTCGAGACCGTCCGTCTCGACGGCCTCGACGACGCAGCCCGCGCCATTCGGGACATGATCGTGCGGGGCGCGCCGCTTATCGGCGTGACCGGGGCCTATGGGCTCGCCCTCGCCGCCGGCGCGGACCCCGGTGACGCCGCGCTCGAGTCGGCCTATGGGACGCTGCTCGCGACCCGCCCGACCGCCGTCAATCTGCGCTGGGCGCTCGACCGCGTGAAGGCGGCGCTGCTCCGCGCCTCGACATCCGAACGCGCGGCGCTGGCCTATGCCGAGGCCGGGCGAATCGCCGATGAAGACGTCGCCTGCTGCGCAGCCATCGGCGAGCACGGCGCGGCGCTGATCCGCGCGGCGGCGGAGAGAAGCCCCGGCCGGCCAGTGAATGTGCTCACGCATTGCAACGCCGGCTGGCTCGCGACCGTCGACTGGGGAACGGCGCTGGCGCCTGTTTACAAGGCGATGCGCGCCGGCGTTCCGGTGCACGTCTGGGTCGACGAGACGCGCCCGCGCAATCAGGGCGCGAGCCTGACGGCCTTCGAGCTTCTCAGCGAGGGCGTGCCGCACAGCGTCATCGCCGACAACGCCGGCGGGCATCTGATGCAGCACGGGCTCGTCGATCTGGCGATCGTCGGGACCGACCGCACCACGCGGACCGGCGACGTCTGCAACAAGATCGGCACCTACCTCAAGGCGCTGGCGGCGCATGACAATGGCGTGCCCTTCTATGTCGCGCTGCCCGGTTCGACCATCGACTGGCGACTGTCGGACGGCGTGGCGGAAATTCCGATCGAGGAGCGCGGCGCGCGCGAAGTCACGCATATCGGCGGCCGCCTGCCGGATGGCGGGCTGGCCGAAGTGCAGGTGACGCCCGAGGGTTCGCCCGCCCGCAACTGGGCCTTCGACGTGACGCCGGCGCGTTTCGTCACCGGGCTGGTCACGGAGCGCGGCGTCTGCGCCGCCAGCGCGAGCGGCCTGGCGAGCCTGTTTCCCGATCTCGCCGGTTAGCCCCGCTCCGCCTCCCTGCGCGGCCCGTAGCTCTTGAAGCGTTCGACGGTCCGCCAGATTTCATCGTCGGGCAGCACGACCGGCTCGCCTGCCATGGCGGCCAGATAATAGACCTGCGCCAGCGCCTCGAGCTCCACCGCGCGCCAGAGCGCCCGGCGCATGTCCGCCCCCACGACAATGGCGCCGTGATTGGCGAGAAGCGCGCCGTCACGGTCTTTCAGCCCCTCGACGACGAGGCGGGACAGCTCCGGCGTGCCATAGGAGGCGTAACCAACGCAGGGCACGCTCGGCCCGCCGAAGGCCGCGATCATGTAATGCACCGCCGGGATCGGGCGCCGAAGCGTCGCCAGCGTGGTGGCGTAGGTCGAATGCATATGCGCCACGGCCGCGACATCCGGGCGGGCGCGGTAGATGTCGAGGTGGAAGCGCCATTCGCTCGTGGGCGGCAGCGGTCCCTCGAAGGCGCCCTGGGCGTCCGCGAGCGGCATCCGGGCGATCATCTCGTTCCGAAGCTCCCGCGCGGGGACGCCGCTGGGCGTGACAAGAACAACATCTTCCACGCGCAACGACAGATTGCCCGCCGACCCGTGGTTGAGCCCCAGCCGCTCCAGCTCCACAGCCGCCGAAACAATCTCCTCGCGCCCCCCGGCTTCCGTCATCGCGCCGCCTCCCTCGCGCGATATTGCCCGCCGGACGGTTTGCTGTATAGGACGTAGTCTCCCCGAAGGGGGGCCGGTAGCTCAATGGTTAGAGCCGACCGCTCATAACGGTCTGGTTGGGGGTTCGAGTCCCTCCCGGCCTACCAAGGCTTATTCGGCACCGTTCGCCACCATTCACAAAACACCAATAAAACAAGCCGCTTGGCGTAAATGGTATCCTTGAGCATTCGTCCATGTTCGCTATAATCCGCGTTCAACTGGGGGACTGGTCGGGGGACTGAACGGGTGAGAGGCGGCTCGCTCAACGCGCGGAAAGTGGCCACTGCGCCGCCCGGCACATACTGCGATGGCGGCGGTCTTTACCTGATCGTCTCCGAGTTTGGATCGCGGAGCTGGGTCTACCGCTTCTCATTTGGGGACCGACGGCCGGAGATGGGGCTCGGGACCGTGGAGGAAGGCGTCGGACTCGCCGAGGCTCGGGCCGCCCGTGACGAAGCCCGCGCCATCAGGCGCTCTGGTCGGAACCCCATCGAGGCGCGGGAGGCGGCGCGGCGCGCCAGTGCCACGAAAAAGACCTTCGGCGAGGTCGCAGATGAACTTCTCGAATCGAAAGCTTCATCTTGGAAGCATCCAAAGCACGTGCACCAATGGAAGGTCTCGCTTAAGGAGTCAGCGGCCTCACTCCGCTCCCGACCGGTCGACGAAATAGATACGGAAGCGGTCGTGGATGTTCTGAAGCCGATATGGCTCGAAAAGCCCGCGCCGGCTTCGCGGCTGCGCCAGCGGATCGAAGCAGTTCTGGACGCAGCAAAGGCAAAGGGCCTGCGATCTGGCGAGAATCCAGCGCGCTGGCGTGGCCACCTCTCGCATTTGCTCCCGGAACGGCCGCGCCTGGTCAAAGGACATCACACAGCATTGCCCTACGCTGAGTTGCCCTCGCTCTTTTTACGTCTGCAGGAGGTCGAAACCACATCTGCCCATGCACTTCGATTTTGCATCCTGACCGCCACGCGATCGGCCGAAGTCTATGGCGCGGCCTGGGGAGAAATAGACATCAACGAGCGCATTTGGACGATCCCGTCCGCACGCATGAAGACAGCGCGTGAGCATCGGGTGCCCCTCTCCGATGCGGCGCTTGCCGTCATCAATGCCGTGAAACCGATTCGCGTGGGGGATTATGTCTTTCCGGGTCAGAGACGCGCCAAACCGCTCTCTCATGTGGCCATGGCGAAGGTGCTCGAGCGGCTCGGTGTCGCGGCGACCGTGCATGGGTTCCGAAGCGCGTTCCGAGATTGGGCGGGTAACGAGACACACTTTCCACGGGAGATCGCCGAGGCCGCACTGGCGCATTCAGTAGGCGATGAGACCGAGCGCGCTTATAGACGCTCCGATGCACTCGAAAAGCGCCGCGCTCTTATGGAGGCTTGGGCGAATTATTGCGGGAGCGGAAATTGATTGAACCCTTGCAAAAAACGCGGCGCGGGCCGCGCAAGGGCGATGGAGGCCGACCACGGCTTGCTATATCCGACGATCGCGACAGGCTTATTGTGACTTTCGCACTCTGGTTGATGTTCAATCGCGGGTCGAAGACAATCTTGAACGCCGCGGAAATAAAACTCATAGCGCTGCTTTTCGACCCCAACGATGAGGTCGAGCTTGACGCGGAAAGCGAACGCACCCGCCTTCGCATCGGGGCCAGGAACTTGGCCGGCTCGAGATCCATAAGCTTTGAAGGCGCCGAGCCGCGCAACACCGCCGCCGCGCCTGGTAACCGTCAATTTCTCAGGTCGAGAGTGGACGGCCTACGGAAGAAGATTGAAAAAAACTGGCCGCTTGTCGATCCCCGTAGGAAGCTTACGAAAGCTGCGCACCTCTCGCAGCACGAAATAGATGACGCACTGTGGCTTGTGGCTGCTTTTCACGCCGTCGATATGCTTTTCGCCGAGGCCCCTGGCGCCGGAGCCATTGCAAATACATCCCTCGTCAACCTCGGCCTATCCATCCCGCCGGTAGCCGCGCGCCGGATTAAAAACTTGTTCGGCGAGCCGCAAGCTCCTGATTTTAAGCCGTAAAAACTCGGAACTTTTTTCCGCCGCGAAAGCCAGCGGAGTTCGCTCATTCTTTTCCTCGTTCTCGCCGCTTCGTCGCGGTGCGCAAGGAGAGAGGAAACGATGCAGCTGACGATCAAAGAGCGTCTCGAAGCCGGGGGCAATCTTTCCGTCAAGGAAACGATGGCGCTCGCCAATGTCGGGACGACAAAATTCTACGCCGATGTAAAAGCCGGCCGCATTCGTGTTCGTAAATTCGGCACGAAGAGCGTCGTCGCGGCGGAGGACGCCAAGGCGTATATCGCCGGCAAGCCGCTTCCCCAGGAGGCCGCTTGACCGATGACCCACAAAACGATGAACCCGCCGGCGGGTGGCGCTCGGCGGGCTCGCGAATGTGACTGCTTGGCGGCTGTCACTTGCGAGATACTCGAAAACCCCACCGAAATCCACAAAATTCGCGTCGCGCACCTCGCGCGCCGTCATCGTTTCCCGACTGCCTGGGCCGCCGTCGCGTCGTTCTCTCCCGATTGGGGGCGCCCGTGAAACACATCCTCGGAATCGACGTTGGCGTCTCCGGCGCGATCGCGCTAATCACGCCTGCCGGAGAGCTGGTCGACGTGATCGACATGCCGACTCTCGCCGATGGCCCGGCCGGCCGCAGGGCCGTCAACGCGCCCCTGCTTGCGGACATAATTTGGAAAAGCCATGGCGGACACGCGTTTGTCGAGTTCGTCGGCGCC
Organism: Methylocystis sp.; assembly: GCF_051061225.1. GTDB lineage: Bacteria > Pseudomonadota > Alphaproteobacteria > Rhizobiales > Beijerinckiaceae > Methylocystis. The sequence goes on from NZ_JBPFEB010000031.1 coordinate 144,728, forward strand.
CGCCCCGGCGAAGGCGCGGTCGGCGCGTTCAGTTTTGGTCGCGCCCGCGGAGCGATCGAGGGCGTGCTCGCCGCCGCCGGAATCCCAGCGACGCTGATTACCTCGCCGTCTTGGAAGCGAGCTATCGGCATTCCCCCGGGCAAGGTCGGCGCAAAGGACGCTGCCAGGTCTGAAGCAATCCGCCGGTGGCCCGATAAGGCCCACCTGTTCGCCCGTGTCAAAGACGATGGCCGCGCCGAGGCGGCGTTGATCGCAGTTGCTGGCCTCTTGCGCCTCCGCTCCATAGAAGGGGGCGCCGATGGACGCTGACCTCCCAATTACCGACGTCCCCAATGGCCGGCCGATAGACCCGCGCACGCTCGGCCCCGGCATGCTCAACCTCGTTGAGCTGGAATATCTCGCGTGCGCGCCAATTGTGTGCGTTGAACACGCCTGGTCTGCGCTGTGGCGCCTCGGCGTGCGCGGGCGCGCCGTCAATGGCCGCGACCATCTCGACGCATTAGCCGCCGAGCCGGTTGTCTTCCTCCCTGGCGCACGGTTTGAGCTCGCGAAGTTCGCTCCAGGAAACCCGTCGACGCCAGCCGCGCTCATCCCGGCACGCGACGAATCTGCCGACGTCGTGGATCTCGCGGCTTGGGGCCTGGAACGCGGCGAACTTGCCCTCTGGCGCGGTGCACTGCCGGCGCTCGGCCTGGATAACCTCGAGCGCCCACGGGGAGATGGGCCGCTGGTCGCTCACGAGACTGTTCTCTCTTGGCTGCGAGCCGACCGCGAGGGCGTTTTTATTATCGACCCTTCCCGCGCGGCGCGCTGGCTTGATGGCGTGACGCTTGGCGTCATGGATCACGAGTTCGGAAGACGGTTACGCGAGGAATTGACGATCGCCCCTCGCATCGTCGCACCGCGGGAAAAACGCAGGAGGGCCGCATGAACGATTGGGCCCCTCTCGACGACAACCCTCCACAGTCGAGGTCCCGCTCCGCCAGCGATAAGCGCTTCAGGGTCGAACCATGGTCGCAGATCGCCTTCGACGGGCGCGAGGAATGGGCGATCAAGCGCGTTCTCCCGCGTGTTGGACTCGCGGCGATCTTCGGAAAGCCAGGCAGCTTTAAGAGCTTCATTGTGGCCCATATCGGACTTTCGGTCGCCCTTGGTTGGGACTGGGCGGGGCGGCGCGCCAATCAGGCACCCGTTTTATACATCGCGGCAGAGGCGGCGGCTGGGCTGCGGAAACGCAAGGCCGGGTTTCAGATCGCGCACCCTAACATTGGCGACGATGTTCCCTTTGCGATGATCCCTGCCGCGCCGAACCTAGGCGCCGAGAAGGGCGACCTTGCGGCGCTCGTCTCGGCCATAGAAGGGGCCTGCGAAACTCCCGGATTGCTCGTGTTGGACACGCTTGCCGCGACGCTCGCGGGCAATGATGAAAACGGGGCCGGAATGACCTCTTTCGTCGCGAATGCCGGCGCGCTGGCTGAGCGCTTCAACTGTCTCGTGCTCGTGGTGCACCATACGGGCCTTGGCGATGACCGCCGGATGCGCGGCCATTCATCTCTCTTGGGGGCGCTCGACGCCGCGATCCTCTGTGAGCGGATAGAAGGCGAACTTGCCGCAACGCTGACACTCGCCAAGCTCAAAGACGACATGTCAGACGTGAAGATGATCGCGCGGCTCGACCGCATAGTGATTGGCCACGACGAGGATGGCGACGAGGTTTCAACCCTCGTCGTAACCTCTGTGGAGGAGACGGAAGCAGCCGCGACCAAGCCGCGCGTGAAATTCATCCCACCCTCGCAACGGCTGATGATGGCCTGCGTTAGCGACGCGATCGAGGAAGCAGGCGAGAGGTTCAAACCATTCGCCAATGGGCCGCTTGTCCGGGGAGTTTCGGACACCGCAGTCCGGAAACTCTACTTCGCCAGGATAGCCGAAAAGGCAGATACTGACGAAGATCCAGAGAAATTGTTCGATCGCCAGCGCAAGGGCTTCAAGCGTTCGCTCGAGGCTGCGCTGAAATCCAGGGCCCTAATCGCGGGCGAGAGAAACGGGGAGCGCTTCATATGGCTCCCCTGATGCCCCATTCGGACCGGACCGGACATTTCGGACACTCCCTAAAGGGAGAGTGTCCTGTCCGTCCGGTTCCCGTTCCGACTTATGGCCAGGACATTTTCGGACAAAAGTCCGGTTTGTCCGGTTTGTCCGGTGGGAGTCGGGGCCAATGACCCCCTCCGCCACCCTCTCCGCCATCCTCTCGAAGCTCGATCCCGCCGACGCCGCCTTCGTCCGCGACCTCGCGGCGCGCGCCGATGCGACTGATGCGCGGTCGCGGCTGGACCGGCGAGACGACGCAATCCGGGACACCGTTGCGACCTTCTATCCCGACATGCCACCGAGTGCGGCTGCCAAGGCCCTCGCGCGCGACCTCGGCCGCGTTCTGACGGGCGGCCCGATCAGCAGCGGGGATCTCCGCGCCGCGCTTCGCCAGGTCGCTTCGCTCAACCGGGATCGCCCGATCGGGTGGCGGCAAGTGCTCAACATCCTCGACGGCGACCGGGGGCGCGAGACTTTGCAACTTTCCCGCCTTGATGTTGCAAACCAGCCCGAAGGAACATGACCGCACAGGTGATTTGCTTCGGGCCAATGGAGGGCAAATTGAAGAGCGTGCGCTTTCTCAAGACATATCGGATGTATCAAGTCGACGAAATCGCCGGCTTCTCTGACGCCGAGGCCAATGCGCTCATCGCTGCGAAGGTGGCCGTCGACGCCACGCCGCTTCTTGTCCGCGCCGCCGCCGCGCTGGGGCTGAAAAGACAAAACGAGACCGCCGCCAACGCCATGGCCGGGGAAAAGTGATATGGGTTTCTTTGATTTCATTCGCAGCAACGCCAACGCGGCAGAGACCGCCGAGGCGAAAATCGCGACCATCCTGGACGACCTGGAGGCCATCGAAGCCGAACGCGCGCGCCTCCACGCCGAACTTTCCGGTCACGCCGCCAAGCGCAAGGGGATGCTCACAGACTCTACCGTGAGCGAAGACGCAATCGTTAAACACGACGTCTCAGGAGATCGCCTTCACGCGCGGCTTGAAAGGCTGGACGCGCTCGAGGCCGAGCTGAACGACCGCCTCCAGCAAGCGCAACGCGAAGTCGCCGAACGCCAGATGCGCTCTGCCTTCGATGAGCGCCACGACGCGGCAACCGCTTTCCACGAGGCGATGAAATCGGCTCACGCAGCTCTCGAAGCGGTGAAGGCTGCCCATGTGGAATACGACGCCGCTGCGCGTAGGGCTGGCCATGTGCCGGCGCATTGGCATGATGGTGGGATTCTCGCTGTCAGTCACGAGGTGGTGGAGGGTTTCGGGAGTCGGCTGGATCAAGCGCGCCGCCACGAAGATAGCCGCCGCTCGGCGCTGGACGGGGGAGCCGAATGAGCGACCCGATCAGAGCTCTCGCCACTCACGAAGCCGCCCATGCCGCCGCGGCATTCGTGCTCGGGCTGCCTGTCAATGACGCGGTTTTGCAGGCGCGCGACGGCGGGGCGCGGCTATCGGGCTACGTCGGCGAGTTTCATAGCTGCCGGCGCGTCTCGATCGACGACATTCCCCAAGAAAACCCTGGCCCACCACCGGCATGGGCCAAGTCATTCGAGAGTCATCGCCTCTTTCTCCCCGGCGCTCTGGTCGCTTGGGCGGGCCCGTTGGCGCAGGAGCGCGTCGCCGGCAATACCCATGGCGACGAAGGCGACATGCGGCGCGTAACGAGCTTGGCGAATCTCACGCACTACGCCAGCGGCCGCTCCGCCGACGCCTGGACGCGACTAACCCGGATGGCCGCCCGGCGGTTGCTAGCGTCGCCCATGGTCTGGCGCGCCGTCAAAAACCTCGCCGACGAATTGTCGCGCGGCTTGCGCCTCGAACTGATCAAAGCCGAGCACGCCGAAGAGACGGGGCTAGTCGAATTCATGGTTCCCGCCGCAACGGCCGAACGCCTGCTGGAGGCCGGCGGGGCGCGGCGGGGGATTTTCGAGAACTGGGGGACGGTCGAATGATCAGAATGCTTAAGGACTTCCGACACTACAGGGCGGGGCAAACACTCGAGCTCCCCGCCCACGAAGCCGACGCCCTGATTTTCTTCGGCGTCGCCAGCGACGCGCCAGCGGAAGCCGCCGAGCGCATCCAAGGCCCTTCGCCAGACTTTTCCGCAGGCAGCGGGAATGCCTCGGCTCGCGAGCTTCTGCAACGGAGGATCGATGCTCTCGACCTGGCGGCAAGCGCGAAAGCCGGGGAAGTAAAACAGGCGACTAGCGAAGAGGAGATCGCGGAAATCGAGCGCGCGCACGGTTCGATCTGTGACGAGCTCGCCGCACATAACCGCGCGCTGCGCGTCCTCGAGTCGATCTCGTAGCAGGGTCTCGGAATGCGCGCCCGTCCCCATCGGCGGAAGACGACGCGCGAGGCGGGCGGTGGCGAGCAGCAGCGCCGCCGCCCGCTGACCATCGGGAGGGCGAGGAGGGCTGGAGGGTATGCCGTCACGGGTCCTCCAGGCGCTCCAAAAAAGCGGGGCGGTGCGTGGCAGCCCGGGAAAAGACGCTCTTCAACTTCCCCCTAGGGCATTGACATAACGTTTTCAACCACTTGAGCGGCGGACCCTTATGAGAAAACCGACCAAAAATGTGCAAACCAGCAGGGGGATGGCTGCGACAGTTCAAGAGGCTGAGAAGACGCAGGCCGAATTCGGCGCGATGTGCGCCATGTCCCGACAGCGTGTTAGCCGCTTCGTCCGCGAAGGAGCGATCCCCACGAATGCCGAGGGCAAGATTCCGCACCCTGCCGGCCTTCAAGCGCTGATCGAACACCTCTCACAGACGGCCGCCGGCCGTGGCGGGGGAAGCGCGCAGGCAGACTTGGCGAAGGAACGCGCTGCCTTGGCGCGCGCTCAGAGAGAAGCCGTTGAACTCAAAACCAGGTCGCTCCTCGGCGAATACGTCCTCGCCAAAGACGTTGAGCGGAAATGGGGCGATATGTGTTTTCTCATTCGCAATCGGCTCTTGGCCATCCCATCTCAGATCCCCTTCGATATTCCACACCTGACCCGAGCCGAGCTCGAAATATTCGACCGCTACATTCGCGACGCTTTGACCGAAATCGCGGATGATCTTGACGCGCAAGCAAAGGAAAAATCGAATGACTGAAGAACAGGTCGCCCGCCATCCCGCGAGAGACGCGGCGCTGAGAGAGACCGCCACGCGCCTAGCGCGAATTGCCATAAAAGAGGCTGACGATGTGACGCTCGCGCATTGCACCGGCACATTTGAGGCAGCCATTGGCATGATGAAGGCAAGGACCTCGCCACGGGAAACGGCGGCATTCCTTCTCTCTGCCGCCGAAGCGATCATGGATCAGGAAGACCACGCCCAACGCGCGGCGGGCGCCGAACTGAAAGCGGAGTAACTCCATGGCCGTTAAAACGATCGAAACACGCGCGAAAATCACCGCTGAGGATCGCACCGGCGCGACATTCGCGAGCGTCGCGCAGAAGCTCCGGCAGATGGAGGGAGCCGCCGCCGGGGCCAGCCGCCGCATGGACGGGATCGCTCGGGCGATGAGCTCCGTGGGGCAATCCAAAATGCTCCACGAGGACATTGCCCAGCGTATGTCCAGTTCTCTGAATATGACGACTGCGGCCGTCGCGGCGAGCGTTGGGGCCAACCGCACTCGTCTTTCCGAGACCGCGCGCGTTGTCGGCGAGCGCCTTGTCGGAGCAACCATCACGACCGGCGCGTTGGCAGGCGCCACTGTCCCCTTCGTTGCGAAAATCTCAAAGGACGCGGCGGATCAAGTTCACGAACGCATCAAGATGGAATCCTCCGGCATGACCGGCCCGGAGATCGCCGACGCTTTCAGCGAGGCGGGGAAGCTCTCGCGCGAGTTCAAGCCGATCGCGCAAAACGACATTCTTCACATGCTGCGCAACGCGCGTTCCATCGTCGGCACCTATGAGGAAGCCGCGCAGATCATGGAACCGATGTTGAAGCTTCGCACGATAGCGCAGTTCAACCGGCCGAGTGAGAACGTAAACGAAGATTTCGACCAGCTCGTCAAGGGTCTCGAAATCAAAGGCGTGACGCAGGACTTGCCGAAGCTGAAGGAATATCTGAACGGCATTGCGAAGGCGCTCAACGTCTTCGGCGACACGCTGAAGCCCTATCAGTATTACGAGATGTTCAAATATGGCCGTCAGGCTACGCCGGGCCTCTCCGAGCATTTCATCCTTTCGACTGCCCCCACGCTGGCGCAGGAATTGGGCGGCTCGTCTTACGGTAAGGCGGTGAGTGCGTTCAACGCGGCGATTGTCGGCGGCGTCATGAAGCATTCGGCGCTCAAGGACTTCGTGTCCCTCGGGCTTGCGGATCAGAAGGACTTGCTCTTCACGAAGACGGGTGAGGCAAAGGGCTTTAAGCCCGGAGCCCACATGCAGGGCTGGCAGCTCGCGCAGAGCGACCCCAACGAGTGGGTGAAGCAGTTCTATCTGCCATCACTCGCCAAGGCCGGCGTGACGAGCAAGGAAGATATTCTCGCGCGCATCTCGCAAGATTTCCAGAACCAGACGGCCGCGCAGATGGTCGGCCTGCTCGCGACGCAGCAACCGCGCATCACCAAGGATGCTGCGCTCATCGAAGGTGCGAAGGGCCTCGACGCCGCATACACGCAAATGACGCAAGACCTCGGGCAGGCAACGCAGGGGCTCAAGAACCAGTTTGACGCCTTGTCCGCGACGCTCGGCAAGGACGTGACGCCGAAACTGACGGGCATTGTAGACTGGGCGTCGGAAAAGCTCGGAATCCTCAACAAGGACCTGACCGAAGATCCGCATAAGCGCACGCAGACGCTCATCGGGGGCGGGCTTTTGGCCGGGCTTGGGACGCATTTCGGCCTTGCGAGCCTCGGCGGCTATTTCGGCGGTGCCGGGCTCGGCGCGTCTCTTGGCGCGTTCGCGAATACGATGGGGCCTGTCGCGCTTGCCGCAGACCTGGGCGCTCTTGGCTACAAGCTGACGGAAAACTACCGCAAGCTCTCTGCGATGCTGGACGAGACCGACAAACTTTTTCAGGTTCCGAAACCGATCGCCGAGATGACTGCCCCGGCCAAAAGCGAACGCGCCGGCATCCTGAATTTTGGGCTCGGCGGGCCTGTGATGCAGCAAACGCCAGTCGCGAAGCTCGAGGGCGCGGCGCGCATCGCTGTAGACGTGCGCGTGGCGCCCGCGCCGGGTTTCAGCATCTTCGCGACCTCGACAACGTCGACAGAGGGCGCGCTGTCGCCTGACACTGGCGTGTCCATGCCGCCGACGCAATGACGCGCACGACGAAAACGCGCCTCACAGTTGAAATCCAGCACGTCGGCAGGGGCGGCGTGCTGGCGATCGCGAGCGCCCGCGTGTGGATCTCGGGAGTCGAGATCGCCGTGAATGGCCTCGAGGTCCGCCGCGGCCTGGACGGCAAGCTCACGATCGACGCGCCGGGCGTGGCGCATGGGGGGAAGGTGCTCCCCGCCATCGAACTGCCCCCGGAGCTGGAGCGGGCGATCGGGCGTGAGATAACAGCCCTCTTGTGATCGCGACCGTGCTGAAACCCACAACGCGCCCAGCGCATCGTGGCAAACTCGACCTCCGAGAGGATGACTTCAGCACTCAAGCAAATGTGGAGGCACCTTTTCGCCGCGTAGGAATTTTTGATAGGCGATGAGATTGCGGATCAGCCTCCAGATCTTCTCTTCCTCTTCCACCAGTTTCTCCAGCGTCCACACAGATTTTTTTGCCCCCTTAGTCTTGTGGAGCTCAGTCCGTGTCTTTCCTACTGAGGAGACCCGCAAAGGCTTTCCGCTTTTATCCACGGTGATAATTACTGTGGTGCCCGCACTGACAGAATTGCCGTGCGCCATTTCGTTTCTCGCTTCTGCCGCAGCAATGACTCTTCCACTGAGATCGCGCCATGGGGCGACAATGCTTTCATCAAGACCAAAAAGCGCGGCAGATATAGCCTTAATCTTTGTGTCTAGGCCTCTATTTGCCACAACCGAGAATATGGCAGATGCTCTCTCCTCATCGCCGCCCAAAGCGGCACAGAATACCTGCGGCAAGAAGTCTTCGACACTCTGGTATCTCACGATGCAACGCCCGACCAACTCAAAAAAGCGTTCTCGGTGTTTTAGGGATTCCTCTAGATCATCATCGTCTTCAGCCTGATCGTTCATCTTCGTGCCTATTACTTCCTCGGCCTCACCCCCGGCCCCTCGCCGTTCTCAAGAAGCAACTCAAAGTCGGCCACTTCGCGTGCCCGCTCATAATTTGCAGCGATGCGCATGAGGATGGCCGCGGCGAGCAATCCGTCTTCGCCTAGGTTCATGCCCGCTAGGCGCTCGCCCGTCTCCTTGAGCTTCTGGGGTCATCTCGACTTTGAGCTTCATCCCATCGCTCCCCAAGGGGCCGACGCCCTATTGCCCGTCCGCTCCGCCCCCGCCCAGGAATTTCTCCACCTTAGGCCGGCCTCGCTCCGCGCTTTCCTTTTTTGATCCTCATGGCCGCCTCGGCACCGCTTGAAGCAACCTGTCAACCTCTTCGAGGGACACCCAATCCCTTCCTGCAATGCGCCAGATGACAAGCCGCCCGCGGTCTCTTTCCGTGCGAAGCGCGCCGACTGAGACGCCAACGAGCTTCGCCGCCTCAGTTAGTCGCATTCGCTGCTCATTGTCCGTCGAACTCATTTCCGAGTTTCCTTTCTGCGCCGCACCCCCGGACCTTCATGCCGGCGGCTTTAATTTTCCCCGCCCGGTCAGGCCCAGCGCTCTGCGCACGGCGTGAGTGTTTTTGCCCGATATCACCAGCTCGCCATTCTTGCGGATCTGCACCACGAGCCCCCCTGGGGCCCGAACCCGCCAGCCGTGCGCTAATTCTCGGCAAGAGATCTCTGCGTCCGAAATCCCCATGGACCGCAGCGTTTCAATGATTGTCGTAGGGCTTAGCGGCTCGGCCATCGCCTATGGTCCATTCGATCTTGCCAGCCGCACAGGCACCATACCATCGCGGTTGTCGAAAGCCACGCCTGCTGCCTACGCTGTGGAGTGGTCGGCGGTGCCTGTGCGGGCGGCTTCAGCGATCGCAAAATCCTCGACATGGGCTCCTCGCGATGGTTGGCGTGCTGCGGAGCTTCGAGGGTCCGAGGTTGGCGCCTATTTCACCTCCGAGAGCTTGGCGCATACGCTAGACGCCCACAGTCGGGGCAATAAGGCACGCCGATAACTGCCGGCGCGCCGCAAAAGAGCGTCGGCGGTTCATGGATCAGACCTAACGGAAACCTGCAACGTCCTTCGCGCAACTCCCAGAACGATATTCCGGCGCTCCTCGCGCTCTTACGCGCTCGGTTAGCCAAAGCCGCGGCGGCATCACTCATAATCAGTTCCTTTCCTAGCGCCGCGTTTGCAGCACTACTCGTCGTTCTCGGCGCTGAGATTCTCGATCGGGATTACAGAAGCCGCCGCATTGTCCTGCTTGTCCCTCCGGAGACGTACGCCCGGCCCGCCATCGGCGCTTTCGCCCGGTTCGAGGAAAACGACACCCGCCGCCTCGAGCGCGGCGCGGATGGCGTCAAGCGTTCGCGGATGCAGATTTTCCCCTGCCTCGAGCCGAGAGATTGTTGCCGGAGCGACCTTCGCAAGCTCGGCCAATTCTCGCACGCCTAGACCAAGTGCGACTCTGGCCATCTTGCATTGAACCGGGACCATGTGCGCACCCTGTTATAAGTTTGAGTTGACGTCCTGAGTTTTTCGCCCTAACGTTAGAGCGTCGTTATAACTTTCTATCACGCCTCGCACCGCCGGAAAACCCCTTTCCGGTGAACGGGAAAGCCATGCCCATGACCTGGAAGACCGCCGCAACCCTCTACTTCCTCAGTCCATTTGCCCTGCTCTGGCTCGCCTTCACCGCGGCCGAAACCGCGCGCGCCGTGGCCGCCATTCGGGGAGGCCGCCGTCATGGCCGCTGAGACCGAAGCCGAAACCATCATCGGCCCGACGCCTTACGATTTGGCGCTTAGGCAGTTCCGCCGGCTCGACGCGTTGGCGCAGCTCGTTTCCATCGCCGAGCAGTATGACGCGATCAACAGAGTCGACGGCTTGGACGAATTGTTGAAGGACGCCGCTAGAGCAGCCGGTGACCTCCTTGAGATGATGCGTGCCGAGAAGGAGGCGAGAAATGGCTGATCCCCTGTCCGCCGCCATTGAGCGCCACAAGACGGCCCGCGCCGCCATCGAGGCCCACACCGGCCCCGACGATGTGCCGCAGGAGCTCGTCGACGCCGAGACTGCCGCCTTGGACACGCTGGCCCGCACCCCATGCGCCGACGACGCAGAGTTCTTTTCGAAGCTCGCCTACCTGCTTTCAGTCCAGAAGGCGCTTTGGGGGGCTAGCTGGGCGACGTCCTACGCCGAAGAGATTCTCACCGCGATCGACATTCACCTGACGACAAGAGGGCAGCCATGATGCACGCGGCCCCTCCATCGCGCAGCTTCGTAGAACTCCCCCGCGACGCTCGCCGCCGTATCGAGGCGCTGGTCGAGACGCTGATCGACTTGCTTGATCAGCTCGACGGCGACGCGGATCTCGAAGACGGAGCCGACGAAGAGCTTGGGCCGCCGAGCGGCGACCGAAATCCCACCCGGATTTACTGATCTCGGCCCGCGCCTACGGGCGCGGGAAAGTCCACAGCAGCGATTCCCCCATGGGACGAAGGACCGGGAACATGACCGGCCGGGCAGCGAAGCGGGCGAAAGTGGCCCGACGCAATTTTGCGTTGGGCGCACAGGACGCGGCCCGAACAGGAGCCGCACGGGAAGCGGATGTGGCTGGCGTCGCGCCGTTTCCCCGCCGTCAGATGAAGCAGCGATGAAGGGCCTACCGGCTGACCCGGGCCCGCGAAAGCAGTCGCCACGCCAGTGCAACGATACGGCCCGGCTCCGAAAGCCAGCCGATGCATTTCGCCCTTGCTAGGCGAAGTGCGTCCTCCCCGCCCTCACCAAAAGCCATCGGGGAAACTCCCGAAAAGACATCTGAAAAAAAGACGCTCTTGGGGAAGCCCAATGCCCGCTGATCGTGACCAGACAGACCCCTTCCAGCGGTTCCTCTCAGCCTTCCCGGCGAGAGACGAGCCGCACGACGTCACCGCCGCGCGGGAGGCATGGGCCCGGGCGATCAGGCGCGCGGACTCCGAGGCGATCATCGCGGGCGCCTTGGCCTATGCACGGTCCAGAGAGGGCCAGCCGGCGAGGTTCACCATGTCGGCGCGGCGCTGGCTGGATGAGGGGCGGTGGCGCAACGGGCCAAAATCTGGGCCGGTTAAACCGCTCGTCTGGATCGAGTGCGGATCCCCTGAATGGGCCGCGTGGACCCGCTTCAGAGGCCGGACACCGCCTCTCGATCGGCGCGGCGGCTGGCGCTTCCCGAGCCGCTGGCCGCCGGCGATGCAGGCGGCCGAGTGAAACTATGATCGGGATTGCCGGAGGACCCATGCGCACGAATTATACACCAGGCCAGAAGGGCGAAGGCGGCCGAGCTAACGAAGGGCGACTTTCGCGGGCTCGGCCGCTGCGTTCCAACGGTGCCTGAGCACGCCATGGGCGGCGGAACGCATTCGCGCCGAGCGCCAGCCCGATCAACATGGGCCGCGACATCACCGCCCAGCGGCGCGTGGCCTGACGCGCGTCCTCCCCCCTTCTCGCCATCGTCTACGCCCTGCTCGGCAGGATGGTTACAAGCTAGAGTCTTCTGCTCCCAAGGGGGCGTGATGGACCGTCATACAAATCGCCGCACATTTAGCTCCTGGGGTTGGACCGTCACGCCATAGCCACGCCACAGGAACGTAGGAGCGTCCCTGCGGATCCTCCGATTGGAACGATATCTTCAAATTGTCTTCCACTTGGGTCACACCCGCAGGAAGGACTTTGAACGCTCCGGTCTTCTCATCGTGCATATGCGGCATGTAAATGCCGAGATTATATGTTGCCAATTTGCGCATCATTTCTTGAATCTCGGGCAGTTCTATTGCGCGTCGTGCAATGGCTAATTCTTCCGGAAGATTGGGCAAATCGTTGGATTCGGCGATTGGCTGTGTTGTCATATTCATGTTTTTTCCCATTTTTTGCTAACCAAGCAATGTTCGTTTCTGCTCAATTCGCAGGATTTCCGGGTTTACCGGGGTTTCTAATGATGCCCCCAAATCTGTCTCCCCAATTCCTGGACTTGTTCTCGATGTCCTTATCTTCTTCACTCTTGGCGGGCTGCGATGTTTGCTTGCTGGGCTCAGTGGATTTTGTCGTCGGCTCTGTGGATTTTACCGACGTTGAAGGTTTGTCGTCGTTGCCCATGATCATGCGCTCCCTTGTATTCGGCGGGGCCTTTGCTGTGGCAGCCATCCATGGTGCCGTGCGTATTTGCCGGCGAGATGGATGAGCCGCCGCGGCACCATGACAATGCGGCCAACTGGATTTCGTTCCGGCGTGACCGCGAATGGACAGGCCGGGCGTTTTTGCATCTAACTATCTGGAACCGAACGGTGTTACTCGCATTACGCTCTCAGGAGGCCCCCTCGCTTGCCTGAGAACTCGCCATGCCGGAACAAGTCATAGCCCTCGCTATCACCCTGGAGGCTTTTGTCCTTACGATCATCACAGCGTTGCAGATCGCAGTTTGAAAGTCTGCAAACGCCCCGACCGTGGATGTATCGGCGGGGCGTTTTAATCTAGCGCCCAGGGGAATCTCTGCTTATTTCGAAGATAACCGTTCCGTTCTGGCTTCTAACTAGAGGGTGTTATGCACCTTGGAGCATGAATTCTGCGGCGCGCTTGAGCATGAGACATGCGAAGGCGACGACGTGGAGGCCTGCGAGGGTCTGAGCATAGCGCTCGTAATCTTTGACGAGCCGCCTGCATCGTGTCGCC
>NZ_JBPFEB010000032.1:0-3613 GCF_051061225.1 Methylocystis sp.
TCACCCGGCTCCGGGTGCCGAAGTTCTTCAATCTGCGCACCGACCCTTACGAGCGGGCGGATCGGACGTCTAACACATACTACGACTGGCTGATTGACCACGTCCCTATTTTGTATGGCGCGCAAGCGATCATGGCGGAGTTGGCGGCGACCTTCAAAGACTTCCCGCCCATCCAGAAGCCGAACACCTTCACAATCGACGAAGCGTTGGCGCAGATGCACGAAGCCGCCGCCGGCATGCACTGAGCGGCGCTTCTTCCTTCCCCCTTTGGGGGTCCCGCGCAGGGCGGCGGGCGCAAGCCTGCCGCCTGCTGACTCCACCGGAGCCCCGCTAGGATTAATTGCATGAAGACAGGGTTGCTCGAACATAATGATGGGCGTGCGAAGAGCCACAGCGCAGTCGTCAGGAGCCCGCGCTTCCGCAGCTCAATGAGGCAGGCACTGTCATTGACTATAACGCCAACTGCCGATAGAGGGCCCTCGCAGCGCCGGCTCCACTTGCGACACCGGTCGATGCAGCAACCACGCGGGCGGTGGCAACGAGTCTCGCCGACGAGGGTTGGCCATTCCATAAGCTGCGCCGAGATTGTCGCCAAGCGTGTTCGACTGTGGTCCTCGAAAGAATACGACTCGGAACGAAAGAGACGGATGCGTCATTGAAACCTCTGGCGCTGACTGTGGCTAACCGTCAAAGCCCCGCAAATTCAACTAGTACCCACTATCGCTGATCGGTGAGTCATGATTCAAGGCTGCATGAGCAGCCAATTGAAAGCGACGCCGATTGAATTGACCGATGAAGAGCGGACCGAGCTCGAGGGTTTGGCGCGCTCGACCCGAACGGAGCATCGCACGCGTCTGAAGGCGCAAATCGTGCTCATGGCGGCCGAGGGCGCCGCTACCCGGGCGATTGGTCGCGCGCTCGGATGCACCACCGGCACGGCGTCGAAATGGCGCGTGCGCTACGCCGAGCATCGCCTCGCCGGTTTTTCGGAAGTCGGCGAGCGCGGCGCGGCGCCTAAATACGACGAGGAAACCGACCGGCGCATCCTGGCCTTGCTCAATCGCAAACCGCCGGAAGGCTACGCCAACTGGACTGGACCGCTCGTCGCCAAAGCGCTCGGCGACGTCAATGTCCAATATGTCTGGCGCTTCCTGCGCACGCACAAGATCGACCTGTCGGGCCGCAAGTCCTGGTGCGTCAGCAGCGACCCTGAGTTCACGGCCAAGGCCGCTGAGATCGTCGGGCTCTACATGGCGCCACCCGAGAACGCCATCGTGCTCGCCGTGGACGAAAAACCATCAATCCAGGCACTGGAGCGCTCGCAGGGTTATTTGAAGCTGCCGAACGGACGCGCCCTGATCGGTCAATCGCACGATTACAAAAGGCATGGAACGACGACGCTTTTCGCAGCGCTCGATCTCGAGAGTGGCAAGGTCGTCGGCAAACATTACAAGCGTCGCCGTCGCGTCGAGTTCCTTGACTTCATGAACAAGGTCGTCGCCGCCTATCCCGACAAGGAAATCCATGTCATTCTCGACAATCTCTCTACCCACAAGCCCAGGCGCGACATGTGGCTCAAGCGCCACAAGAACGTGCATTTCCACTTCACGCCGACGCACGCCTCTTGGCTCAACCAAGTCGAAATCTGGTTCTCGATCCTCTCGGGCAAATCGCTGAACGGCGCCTCGTTCCAAAGCGTCCCCGAACTCATCGCCCATATCGAGGCGTTCATCGCAAGCTACAATGAAACCGCAAGGCCGTTCGTCTGGACTAAAAGCGAAGTCCACCGAAAACGCCTCAAACCCTGTTTCGCGGAACAGTGATTCTGGGTACTAGGCCCCGAACAGAATGCCGGCGCCGGAAGGCGCTTCGTTCGCCGTATTTCCCAAGTTCGTGGAGGAGACGCAGTTACCAAGGCGCGCCGTTCTTCGTCGTGGCCTACTGACAACCCGGGAGTGGAAAGTGACGACGTCAGGCCTTTTTCTATTCCTCGGGCTTGGCGATTTCCTGTGGCGGCTTCCACTTGATAGCGGCCGGCGCGTCGTCGGGTAAGAGCTTGGGAATGCGCAGGTTCTGGCCCGGATAAATTTTGTCCGGATCTTTCAGAAGCGGCTGGTTGGCCTCGAAGATCTCTTTGTATCTCTCGCCTCTTCCGTGACCATATTCTTTTTCGGCGATCTTCCAAAGCGTGTCGCCGCGCTGCACAATATAGAATTGGGAGGCATCCTGCGCTCTTACGGCAACGAGCCTGTTTTCGACCTGCGCTACGCCCCTCACCTTGCGGACGGCGGAAATGAGCTTCTCGATATCGGCCGTGGTGGGCGCGGCGCCTCCGAGGGTCACCTTGCCGCCATTGATTTGGAGGTCGATCTTCGAGTCGTCGAGACCGTGCTTGGCGATCTCCTGTCTCAATTCTTCGGGGGACGGGGCGGTATCGCCAGCGGGCGCCGGCGCCGGCGCGGATTTTCGTTTGCCTGTCAAGAAATCGAAAAGGCCCATAATGCTCTCCTCTCGCTCGCGCCAACTGACAAGCGCCGCGCCCAACACCTAGATAGGGCGAGGTGTGCAGCCATAGAGACTGAACGAGCGCGCGCCTATAACACTTTTGCTGCTATCCGCGGTTCAGCGAGCCGCTCTCGCTTTAGGGGAGGCGAGGTTTAGACAGGAGCAAGGTTCAAGCCATCGCCCGGCGCTTCTAGCGGCGAGCGCCCGCTACTGGCGCCGCGGCTGGTGAGATTGAACGGACAATGACGTGATGGCCGAGCCGCCAAGCCCAGCGAGTGTGATCGAAACACTGCGATCGATGGGATTTTTGGAATCCGACATTGAATTCCGGCAACTAGACAATGGCTGGCGCATCCGGGCGCAAGGCGGCCTTGTCATTCACATGCGCAAAGGCGGTCATCTTGTGATGTCCGGCAGGAACGCCCGCAACGTGAGCAAGGCGCTGGGGCTGTCTAGCCGGCAGAAGCCGGCAACGTGAGCGCGGCGAGGAGACAAAGTGTTGAGGCTCAGAAAAAAGCCCGGCGCTGGGCCGGGCTAGGTCAAAGGAAAGTTAAGGACGCCCACTAACCGGCGGACTGTCGTCTTGGTTCCACCCGAACCAGTTGGCGGCCGGTTGAAGAATTCGGCGAAGTGACGAAATGGGATCGCGGCGACGCATTGGAGCCGGCGGTGAATCAGAAGCTGATCGACGAGGGATTTCGCGTCGCTAGTCGGATGGCGGCAGATCGAGCTGTTGAGATCGACCGGGCCGCGCTTATGCAGGCCGTGATGTCCGTCGTGGGGGAAGCCAATGGGCAAGATGACCCTGAGGAAATTGCCGAGGACGCCTTGGAGCTGCTAGGCAAGGGGCACGATCCCTCGTCCTCGCGCCGCGGCCGAAGGCCGTTTTAGAGCTATAGCCTCAAGAAAATGCCCGGCGCTGGGCCGGACTGAGGAGAAAAAGATCAGGACGCCGAAAGAATGCTCGACTAGAGGGTGTTATGCACCTTGGAGCATGAATTCTGCGGCGCGCTTGAGCATGAGACATGCGAAGGCGACGACGTGGAGGCCTGCGAGGGTCTGAGCATAGCGCTCGTAATCTTTGACGAGCCGCCTGCATCGTGTCGCC
>NZ_JBPFEB010000033.1:0-2693 GCF_051061225.1 Methylocystis sp.
AAACCGGCCGGATCTTTCGATCCGGCCGGCGTTTATGTCAGCGATCGTTGTTCGATCAGGGCATGTCGCCCGCGACGAACTTCGGAATCACCGGGCCGCCGATTTCAGCCGCGAAGCGCTTGCCGTCCGGCGTGAAGAAGAACAGCAGGCCGCCGATCTGGCTGTCGGTGTCGTAAGCCAGGTCGGACAGACGCTCGATGTCCCAACGCGCGTCCTGGATCTTCACGACGATCTCCTTCGACTCGCCGGGCGCGATCGTGTCGTCGTTCGACAGGCCGCGGTCAGCAAGCAGGTAGTCCGGGAAGTCAGGCTTCGAGGTGAACACGGACGGGTTCAGGAAGCGCAGGCCAGCAGCGGTGTATTCGCCAAGGCGAACCGGCTGCGACGTGCCATTCTTGACCTTCACGTTGATCGTCAGCTCGCGGCCCGGAACCTTGTAGACGCCGCCGTTCAGCTCGGTCGTCACCTGCTCCTTGCCCACTCCAACGGTGCCTTCCGTCTCGATCGGCGTCAGCGGCTTCTGAAGGCCGGCCTGAAGCGGAATCGTGCGCGGGAAGGTCGAGTTGGTCACAGCGTAACCAACGATGGTCGCCAGGATCGTCAGAGCGAGAACGATCGCGCCAATACGACGGTCGTCATCGCCGATCACGTCATCAGGACGGCCCTCGGCAACCTTGATGTAGGAAGCGATGATGCCCTTCCGGATGAACCAGAACAGGATCCAGGCGGCGCCAACCGCCATCCACGGCAGATGCCACGCATAAACGCGGCTGATGCCGTAGTGCTCGAGGTCAATGGTCGAACCGTCGAGGAGCGTCACCGGATCGGTGAAGTCCTTCATGTCGCCCTTGATCTCAATCCACTGGCCGGGGCCAATGATCGGACCGCCGCCCTCAACGTTGATCTGGGCGTGGACGTGCCAACGGCCGGCGCGACGGCCGCGCAGGTTGATCGAGAAGGCGTAATCCTTGCCGATCTCGAGCGAAACCGAACGCGGAGCGAACTGCTCGCCGATGAACTGGGCCGTGCGGACCAGAACCGGGCCGGGCTCGCCGGCGTTAAGGAACGACACGCGCGGATTGGCGACCGCCTGCGGCCACGCCGAGAAGACGTGAACCTTGCCGGACAGAACCATGTCCTCGTTGACGTTGACCGACGTCTTCGACCACTGAACGTCATACCAGTTCAGCGTGCGCATGCGAAGGAACGCCTGCTGCGACTTCTCACCGTGGGCCGAAGCCGGAGCGACAGCCCCGAGCGTCGCAGCCACAGCAGCCGCCGCGCCAATGGCGGCGAGCTTGACTAGCTTTTTCATGAACAAACCTCCCAGGTTCTCCTTCCGGCCGGCGCCTCGCGCGCCAGCCGACTTGTTCATCCGCAACGGGTCAGGCCAAATCGCCGATCCAACCACTCGCCGTCGCGGTCTCTTTTCGAGTTGGGCCACGGTCCGGAAACCGTCGCCAAGCCCGCATCAGATGGTGTCGATGACCTTGGTCGTGGAATACCAGCGACCCATGAACCACCACAGGAAATACACCATCATCGAGACGAAGCCCGAGAAGAACGCCGCAACCGGCACAACGTCCTTACCGAACGTGCGCAGCGTGCCGCGCTCGACCATGCGGATGTATTCCGGCATCGACGTGCGGACGTAGTGGAGGCCGATCAGGTCAGCCAGGGTCATCAGCTGACCATGCTGCTCAGTCGCCTGGTGGAACGCCGCAATCGCCGGCCAGTTGTTCGGGTAGAACAGCAGACCCCAGCCCAGCGAACCGACAACCGCCGTGATCACGTAGGAGCCCGACAGCAGCAGGATCACGTCCAGCCAGATCGCCGGAACGATCAGGGCAGACGGGAACACGAGGCTGATCGGGAAATACGTCCAGCCCCAGAAGTTGACGTAGCGGTTGATCCACTCGCCAATCAGCAGGCCGAGAGCCGCGAAAACCGCGCCGAACGGAAGGCGGAAGTTCACCCACCAGAAAGCCTGGGAGGCGGCGCAGAAGGTCACGCCAAGGATCGGCACGACCGTCGGCCACATACGACGATCCTTCCAGTCAACCCAGAAGTCCCAGTCGCCCGCCGTCAGCATGAAGTGGACGTGATAGCCGCCCAGAACGGCGAAAAACAGCAACACAAGAAGCATCCAGTCCGTCGTCGCGACGCAACCCGCCGCCTCAGCGACGGAGTTGAACGGACCGACCGCCCCCCCGCTTTTCGATTGTGACATCACTCTTCTCCTTGGTGTTTCTCGGACGCCGTCAGGCGCCGAGCTTTCTTTTGCCGCAAGTCCGAAACGATCCCGACCCGGACCCCGCGCCCGAACCCGAAAGCCGTAAAGCTCCCGCATCCGGTTTTCTCTTGCGCAACGCTCAAACGACGCGCCGCGAAACCTTCCCCTATCCCAACCCGGGGTTGACCCCCGGGCCGCGACACAAAACTCCCCTTCACCCGCCTTTCCGGCCAGCGCAGAAACAGTTTCATGTCTGTGGTGTAGCGAAAATCCCGCTCGGACCATCCGCCCGCGCCCCGTGGCGCGGGCGGCCAGTGTCCGAATTACTCGGTCAGGAGGGCGACGCCTTCCTTGCCGACCAGCGCATGGACGCGCATCAGGATCTGCAGCACGACGCCGAACACGCCGAGAGCCATCCAGCCGAAGAACACGAAGCCCCAGTGCAGCGGAGCAACGAACA
>NZ_JBPFEB010000034.1:0-9216 GCF_051061225.1 Methylocystis sp.
AGGCCGAGCGCCTTCGCCTGACGGACAATCGAGAGGTCGTGGCTGCGGTCGATCATCGCTTTGCGCTCAGCAATCCCGCTTTTGTGAGCGCGCCTTCCAAAAAATCATTCTCCAGCGTCAGCTCGCCGATCTTGGCGTGAAGCGCTTTCAAATCGACGGCGGCTTCTTTTGGCTCTGCCTTCTCCTGTCCGAAAACGCCCGCCGCGCCCTCCAGCAACTGGCTCCGCCACGTGGTGATCTGGTTGGGGTGCACATCGAACTGCTGCGCCAATTCGGCAAGGGTCTTCTCGCCCTTGATCGCGGCCAAAGCCACTTTCGCCTTGAAGGCCGGAGAATGCGTCCGGCGGCTCCGTTTCGTCATCGAATGCTCCTGATTCGCAGCGAGAACCCTCGCCGCTGTCAGGCAGAAAATCCACTCAAGCTACTGTCCGAATTTCCGGGGCCGGCTCTCGACCGTGTCCGCCACGGAAATTCGGCAGCCGGTTAGGATGAGGCCGCTGATGGCGACGAGTCTCGACACAGGGTCGAAGCATGTCGTGAGCTATTTCGTGGGTGCTGATGGGGCATGCAAGCTCACACTCATGATTTCCGAAAAACAGAATGACGAAGCTGAAGGCACTACCGCCTCTCGTCTGCAGCTCATGTTGGAGCCACATAAGTCGTCGCGTCTCGACGTCGCCGACGGCAAATCCCTTGAATTCTTCTGCGGAACAGCGGCTCTGACTATGATCGTTTCGCCCCTTGATCGCGTCGCAATGAACCGTGGTGGCGCAAAATAGCCTGTGGAGATGAGCAAGACCCTTGGCCGTTACAGCGACGGCCGGGGCGCACCCTTGCCGGCCCGCCAATCCAGCGCTCCGCCCAGGACGCGGCTGGCCAAAATCCACGTACGCCAGTCGGCTACCATAGCATCTAGAGGGTCACGAAATTCCCTCTATTTTCGGGCGTTGCTTGAAGGCGCACCTTTCGACTTTGCTTTCTTGGTTGGCGGCTTTGAATGACCTCCCGGCGCTACATGCGCCTTCTCGCTCCCTGCATTAGGAGACAAAGACGGGAGCCTTGCGGGCTCGCTTTCCGGAGTAGGAGGTTGCTGGGCGTTGCCCTTTTCACTTGGTGTACTATTTTGTGTGGCTCCGTCGCGGTTAGGAATGTCACTTGTACTAGCTGCCCCGGCGGGGTACCCGCCCTCGCAGTTCGCGTTGTGCGGGTCGCAACTTGAATTTGCATCGCTCCGACCTCGGGCGACTGAGTCCAGTTCTGTCGAAGCTTTCGACGACGACGCGGTTGGATGTTCAAGCTCGGTATTGCTGCTATCTGGGTGATTGCTCGTTGAGCTCGCGCCGAGCCCGGCGTTAACGAGAGCTCGGAATTGGATGATCTCTTCGAGCGGCACCGAATAAACGGCTATTCCAAATCCAATTGCTCCGGCGATCATTGCCGCGATGATGATCAAGAAAGTCCCTCGCGACATTCGATGCATCCTCCAAAAAGAACTGCCTGCTTCCGGGGGTATCTCTGGATCTCAGGCCGTTAACCAAGCTATTTGCGGAGCTAATCGGGTGTTCCCTCCCAATTCAGGTCCTCTCTTGTACGTTTTCCCGCGACAGTCCGCCGGAAGCGAGCGTTAAAGTCAATTCGACGCGTTTTCGAACCGCCGGTTCCGCCGACCCAGCGGTAAAAGCCTTTCTTGGCAACCTCGACAATTACCAGATAGGCGATGACCATCACCGCCAGGATGACATAAAATCGACTGGGCAACGGGACAAAACCGAAATACGGGCCCAGAGGCGTGAATGGCATAACCGCACCCATCGTCGCTATCGCGAGGGATGTCGTGACCAGGACAGGATGCGCACGGCTTTTGAACGGATTGCCGCGCGTGCGAATGATAAAGATCACCAGAACCTGAGTTGACAGCGATTCTACAAACCAGCCGGTCTGAAACAGCGCCTCATCCGCCTTCAACACGACCAGCATGACATAAAAGGTCAAAAAGTCGAACACGGAGCTGATCGGCCCAATGACGAGCATGAAGTTTCGGATAAAGCTCATGTCCAAGACCTGGGGACTACGTACATCCTCGGGATCTACTTCGTCCAGAGGGATCGGCACTTCGGAAGTGTCATAGAGAATGTTGTTGAGCAGGATTTGTGTTGGCAGCATGGGCAGAAAGGGGAGGAACAAGGCAGCGCCGGCCATGCTGAACATGTTGCCGAAGTTGGAGCTTGTTCCCATCATGATGTATTTCATGATATTCGCGAAGGTACGGCGACCTTCCAGCACACCGTCGTGGAGGACATGCAGATCCTGATCCAGGAGGATCATGTCGGCGGCTTCCTTGGCGACGTCGACAGCTGAGTCGACCGATAGGCCAACGTCGGCCGAGTGCAAGGACGGCGCATCGTTGATGCCGTCGCCTAGATAACCAACGACATGACCCCGAGCCTTAAGCGCGAGGATTACCCGATCTTTCTGCGATGGATTGACCCGGCAAAACAGATTGGCTTGTTCCACCCTGACCCGCAAGGCGGAGTCGTCCATCTCTCCGATTTCTTTCCCCGTCAGCACTCCCGTCACCGGGATATTCAAGGTCGCACAGACATGTTGGGTGACCAATTCGCTATCGCCGGTGACGATCTTCACTGTTACGCCGCTTTCGGCGAGGGCTGCGAGCGCCGCGCCAGCGCTTTCCTTCGGCGGATCGAGGAACCCTGCGAAACCCGCGAACACTAATTCCGCCTCGTCGCCGAGGACGGCATGGGGATGGTCTTTTGGAACTTGGCGCCAGGCGATGCCCAACAGGCGAAAGCCTTCTTTTTCGAGGGCGACGCGCTGTCCCTGTATCCGTCCAAGCGCGGCAGCATCGAGAGGAGGCTGGCTCTTGTTCCCCTGTTCTTCGTACCGGTTACAAAGAGCCACGATCTCCTCGGACGCGCCCTTGACGACCAGTAACCGGTCGTCGCCCTTCTCAATTAAAACGGACACGCGCCGCCGTTCAAAGTCGAAGGGAACCTCGTCAATTTTTTTCCACGCGCTCACGTCGATGTTTTGGTGGTCGAGGATCGCGTCGTCGAGCGGGCTTTTAAGGCCGGTCTCAAAAAAGCTGTTGAGGTAGGCGAGTTCCAGCACGCGGTCGCTAGGCTTTCCTTCCGCATCCACATGCTGTTCGAGCTTTATCTTCGCCTCGGTCAAGGTGCCAGTCTTGTCCGTGCAGAGGACATCCATCGATCCCAGATTTTGGATCGAGGCTAATCGTTTGACGATGACGCGTTTCCTGGCCATGTGCAGCGCGCCCCGCGACAAGGTGACTGACACCACCATTGGAAGCAGTTCCGGAGTCAGCCCCACCGCGAGCGCGACTGCAAACAGAAAGGATTCAAGCCAGGGCTTGTGCAGGAGCGCATTCACCAAAAGCACGAACAGCACCAGCAAGACGGTGAGGCGCATGATGAGCAGGCCGAAGCGATGCGTGCCGATTTCGAAGGCGCTTGGGGGCGGTCGGCGGCTGATGCTGTCCGCAATGGCCCCGATCGCCGTGCCGGCGCCGGTTTTCACCACGCGCATTCTGGCGCTGCCGCTAATGACGCTTGTGCCCATGAATACAGCGTTGGCCGCGTCCTGCAGATCAATCGCATTAGCCGATAGCGCGCCGGGACGCTTCTCGACAGGGTAGGGCTCACCGGTTAAGAGCGCTTGCTTGACGAACAAATCCCGCGCTTCTAGGACCAACCCGTCCGCGGGGATCATGTCGCCTGCAGAGAGCACGGCGAGGTCGCCGGGAACCACGTCGGCGACCAGCGTATCCAATGGTTTGCCATCGCGTATCACCGTGGCCCGCAGCGATACCGACTGACGCAGGCTCTCTGCCGCCTTTCCGGCGCGGTACTCCTGGACGAAATCCAGTGTCACGCTCAGCAACACCATCGTCGTGATGATCAGAAAGTTAGTGATTTCGCCGGTCAAGGCTGAAATCGCACTGGCTACGAGCAGCAGAATGACCAGAGGGTTTTTGAAACGGGAGAGAAACTGTAGAATCAGCGACTGTTGTTGACGGTCGTGGAACAGGTTGGGACCGAATTCGGCGAGACGCGAACGCGCCTCAGCGCTCGTCAAGCCAGCCACATCGGTTGCTAATTCCGCCTCGTGGTTTGCAAGAGGCTTCAGCCACCAAGCAGCTTCGTCAGGCTGGATCTTGAGTGTTGCGCTGGATTTCTTCCAGAGAAGAAATCGATGCGTCACCCAGAGGGCCACGAACGCAACGAAATATACGGCGAAGAAGTAGTACAGGAATCGCGGCACAACCAAGCCTGCAGGGATCTGCTCGACGGCGGCATTGGCGAGAGTCATTGGAGACCAACTTTCTGAAGGCGTTGTTCGCTTGCCCGACGGTGGCTTACGTCGCCGAGGGCCGTCCCGGGTCCGTACGCGCTATTCAGTATACGTGACGGCAGGCGGCCTGATTCAACCACAACTGGCCTGCCTCGCGCTTAACCGTCTATTTCCAACGACCACCTTTCGTGACTCGCGGTCTATGCAGGATTTTCTGCAGTGCGGGTGAGTCCGCCGGCTTCACGGGATATCCGACTCATCTGCAGATTTGCAGCAGTTAAAGCTACGATGATTTGAACTAGAGCAACCTCCGACCGTTCTGACACGGTTCAGGATTCCCGAATCGGCTGAAGTCTGATTCATAATTTCTGCCGCGAGGAGGAGGCGGCAGGAATGGCGCTTTCCGATGATCTTCGCAAACGCGTTGTGGAGGCGGTGGTTGTGGACGGACTGTCGCGCAACAAGGCGGCGAAGCTCTTTAAAGTCAGCATCGCCAGCGCTGTCCGCTGGGTCAAGCACTTCGAGATCACGGGAGATATCTCGCCCCTGCCTTGCGGCGGCGATCGGCGCTCCGGGCGGATCGAAGTCCATCACGACTACCTCAGGGGGCTGATCCGGCGTGCACCGGACATTGCCCTTCTCGAGATTCAGGAACGCTAAAATTTGAGCATTCCGCCAAGGCCTTCGTTGAAGGGTAGCCCGCATTGAATTCCCCGACGGATTGCAGGGGGATCAACAATGGCCGATGCGTCGAATACGCCGACTCATCCCAACCGGGTGGCTGTCATTCCGATCTATGAGCCGATGCTTGAACGCGCCTTGAGCTATTGGAGGCTGGTTCGACACTGGCCGCTGTGGACATGCTGGCGATTGCTGCGGAGACAATACTTCAGTTTGACAATCCCGAGGCGATGCGCGTCGCGGGCTGGGCGTGGAACCTTCTCACAGACGCGTGGCTCACAGGCGATCGATTGGCATTAAGAGTCAGCAACTCGCGAAACAGCTTTGCGTTGGACCAATAGTGTTCGCGATTACTTTTGATGTTGGCGGTGTAAACCGAACGGGCCTATCGGCGCGGCAATCGGTCAACAAGCGGCGGGTAGCGCTGGACCCATGCGGCCACGCGGACGTGACCGCACGCGTCCGACAGCGATTAGTGACCCGACCCGGTTTCGGTGGGATGCTTCGGATGGGAGGGTAATCTCGGATCCTGGGTGGTTCGCGGAGCATGAACCTGCATCTCGTCTGACTTCGCCGGCTCCTTATAGCCGGGCTGGCCCGGGACGTTCGGTGCGCTCCACTGTTGGTCTCCAGCAAGCGACACGCCTCCGAGGCCACAGAGAGCCGAACCCGCTAGCAGCGCTAAGATCGCAGAATGCTTATAGGCCATCATTTCCTCCTCCAATTACTACGTCGCAGATGGAAGCTTCTGCTTCCATCTGTCATGCTTAACCTTTACTGATCTTGCCCTCTCGCTGGCGCCCGAGGGGATGATTCCAAGATGGGGGCACAGCAGGGACAATTACAAGTAGCCAGCCGGAAACTGAGCATTACAATCTCCCGCCCAGCACCGCAGGAACGATTTCAAGACAGGCCAGCTCCGGCACCAGCACGTCGCATGGTCCGCCTAGACGCTAGCACTACTTTGGCAGATTTGGCTTAACCAGTTTGAGGAGCGGCTTGTCACAATGCGGGCATCGCTTGGGCGGCGGCCGCGTGAAGAGGTCAAGGATGGCCTGCCGGATGGCGGGCATGCTGGGTTGTGGCGGCGGTCCCCCGACTCTTTTTTTTCCGTCCCGCTGCCTTGAGGCGGCGGGCTTGAAGAAAGGCGTAAGCGATCATCGTCATCAAGGCATGTCGATGCAAGCCAGTCCAGGATCGGCCTTCGAAGTGATCGAGGCCGAGTTCCTCCTTGAGCTGCTGATGAGCTTGTTCGCAAACCCATCTGGCTTTGATCGTGGCGGCGAGCGTTTTGAGGCTCGCGTCGGCCGGCAAGTTGGACACATAGTATTTCTGTTCGCCCGTCGATCGGCGTTCGCCGACGAGCCAGACCTCCTCGCCCGGCATACGTTGCATGCGATGATCGCGCATGCGGTGCTTGTGGCCATCGGCGACACAAACGCGGCGCGCCGCGAAGAGACACGTCAAGCGGCCTTTCGTGCCCCGCCGCCAACTGACTTTTTCCATGTCGCGTCGGCCAACGCCGCTTCGGCGGAGACGGGCGGCTCATCAGGGATGTGGTATTTGCGAGGCTTCCCCGCTTTTGCGACGGGGAACACCAGCGCGACATCCGCTGGGTAAACGTTCTGACGCCGAGACAGCCCTACCGCCCACAGCAGACCGCGCGCGCTCAGCGCCTGACGGAAAGGCCCGCTGGAGCCATAACCTGAATCGGCAAGGACACAGCCGAAGCGCGCTCCGGAAGCGATGACGCGGTCGATTTCCTCGAGCGCGATCTCCGGCTTGCTCAGCGCGGCCCGCCTGTCCTCCGGCACGCGCGCCTGTGCCATGCGGCGGGGATCGCCTGTCCAACTCTCGGGCAGGTGTGAGTGCCGGACGTAAACTCCCCAAATGTGCCGATTGAAAATTCCCCAGTTTTCGTGACGCCCGGCCTTCCAGGGCATGCCCTGGAAGGCCGGGTAGCGCGCCGACTCACCGATGCTGCTCCCGTTGGCGGGAGGGAGGGCGCGGTGGTCAAACTCGGGGAAATTGTCATGATCCTGGAATTGCATCGTCAGGGTGTCTCTGTGTCCGCGATCGCGCGCCAGCTCGGAATCGACAGGAAGACGGTCCGCAAGCACATCGCCTCGGGGCTGGCGGCGCCCAGCTACAAGGCGCGGCCGCCACGCGAACGCGCGATTACAACTTTCGAGCCCTATCTGCGGGAGCGCCTCGGGGCCTATCCGGCTCTGAGTGGTCGCCGGTTGTGGCGGGAGATCAAGGACCGCGGATATGCCGGCGGCTACACGGCGGTGACCGACCTCCTGCGCGAACTTCGGCCGCCGCGCCCGAAAGGCTTCGAGGTGCGCTTCGAGACGCCGCCCGGCGAACAGGCGCAGGTCGACTTCGCCCGCTTCGACGTCGAGTGTCTCGACGAGCCCGGCGTCAAGCGGATTGTCTGGCTCTTTTCCATGGTCCTGGGCCATTCCCGCTTCATCTGGGCGCGCTTCGTCCTGCACCAGGACATGCAGAGCGTCCTGCGCTGTCACATGGCCGCCTTCGATGCGCTCGGCGGCGTTCCCCGCGAGATCCTCTACGATCGCATGAAGACGGCCGTCATCGGGGAAGACCCGGACGGCCTCGTCGTCTACAATCGTGCGCTGCTCGATTTGGCGCGCCATTACGGCTTTCAGCCGCGCGCCTGCAAACCCTACCGCGCCAAAACGAAGGGTAAGGTGGAGCGGCCCTTCCGCTACATCCGGGAAGATTTTTTCCTCGGCGGCGCCTTCCGCAATCTCGATGACCTGAACGCCCAGCTCCGGACCTGGCTCGATACGGTCGCCAATCCGAGGGTCCACGCCACGACCAGGCGCGTCGTCGATGAGGCTTTTGCTGAAGAGAAGGCGTCGCTCAAGCCATTGCCGTCTACGCCCTATCAAGCAGTGCTTCGGCTCGAACGCCGCGCGTCGCATGAGGGCATGGTCAGCGTCGGCGGCAATCTCTACAGCGTGCCGGATACGACGCGCCGACGCGTCCTCGATGTCCATGTCTTCGCCGACGCTATCCGTATCTTCGAGGACGGGGAATTGATCGCCGCCCATGCGCCGCTCGAAGGCCGCGGCGAAAAACGTCTTGATCCGGCGCATCGCAAAATACCGTCGCAAGCGTATCGTCGCCGGCCGCCCGACGCATCGCCGCCCCTTGTGCTGCGCGCCGGCGATCACGCCGCGAGACGCCCACTGGCCTTCTATGACGCCGTCGGCCGTCGCCTGGCCATGCAGGGGGGCTCACGATGAATGCGACGCCCTCCGCCGTCATCGACCGCGTCAAACGCAATCTCGTCGGCCTGAGAATGCCCCGCGCCCTCGAAATCCTCGACGTCACTCTGCGCGGCATCGAGCGTGGCGAGACCACGGCACTCGACGCGCTCGACATTCTGCTCACCGAAGAGCTGACGCTACGCGAGAATCGCCGCGTCCGGATGGCGCTTCAAATGGCGCGCCTGTCCGCCGTCAAGACGCTCGCCGGCTTCGATTTCGCCTTCCAGCCATCGCTCGACAAGAGCCGCGTCATGGCGCTGGCCGAATTGCAGTTCATCGACCGCGCCGAAGCCGTCCATCTCATTGGACCGCCCGGCACGGGGAAAACCCATCTCAGCCTGGCGCTCGGGGTCGAAGCGGTCAAAGCCGGTCGCAGCGTCTACTTCGCCTCCCTTGCCGACATCATCGCGACGCTGGCCAGGGCCGAACGTGAAGGGACGCTTCGGGAAAAAATCCGCTACTTTTGCCGCTTCTCGCTGCTGATCGTAGACGAGATCGGCTATCTGCCCGTCACGCCGGGCGGCGGCAATCTGTTCTTCCAACTCGTCAACGCCCGCTACGAAAAGGGCGCCATGATCCTCACGTCGAACCGCGGCTTTGCCGAATGGGGCGAGATCTTCGGCGATCCCGTCGTCGCCACGGCGCTGCTCGACCGCCTCCTGCACCACGCCATCGTCTTCCAGATCGAAGGCTCAAGCTATCGGCTCCGCGAGCACGCCGATCTGCTGCCCGAACACGTTCGCATGAAAGCGAGCATCCAGCCCGCGCCGATCCCGCCGACCCTCCGGCGCCGTGGACGGCCGCCAAAAAGCGGAGGCGCCGATCGAGACATAGGCTGATCGCCATGCCCGCCAGACTGGGGAATTTTACTTAGGCACTTCTGGGGAATTTAAAATCGGCATTTACA
>NZ_JBPFEB010000035.1:0-13311 GCF_051061225.1 Methylocystis sp.
GCGCAACGCCAATCCGCGTCCCTATAAATGGAAGGCGAAAGGCGAGGCTATCCTCGAAAAAATCCATCGGGCCCGCGCGGCGCTCGACAAAGCCCACGCCGCTTGAGTTTTTGGGCGGCAATTGAGAGTCAGGACACTAGAGGTCGGTCTCTTAGTTTTTTTCGACCGCGGCGCATCGGAAGAAAAATGAAGACATATCTCGCGGTATTGCTAGCGGTTGGAGGCCTATTAGCCCAATCTGCAGCAGCGCACCATTTGGACGAATATGATGCGCGCATTCGACTCGAGGCCGATTTACCCTCTGATTGGTTCAAATGTATGTCCGAGAAGGATTGCGATCTGGTATCTGTTCCCTGCCAGTCAGACCTCGCGGTAAATTCAAGTCATAAAGACCTAGCTCGAGAAGCGCTTATCAAACGCTACCCATTCTGTCTGGGAACGAGCCTGCATGACACGAAAGCTTCTTGCGAGAAACGTCAATGCGTCACCGAGGAGACAAAACCAACCGACGAGACCCAATGATCTCTGTTCTCCTGCATGCTGGCGGGCGCCCTCTTACTTTTCAGAATGCCGCGCGAAGCCGGATAGCAAATAAATTGACGGGACCCCTATCTAGATTGTGTGCAGGATTGACGATCAATTGGTAATCAAAAGTCGCGTCAAGGTTCTTTCCGAAGCCAAGCTTATAATAGGCTTCTAAATTTTTCTCGCCCCCATAGGTGAGGGCGCCGTCGTTAATGAACACGCCGGGACCACCAAGCGCCAGATAACGGACATGATCGCCCATAAGCCCGCTGAGCGCGCCCGCGACGCCGATCTCGTCGTCTTCGCGTCCCCAGGCCGTTCCGTCGGCCACGAGACCCGGCGAAAACGCCGCAACTATTGCAGGCGTTCTCATTTGCGAGGCCTGCGCCATCCCAGACATTGGACAGGCGTTTGTCTTTTACGGCTATCGCTTCGAAATCGTCTCTAAGTCATGCAACAGAATCACTGGCTTAAAGGTAACCTCGCACGAAGCAAAATGCTGGAGTCGTACCCCCTTTTCGGATACCGAAGCCCCCACGCCGTTGCGCGGCCTTCGCCAATTGAACGCAGCCCTTCCTTTGGTCGCGAAGGTCGAGGAACTACGATTTGACGATCGCCTCATCCGGGTAATTCTTCTAGAAGGGCATTGGTGGGTGTTCTGCGCTGACGCCGCCTTCGAAATCGACCGTTCTCTCGGGGCTGAGGGATTATTTGCCCAGGCCCCGGAAAGCGAACGCCGAATCACAAACACGGAGGTCGATCCGTGTGTGTATCTCGTATCAGCCGGCTATTTGCTTTTCCGGTTAGGCAGGAGCGAAACGAGCAATCATTACCGATTTCGGGCTTGGCTGCGTGCCTGGAAAACCGGGTGCGGTTTAAATTACCGCATCGATGTCGATTAGATCGCACGCTCCGCTTATCCGGCAAAAACTTCCGCCGGCCAGTCGTCGGGAAATGGAAAGGTGATCTTCTCCGGGCCCGAGCAAAACAGAATCTCGTCGCCAAGCCGCGCGGCACTCAGAATCCACTCTTTGCCGTCGACACTGACCGACATGCGCCCATCATCTGCATTTACTGAGGCGACGATAGATTTGGTGTTTGGAAACCTCAAGTGAAACTCTCGAATTAAGATTTGCTCGACGGACATCATCGCAACACCCTCCAATGGGGCTGACTTTCATTCTTCCATCTATGCTAGTTTTTCATCTTGGCTAGTGGCTTGGAAAGCCAGAGGGAAGCGTGTCGCTGGTTGTGTCGCTTAGATGGCCATCCACTACCGCGGGCCAAGCTGGGCCCCCCCTTCTTGGGCCTTGCTATGGCGATCAACGAGAGCGGCGCCGCTGAAGTCGAGCAGGAGGCGATCAACCCCGACGGCGGTAGTGTCGCCCGCCCGCAAAGTGTCCTGAGCCGATAGAGATGCTTGCGGACCGGCGGCGACCTTTGGAGCGGATCGGGAAAAGGTCTTTGATTAGTGACCTTGCAATATCCCACGGAGTATTTCCTCGACCGAGCGCGGGGAAATTCCGAAATCTTCAAAGCCGGCCATCTCTGGCGACGACACGTTATCGACCTGCATCAGTTCTATTTGATTGCAAGTGACGGGCGGGCTCGGGAGCATTTCCGCGAACCGAGCCAGTGTGCGCCAAGCGGCGAAAGGGATTGGAATTAACATGGGCCTGAGCTTGGCTTCGTGTGCAATAACCTTGAGTAGTTCCTCGTAGGTGTAGATGTGAGGACCGCCAAGCTCGAAGGTGGTTGCATTTAAGTCTGTCCGATGGAATGCCCTGGCAATTGCTTCCGCCACATCCTCCACATAGGCCGGCTGCAGCTTCGTGAGACCGCGCCCGAACATCGGATATATTGGAAGCCGGCGGAGGAGCTGGAGGATGGTGGTGAGGAAGGAGTCGTCCGGTCCGAACATCACCGCCGGGCGAATGAGAATTGCATCTGCGAACGCGGCCCGAACCGCCAACTCGCCTTCGCCACGCTTACGGATATAGAGCGAACGCGAGCGGGTGTCAGAGCCGATTCCTGAAACGTGGACGAGTCGCTCCACGCTGGCTCGGCTTGCGTGATCTGCTAATCGTTGAGCCGCCTCAACGTGGACGGAATGAAAGGTCTCACGGCCATGCTCGACGTATAGACTGACCGCATTCACGACACCGTAAGCGCCGGCAACTACTTTGGCGATTGACCGCTCGTCGCGTATGTCTGCCTCGACCGAGCAAAGTTGCGAATCAGCAAAACCCAACAACGGATGGCTCCGATCCGGATGCCTCGATGCAATCCGCACAGGAAACCCAGCCTTACGGAGATGCGAAACCACTTGGCGACCGAGAAACCCGGTTCCGCCGAATACGGCGATGGAGCGGTCCTCTGTGGTCGTCATGGTTCAGATTTGCCCTGCTTAAGTCATAGCAGCGCGCATCATACAAATATGGTGGGCTGCATCGCGCGCCAACTGCGCGCGCATTGTCGCATGGCCGTCAGCAAGGCTTGTAAAAACACCTCAGATGCCGCCTTGGAAGGTGGTGTCGGCATCTGCCGTACCGCTAGCACGGTAGTCGGAA
Source organism: Methylocystis sp. (assembly GCF_051061225.1). Lineage (GTDB taxonomy): Bacteria > Pseudomonadota > Alphaproteobacteria > Rhizobiales > Beijerinckiaceae > Methylocystis. Next base: position 3,096 of record NZ_JBPFEB010000035.1, read on the forward strand.
AGATTATCCCGCGCAAATCGAAAGTGCTCAAATCTCGAGAAAACGGGGGCCGCTATCGCGTAACGAAACCAAAAATCGACAGGCGAGGAGACGTTCTTGAAGCGTCCACGCCCAATATTAGATTCGACGAATAAGGTGCGGGCTTGAGCGATGGCTAACATCCAAGAATTCAGCATGGCCGCCCCTGCGGCCGAAGAGTGGATCTCCGAGCTGGCGCAACGCCTCGGATGGCGCAACCGCGAGAAAGTTTTAGAAAGCCTTGTCGTGACGCTGCACGCGCTGCGTGACAGCCTCCGTGCGCACGAGGCGGTTTTCCTCGGCGACCACCTGACGCTTCTTCTGCGCGGGCTTTACTATGAGGGCTGGCGCATGTCCAAATACAGCGCGCTCAAGACCCGCGAAGCGTTCCTTGAACGGGTCCGGGAAGGCGTGCATTGCGATTCTGGCATTGACGCCGAATACGTGGCTCGCACCGTCCTTGCGCTGCTCGCCCAGCGCGTGCCGGCGGCCGAACTAGAAGATTTGCGCGCTGTGACGCCGAACTCCTTGCGAGCGTTGTGGCCAGCTTAAGCCCGATCCCTTCGACGGAGTGCTGGGCGCGCCTCGACCCGACCAGTCCAGGGCGTGGCTGCTTTAAACTCAAGCTCGCCTGAGGCCAGGTCAACCGACCGTGCGCTCGAGGCCCAGTGGCAGGCGACGGGAACCCCATTGCCCGCGCTGCGCCTCGAAGACGCCGGCGCGCGCCTACTCTCGGTCAACAGTAGAGCAGGGCGAGAGCGCCTTGCGCCTTGATAGGGATCGACGCTTCCAAGGGACTAAATTAGCCTGGCATGGAAAGGCCCCGTCGCGAGGGCCGCTGACGGGGCCGAACGACTTCGCCCAACGAAAATCTCGGAAATTCCCAGCTATTGGCAGGAACGCGGCGCGCTTGGCCTTCGCGTAACCGCGTCCTGCGCAGAAATGGGTTGTTGGTGTTCGCGTGCTTGGAATCTCTGCAACGAATTCCTCACAACGCCTGCGACCTTAGGCAGGTCGCCGTAAGACCCGGCGGCGTCAAGTCTTGCATGCTTCCCCCTCTTCAAAAGGAGTGGTTCCGGCTTATCGCGGCGATATTCGAGGTCCCGCTCGATCAAGGCTGAGCGCCTACCCGCCCTCGCCTGCGATTAACTAGATGCTGACTCCGAAAAATGCGTCGGTCCATTGGAAAATCGTCCGTTATCGCTCTTAAGAGCTGAGCGCCCGAGCGCCCGTGGCAAAAAGAGGAGCCTTTGGACGCAGTGCGTTTTTTGATGGGATGTGCAAACGGAAATATCAATGCTTACCGTAATCCAGAGGTACGCCTTTGCGCTGCGCCAGAATATAGGCCTCGAGCGCCTTCAGCCGCGGATCGTCGTCGGCGAAGGGCTTGCCACGAATGGGGTTCTCGATGCACCAATTGATCATGTCGCGAAGCAGGGCGACGCGGCCTAATTGGACCTGATATTTAGGATAGGTTTCCGGATGGGTATTGGCGCCGTCAGGATGGCACATATCGCAGGAGATAGCGTGGGTTCCGCCCAACGCCTTGGCGTCGTGGAAAATCCGTTTGCCCTCTGCAACCAGCTTGTCCGTCGACTCTTGCCAGATTTGCCTGTCACGATCCGTGAAGGCGCCGTAGGTTTGGAACTGGCTTTTCGGCGGGGTGGCGGGAGCAGTCGCGCGGCCCTCTGATTGCGGGGAGGGCAGCGTCATGCTCTGTGCGACAACCCATTCTGCATTCGGATGCTTGCCTCGCCATTTTTGCATAAGCGCGTCTGCAACCCGCTGCGCCTCTTCGCGCGTCATTGAATCGCCCGGTTTAACGCCCGGGACCTCAATCGAAGTCTCGCCGTCGCAGAGGCCGACAACGCGATTTCCGGCTTGCGGGATTGGAAGATTATGGCGGGGCGCTTCATCCCCGGCGAGGACGGGGCAGGCCGAAAGAATGCTGAGGGCAAGCCCGAGAGGGGTGGGTAGACGCACGTCTTAGTCTCCTTAGAAGATTTCCAGCGTCCTCCGCGGCGCGGAACGAGGGCGAGTTACCAGGCAAACTGTGCCGCTCCATGCTAATAGCTCGAAAGCGTCGTAGCCGGCGGGCGGTCTCGGGCGCCGTTCGATATGAGATAAGTCGAACGAATGGTGACGGGGTCGCGGTTCCACAAGTTGTAGACCTTGTCGATCATTCCCGAGGTGAGCACGTCGAGTTGGCCATCGCCGCAACCTTCGAAAGCATTGAAAGGATCGGCGCGGTTCATCTGGACTGTAAGCTTCGGGAGGCCCTCCGGGGCGTAAGGCCACGGCCAGGCTGTCGAAAGAAGCCCGTAGAAATTGATATTACCGATGCGATTGAGAAGGAGCTGGTGCGTATGACCGTGAATGACGGTCACCTTGTCGAATCTCGCCAAGATCGCCTGAACTTCGTCGGCGTCTTCCGTCCAGAAATTCCAGTTTCGGTAATATTTGTAGAGGGGCGAATGCGAAAAGACGACGACTGGCGTTTTCGTGTCGATTTTTGCGAGGTCTTGCTTCAGCCATTCTCGTCCTGCGGCGCCAACCTCGAAGCGCGACTGAACACCGTTATCTAGCCCGGCGACAGTCTGCATGCGTTCCATCGGCGTCATCCCGCGAGCGGTCCAGAAATCTTTCTCCTCGACGCTCATCAGCGTCACGAAATGCACCCCCTTGTGATCAAAGGAATATTGCGGCGCCCCGAAGAGAGCCCGCCACTGTTCGCCCATGTCGAGGAACCAGTCATGTTCGCCCACCATCATCTTCACGGGCGCCCTCAACTCTTTGAGTATCTGGGCGCCGAGGGCGAGTTCTTCCTTCTGGCCGAGCTGGGCCAGATCTCCGCCAAAAAGAACGAAGTCAGGTTGCGGATCGAGGGCGTTGACGTCCGCGACGGCCTTCAAGGCGGAGCGGACGAAGCGGTCATTGATATCCCGGGTGTAGAGATGCGTGTCCGAGATGTACGCAAAATTGAACCCAGGCGCGCCCGACTCCTCAGCGCCAGCCACCTCGACAAGCTGGAAGCTATGGGGAGCCAGAAGCCCTTTTGCCGCAGCGACGCCGGCGGAAGCGCCAGCCACCCGGAGAAAGCCGCGCCGCGACACCGCGCCAAGCCGCGTGAGACCTCTAAAAAGGGATTCTCGTTCCTCATAATGCTTGGTCTCAACGCTCTTGTGCCGGCTCGACATGGGCTCGTCTCCTAGAACGCGCCGATTGTTGCGGGGTTGCGTAGGTCCGGAACGGGTGCGGCGTCGCCGAGATCGCCCTTCTTGCCCAAGGCCACGTCAACATCGCGCTGTGACCGAGTGTTCTTGAGCGCTGTCTGCCGAGCCATCTCCGTCTTATTGAAAGCGGTGAATCGATCATCGGTGAGCGTAAAAAGAAAAGCGACAAGGTCGTCGATTTCGGCCTCGCTGAGCGCCAGACGTTCCATGCCCCCGTCAAGGAACGGATTGGGGACACCACCTTTGTTGTAATGGTCCATCACGTCCCAGAGAGTCGTCAGCGAGCCATCATGCATATAGGGTCCGGTCACGCCGATATTGCGCAACGTCTCACTCTTGAAAGCCCCAATATCGGCCTGGTTCTTGGTCACCAGGAAGCGGCCGAGTTCCGAATATTCGGTCTGTAATGCGAGTTCGTCGATCTGCTTGACGTCGCCGGTCTTGACGATGGCGAGCGCCTTTCGAGCCAGGTCGACAAAATTTTGCTTATGAGCCGCGATCCCGATGTTGTGGAACTTTTGGTCGGAAAAGAGGGGCGAAACCGAGTTGAAGGCGTGGCATGCGCTACAGCGCCCTTTGCCCTGGAACAACGCCCAGCCGCGCTTGGCCGACTCGCCGATCGCGTTCGGGTCGCCGGCCATAAAGTGATCAAAGGAAGCATTGCCGGAATATTGAGTGCGTTCGAATGCGGCGATCGCTTGCGCGATGTCGTCGTAGGTCGCCTCGCCCCCGAAGACAGATCTGAAGGCGGCGGTATACTCCGGGATTTTACGCACCTTGGCGACGACGTCATCGGGGCGTTTTTGACCCATCTCGATAGGATTGATGATCGGAAGCTTGGCTTGATCTTCGAGGGCCGGCGCTCGTCCATCCCAGAATTGAGATGCCTGAAACATGGCGTTCAGAACGGTCGGCGCGTTTCGCTGCCCAAGCTTTCCCTCAATCCCCGCCGAGGTTGCGGCGCCACGATGATCGGTGAAGCCTTTTGCCGGATCATGACAGGTCTCGCAGGCGACAGAGTCGTTCAAGGAAAGACGTTTATCTTTGAACAGCTTTTCGCCGAGAGAACTGAGCGCCGGTGTCGGTTCGCGGCCACGCGCGATGGCCGCCGCATATAACTCTGGGGAGACGCCGAGCGGAAGCGCCAAGGTCTTCGATGCCGACTGACTTTCGGCAGCCTTCACTGCTCCATCCCACACCTTAGCGCCGCCGGTTGAAAGTCCCGCAACAATGGCGGCGCCGATGATTGTGAGCGGTGGCTTTGTCATTGGCTTTCGCATCGTGATTTTTCCCCAACGCATATTGCGAGGTTCTGCGAGACGAAGGGGTTTCTGTGGGCTGTTTGAGCCCTGCCTCCTAAACGCTAACGCTATGGTTGACGTTCCGAAAGCGCGCGAGAATATGTTCGAGGCCCGACTTACCAAAAAGACGGTCCGCAGGGCCGTCGGCGTCTAATCACGTTTATCTGGTTCGATCTGTCTGGCCCGGGCCATTAGTTAGATGTCTCGATAGGCTGAACGCGTCCAAGGATGGGCGGAGCAAACCCTGCTGCCAATCACGCGCGACGTCCCACCGCGATCTTCCTCGCGGTCGCCGATAGTTCGAAGTGGTAGCGCGCCTCTCAATTCACCTTGATGTCGGCCTCGCGCCTTCGGCGATGGCGTTCGCTTGATCCTCGGCAATCTTCGTCAGCATCTGGTCAGCGGAGTATTCGGCGTCAAGCATTTCAGCAAGAAGGCGGGCGGCGTCAGGCCTTCCAAGGTCTTGCGCCCACTCGCGGAGAGCGCCAAAACGATTGATTTCATAATGTTCGATCGCCTGCGCAACGAAGATCACGGCCGCGTCGGACGCGTCTGTATCGCCGAATTCGGCGAGGATCGCTTCTCCTTCATCGACAATGCCGCTGATCGCTTTGCACGTAATCGATTTGGGCTTGGTGTCGAACATCTCGAAAACGTTCTCGATTCGTTGCACTTGCGCTTTTGTCTCATCCCGATGGGCCGTTAGCGCCGCCTGAAGGCCGGGCAGGGAAGCCGCTTGGGCAAGATTCCGCAGCGCCTTAATCGCGGCCTTTTCCGCCGAATAAATGTCCCCGAGCGCGTGGAGGAACAATCTCTCGAGGGGATTGGACGCCGTTTTGTTCGACGGATGTCGCCTTGCCATGGCGATCCTCTTGCGACAAGCCTTAACAATCCCGACACACACGCCACCCGTCTGCCCCACTCACCGTAAATGTCGTGGTCGGCGACTTCGTCAATGTAAAGCATTTCCGAACCTTTCGACGGTCCGCGGGTGTTGGCCGAAGCTGGCGATCGAAAATCATTACTGGACCCTCGACTTTCCGGGGCGTGGCCTTTTGAGCTCGCCGACCTTGACCCCAAAGCCCAAGAAGCGCCCCCTTCCGTCCCAGTCGAGTTTCGCGATACGCACACGCCACGACTTGAACGCCTCAGCATGGGCGCAGCCTTGGTGTCCTTGGTGTGTTGAGGGTCGTCGCCGTGCGTTTAACCACGGCGAGCGCCCGGTCCTTCGTTTCGGCGAGTTAGGCGCCTTGGACGATCGTGCGCACGCGACGTAAGGCCGAAAGGATACGGACGTCGATCGAGTTACTAGCCGATGACAAAAAGGCCCGAATTGCTTCGGGCCAAGTCTGGGAGGAAGAGTAAGAAGCGGGCCTGATTAAGCCACTCGCTCGATGAGGACAGACTTGCCCTGCTGCCGGACCTTGAACCTCATGCCATGGCGCTGGCCGAACATCTGGGCGGCACTGCGGATGCGGCTGAGTGAGACGCTATAATAACGCCAGGCGTCGCCGAGATTGAATTCACCGAAACCGTATTTTGCGCGCTTGTTGCTCTGCTCCATAGTGGGGTGCGTGCCTTTCTCGCTTTGGGAGGGTGTGCTGGGGATATATGAAGTTGAACTAATATATACAAGGGTTGCTCTTGCAGCGCCGCGGGGAATCTGGACACGACGACCGACGCCGTCCTTCATAAGGATATAGCTAAGGGCAAACCTTTGGGCGGCCATGTCCGAAGAAGGAGAGAGCGTCATGCGTGCGAACGCCGACGGTGCTTTGCAGGCTAGGCCTTCTCAAGTTTCTTGAGAGGCCATAAACTAGATCGTGCGCGGACGGATTCATTTGGTTTGAGAGGGGGAGCAGGGCGTGTCTCTACCTGTCTCAATGCGATCATGGCCGGCTGCGTTGACAACTTTCAACGGCGGCTGCCGCCAAGCCGCCGAAAGAGGGCGACGCTGCTAAGTGGCTAACTCGCGCTAATACAGGGAACCTAATGGGTTGCCGCCTGTTGCCCCCAAAGCTCCTTTTCCTCACGCGAAAGTTTCTGGTAAGCGGATTTCGCTTGATTGCGCAGCTCCTCGCCCTCTGGCGTCCCGCCTGCGCACCATGCTTCGAAAAGGAGACGCAGCGTTTCAATGAACCTGGCACGCCTCTCCGGCACATCGTTGCCACCTTCAGCTGCTTCCAGTATCTCCTCTACCCAAATGTAATGACTGCCTTCGTCTGCTGGGTTTACGTAAACTGGCGGGCAGGAAAAGTTTTTGGTCGTCTTGGCGATTAGGTTCATCGCCGCAACATAGTCCGTAAGCGCAGGCGCAAGCCCTGCCGACTTTGCGTGTGGGGCCAGAGCAACTCGATCACTTTGATCTTCCGGGATGGGGCAATGCAAGCCGAGCATTTCTGTCGCGACGCGCAGTAGCGCTCTGGGATCTGTGGGCTTAGCAAAGACCCTATCGACCCCCGCTGCGGTCATCTCTTCATAAAACGCAGGCGCGGTCGAACTCGTCAGCCCTAGGACAGGCAAATCCTTGAGGAGGGGGTGATTACGGAGGGCCGACAAGAAATCTCGTGCCTTACTATGAAGCATGTCCAGGTCGACGACAACTGCGTGCGGCAAGGTCTCGGTCAGATAATATTGCGAGACGAGATAGACCGCGGCCAAGCCATCTTCGACATGTTCGAGCTCGATCTCCAGCTTCAGATTGGAGCGCGCCTCCGCGACTGCCTGTTTGAAGGAAATCCCATAATGCGGATCAGTCTCGACCAGCAATACGCGACAGCCGCTTGTCTCTCCCTCTACGTGCGACATGCTACTCCCGTTTCTTCTTAAAAGCCGCATTTCTTTTATGAAGCGCCTGTCAAGATATTAGCAAGGGCCGCGTGACCGTCTTTTGACCCGGAGGAACAGGTAAAAGAGTGATAGCAGGGAAGACGCATGCACGCAGCCTTTCGGCTGTTCGTGTCGACCGAGAACGATCCGGGGGTAACTGGCTCGCTCCCTCGGCGGAGAAACCGGCAGTTGAATTGTCCCGATACTTGGCCATCGCCTCTCGGAACCGGCGCCGAGCTTTCTCTCGATCGCGGGCCGACAAACGACAACCGAGGCCTTTCTGCGCCAGTTTCTCAGCAAACCGCATGGGAAGATGCCCAATCCCCAGCTTGCCAATTTTGAGATCGACGAAGTGGTCGCCTATTTGTCGAGCCTGAAGCCAAAAAGGTAGCGCCTTACTAGGAAAAACGCGCGCCTCTACCTAGACTAGCCCGCGCGCGATCCGCCGTCTGCGGCAGCTTGTGATTTCCTTCGCGCGCAGGCGACGCGGATCGAATTTCGGATTGGCTAGGACAATTTCCCGCCATCGAGCCGGATTTCCATAGAGCTTGCCCGCGACGCTGCTGAGCGTGTCGCCGGCTCGGATCTTGTAGTTTCACGGCGGCGCGGCCTGCCGCCCGGCGCGCTTCCGTCGCCTTCTCTTCGGCCAGCGGCTGCGCGGTCGTCTTTCCAGTTGCGCTTTAGCGGCGTTACTGTTCCGAAGCTAGTTCCGATGGTGGCGCCCCGGACCAAGGGCCGACCGCTGCCTTAGAGGCTGTCTTTTGACTCAAGCTTGCCGATAACGCCGTTACCCCAGCAAGTCCGCCGAGCTGCATCGTTTCGATGGCCGTGCTCGGCACGATGACGATCGTGGCGTTTTCTTTCTTCAGCCCCTCGTAGAGCATGTTCATCGCCCGCAAATGGAAAGCGGTCGGATTATCGGCGTAAGTCTTCGCCGCCTCCCCGAATTTCTCGGCGATCTGGCGCTCCGAGTCGCCGAGGATGACGCGCGCCTGGCGTTCGCGCTCCGCTTGGGCCTGCATGGACATGGCGTCTTCCAAAGCCGACGGGATCAGCACGTCCTTCACCTCCACCGAGATAACGTTGATGCCCCAGGGCTCGGTCCTGACGTCGATAATCCGCCGGAGTTCAGCGCTGATTTTCTCGCGCCCCTCCAGCATATCCGAAAGCATGGTTTTGCCGATCACGTCGCGCAGCGCCGTCTGAGCCGCCCAGTTTATGGCGCTTTCATAGTCAGCCACGTCGAGCGCCGCCTTTTTGGGATCGACGACCTTCCAGAACAACACGGCGTCAACGTCGACCGGAACCGTATCCTTGGTAAGCGTTTTTTCTGCCTTGAACGCGGTGGTGATCACACGAATGTCGATCCAATAGGCTACGACGTCGATGATCGGAATGATGAGGAACAGCCCGGGGCCCTTGAGGGCGCTAAAGCGTCCGAGCCGCAGAACCACGACCCGCTCCCATTGGTTGGCAATCTTAATCGAGTAGGAGACGATCAAGGCTGCCATTACTGAGACGAGGGCAATCAGCGCGCTTTTGTGCGGGTCGCCAAGCTCGAGACTTGCGTAGGAAAGGCTCAAGCCGGCGCCCAGCAGCAATACGAAGATCAAGATAGGCAGGGCGTTGGAGTTTCTCATCTCGGTTCTCCTCCCGAACAGATCGGGCGCTATCGAGCCAATAGAACCGGCGCATGCTTGTGGCCGCGTTTATGCGATGCGGAAAGATGGCATCGACTGATGCCTGATTCTGAGCCGTGGCGCTGGGTCGATCAAGGAGCACGGAGGTAGGGCAGGCCGCTCAATGTCGAGACGCATGACCCATTAAGTATGGCAGAAATTCCAGCTAAGCTGGCGTCCTGCCTCAGACCGTGTGGGCCGGGGCAGGGTCCCGAGCCTTTCGACTCTTCGGCTGGCAGGCAGCTTCCGCGAGATCAGGGGTTCCGAGGCTGCATGCAACGCCTGCTGAATGTCCCTTCCAATATCCGCCTGGGTTTAAAGCCAGACTGAGATCCGCACCAGACTCTCGCTGATCCCGTATCGCTCCTCTCGTGAATAAGTTGCGTGGGTCATGTTTGGCCGGGTGCTGAACTGAGGTTTGGGCGTCTCCCAGGCTGACGGCGCGGCGCGCCAACGCCGGACTGTTGATGAAACGCGCGGCGGCCTCTTTCCCCTCGCGCAGTTCAATCAGGAGCAGACCGCCAAACGCGGACATTTGGCAAGTCGCCAGATCGTGGAATTTCGACTTCTCGAGGCCTGGATAAAAAGCCGCGCCCTATGATACCCCCCGCTTGTGAACACAGCAGGTTACTTAGGCCAGCCTCAGGGCGGAGCCATTAAGCCATCTCAGAACTCGCGGTTATGATAGCCCCTCTCTCATTTCCCACTGCGGTTTCGGTCGCGGGCGTTGCTAGTTCTGAACGTCGCGTCTAGTCGATTTCCGAAGCTTTGGAAGGAGGCATCTACGTCAAATGCGACCTGAGCCATACCGGCCTTCAGCCGTGCAAATAAGCCAGACCCCTCTGCGTTTAATGCCAGTAATCTCTTTTCCCATGCATCGTATCGTTCTTGCATCTCAGAGACTCTTCCCCGCATCTCGATCAACTCAAGCTCGTTTGCGGGGCCTGCTTTTCGGCGAGCTTCGAAGATGCGTTCGGCAAGAAGGTCCAGACGGCTCTCGAGACCCGGATACAAACCTAGAGGGTGTTATGCACCTTGGAGCATGAATTCTGCGGCGCGCTTGAGCATGAGACATGCGAAGGCGACGACGTGGAGGCCTGCGAGGGTCTGAGCATAGCGCTCGTAATCTTTGACGAGCCGCCTGCATCGTGTCGCC
>NZ_JBPFEB010000036.1:0-3033 GCF_051061225.1 Methylocystis sp.
GCCAACGGCAACACCGTCGGTGGTCATCATCACTAATTGAAACGCGGGGCGCCGTTTCGCTTCACTGGCGGAACGGCGTCCCCTTTCGGGGCGTAGGTCTGCGTTCTGCAAATTTCGTTCGGGAACCCTCTCATGAAGTCATTGCAGATCGTCGTCCTGGTTCTGATTTCCGCCTTTGCGACGGCTCCGGCCGACGCAAGAGCGCGGCACCCGGTTCTCGTCGAGGCCCAGGCGCCCGCCTGCCAGGGCGGATATCTCGCCCAGACGCAGGCCCAGGATTACCTCAGGGACGACATGTGGGTGCTCGAGCCGGTTCCCGGCAGTGACAATCGTCCATATCGTTTCGATTGCCGCGGCCCCGTCTTCCTGCGCAAGTGAGGGTAACCATATCGACTTCGCGCATATTGGCCTTTTTTGCGACCAATTGTAACGTTACCTCCGGCCAATTGCTTGCTGGCTTGCTGGGTGGGGAAATCAAATGTCTCGCGTGTCCATTTGTCTTCTGACTGCCGCGATCGTCTCCGCCGGTCCTGCCCTTGCTCAGACCGCCAACCAGAACTCGCTGCTCAACATCTTCATCGGCGCCGGCGGCGGCTCCCAGTCGAGCTACAACGTCAATCAGGTCGGCTTCACCAATCTGTCCTACGGCGTGCAGGAAGCCAATGCGCAAAACCAGGCCGTCGTCACGCAGAACGGGCTGTACGGCAACCTGTCGCAGCTCACGCAGGTGAACGGTAACGGGCACAACACCGCCTTCGTGACGCAGAACGGCCCGCAGAACCATTCCGAAGTCGGCCAGATGGGCGGGGCCAATCTCGCCACGGTCGCGCAGAATGGCGGGCGCGGCGGCACGCCGGCTATTCCGGTCATGCAGACCAACGGCCCCGTCTACCAGAGCTACCAGACGCAGGACGGCTATATGTCGCTCTTCGTCACCGACAATTTCAGTCTGGCCTTCGCCACGCCGCCCGGCATGACCGCGACCAGCGGCTTTTACCGCATGCACTGACCAAACGCTTGTATTCGCTTCAACAATAAGGAAACGCCTTCGTGACAATGCGGACCAAGACGATCGTTTCGTTCGCATGCGCGCTCGGGATGGCCGGCGCGTCGAAGGCGATCGCGCAGCCTGCGACCTATGACAACGGCGCCGCGGCGTCGATCGACGAGGCGACGCGCGCCATCAACGAACTCAACGCCGAGACCACCGTGAAGGCCAGGGAGACGCGCCGGACGCGCTCCGGCAAGACGTCGGTCTCCGCGCCGCCGCCGCCGCCGCGCGCCGCGCTGCCCTCCTTCGCCGCGCCCTGCAATCTCAACGGCAACACGCAGTTCTTCGAGATTCCCTACATCGGCTTCTGCGGCGCGGTGCATGGGTCGCTCACCGGCTTCATCGGCAAGGATTTCGCCACACAGGATCTCGCCTTCACGACGCAGCGACTGCCGACGGAACGCCTCGGCTGGGGCGGCAATTCGCTCTACGCCTCGCTGCCGATGCTGTATTACTGGGTCAATCCGCTGGTGCGCAACACGACCAGCGGCGCCTATACCGGCACCTACAGCATGGTGAATTTCCTGGGCTTCCGGAACACGGACCTCGGCACCATCTCGGTCTTCGTCAACGCCGGCCTGTTCGCGCGCACGGAGAAGAACTACAACGGCGAATATCGCCTCACGCTCAATCAGATCAACGGCCACTACTGGCGCGGCGCGACCGATCAGGCGTGGGTGCAGCTCGGCGGCCTGCGCGTCGGCCTTCAGCCCTCGCTGTTCAGCTTCAGCCGCACGGGCTACACGTTCATGCCCGGCTATGCGTCCTATCTCAGCACGCCGGCGATTTCCTATACGCACAGGATCGAGCGGCTGAACCTGCTGCCGTCGCTTCTGCCGGGCCTCGGCGCGTCGGTCAGCCTGTCGGCGGAAGACCCGACGCTGCGCCGCTATCCCGATGGCGTGCTGTCGCGTTATCCGTCGTCCTGGGGCATTCCCGACTTCGTCGGCCAGCTGCGCGTCGGCACGCCGTCCTTCGTCCTGCATGCGTCGGCGGCCTCGCACGAAATCCGCGACGTGTCGGCGAACGCCTATAATTCCTTCGCGCCGAAGAATTCCACCATGGGATGGGCGGCGCAGCTCGCCGGCGAATATCGCTGGAAGTGGAGCCAGCTCCTCGGCGATCTCGGCGGCAACATGTATGGCAAGGTGATGGTCTCGGCCACGGCGAGCCAGGGCGCGCTGGCCTATCTCGGCATCCCCTACATGTCGATCGATTACATCGCGAGCTCCTACGGCGCGATTTCGAGAACGAGCGGGCAATCGTTCATGGGCTCCTACGAGCATCTGTGGACGCCCTATTTCAAGACCTCGATCACCGGCGCGGCGTTCCAGACCTATATGGGCTCGTCGCCGGAAATGCTCTCGGCCTTCGGCTTCTTCATGCCGATGGGCTTCAACACGCAGGTCAACGGCCAGCGCGTGATCGGCAACGCCGAATATTGGGCGGGCGACGGTTGGGCGCTGGGTCTCGAGGGCGGCTGGACCTGGAGTCAGGCGAAAGGTCAGTACATCGGCGGCGCGGGACGCACGGCGTCGGTGGATTTCCCGAATGTTCTCACTTATCTGCGCAAGGCTTTCTAAACGCGCGCAACGAAAGGATGACGACGATGAAAAAGCAGATCCTCCTTGCCGCCTTCTGCGGGCTCCTGAGCGCGCCGGCCCTCGCCGACGGGCAGAACAACAACAACCAGAATCAGAGCCAGGCCTACGGCAACAATTATTCGTCGGTGACGCAGGTCGGCATCAACAACACGGCGGCTGTCGTGCAGAACGGTTCGGTTGGCGGCAGCATGGTGGACATGGGCTCGGGCAATCAGAACCAGAGCGGCGTGAACGTGGACAAGCAGGCCTTCACCATCGGCTCGGTCGTCGACAGCGCCGGCGGCACGATCAGCAAGTCCAACTCCGACAACATGTCGATGAACAACAACGCCAGCGCCTCCATCGTCACCCCGCTGCAGTAAGCGGGGGGCGTTCGAG
>NZ_JBPFEB010000037.1:0-3109 GCF_051061225.1 Methylocystis sp.
ATGCTGGATGCTTCTGGGGTTGGCGCCGGCGATGCGGGCGATGTCTGTGACCGAATATTCCGCCCCCCTGTCGAACATGCGCAACCTCCTCCTAGAGACAGAATGCGTCCTCTTTTCTCTAGTTCAAGCCCTCGCCACTCCCGCGGCCACCCGGCTGTGATTGTCGACAACGCTTTCTCCGCCTGGCCGGCTTGGCCTCTCCCTACTTGTCGCACGCGGCTTCCCTGTTTTGCGCGGCTTCTTCCCTGTTCTGCGCCAAAAATTTCCCTGTTTCGCTGCATAGGGAATTCGGCCGCAAAAGCCAGGATTTGCAGGGCTCTGAGTCGCACTCGAAGGACGGACGGGCAGGCTATTAACGAATTTCCCTGTTAATGTCCCTGTTAACAGGGAATTTGACTACGGAGACGGGTTCGCTCTGGACTGCCTCCACAGCCAGCTAACTCCCTGATTTCCTATGTCTCCCATGGTTACCGGCCGAGCCCGTAAGGCCCCGATTTTTCCGCGGGTTGCGACAGCGGCGTCGCAGCGACAGCCTCCCAGAGACGCATGCCCGGAACTTTTCGCGCCTGAACGGCGCGAATGTCTCTCGTGCCGGTTTTCAGACCGTCAGTTGTGCAGCTTTGCTGTTGGTGTTCAGGCCCCGGTTAGGGCAGAGGAAGGCCAGGAACGCGCTTTTGTTCCGCCCAATCGTGCGGGAGACCTCTTGATAGGGCGATGAGGCGCGTCGGCGTTAACTCGACCGGGTGCTGGCCGGCGAGGATGGCCCCGACAATTTCCGGCGCGAGGTAGGACAGGCGCAGCAGCACAGCGAGATAATCCCGCCGCACCCCCAGCCGGGCAGCCATCGCTTCGACGCTGTCGTCGTGGCCGGAGAAGAGCATCGCACGCGCGGCGATAGCTTTGGCGAGGAGCGAGGCGACGCCGTTGTCGACGGCGTTGGCGGCGCCCTCGCCGATCACAAGCCTTACGCCCTTCCCGGCGCGTCGGAGACTGGCGGCAATGGACAGCGCCAAAAGCTCGGCGGACAAAGTGGGCTTCGTCGGGCCTCACGACCAGTCCGGTAGTGCGACGGATGGAACCGATGATCGATCCAAAAAAAGCAGGATCTTCGCGTCGCCGACCTCTATTCGTGTGACCAGCGCGTGGATGATTTCACGCCGTTAAAGCGAAGCCAGTCCTGTCCAGCGCTCGGCGAGCTCTGTTGAGCGACCAATAGGCGCCGGCGATGAGCGCGGCGGAAACGTAGTAGCGATAGCGCTTGCCTTTCTTCACGGCATGGGTCGGCGACAAGTGATTTCCCTCGTCGTCGAAGATCAGGCGCGCCAACAGGCTCGGCGGCGATGAGGGTCAGCGAGCTATAGCGTTCGCCGTTCCATTCGAATCCGTCCGAGTGGACAAGGACCGAATGTGTGGCGCCGCGCCATTCGCACACAAGCCGCGTGCCGGGCTTCAGGGAAACCAGCGAGGCTGGCGGCTTATCGGCATCGGTTTTGGCGTTAAGACTTGCGAGCTTGCGCAGCGTTGCCGTTGAGAGGCCGCCAAGCGGCCTCTCCTGAAGCTTGTAGGTGATGCCGCGCATCAGGAGATCGCGCGACAAGCGCATCGGCGGCTGCGCCCGATGCAGGCGCCGCCATTCGTCTCGCAGCTCGAGCCGGTTGAGTTCGGCGGCAATGTTAATCGATGCCTTGCTCATGTCAGCGGCCTCGGCGCGCCTTGATGTGATAGCGACGGACGCCCTCGGCCGTCTTGGCGCTCGACAGGGCAAAGCCGAGCTACTTCTTCACGGTCCCTGCGAGGAAGCCTCGAACGCTGTTCTGCTGCCAATTCGTCGCCTGCATCATCTCTTCGATGCTGGCTCCCTCTGGTCGGCTGAGCAGGGTAAGCATGCGCTCCTGCTTGGTGCTGCGATCGGCGTGCGATTGTTCGACCGGCAATGGTGCCATTGCAGCAGTCGCCACTGCCTTCTGCTGGTTCGGCGCTGTGACGTTTGGCTTTGAGGCGGCTTCCACCTTTGCATCCTTGCGAGGCGCAAGCTTTTCGCCTTGGCGTCGTTTCGCCTTGGTCGTTTTTTGAACCGCAACCCGGCGATCGGCTGCCGCCTCTGACGCTTTATCCAACCTGCGAACTTTGGCAGGCGGTTCCTTGAAGGAGGGCCTTGCTTGCGGCCTTGGTTTGGGTTTCGTGGTCGAGGCTGGCTCAGGCTTCCGGTGCTTTATAACTGTCGCGTTCATGGCTTTTGGCTCCTGAAAAACGCCGGAACGGCGTTCGCAGTGCCCAAAGCCCCGCGGTTCGCGAGGCTCGCCATGTCCGCGCGGGGGCCCGCGCTATGCGCACACCACTGCGTGCTTTCCGGCGAAAGTCCAGTCGGATTCTCGCGTGTTACCGCTCTTGCAGACCTGCCTTTGCGACCCACACGCTTCCCGAAGAACGCCCCGGCGTGGGCGGGTTCATCTCGTCTTCAATCGGCATCGCGGCGACGCAGCAGTAGCATCCAGTTTCCGGGGGGGAGCGCATAACTTTTAAGGTGCTTTGGGAATGGGTTATCCCGGAAGAGATCACCGATCTAGCGTGGGCAATAGCTAGACTAGCACTACTTTGGCAGTTTAGGTGCGCCGGTTTTGGGGAGTAGCTTATTGCAATGAGGACATTGCTTGGGTGGCGGCCGAGCAAAGAGGTCAAGGATGGCTTGCCGGATGGCCTGCATGCTCGGTTGTGGCGGCGGTCTCCTGAATCTTTTTTTTCCGCCCCGCAGCTCTGAGGCGGCGGGATTGCAGGAAAGCTTAGGCAATCATCGTCATCAGCGCATGTCGGTGTAAACCGGTCCAGGATCGACCTTCGAAGTGATCGAGGCCGAGTTCTTCCTTAAGCTGCTGATGCGCCTGCTCACAGACCCATCTGGCTTTGATTGTGGCGGCGAGCGTTTTCAGGCTCGCGTCGGCCGGCAGGTTCGACACATAATATTTTTGCTCGCCCGTCGATCGGCGTTCGCCGACGAGCCAGACCTCGTCGCCCGGCATGCATTGCCTGCGATTGTCGCGCATGCGGTGCTTATGGCCATCGGCGACACGAACGCGGCGAGCCGCGAAGAGACACGTCAAGCGGCCTTTCG
>NZ_JBPFEB010000038.1:0-5684 GCF_051061225.1 Methylocystis sp.
AAAGCAGTCGACGACTGGCTTTCTCGTCCGCGCGCTTCGCTGGTTCAGGGCGCGGGGCGTCGAGGTCGAGCGCGTCATGACCGACAACGGTTCGGGCTATGTCGCCAAGCTGTTCCGCAAAGCCTTGCGGATGCTGGGCATACGCCACATCCGAACGCGGCCTTACACGCCGAAAACCAACGGCAAGGCCGAGCGCTTCATTCAGGCGATGCTGCGTGAATGGGCCTACGCCATTCCTTTCAAATCATCCGATGCGCGCGCCGCCGATCTCGACCGATGGCTCTCGTGGTATAATGACCGCAGGCCTCATTCGGCTCTAAACCGACGACCGCCCACTCAGGCTCTCCTCGGAACAACCTGATCAGAAGTGACATCTAGGTGATCGTGCAATCACTGCGAGAGAGGATTCGCGGCGAAGAAGCAGCCGGCGCGCCGTCGCACGCCGAGGAAGAGCGCTCCAGCCTCCACGAATAGCAAGTTCGGTGACAAGCCAATTTGCTGGAGAATGGGCGGCCTGCTTCCATAAACCCCCACGCCAACGGAACGGGCGCGCCTCCGTAGAGTTCAAAGTCGAGCGCCAATCGATTGTGAGGGCTTTCGCATGCGTCTTTTCTCCCCTTCGATTTTCTTGGTCTCAGTGAGCTGCGCCGCTCTGCTTCCCCTTGGCGTTTCTGCCCAGCAGGCGCCGCCAGACGCCACCTATCGGCCGCTCCCGACCGAGCCCTTCGACGCCGTGAAAGCGAAGGACGAGGCGCAAAAGTCGACGGCCATGCAAAAGCAGCAGACGCTTTTCCAGGACCGGTACGATCTCTCCGACAAGCCGATGCAGGGCGTCATGATGTCGGGCGGACGTAAGCCGGTGCAGGGCGGCGTCCGCGTCAAGCTCCCGCAGGGCGCCACATGGGACTCTCTCGCGGCGCTGTCTGCCGACGAGATCAGGAAACGCCACGCTTTTCCCGCGGGCTTTACGCCGCTGCCGCATGTCAAACAGGCGACCGGCGGCCAGGTCTTTCCCAAGCAGCAGATCGACGAGATCAAGCGGGCGGAAGCGCGCGACCTGCAACGCTTCGACATCGATTTCGACCTGCCCGACAGGTTCACCCCCGAGTTCCCCCCGCCCATCTTTCTGACAACGCGTCCCGACCTCGGCGACGTGTCGAAGGGGAAGTTGCTGACCATCAAGAACTATTACGAATCCATGATCGGCATCGTCACGCCGGTGCAGATGGAGGGATTGAGGCTTCTGCTGACGCCCTTCCCGCAGGAGGAATTCAATCAGACGGAGGACCGCAAGGTCGCCGAACCGAGCCTGGGCGTCACCTGCCTCGACTGTCATTCTAATTTCCACACCAACGCGGCCTTTCACCTGACGCCCGATTTGCGCCCGCAGACGGTGCGTTTTCGTCTGGACACGGTGAGCCTGAGAGGCCTGTTCAACCAGCAGATACACGGGTCCAAACGGTCCCTGCGGTCTGTAGAGGACTTCTCCGAGTTCGAGCAGCGAACAGCCTATTTCAATGGCGACCAAGTGAGCGCGCAACGCAAGGGCGCTCATTTGCCGAACCGGCCCGACCATGTTGCGATGATGGCGCAGATGCAAAACATCATCGACTTCCCGCCGGCGCCCAAGCTCGATGTCGCCGGCCGCCTCGATCCTGCCAAGGCCACGCAGCAGGAACTGGCCGGAGAGAGGGTTTTCCTCGGCAAGGGTCGGTGCGCCGAGTGCCACGTCCCGCAGACGTCCTTCCTCGACAACAATATGCACGACCTGAAGCTGGAACGATTTTACGAGCCTGGACTGAACAACAACGGTCTCGTCGTCGTTCCCGACGGTCCGATCAAGACATTCACGCTGCGCGGCATCAAGGATTCGCCGCCTTACATGCATGACGGCCGTTTGCTCACACTCGCGGACACGGTCGAGTTCTTCAATCTCGTTTTGGGCATCAAGCTCACCCAGGACGAAAAGGACGCGCTCGTCGCCTATATGCTGACGCTGTGAGGGGCGTTGAAGAAGGCGGCATAGCGCCGATGCTCCCCGCGCACGACGTGCGGCAGTCCGTCCGGCGTCGCAGGCGTCAGGATGAGGTGGACGTGAGGGCATGAGGCAATAGGCCCAGCAGGCGACGCCGTTCGCCTTGCAGCACTCCGCGAGGATATCGCGGGGAGCGCGTAGTCCTCCGGTTCCACGAAGATCGGCTGGGGACCATTGCCACGCTGGGTGACGTGATGCCCGACGCCGGTAACCGATGTGCGAGCAATGAGCGGACAAAAATATTGGCTTCGACGGTCTGAGTGAGAGATCAAACGCGGGGCGGCGTAACGTCAGGGCCTTGCGTAGCGCCGAGAGGGCTAATTCCGCATCGCCGCGATCGTCGCCGATTGGTTATGAGTCCGGACCGTAACATCGGTCCTCCTGATTCGTCGGTCGAAGTCGTCAACGCTTCCGAACGACACAGCCGCGCGGCGCCACCTTTGCAGAATGGCAGGCTATCGGAACTTTACGCGGGAGCCCAGAATGCCAGCTATTTTCTTCGGTCCGAAAACAGCCGCCGCTTGGAAGGCACGAAACGCTCTCCGCCGTGAGCCCCGCAGCCCTCGCCAGTGGGGCACGCAGCGATGCAAGCAGCGGACGCGGAAGTAGGCGGCACGCTGCGGCTCAAGGCCGAAACCAAGCAGCCCGGCGACTGCGACAGATCCTCCGAGCGAAAGCGGTCGCTTTTCGCACATGACAGACAGGGCGGCGCTGGCGTCAGGATCGATCGCCGAGCTTGCGAGGCCGTATGGCGCCGCTCACGCTCCAGGTGGTTCTGGACCGAAGACGCCGACGAAGTTCAGGCGATGCTACAATCCTCCAGCTCCTCCGCAGGCTTCCAATCTATCCGATGTTTGGGCGCGGTCTCACGAAACTGCAGCCGGCTATGGGCGGTGGGGCTGTCACGGCGCCAGAACGTCTACCCGGCAGATGTCGCGCTGGTGTTTCCTGTCGCAAAAACAGGGAAGCCCCGCAAATACCGAATCCCTGAACAGCCGCCGGTCTCCGCTGAAGCGGCGTTGGCTGACGCGAAATGGCAAAAGGTGAGTTGGCGGCGGGGCACGAAAGGCCGGTTGACCTGTCTCTTCGCGGCTCGCCGCATTCGTGTCGCCGATGGCCAAAAGCACCGCATGCGCGACAATCGCATGCAGTCCATGCCAGGCGAGGAAGTCTGGCTTGTCGGCGAACGTCGATCAACGGGTGAGCAAAAATACTATGTGTCGAACCTGCCCGCCGAAGCGAGGCTGAAAACGCTCGCCGCCACGATCAAAGCCAGATGGGTTTGTGAGCAGGCCCATCAGCAGCTCAAGGAAGAACTCGGCCTCGACCACTTCGAGGGCCGATCCTGGACCGGCTTGCACCGACACGCCTTGATGACAATGATTGCCTACGCTTTCCTTCAGTCCCGCCGCCTCAGAGCCGCGGGGCGGAAAAAAAGAGTCGGGGGACCGCCGCCACAACCGAGCATGCCGGCCATCCGGCAAGCTATCCTTGGCCTCTTCGCTCGGCCGCCACCCAAGCGATGTCCTCATTGCGATAAGCTACTCGCCAAAATTGGCAGGCCTAAACTGCCAAAGCAGTGCTAAAGCACAGGAGCCGTGCTCGCGGAGTGCCCCCGGGTGGCTGCTCTGCGTGAGCTGGTGGCGCATCGCCCACGCATCCGCGCCTATCTCGATAGCGATAGGCAAATAAAATTCAACGAGAAGGGCATATTCCGACGGTATCCCGAGCTTGATCGCTGATTGATCAGGCTAAGGCGGCTGGCTTTATTCGCAACCCGCGCGGGACAAGATGGCGCTCGGCGCGTCCAAACAGCCCCTGCACAGCTAGAGCGGCCAGGGCCGCCGGCACCGCCCCTTCAAGGATGAGCCCGCAATTATCCAACCGCACGCCGGTGAAAATCGGCTGATTGAAGCCACCCGCGCCAATCAAGACGCCTAACGTTGCCGTGCCGACATTGATCACCGCAGCCGCCTTCATGCCAGCCAGAATCGCGGGCATCCAGTTGGCAATCAGTGATGGTCGTGGTCAGCTCCGAGTCTTTTGAGCCGCAACCCGCGAGAGCCACAGTTGAAGCAAATGCGCGAAAAGGACGCAACGAAGCATGTTTGGTTTTCATCAGATAGCTCCGCTCTTAATGTCGCCATTTTTCACGACAAGCTAGCGCCATACTGGTTTTTATGCCCATTCACATCGATCAAAAGCATCACGGCGGTGTGCAACGAAGTTTTATCTTCAATTCTCCGGGCGCCTTATCGCTTCGCGCGCAGCTTCATCCCACGCTTTTTTGGTTTCAAGGCGGTCGCGCCGCCGCTTTGGTATCCAAGCGGTAGCGCTTGACAGGAATCGCCCCCTAGGTTGGGATGATTCCCGCGTGAAGCTGCGATAGCAGGTCAACGACGCTCAATGCAGGGAGGTTCAAATGGGATGGCTAATTCCGGTTTGTATGCTGGCTATGGTCGTCATTCTTGCGGTGACGCTGACGCGCCTCTAAATCCACTCTGAGTCGTCGAGCACAGGCACGGCCGGCCTGTGAATCCTACATTCTGACAAAACTCAGAGCCGCTAAGGACCTGGCCTGCCTTTCCCGCCGTCCCTGCGCAGAGTTCGCGCGAGTGTTCGGCGTCGAGTTTCGGCTGGTCTCATCTGTTAAAAGTTGATTGGGCGACTCTGAGAAGTCAGCCGCCTTGATCTCTGCAAAGCTTCGCTGGATGGGCGGCCATACTAGACAAAGATCGGCCCAGACAAGGTTATCCACGCAACTCAATCGCGACTCGCTGTGAAACCGAGCCATGCTAGCGTGCCCGCGATAAGCAATCCTGCCCAACTCGCCTCCACTGGGATCGTCGCCCCGTCCAGAGTCGCCTCGGCGCCTTTCAGCGCTCGTATTAAGTGGAGAACCGCAACAATTGCGAAGATCGCTGAAGCCAAGCGCGAATACGTTTGCGTGGTCACCACTGCCCTCGCTTTGTGGGCGCCTTTTTGAAAGGCTAACTGTGGCGGCTACGCGAGAACGCCAGCGTGCAATCCCTACCGAATTTTGAATGGCGGGGGCCTCCCGCCGCCAGGGTCGCGGTAAGGGCGAACCAAACTTTTGATCCGAGCGCGGCAGGCTCTAGATGATGGGGGACGAAACCATGGAATGGGCAGCTTGAAATGATCCTGCTGGAGGGTGTCGGCAAATCTTATGGCGGGTGGACGGCGTCAGCTTGGCGATCTCGAGCAACGAAACGTCCGTTCTGATCGGGCCTTCGGGCTGCGGGAGTCTACGCTGCTTTCGCTGATGATCGGGCTCGACTCCCCGGACCGCGGCGTGATCACGATCGACGGTCGCCCTCTCACGCCTCGTTCAGCGCGCGCTTTGCGACGGCGGATTGGTTTCGTCATTCAGGATGGCGGCCTGTTTCCCCATCTCACGGCGCGCGAGAATGTCGAGCTGATGGCGAAGGAGGCTGGTTGGCCGGCCGAGAAGCGGAATGCGCGGCTAGGTGAGCTGGCCGCGCTCACGAGCATGGCTCTGCCGGCCCTTGATCGTTATCCGCTGGAGCTCTCGGGCGGTCAGCGACAACGCGTCTCGCTGATGCGCGCCTTGATGCTCGACCCCGACATTCTTCTGATGGACGAACCTCTCGGCGCGCTCGACCCGATG
>NZ_JBPFEB010000039.1:0-76934 GCF_051061225.1 Methylocystis sp.
GGGACGCCGTGCGACAAGGGAAAATAAGGGGAAATCCGTGCCATCTGCGCTTCACTGAGCAAAAACAAATCACCCATCAAAGTCTCCATTTCGGAGACCTTGAATCACGCCTCAGTCAAAATTAATAGGTCCTGAGCCTAGGAATACCGACCTGGCTATATGGGCACGAGCCACCAAATCTGTTCGCCTCCGATATCGGGAAATACTTTTTCAACTCAGTGCGAGAAGACGGTTTGGTGACAATCGCCAGCGGTGGAATAGTATTTGCGCCAGGTAGTGCGGGCACGGTACAGGAAGTATTTCAGAACGCTACTGTCAATTACTACAAGAAAGCGCCGCTCCGTGCGACGCCGATGGTCTTCCTTGGAAGAGCATTTTGGAATCCAGCGGCCTACGATCCGCCACAACAGTCGCTCGGGCATCCAAAGCCCTTGTACCCGCTAGTGGAAAAGCTAGCGCGTGATGCCAGCAGCGCGATGAATGGTTTCACAGAAGCACTGCTCCTGTCGGACGATCCCGTCCTAATAGCAAAGTTCATCGACGAGCACGTGTGCCAAGAACTTCCGACATTCGCCGATTTGCGTGTCCAAACGCTTATCGGGGGGCGTCTTAATTGGGGATCGTCAGATTGATAGCCTCTACCTGCAGTGTCCCAAATCGTAGCTGATTCGCTGCGTCATCAAGCGTGAGCTTATGCAACACGAATGTGATACCGGCGTTTGTTAAGCTCGGCACTTTTTGGGAGCAATTTATCTTTCGATTAGCGCAGCCGTTTCGTCCTCATAAATTCGCCCCGGTTTACTTAAGCTTTAAACTAAAGCTCGAGCTCGAAATGTTTCGACGAAAAGGAACGGTCACGCTGATGGTATATTTTCCTGATATCTCTTTACCCCGACTTGAACGAACATAGAACGGCTAAGTCAGAGCAAACGGCTCTATTCCGCTCCTGCCTTCCGCGGTTACCTCGTGGTTACAGCTTCATCGCTCCATGCCCGTGCGTGCTCATCCACGCCGGCTCACGCGCGTTCATGACTGCCTCCCGGCCTTTTTCGCGTATAATCGTATCCTCGCGTGAATGGCTTTGGACTGGCTTGCACGACAGCGACGCTTCGAACCCGCGCTTGTGGATCTGGGGGTCCCCCGTTCGAGCCGGGGTGGCGGTACCATTTTCTCCTGCGACTTCTGATATAAAGACCCGCACGCTGACACACCGGCGGGCGACGGAAGACGCAGGCGCGACCATTCGCGCGAGACCCTCGAACGCGAGCGCGGCCGGACGGGCGCCAAGTGGTTCTTTTGCTGATCGTCCCCGGATGGCGTCTCGCTTTTGTCGCCGGGAGGCTGTTCTTTGCATCCGGAACCAAGCAATATCCGTGGAGGCGATACAGCCAGTAGGGGGAGGGGATGATGGATCGACAGGAAGAGATGCTCATCGACGCCCTGGTCAGGGTCGACGACCTTGGCGACATCGCGCCGGCCGAGGTGCAGGATCCGATGACCATGGTGCTGCGCCAAAGGGCGCTCCTCGCGGATCTGATGCGCTGGGACGATTATCGGGGCCGATACGTTCTGACCGGAACGGGCCGGCGCCGCATCGCGGCGCGCCAGCGCCCCCAAAGCTCGGTCATCCCGTTCGGAAGGCGCCCGGAGGGAAAGGACAAGTCCAGAAGGGCTTGATCGAGAGCGCGCCAGCCGCGTCCTAACCTCGGATCATGGAAGGCCGGTGAATCGGTATCCCACGCCCGGCTCGGTCGTCAGAAGATGCGGACGCGCTGGATCGTCCTCGATTTTTCCTGGCACCTGCCCAACGAAGACCCGCAGATATTGGCTATCATTCTCGTGGGCTGGCCCCCAAACCGCCTTCAGGATGTCACGGTGTGAGACGGGCTGGCCGGCGCGCCTTGCGAGGAAGACCAGGAGATCGAACTCCGTGCGCATTGCGGGCCAGCAATTCGCCCATGCCGAAAGGCTTTTCGACATAGTCGTCGGCCCCGAGGTCGAGGGCCATGACCTTTTCTGCTTCGCGGTCGCGCGCGGACAGGACGATGACGGGCGTATCGGTCATCACGCGCAGCCTCCGCAGCGCCTCCATTCCATCAATGTCGGGAAGGCCCAGGTCGAGGATGACGAGGTCCGGTAAGCCGTCGCACAAAGCCGTGAAGGCTTCCGCGGCGGTGGCGGCGCTGATGACCTGGTAGCCCGAGGCCGTCAGCGCCGGGCGCAGCACGCGCAGGATTTGCGCCTCGTCGTCGACGACGAGAACCCTGGCGCCGCTCATGGGGCGCCGCCCGAGGGGTTGGCGATGGTCGGAAAACACATGACAATTCTCATTCCGCGGCGCGGGACGGCGGGACTCTGGGCGACGATCCTGCCGCCCATCGCCTGCACGAGCCCGCGACTGATGGAGAGGCCGAGGCCCGTGCCGGCCTTGCGCCCGTCCGAGCGCCCGCCGCGATAGAATTTCTCGAAGATGCGTTCGAGATCCGCGGGCTTCACGCCGGGGCCTTCATCCGTGACGGTGATCACCACCTCCGCCCCTTCCCGACGCGCATGCACGATCGCGCCCCCTGGCCCGCCATATTTATGCGCGTTATCGAGCAGGTTGAAAAGAACCTGGCCAAGTAGGCTGGCGTCGCCGCGAATGGGCGGCAGGTCGGGCGCGACGCTGATCCCCGTTTTCTGATCAGGGCAGGTTTTACGGATGCGCTCGACGGCGAGGCGGATGACGGCCGCGACGTCGACGGCATCGCGACGCGGCGTGAGACCTCCCGCTTCGATTCGCGACATATCGAGCAGATTGGCGATAAAGCCGCCGAGCCGGGTCGCCTCCTCTTCGATGGACGCCATGAGATCGAGGCGGTCGTCGGGCGGCAGCTTTTCCCCGAGGCTGCGAAGGCTCGTGATCGCGGCGGTGATCGAGGCGAGCGGCGTGCGAAGATCATGCGAAAGAGACGCCAGCAGGGTGGTCCGCAGTCTTTCATTCTCTTCGAGAGCCGCGGCCTTGATGGAGTCGCCGACAAGACGGGACCTGTCCATCGCAATCGCGGTCTGTTCGAGAAGCGCGGTCAGCATGCGTTCCTCCTGCCCCGTGAAGGGCTCGTCTGGCCGCTTCGGCTCGACGCCGCAAACAGCGACGACGCCCCGCGGCGTCGTCAGGGGACGAAACTGGAAGCGCACGCTTGGCAAGGTCCCCGTTCGCAAGCCGGATGCTTCGCCCTTTTCCAGCGCCCATCTTGCCGCGCCGTCCTCGCCCGCCTCAAGCTGGTCGAGTGGCGGCCATGACGCCGCGATGACGAGCCCGTCCTCTCTTGTTGTGAGGAGGACGACGCTGGACGCGTTCATCGCCTTCTGAACCTGCGTCGTCATCGCCCACAAAATATCGTCCTCGCTCATCGCGGCCGATAATTTGCGCGAGAAGTCGAAGAGAAACTGCGCTGCGCGTTTTCCTCGGCGCCGCGCCCGGCGTGGGCAAGACCTATGCGATGCTCGCGCGCGCCCGGGCGGCCAAGGCCGAAGGTCAGGACATCGTCGTCGGCCTTGTCGAGACGCATGGCCGCAAGGAAACCGAGGCGCTGGCCGAAGGACTCGAAATCCTCCAAAGGCGAAAGATCGCCTATCGAGGCCGTGTTATCGAGGAGTTTGACATCGACGCGGCCCTGGCGCGCAAACCTCGGCTCGTCGTCGTCGACGAACTCCCCCACACGAACGCCCCCGGCGCTTTCCATGGGCTTGAGCGCGGGCGAAAGCAACGTGCGTTCGCCGGCGAGAACGCGGGCGATATAGACGCCGAGCGGAACGAACGCCAGTATGACGGCGACATGAACAATGGCGATCTGCGCCAATCCGATCATTGTCATGATCATCGGCCGGACACTCCGGCCCCTCTCTTAGAATTTCTCGGGGCGCAGCAGCGCGTAAACGAGGTAGCCGCCGAGCAGCACGGCGACGATCAAGCTGATCACAGGCTCCAACATCGCGGGGCCTCCTCTAGAGCCGAGCGCAGGCGCGCGCGTAGGCGGCGGCGGTGAGAAAGAAAAGGAAGCCGAAACCAAAGAAGGCGAGGTCGGTCATGAGAGCGATTTCCCTGCGAGAGTGGTCGAGGAAAATGCGCACGGGTCGATGTAAAGGCTCCATTAGGATTTTTCGGAAAATGCGCGGCTGAGGGAGGTCGTTTGCGCTCCATCTGCTTTGGACCGACCCGATGTCTAGCGCAGCCATTCATAGATGGTTCATGATGAAGGAGCGATCCTCGCTGAAGGCCGCCACACCGCCACAATGTGGACCGAAATACCGGCGATCACGACTTGTCAGAGAGGATCAAGCCTATGGATAAAAGAAGGGCTGGCCTGGTGGGCGCCATTTCAGCATTGACCCCTCTCACTGCTGTGGCCGCGCCACCAGCGAAATCGCTCGCGGACGTCCTGGCGCCGCAGTCATATGCAGAGCTTCTCCAGCCTATCCCGAACGCTTCGAGTCTCCTGAAGGAAGCGGTCGCCGCCTCGGAAGCCCAGCCCGAGCCAAGAATGGAACGGGCGCAATATTACGGCGACCCTTATTACTATCAGAATCCCTATTATCCAAATTACTACCAGCCGCGCCGGCGCTATTATCACCACCACCACCACCATCATCAAAACAACTACGGCGGCTGGGGGTGGGGGCCGCAGCCCTATTACCACCACCACCACCACCACCATCATCATCACCACCACGACTATTATTGGCGCTGAGGGGACTGCGCTCTCCCCCACGGGGGAGCGTTCTCACGTCCTGGACGGTTTCCGCGCGGCGCCGTGAATACGGCGGTAGGTCCCATCGAAAACGGTGTTGGTCGTGGAAAGCCACTGCGAGTCCGCCCCGAGCGTCTCTCGGCTCGCGTAAATGCGACGGGACTGCAATTCCCGCTCGGCCGCCTCGTCGGCGCTCATCGGGACGAGTTCGAAATCCGACTCCGCGGGAATCATCGTAAACTGCGCCATGGGCGCGCCGGGACGGAAGATGTGGGACTGATCCTCGGCCGGCGATTTGAACACGATGAAATAGAGCATCGGCCACCACTCCCGGATCAGCGCCGGAACGGCGATCGGCGCCGTGCCGGTTGTGTCGGTGTAGAAGCTCGGATGAGTCTCGACCTTTATCGCACAACCAGATTCAGGCTTCAGATCGAGCAGAATCTGATATGTATAATAGAGGTCGCCGAAATTTCTGAATGGCGGCCAGTTACGGCCGGGAGCCGGCGGCGGCCCCAAATCGCCTTCGAAGTTCAGCCGGCCATCTTTCGTTGTGACGCGAAACTCGGTTTCATAGGGATAGAAAACCTCAACGCCATATGTCGCAGCCTCTGAAAAGGGCACGCAATGCCATGCATGCTCCTGAGAGCCGTCGGCGCGCCGCTCGGCTTTGCCGGCCCAGCCAGGTATTTCCAGCTTGGTGCGCCGCGGTCGCAGGTCATCGCCGCTCATGCGGAATTTGATCTTGTGCATGTCATCGCCTCCGGAGCGGTCGAACCGCAGCTTTCAGCCGTTGGCCCCTTTCTTTCATTAATTTCGCCACGCGCAAAGGTCCGAAAGAGATCAGGAGCACCCCTTGGGGACAGTCGTCGGCAACCAACCCCACGCAGGGAAATGGTTGGGTTATCGTCATCCGCGCATCGCAAACACAACAAGAGCCGTTCACCGTGTGGGGGAGGGATAGGCCGGGGCGCCTATCCCGGTTGATCGCTTCTCAGTCGTCGTCATCCCAATGATGACGCCTGTAACCGTAGCGATAGCCGTTCCCGTATCCGTAGCCGGCTCCATAGCCGTAGGGCCCGGTTCGATAGGGCGCGTAGCCATAGCCATACCCGTTCGCGTAGCCCGGCCCGTATCCGTAGCCCGCGCCATAGCCGCCGCCGTAGCCGTAATTGTAGCTGGGTTGGCTTGCCAACGTGCCAACGACGGCGCCGAGCGCCATACCGCCGATCATGGCGCCGGCAATCGCCGCGCCGTTAGTGTTGTTGCGGTAATACCAGGCTGAAGCCGGCGTGGTCGTCATCGCGCCAGCAAGCAGAGCCGCAATCGCGGTGGCCAAGATGGGTTTGCGCAGCGTGGTCATTGTTCCCCTCCCGGTGACTCCAATCAACGCCGCGATTTAGCGCCGGCACACCTGAACGGATGCTGAAGGGCGCTGCTTCCGCTGGTGCGGACGCCAGTGCGCCGGCAGCTGTCCTGGCCGTGCCCCGCCTTGCAGCATCCCTGTCTCGTTCAAATTATGTACGGGCGCGTGCACGACGAGAGAGGACGGCATCGATGATGTGGGGCTCAACCAGAGCGCTCGTCGCCTGCTCAATGTGCGCCGGCGCCGCTCATGGCGCTTTGCCGCCCCTTCCTCCACACCGGCCGCCTGAGTTGCGCTCGCCAGTGGCGCCTCTCGCCCGGCCAGCGGAGGAGCGCGCGGAAAGCCAGTCCGTGGATGAGGCCCGGGAGGCGTGCCTTCAGAGATTGACGGATCTCGGCGTGCGCTATGTCTCTCTCGCGCCACAAGAGGACGGCGCCTGCACAATCCCGTCGCCCGTCCGCCTGCTCGGCTTGGCGGCGAACCGCGACGCCCAAAGCTCGATCACCTTCCCCCAAAGCCCCTTGATTGATTGCCCGCTGGCGGAACGCCTCGCGGATTGGCTTCGGGAAGCTGTCTCGCCATTGTTCAGAGCCCGGCTTGGCTCTTCTTTGAAGGCCGTCGCCACCGGCGTGGGCTATGAGTGCCGCACACGCAACCGGGACCCTGGCGCCAAATTGAGCGCGCATGGGCTCGGATTGGCCCTTGATATCTCGGCATTTGAATTGAGCGACAGACAGCGCCTGAGAATTGGGTTGACACAGGATCCGGCCGCCGAAGACGCCCTTGACGTTGTGAGAAGATCTGCCTGCGGCTGGTTTACGACCGTGCTGGGGCCGGGGTCTCCGGATGCTCTTCATGAAAACCATCTGCACCTCGACCTGCAACAACATGGTTCTGGCGCGGGCTACAGAATCTGCCAATAGCCGCAGCGAATGGTCGAGAGATCCAGGGGGGCATGCGAATGCTCATATTCCTGCTAACTTCTTGAGAAACCGCTCGATAAGCTTCGTGAGGGGATAATCAAAGAGAAGGAGTAGCGACATCGGCGCGACAGCCGCGACGCCGATGATGGCGATCAGCCGGGCGCTGACAGGCGCGAGGCGCATCTTGCGGACCACCGTCACGCTATTCGCAAGGTCCGCGAGCGATTGCAGATCCGCCGTCCCGAGCAGCGGCTCCTGTGGACCCTCCTTCCTGATCCATTTCCGCTCGAAGGCGTCCACATAGCGGGACGAAAGCTCCGTATAGTCGCGCAGCCCTTTTTCCTGGCACGCTCTGAGCTTGAAGGCGAAGACGCAGACAGGCGCGATAAACAGCAAGACGTCGATCAGCAGCGTCGCCACGAGCGCCGGATAGATCGCCGTCAGACTGCTTTGACCGGATGCAATATCCTCGGCGAACGTTGACGAGATGACGATTGAGATCGCCAAAGCGAGCGGCGCGAAACGAGTGTGCACGGTCTCGAGATAGCCGAGTCCCCCGACGCCGTCAGGATGCGCCGGGGCGAGCGTGAGGTCCATCTTCGCGAGCCGCGCGAGCAAGACCCACCAGAAGACGAGACGCCAGGCCCAGCGGATGATCAGGAATCGAAAGAGCGGGAGACAGACGAACCAGTACCACGCCGCCGCGAGTGGCAGAGTGGCGAGCTCCTGGCTCGATACATGCGCGCCCTGGCCGGAAAGACGCATCCGCGCCCAGAGCAGCGACAGCGCAGCCGCGACAAGAAGGCTCGCTGCGTCCGGCAGCCAGGAGTCTTGCCAGCGCTGGAGACGCCCGGCGGCGCGCGCCAATTCCTGAGAGGCGCGCTGTCTCGCGACCCCCGAATGCGACAGCAGCGCGACAAATTCCCGAAACTTGGCGTCAAGCGCCGTTTCGGCGACGAAGAGCAGCGGCACGGCCAAGAGCAGGCGCGCATGTGCCGCAATCACCGGCAGCGAAAGAATTCTTGTTGCGCCGCCTTCCGCCGAGGCGAGAAGCATGAGGACGACCCAGGAAACCCAACCCAGCGCCAACCCCAGTGCGACCGTATTGGCGCCGCGCACGAGGCCAAGCCGCACGCCCAGCCGGTGCAACGGGCCGCCCAGGAGCGAGAAACCCTCTATCTCTGAAAAGGTCGTCATCCGACCGCGTGCTATAGATGCGTCAGCAGAGACGGCGGAAAAGCCGGACTCCGGCCGGGATGTGTTTTTGGAACGTCCACCTTATTCCCTCCCCTGATGATGCGGCCGTCACGGTCTCTTTGCAGCGGCTGCGCATGGCTCTTGGCGACCGCATGCGGCAAGGGAGCCACGGCGCCGAAGTCCCTGCTCAGAGCGCATCGGCGCCAGCACTGCCATCGCTGATCCTGTAGACATCCTCCAGGGTTGTGATGAAAACTTTCCCGTCTCCCGTATGGCCGGTCCTCGCGGCGGTCATGATCGCCTTGACAGCGTGGCTCAAAAGCGCGTCCGGGACAATCGCCTCGATCCTCAGCTTCGAGATGAAATGCGCCACATATTCGGTATCCCACAGAACCTCTGAATGTCCTTTCGCATGCCCGTGCCCTTTTGCCTCGCAGACCGTAATGCCGGAAACGCCAACCGCGTGCAGCGCATTATGGACGTCATTCAGCTTGAACGGCTTGATATAGGCGGTCACCATCTTCATGCGCCTCTCCATCCGCCCGCCCAGCCGCCTCGCGGGCGCGACTCACTGGGGGTGCGTCGATATTGGAAGCACGTCAGACACTTGTTCGGGAAGCAGATTCGGATTCACGGGAGGCTTTATCTGCTCGAGCTGCTGTTTGGTGGGGCCGCTGGGGCCGTCAGGAGGCAAATTCTTGAGGTTTTGATCCTGCCACCCCCCGCCGAGAGCCATGAACAGGCCCGCCACGTCCGCAAGCAGACTCCCCCGCGCCTGGGCGTGCGCCACGACGGCGAGGAGATACGTTTGCTGAGCATTCAACACGGCAAGGACGCTCACGCTCCCGATCTTGAGTTGCCCTCTGACGATATTCAGGTTCTTTCCAGCGACGGTCTCCGCATAGGAGGCGGCTTTGACGGCTTCGTTGTCCGCCTGAATCGCCCGCAACAGATCAGCCACATTTTCGAAAGCGGAAATGACCGTCTGCCGATATTGCGCGTCGGCCTGTTGAAACGCCGCTTCGGCGCCCTTCTGCTGGTTGAGCAGGGAAAAACCCATGAAAAGGGGCTGCGTGGCGTCGGCGGCGAAAGTGTAGAATTGCGTGCCCGGCATGATGAGCTGGGCGAGCTTATAAGCGCTGAAGCCGCCATTGGCGCTGAGCGTGATGTTTGGAAGGCGGGCCGCGACGGCGACGCCAACCTGGGCGCTGGCCATGTGAAGCTGCGCTTCGGCGGCGCGAATGTCCGGTCTTTGCCTCACAAAGCGAGCAGGAAGACTGACTGGCACATCGCGCGGCAGTTTGATTTCATCGAGGTCGAAGGTTTCGGGAACCTCGTCGGTTGAATATCTTCCAACCAACGCCGTGATGAGGTTTCGTTGCTGAGAGATTTGTTTCTTCAGCGGCGGCAGCAATTCCAGGGCCTGGGCGAGCGCCGCCTCCTGGGTGAGCACGTCGGCTTCGGACGCCCAGCCGACGCCTTTCTGCTTGCGAAAGAGATCGAGGAGGTCACGCTCGATCCTGATCACCCGCTCGACGGCCGCAAGTTGACCGCGTAACGCCGCTTCCTGAATCGCCGCCACCGCGACATTGGCCGTCAGGGCAAGATAAGCCGCTTCGGATTGGTAGCGCATCACATCGGTTTGCGCCTCGAGCGACTCGACCGCCCTTCGATTCTGCCCCCAGACGTCGAGCGTGTAAGCAACCGTCAGTTGCTTGAGGAACAGCGAATAGGACCACATCGGCGGGTTTTGTGTAAAATTGGGCACCGGCGCATTGTTCAAAATGTTGAACGCGGACGGATAAGCCTGATTGAACATGGTCTGGTTGATGGCGCTCAGCGGCCTGAGATTCGACGGCAGGGTGACGCTGTCATTGGAATTCAGCAGCAGCGAAGGGAGGAAGCCGCCTTTTTGCGCCTCGGCCGCATAATAGGAGACTTTGATCGCTGCCTCCGCCGCCTGAATTGAGGGGTTGTGCTCCACCGCCGCCTCGACGAGCCGACTGAGTTTCCTGTTGCGGAAAATTTCCCACCAACGTTGCGGGACCTCGCCGCCGGCGACGAAAGAGAGCCCGCTCTCCTTCCCGCCAACATGGGCGACCGTGTCGGAGGTGAAGCGCTCGACCTCAGGCGGCGGCGGCGACACGAAATCCGGCCCGACCGCACAGCCCCCCAGCGCGGCGACGCCGATGAGGACGAGCGCCTCAAACCCGATCGCGCGCATGCTCGATCGGCGATCACCCGTTGAGTCGGGCAAATCTTTTACCGAAGCTGACAACCGCTTTATGGCCACCTGAAAGATCCGGCTCGGAGAGAGAAGGTCGGGAAACTGACTGAAGCCGAGTGGCTCGCCGTGATTTATGTCAGCATTGTGTCGCTTCCCGCGTTGAATCCTGTTTTCCAGAGAAGCCGTGTTTCGCTTCTGTTTCAAGTGGGCGGCGCCTGGGGGAGCGGCTGGACTTTGTTGATCCACAAGGTAATAAGGGAGCTATGCCCCCGACGCGTCAAGATCGTTTCGACTCCAATGGATCTTCGTAGCTTATCCGCGAACAAGCGGCGCGCCATCGGCGGACTGGCCGCTGTCGCCGCGGCGATAACAACCGTCTTTCTCCTGCTGTCTCCCCCGCCGGCGGAGCATCGCCGGAGAGACGCCGAGCCGCCGGCTGGTCCGATCGAGTTGGACCTTACCGAGCCGCAGGCCGCCGCGCTGAAATCCGAGAAAGTTCTTTTCCGCGACTTTCATCAGGAGAAACAGGCCGTTGGAAGCATCGACTTCAACCAGAACCGGCTTGTTTCGGTGTTTACGCCCTATCAGGGACGAATCATCAGCGCCGCTCTCAACGTCGGAGACCCGGTCGAGAAGGACCAGGTGCTCTTCACGATCGACAGTCCCGATCTTCTGGCTGCGGAATCGACGCTGATCGCCGCGGCGGGCTCGCTCGTCTTGCAGAGCAAGACTCTGACCCGCACGAAAACCTTGCTGAAAATCGGGGGCATTTCGCAGCAGCAGGCCGACCAGACGACTGCGGAGCAACAATCTGCGGAAGGGGCGCTGAAGGCCGCCCGGGACGCCGTCCGCATGTACGGAAAGAGCGCCGAGGAGATCGACCGAATCGTCCAGGATCGCCTCGCGGACCCACGGCTCGTCGTCAAAAGCCCGTTGAAGGGCTATGTGACAGCGCGCGCGGCGGTCCCTGGACAATTGGCGCAGCCCGGCGTCGCGCCGGCGCCTTTTGTCGTGGCGGATACAACGACCATGTGGATGGTCGCGAATGTCGTGGAAAGCGACGCCGCCGCGCTTCAGCTGGGTCAGGAGGTCCTTGCGAGCGTCTCCGCCTATCCGGGACGCACATTCGCAGGGACGATAACCGTCCTCGGCCCCTCCGTGGATCCGACAACGCGCCGTCTTTTCGTGCGCAGCGAAATTGCTGATCCCGAACACCTGCTGCGCGCCGGGATGTTTGCGAATTTCGTCATCCGCACGGGTGATCCGATTTCCTCTCTCTCGGTTTCGCAGAGCGCCGTGGTTCGGGAAGGGGATGGGTCGATGATTTGCTGGGTGACCAAGAACCTGCGCCATTTCACACGCCGGCCGGTCACGATTGGCGTCCGGCAGGGTGAGTTTGTGCAAATTCTGTCCGGGCTCCAGGCCGAGGAAACGGTCGTTGGCGACGGCGCCATCTTTCTCAGCAATCAGGCGGCCATCCAGACGTCTCGCTGATTGGCGCGTATCGGAGAAGCGACGTGCTGAAGACCGTTCTCGAGTTTGGGTTGACCCGACGCGTGATTGTGGTTGTGGGGGTGATCACTTTTGCCCTCGCCGGGCTCCTGGCCTTTTCCAAGCTGAACATAGAAGCCTATCCCAATCCCGCGCCGGTCATCATTGAAATCTCGGCTCAGGCTCCGGGCCTTTCGGCTGAGGAGATGGAAAAATACTATACCATCCCCATCGAGATCGGCATTTATTCCACGCCGGGGGTGACGAACGTCCGCTCGACGTCGTTTTATGGGTTGAGCTTCATCCGGGTGACGTTCAAATACGGAACCGACTATTACTTCGCTCGAACGCAGATTGCCCTGAATCTGCAGCAGAACGTCAATCTTCCCAACAACGTCACGCCGCAGATTCAGCAGTCGAGCCTGACCGGCGAGATCTATCGCTATCAGGTGAAGGCGCCGCCGAATTTCGGCTTGACGAATACGCGCACAGTCCAGGACTGGGTCATTGCGCGGCGTCTTCTCACCATCCCGGGCATTGTTCAGGTCACCTCCTGGGGTGGGACGACCAAGCAGTTTTCGGTCGACGTCAATCTGCGAAAACTGGAGGCGCTGAACGTCACGCTGCCCCAGGTCATCTCCGCGATCGGCAATTCCAACGTGAACGTCGGCGGGCGCGAGATCGAGATCGGTCAGCAGTCGGTCAACATCAGGGGCGTCGGTCTCATCAATGATGGCGGCGCAAGCGACATTACCGCAGGATACCGCACGGAAGACATCGAGAACATCATTCTTTCGCAATCCAATGGCGTCCCCATCAGGATTGGCGATGTGGCCAGGGTGGCGGTCGGTTTCGTGCCGAGGCTCGGCATTGCAGGCCGGGATTTTCAGGACGACATCTCGGCGGCCATCATCCTGATGGGTCGGACGCAGCATACAAATGAAATGCTTCCCAAGGTGAAAGAGGAGATCGACAGGCTCAACACCGACGGATCACTGCCTCCGGGCGTCTCCATCGACCCCTATTACGATCGCGGGGCGCTGGTTGACGTGACCACGCACACTGTCTTGCACAATCTCTATTTCGGGATGATCCTGGTCTTCCTCATCCAGTGGATCTTTCTCGGAGATTTGCGCAGCGCCCTGACGGTTGCCGTCAATATCCCTTTCGCCTTGTTTTTCGCCATCATCATGCTGGTTCTGCAAGGCGAGGACGCCAATCTCCTTTCGGTCGGCGCGGTGGATTTCGGCATCATCGTCGATTCGGCCGTCATTCTCGTCGAAAACATTTTCCGCAATTTTCAGGCGCCTCGCGACAAGCGGCTCCAGCTTCTGCAATTCCTGGCGGAAGGTTTCTGGGGCTCTGATCCGACCTCTCCGACCGAGACCAGCGGCTCGTCGCAGTTGTGGACGAACAAGCTCCGTCTGGTTTTCGTGAGCGCGCTTCAGGTCGACAAGGCTGTCTTCTTCACCGCGACGATCACCATCGTCGCCTTTCTGCCGCTGTTCACGATGACGGGCGTCGAAGGCCAGATTTTTGGACCCATGGCGCGCACCTATGCCTATGCGCTTGCCGGCGCGCTGCTGGCCACCTTCACGGTGACGCCCGTGCTCGCCTCGATCGTGCTGCCTGAAAACGCCAAGGAGGTCGAGACTTGGGTCGTCCAGCGGCTTCGGGACCTTTATACCCCGGCGCTGAGATTCTCCCTCGCCCATACGAATGTCCCGCTGATCGCGGGCGGGGCCTTCCTCTTTCTGGCGCTCCTCATCGCCACGCGGCTTGGCAGCGAGTTCCTCCCCACGCTCGAAGAGGGCAATCTCTGGATCAGAGCTTCGATGCCGCCGACGGTTTCATTGAGCGCGGGCACGGCGCCCGCGCGGAAGATGCGGGAAATTCTGCTCCGTCATCCAGAGGTTCTGACGGTCGTGTCGCAACATGGGCGACCCGACAACGGCTCCGACGCGTCTCCATTTTCCAATGTCGAGCTCTTTGCGCCGCTCAAGCCTTTTGATCAGTGGCCAGCCGGACTGACGAAGGAAAAGCTCACCGAGGACATCGAACGCGAATTCGAACAAGAGCTTCCTGGTGTGAATTTCAATTTCTCCCAATACATTCAGGACAACATTCAGGAGGCTCTTTCGGGCGTCAAGGGCGCCAACTCCATCAAGATCGTGGGACCGGATCTCGAGGTTCTGGAAGATCTGGCGGAGCGGGTCATGAAGGTGGTCAACCGCGTTCCGGGCGTCGAAGATCTCGGCATGTTCCATGTGCTGGGCCAGCCTAATCTGAATATTCGAGCCGACCGCCAGCGGGCCGCGCGTTTCGGCATTTCGGTCGGCGACATCAACACCGTCGTTCAGTCGGCCATGGGCGGGGCGGTCGCGACAACTGTCCTGGAGGGCGATCGGCAATTTCCCGTCATGGTTCGTCTGGCGCCCGAATACCGCCGGTCGATCGACGCCGTCGGCGGAGTCAAAGTCGCCTATACGAATGCGAATGGCGTCAACGCCTACATTCCCTTGAGGGAACTCGCCGACATCTCACTCGACACCGGGCCGTCCTTCATCTATCGCGAGCGCGGCCAACGCTACGTGCCGATCAAGTTCAGCATCCGCGGCCGCGACCTCGGCGGCACCGTGGCCGAGGCGCAGGCGCGTGTCCAGCAGGAGATCAAACTCCCCAGCGGCTACCAAATCCTGTGGGCGGGTGAGTTCGACAATCTTCAGGAAGCGAAAAAGCGGCTGATGGTCGTCGTTCCCATCACGCTCGCTCTCGTCTTTCTCCTGCTTTATGCCCTTTTCAATTCGGTGCGCGAAAGCATCCTTGCCTTTGGCGGCATTCCATTTGCGATCGGCGGAGGAGTCATTGCGCTCTATTTTTCCGGATTGAATTTCAGCGTCTCGGCGGCGATCGGTTTCATCTCCCTCTTCGGCGTCGCCGTCATGGACGGCATTCTGAACATCACCTACATTCGCGAGCTGATGATCCAGGGCATGGAATTCAAGGAGGCCGTTTTCCACGGCGCCGAACAGAGAATGAGGCCCATGCTCATGACGGCGCTGTCTGCGGGCGTGGGTCTCTTTCCTGCCGCGGTTTCCCATGGCGTCGGCTCGCAGGTTCAAAGGCCATTGGCGACGGTCGTCGTGGGCGGCATGATGCTGGGCCCTGTCATGATCCTGCTGGTCGCGCCGGCGTTGAGACAGCTCTTTCTCAAGCCGATCAAGCCTGCGAGGCCGGCCACCCGGAACGAGACTCCATAGCGCGGCAACCAATCAGAGAGGGGCTTTTCAATGTGTTTGTCGACGACATTCGCCGCGCTGCTGGGCCTCTCCTTCGCGGGCTGTGACGCCTATCAGGGTCTTGGCCCGGATCCGGTTTCACACACGGACGCTGTTGAGGTGTCCCTGCCCCAGGGGGCGACGGCATACGCCATCAAATGCCCTCAGTCGATGGCGTCCTGTTTGAGCCGCGCGCAAGCGATCTGCCAGGGCCCTTTCAGGGTTGTCGCGCCAGCAGCTCATGGACCCAGGGTTCAAGCGCTGGTCGATCTGCAAATCAGAACGGTCGAAACGGACAATTCTGGCGCGCTGACGGCCGTCTGCAACTGACGCCGGATGCAAGCCGAGACGCCAATCGCCCGGTTTCATCGCGCACCGCGAGTCGTCTCAAAACGCCCCTCGGACGCGCAGCGCGAAAACATTCACCGGCCCGCGCGCCGCATTATGGCCCGGGTTTATGAAAAGCTGATAATCAGCAGTAAGATCGAAATTCCTGGAGAGTCCCAGCTTGTAATAGGCTTCCAGATTCTTTTCTCCGCCATAGGTCATTGCCCCGTCGCCGATATAGGTGCCACGACCGCCGAGCTCGAAATAGCGGATGTGATCGCCATGGAGACCCGCCGCCGCGGCTGCGACGCCGATCTCGTCGTCCTTGCGATCCCATAACTCGCCATCGAAGACAAACCCCGCTGAAATCTGGCGGTCGTTGTCGATGTAGTCGACAGTTTGGTAGCGTCCGTCCGTCATGCTGCCGCGCATGAAAAATCCCACGCCATTCGTTATTCTCTGTTTGAGATTGAAGCCGCCGCCCGGTTTGAAATGACGCTGCTGCAAGGTCGTCACATCGGGCGGCAGGTTCCCTGTCGCCAGCGCGAGATTGATCACGTCCTGAAACTTTGCAAACCGCCCATTGTCGCCGTAGGCGAGCAATTTGAGCGCGCCCGGCTCACCGAAAATGTCGTAGCGCGCCTCGAATTCGACCACTCCCATATATTGGCGGAAGAGCTCCGGCTCAATGTCGTTGCCGTTCGGGACGGTCGATTGCTGAAAGGTTCCGGCGCGCAAGGTCCACCAGCTCTGCTTCCACTCGACCGAGGCGCCGTTGGTGTACCCCCACGCATCCGAAACATAGTCGAACGCGCCCATGTAGTTGAATGCAAAACTCATGAACCCGGTGGTCGGGTCATGCGCATAAACGTTGTCGTCGAAGACGTCGCCCACGGAAAACTTGCCGATCGTCAAGGTGATCCGATCCCGGTCGACCTTGCCGGCGACCTGATTCTGCAACGATTCCAGTACTTCGCTCCGGGACCCTTCATCCGGGTCGTTCACCTGGTCGCCACTCGAGTCGAGTCCGATGATTTGTCTCAAGAAATAACGCTGAAATCGCATATAGGGCGCCGCCCGGCCGATCTTCTGCGCAAGACCGTCAGGATAGGCGGCGGAGCCGGTGGAGTTGCCGGGTCCATAGCCCTCGTTGATCTCGGGGTTGACGTAGACGGAACCTCCCTGCCAAAGCCGCAATCCCATGAACAGATCGTTCTGGGTCAGGACATCGGCCACGCCCTTCGACGGGAAACTCGCTGGTCCATCATAGGTCGCATAGAATTTGGGAAGACCCTGGAGGACGGTGGTGGACTGCGCGTGGACGCTATATTGCTCCTCCTTCGTGTCCTCCTTGTCCTGAGCCTTGGAAGGCTGGCCATATGTGATCGCGCCGGGAATTCTGCTCTTGTCGCCAAAGTGGAAGTTCATTCCAAAGCGCAAAATGTGGTTCTCATTCCGTACCCGGGAGAGGAAATCATAGCCCTCGCCATTGTCGAAGATCTGGTTGTTGAGCGATTGATTGAGATAGAGATATTCCGCTCGCGCGGACCAGTTTTCGGCAAAGGCGTATTCAAAGCCGACGCCCGCTGCGAATTTGGCGCGGGATGATTGCGACCAGCCTGCGGCGTAAGCATCCGCGCCAATTGAAAGAGACGCCGGGCCGCGCCCGCCGCCGTTGGCGATCCCGGCTGTCAGATAGATCAGGGACCGATCGAAGGCCAGGCCAGCGCGGGCGCGCAAGCTGCCGAAATAATTCGCGCCGCTATTGGAGCTGATGGTGAAGATCGGCAGCCCCGAATAGGCGGGTGGGGTGGGATAGACTCCGTTCGGGGCGCGGCGGCCATCGAGGAAGTTGAAGTCCGCCTCCAGACCCCATACCCAAGGCCCGGCCTGAAAGTTGAAGCCAGCCTGGGCGCCAATCGTGCCTCCGAGCCGGGTCGCCGTCTGAGGTTGGAGATCAAACAGGGCGGACCCGAATCCACTCACCGCCTGGAGACGTTCTCCCGGATGCAGCGGCGCATTCACGCCGCCGTTCGCCCCGAGGTACATGCCGGACCAATCATAGGCGCCCACGGCCTGGTCCGCAGCCCAGCAGGAGCGGGGGGCATGCACGGCCCCAGACAAGCAGAACATCAAGCTTGTGCGAAAGAGTGAGCCGGCGAGCGACTTTCCGCTGGATCTCATCTACGAAGCCTAATCCGGAAGCGCCGAGGGGTGAAAGCGGCTCAATGACAAGGCGGGCTCCCGACCTCCCATTTTTCTCGCCTGTGATGATGACGCAACAATGAAAGGCATCCATTTGAAAAAAAGCGTACATCGCAGAGCCTCGCGGGCTGCTGCGATTGAGTCGCCATCTTACCATGGCCACCAGGATCTGAGCCATGATGGACGGTGACGCGCTGACCAATTGCTCTCGGAAGCCGTGTGGGCCTCGGTCTCGGCCCGGGAAAGACGCCGCGACGCAACGTCGACGGCCTGTTGCTTCCGCGAGATCGATTGCTTGAGAATCTCCTTCTTTTTCCACAAGTAGGAGGGCTCGATCCAACTGCCTTTCTTTGCGACGGCGACCCGCCGCAGCGCCGCCTCCTCCTGTCTCAATTGGTCGAAAGCCTTCTGCTCGGCCTGCAATGCAGCTCTTGAGCGTTCCAGGTTCTTTTGAGCGTGGATGAGAAATTCCGGCTCTGCCGGGTGGGCGGCAGGCGGTCGGCCATCGGATGGGCCAGGCTGTGCAGATGCGCTCATCGGACTGGCCAGAATGCAGACCGCCGAAACGCCGGCGAGAAACCGTCTCGTATGGTCCATTTTCCGCTCGATCATTGTCATTGGCTGTCGACGCCCCGCGTCACGCTGACTTTAAAACAATTCGCATGTCACCAAATAATGACGCCGCGAACGTCTGGGAGGTCAACCAGCCGGTCCTCGGGAACATTGGTCCAGACGCGTAGACGACCGCTCAAGGACGGGTTTGACGCACAGGCGGGCCACCCGGAGACGCAAGCGCGACCATGCTAGTTAAACGCGGGCTCTACCGCACGCGATGCAAATTAGCCCGGACATCGTCTCGCTAGCGATAGCTTGACAGGACGAACGAGGTGGCAGGCAGGGCGGAGTCTTTGCGTTTCCATTGGGATACGCAGCGCCTTAATTTGTCCAATTGGTTCATTTGAACTAGCTGTTATCCGGTCACAACATTTTGAGGCTCGCATGTCAAAGGAAGTTAGCGATTCAAAGGACTCGAAAGAAGCGGAGCTGAGCGAATCTGCAAAGCTTCTGAAGCAGCTTCACGATGAAATTCTGAGAAATCTCAAGCCCGCCGACGAAATGGCGGTAAAAATGTCTCTCAAAGCCTCTGCTTGAAAACGAAAGAACGTTGCCTTGGCCGGGGCGAGCAAGACAAAGGTTTCCAGATGCGTCACCCGCGTTGGGTCATCCGAAGCGAAATCAGCTATGCGGTGATGGCGTCCGTGCTGGTCGCAGTGTTTGTGATCGCACTTTGGCTGGTTGGCGGGTGAACGACGTCTGCGGCATGGCCCGAGCCGAGGCGCGAGGGCATGGCCGCAAGCCGACCTGACGCTCCCGTCTCGGTTACGATTTCGTTCCCGTCGCGCGTCGACGCCGACAGATGGCGGCTGCCTCCCTCTCTGGTTTTCACGTCAGAGGCCTCGACGCCGCGCCCGGCCAGCGTCGCGGGCGAGCGTGAGGGCTTGCGTCTTCCGCGCGGCGGAGCCAGAGTGAACTTGAGCGTGGCGTGTGAGACTGCGGCATGTCCTTTCTTCGCGTTGCGGCGGTCGCCGCGATTTCGGTTATGGCTCCAGTTCTGGCCTGGGGTCAGACGGTGTCGCCACAGGCGCTCGTTCTGGCCTATCCGGACCAGTTGCAAGGCCAGGACGGCCAGACGCTTTCATGGAAGGACGGCTTCCGGCAGCCGCTCTCCGACGGCGTTGAGAAGACATTCCAGGAAAAGCTCGGCAACGCGTCGCTCCTCGATCAGCTCAGCCTGCCTTATCCGAAGGGCCCGCAAACGCGCCCTCCCGGACGGGAAGAAGATCCGGGACGTTTCAGAAACACCGCCTTTTTCGACAGGATGTACGGCGACTGTCAAAAAGGAGAAACACAAAAACGCCTGACCACGATCCAGTGGGTTGGCGGCGAGCGGCTGCAGGCAACGGAGGTGAATGGCGTCGCCCGCCATCTGCGGGAGATCGCGACCGAACTGAGCCGGCTGCCCGAGCCATTGAAGAAATTCGTCTCCCCCAGCGCGGGCGCATTCAGTTGTCGCGCGGTCAAGGACACGGGGAAGCCCAGCATGCACGCCTATGGCGCCGCCATCGACATCAACGTGAAACAGGCCGATTACTGGCTCTGGAGCGGCGGCGCCTATCGCAACCGCATCCCTTACGAAATCGTGGCTGTGTTCGAGCGCCACGGGTTTATCTGGGGCGGGAAATGGGGCCACTTCGACACGATGCATTTCGAATATCGGCCCGAATTTTTCGTCGCCGTCGAGGGCGCGGAGAAGCGCCCGTAACCGCGCATCGGCGCCGGGGCCTCATCTTTTCCGGATATCGCGGGACGCAGGCAGGACTCGTCGCCTTGTTGAAGATCAAACCCCCGGTCTGCGCGGCGCTTCTTTGCCTCGCCATCCTTGGCGCGACGACGTCGCCCTCACGCCCGGAGGGCGGCGCTCCTGCGGGAACGCCGGCCGAAATCGTCAGGCTCGGCGCACATGCGCCGGCGCGATCGTCGCAACATGATCCCTCCTCGCGCGAGTTGCTCGAAAGCTGGATCGCCGGCCGCATCTGGCCCGACGGCAAGCGCTTCGATCAGGAACGCTACGAGATCCTCGATCGGCGCGTCGTCTGGAGCCAGAAGGGCCGGGCGATTTTGCACGCGCGCGTTCTTCCCCTCGACGGCGACGCGGCGGCTTTCGCCGCAAAGCGCTGTCCGGGGCGCAAGGAGCCCCTGGAGTTTCAATTCTATTTCGAGTGGAGCGCCCAGATCGGCGCCTGGGTGGCGCTGGCGGAGCGCGGAACCGACGGCTTCGATTTTTGCGTTCGTGAGCCGCTGTGGACCGCGGCGCAGATGCAAACCATCGTCGCGCCTCCGCCTTTGCCGGCGCCGCCGAAAATTTCGGCGCGGGACATCCATACGCCTTTGCCCGGAACGCCCGAGCGAAAGGCGA
Organism: Methylocystis sp.; assembly: GCF_051061225.1. GTDB lineage: Bacteria > Pseudomonadota > Alphaproteobacteria > Rhizobiales > Beijerinckiaceae > Methylocystis. The sequence continues at coordinate 20,722 of NZ_JBPFEB010000039.1, forward strand.
TCGCGGATGCGTTGCGCCCCGCGTTCGAGGCGCTTTTCAAGGCTCCGATCGAATTCAGATTTGCTGAAATGAAGGTCGGCGGCGGTTTCGCCTGGGTGTCGGCGCACCCGCAGCGGCCCGGCGGCGCCGCGATCGCCAAAAGCGACTGGGTGGCGGCGGTCGGCCCGTGCGAACAGGATCGCAAGGACGCCGTCGCGCAGTTCTGGATGCGGAAGGCCGGCGGCTCATGGGGCGTCGACTGGGGCGGGCCGGCTGGCGTATGCGTACCAACATCCGCGCCCCCTTCGTGACGCCTCCCGCATGCGGCCCATCGGCTCCATGGACATGATGCAATATTGCGACGATTTGTCCCTGCGCGCCCATGGTTGCCGCGCGGCGGCCTGCGCGTAAACTGCTTCAGGAGCCGTGAGCCAGCGGATGAAACAGCGAGCATGATCAGGGCGCCTCTCCACTCGCTTGTCATTGCGCTTCTTTTGGCGGGCATGGCGTCATGCCTGACGGCTGGGGCCGCAGCGGCGGATGCGATCGCTCGTTGCCGCGCCAAAGGCAATGACGACACGGTCCGCGCCATGCCGCCCGCGCTGGCGAGGGGGGCCGCAAGCGCGTTGGGCGTCGAGACATCGGATATCCGCGGCAACCCCCGGCGATTCGTCTATCGCTGCATGAATGGCGCGGTGTGGGCTTGCGACCATGGCGCCAATATCACTTGCGCACGGGCGGATGCGGAAGGGGAGACGCAAGGCGTCGCCGAGTTTTGCAAGGCCAATCCGGATGAAACCGTCCCCATGGTTGTCACCGGTCACGGCGCGGTCCACTCCTGGACATGCGAGAACGGCAGACCGAAAATCACGGGCGCGCGGCAGGTCGACGGGAGAGGGTTCATCGCCGACGACTGGCGCCGCGTCGACCAATAGGCCTCGCGCGCTCAAGGCGGCGTGAATACACCCCGCCGTGTGCCGCGATTGCGATCTGCGCGCCCTGGAGACGCTGTCTACGCACCAGAACTGGACGCCGCCGGCTGTCAGCGGGCCGACGCCCGTGAAACTGTCGTTCAACGGCGAGGACTGGACTCAAGATTATCCTCGGGCCGGAACATGCCTTTGACTGCGCCGAGCCGGTCTACGTCTGCTGCCGGAGCCGGTCCCGCGTTCCGCCCCCGAGCGCCGTTACTAGTTGGCGATCCCCGGCGCCCAGCTCGCCAACGACGTCGATCCACATCAGGGCGACGCCGTGTCGACTACGGGCCAATCTCGCGCGCGGCGTGGCGTGGTGGCGCGCTATCGCTCCCCCGTGAGACGGGCGCAGGCCGTTGAAGATCGCCTTCCCAAAGGGCTCAAGTCGGCGCGCCCGTCGCGCTGCTTTCGCGGCTGCCGACAGCGGGCGACAGTTCGTGATTCCATCCCGCCTCCATCCACAACCCGAGGTTGCGCCCGAAATTCGAAAGCTTTACCTTGACCTTTCGAACGGAAGCCAGGATTCCGGGGCGCGAACTGCGAGGGGGATTTTGACGACTCCATATTACAAGTCCGGCTCCGCGACCCTCGCCAGCACGGCGATGCCGCAGGGCCAATATAATCATCAGGTTATGCCGCTTTCGAGCGGCGGCCCCGCCGTGATCTGGATGGACTTGAGGCAGGGCGTGGCCGCTGGGAGCGGCGACATCAGCGGCAGAGCGATCACGGCGCAGGTTTTTGCAGGGACAGTCGGCAGCGGCTTCGTCAACCACAGAATGGGATTGTCCATGGCAAGCAATACCTCAACCTCCATCCAAGGTTCGATCACAGAATCTTGCCTGCGCAGCACGTTCAAAACCCTGACGCGCAGTGAGATCAACGGCCAGACTCCGCCGCGCGTCATTGTGGGCGCCGGGCCCAATGGCGGCTGGAACGAGGACTCCGAGTTCAACCCGCAATTCGCGACTACGGTCCGCCCTGCGGCGTACGGATTCCGGGCGGTCGAAGCCTAAAGCGAGGTCGATGATCCCAATGGCTTTAAAGCGCTATTTGCAGACATTGCAATTCAATCAGAAAGAGTTGGTCAGCTCGAATGAAATTTTCGAGTTGCGTGATAAAATCAAACAACTTGAATCAATCGTCTACCTGACAGACATAACCAGCCTGCGTGATTTGATAAAACTGAAGCACGTTGAACTAAAGTCGACATTGGCGCGCTTTTTAGAGAAGGCTTCGATCGAAGATGCTAGTCCCGCTGTCGCGCACAGACTCTCGAAGAGCGTCCTCCAGCAGAAAGAGTCCGAATTAAGAGCTTTCCTTACAAGGACGCTCGGGCCGCACTGGAAATTCGACGGCTATCCATCGCGATATTTCTTTGATATGACGCAAGCCATCTCGCTGGATTATGTCACTGGGATACAAAGGGTCGTTCGTGAAATCGCAAGGGAGGGAAGTAGACTGGGTGTGTTGATCCCGGCCTTTGTCGTTGGAAAAGATGTCTTTTTCCTTCCTTCATCAGGCGGACAGTTAGAGCGCGTTATCTTCAGGCCAGCGGATACTTTTATCCTGCCTGACGCGTCATGGAACTATTCCGACGAGGTGCGCCGCGCGATGCGCACCGCAAAACTCGGCGGCGCCAAAACGGTCTCTATCGTTTACGATCTGGTTCCCCTTTCATTTCCCGATACCTGTCCCCCTGGCCTTCCGTTTCATTTTTCACGATGGTTCCATACTTGTCTTATCAAAAGTGATCAGGTCGTCTGCATATCCAGAACCGTCGCGGATGAAACAGCAAACTACATTGACCGCCTTGGGGTTCAAAACGCTCCCACCATATCCTGGTTTCATCTCGGAAGCGACTTGGTCGATGCCGGCCATGTTGAAAAGGAGATAACAGACCAACTGAGCCTTCTTCCCTCGCCGGTAGTGCTCGCTGTAGGCACGATAGAACCGCGGAAGGGTTACGATGTTTTATTGGATGCAATGGAAAACCTATGGGACTTGAGGTACGAAGCTCAGCTTGTCATTGTAGGAAGATACGGATGGGCATCGCATTTGCTTGAGAAGCGGATTGCGAATCATGAAGAATTCGGCAAGAGACTTAGGTGGTTCAATTCTGCTTCAGACGCAGCTGTTTCAGCCCTGTACAGGATGTCTCACACGCTCGTGTGCGCATCTATCAGCGAGGGATTTGGTCTTCCAATCGTTGAAGCCGCCAGAATTGGACTTCCGTCAATTGTCAGCGATATCCCTGTCTTTCGTGAGATATGTGGAGACGACGCAATCTACTTCGAAGCAGGCTGTGACGATTCTCTGACGCACCGACTCACTGAATGCATTAAAGGGGAGAAGCGTTGCCCCCATATAAACCTTTTGACGTGGGAACAATCGACGGCCCTCCTACTGCAAAGAATAATTTGTTCCGGTGAATCTGGATTGTCCGTCTGACGAGAGGGAGGTCCGATGCCTCTGCCGCATATGATTTCGCACGCTCAGAACGGTGAAGATGTCGTACTGAGACGAGCGCTGCATTCCAAGACAAGCGGACTCTGGGTCGATATAGGGGCCTGTCATCCAGAGATTGACAGCGTCACGAACCATTTCTCCCTTTTGGGATGGCATGGCGTCAATGTTGAGCCAGATGCAGGTCTACACACACTGCTTAGCGTCGCACGTCCGAGGGATGCAAATGTTAGGTGCGCGATAGCTGCAGATTCGAGGGGGCGCCGCTTCTACCCGACCGGGACACGAGGTCACGGCACACTTTCCGCCGCGTTGGCAGAAGCACGCACACCAAAAGATAGCTACTGTGTCGAGACTATGACCTTATCCGCACTAATTGATACATATGCGTCAGGTCGAGAAATTGATTTCTGTAAAATAGACGTTGAAGGCCATGAAGCAGAGGTCATTGCATCAGGGGACTGGAGGCGGCACCGTCCGCGGATCGTGATTGTTGAGGCTGTCGATCTCCATGGAAATCGGACACATCAGACTTGGGAGGAAGCCATCTTGTCGAAAGGCTATTTGTATTCCTTGTTTGATGGCCTCAATCGCTGGTATGTGCGTGAAGAGGAACCGGAACTGAGAGAGAAAATTGAGTTTCCTGCTAGTGTTTTCGACAATTGGACTCATGTAAGTCACATCAATCTGCTTCACGAGCAAGATAATTTAATCAAGGCGCTCGATCTGGCGCGTAATGAACTCGAGTCGGCGCGCCTGCAGCTCGAAGAATTATCGCGATACGAAGATATGACTCTTTTGGGATTTCTTCGCCAACGTTTGTTCAAAACGAAAGAGACGCCAGTGATATGAGAGGTGGCCGTTCATGATAAAAGACCTCATCGAACATCTCTTTTGGCGAAGATCTTCTCTGAAAGGACAGCAAGATTTCGCCTCTCTTTCAAAGGGTATAGTGTTAACTATCATCGATGTTGGAGCTCAAAAGCTCAACTGGGAAGACCACATATATGACCCTATATGCACTCCTCGAATCAAACACAGAATTATTGGCTTTGAAGCGCTTGAGGAAAGAGCCTTTGAGCGATCGGATTTGGGTGAAAAAGACGTTACAATTCACCCGGTAGCTGTCGGCGACGGTCTTGAACATACCTTGTACGTGAACAATGACGATGCGACGTCATCGCTTTTTCCCTTAAACGAAGAGTTGTGTAATGATTTCGAACACCTGTGCACTCTCAAAACCGTGGCGACAAAAAAAATTACGACAAGTCGACTGGATGATCTGATCCCTGATTGTGTGGTGGATTTTTTGAAACTCGATATCCAGGGAGGAGAACTGCTGGCGCTCGAAAGCGGCAGAAATGTCCTGGAGCGCACGGCGGTTGTCCACTGTGAGGTTGAGTTTGATCAAATCTACAGAGGCCAGCCTCTGTTTTCTGATATAAGCACATTTATGCATGCATCGGGCTTTTACCTGGTAGACTTGATTATTCCGCATCGATACAGCTACGAGAATGCGGATCAGACAAAATCACCCGACAGACTTTTGTGGGCTGAGGCAGTTTTCTTCAAAAAAACAAGCGTCGCGCGGCTGTTAAGGTCACAAGCGCTGATCGCGGCTCTTGTCTATAACAAGCCAACGCTTGCGGCGCATCTTGCCAATGGAATTCAAAATAATCCCAAGAGGAAGACACTTCTTCGCGACGATGACCAAAAATTTTGAACTGTCTTTTTGGGGAAAGGCGTCGCCACATGGGCAAGCCGAAGTCCGCCATCCACTGGTCTATCACTGTCTCGATGTCGCCGCCGCTTTCGAGGCGCTCGTCGAGGCGGACGCGCGTCTCGCAAGCGACCTCGCGGCCCCGTTCCAGCAGCCTGCGACACGCATCCTTCCCGCTCTGTGCGCGCTTGTCGCGTTACACGATATCGGCAAGGTCGACGTCAAATTTCAGGCCAAGAGCGAAGCGGCCTGGCGCGGTCAAGGTGACTGGCCGGGAGTCCCCGCGCCTTACGATCACGCGGCGGGAGGCATGAAGCTTTTCGAGCGGGCCCTGAAAAGCGCCCTCGATGAGCTGATCGCCGACACGGACTACTTTACCCGTGCGGCGCTGCTCGCCCCGATCGCCTACCATCACGGCAAGCCGCTCGACCGTCTCGGCGGCGGCTCCACGCTCTCGCGCGGCGTCGGCGAGCAGGCGCAACGCGTGATGGCCGCAATCCTCTCCGCTTTCGACGGTGTTGCGCCCTTGCCGCCGACCGACGCGGCGGCAGTCAATCCTGCGAGCTGGCGGCTCGCGGGGCTCGTCTCGCTCGCCGACTGGATCGGCTCGTCGACAGACTTCTTCCCTTACCAGGCGCCGCATCACAGTCCGCGCGACTACTGGCGGGAGATCGCGCGCCCCGGCGCGAAGAAGGCTTTGGCCAGGCTCGGCCTCGCCCTCGCCGCGCCAAACCCGGAGGTCAGCTACAAGACGCTCCTCGCCGCATCCTGCACACCCGGCGCGACGCAGCGTTATTGCCGCGACCTCCGGCTGCCGGAGGGCCCGACGCTCGTCTTCATCGAGGATATCACCGGCTCGGGGAAGACGGAGGCCGCGCTGCTGCTCGCGCAGCGGATGATGCTCGCAGGCAAGGGCCGCGGGCTCTTCGTCGCCCTTCCGACGATGGCGACAGCCAACGCCATGTATGCGCGCATGTCCACCTGCTATCGCCATCTCTTTTCGGCCAATGCGTCGCCCTCTCTCGCGCTGGCGCATGGCCGCGCGCGCCTTCACGACGGGTTTCGCGCGTCCATCCTGCCGAACGGCGGGCGACCGGAAGGCGAAGCCGATGGCGAGATCGAAACGGTGCAGGCTGCCTGCTCAGCCTTCTTCGCCGACGACCGCCGCAAGGCGCTGCTCGCTGACGTCGGCGTCGGCACGATCGATCAAGCGCTGCTCGCCGTGCTGCCGACGAAATACGCGACTCTCCGTCAATTTGGCCTCTCCGATAAGATTCTTCTCGTCGACGAAGCGCATGCCTACGACGCCTATATGTCGCGCGAGCTCGAAAGGCTGCTGACCTTTCACGCCGGCATGGGCGCCTCCGCCATCATTCTCTCCGCGACGCTGCCCCGGCGCATGAAGGATCGATACGCCAGCGCCTTTTTCGGCGCGCAGGGTGGAAACAGGGTCTCGCTCACCAGCGCGGCCTATCCGCTCGCGACCGTGCTCGCGGCGGGGGAGGAACATCGTGAGACGGCGCTCGACGCGCGCGCGGATTTGCGCCGGCGCGTGCCGGCGTCGCGTCTCGACTCGATGGAGCAGGCGCTCGATCGCATCGCCGACGCCGCCATGAAGGGCGCCGCCGTCGCCTATATCCGCAACAGCGTCGATGACGCCATCGAAGCGGTCGAGGCGCTGCAGCGACGCGGGCTCGATCCCATGCTGTTCCATGCGCGCTTCGCCATGTGCGACCGGCTGAAGATCGAGGACGAGGTTCTGGCGATCTTCGGCAAGAGAGGAACGCCCGCGCAACGCGCCGGGCGCATTCTGGTGGCGACGCAGGTCGCCGAGCAGTCGCTCGACCTCGATTTCGACCTGCTCGTCTCCGATCTCGCGCCCATCGACCTCTTGATCCAGCGCGCCGGCCGTCTGTGGCGTCACAGCGCGCGTGAACGGCCGCTTTCGGCTCCGGAATTTCTGGTCGTCTCGCCGGAGCCCGCCGCCGATGCGCAGGCGGACTGGTTCGAGAAAGCCTTGCCGCGCGCGAGCTGGGTCTACAGGGCGCATGCGCTGTTGTGGCTCGGCGCCAAAAAGCTTTTCGAGGCGGGCGCGCTGGTTTCGCCCGACGGCGTGCGCGGATTGATCGAAGCCGTTTACGGCGAAGACGCGCGTGAGCTCGTTCCGCTGGCGCTCCAGCCCAATTTCGACGAGATGGAAGGCGCCGCCTTCGGCGACGCCAGCCATGCGGAAAACAATCTTCTCGATTTCTTCGCGGGTTATTGCGGGGATCATCGCGCTTGGTCGAGCGATATCGCAACGCCGACGCGGCTCGGCGACGAGCAGACGCTGTTTCGTCTGGCGCTGTGGGAAGATGGCGTGCTGCGGCCCTACGCCGAAGACCCGGATGATTTCCGCGCCTGGGCGCTGTCGGAAGTCTCCCTGCGCGCTTCGCGCGCGACGGGGCGCGGCCTCCATGAGCAGGCGATTGAAGGCGCCGCGCAGGCGGTCGAAGCGGTCTGGCGCAAGGCGGGCGACCGCGCGGTCGTTCTGCCGCTGCTGGGCGCCCCTTTTGAAGGAAGGGTCGCGGATCGTCGGGGCCTCGAAAAATCGGCTTCCTACGACCCCCGCCGGGGGCTCGCCCTGTCATCCGGGAGCCCCTGATACCGGCTTTGCAATCGATGTGGACGGCTTCGGCCCGATATGCTTCCCTGCTCAGCCATGTTCGCCGCCGGCCCCCAAAGGGCCGTCCCCGGCGGGTCCGGAACAGACCCGAAACGCCGGTGCGTTGTTTGACATTGCGAAGAGACAATGAGAACAACGCTCTCTGGAAAGAGTGTTCCGCGCACACGCGGGGATGAACCGGAATATGTGATTGAGGCGCTGCCTGGGGAGCCGTGTTCCCCGCACACGCGGGGATGAACCGGTAGACCTCGACAACAAATTCGGGAGCCCGGTGTGTTCCCCGCACACGCGGGGATGAACCGGCGTTCCGCATCCGGTTTGCGAGCGGGTTTCAGTGTTCCCCGCACACGCGGGGATGAACCGCGGCCCGGCGCGGGTCGCTCTCACAGCTGGCCGTGTTCCCCGCACACGCGGGGATGAACCGATCACACCAAACGTTGGTTTCGTCATTCTACGGCGTTCCCCGCACACGCGGGGATGAACCGTCCTCGGAGAAACAGTCCCACGGCTGGATATAGTGTTCCCCGCACACGCGGGGATGAACCGGAGCGCGGATGATGGACTGGCCGTTCGGCGACGTGTTCCCCGCACACGCGGGGATGAACCATCGTCGGACGCGCGCGCCGCGTGCTGAAGGGGCGTCCCTCGCGTAAGGGGGAATCGAAAAGCCTCACGCGCAAAAGGGCGTCAAAAAATCGACTTCCATTACACTCTTCGCTTGCATTAGCTTGCGGCTACGCTTAGGCTGGTTGCCGTCAGCTTGAAGCCTTTTTTTCGGCTGTGGATTCGCGTGGCTGTTTCTTTTTTCGAATTTCCATAACGCCCGGCGACAGCCGGCCGCGCCCAGCTTTGAACAGATGATCGACATGACGCCCTTTTCCCTTCTCGCCGCCCGTTGGCTTCCCGTGCGCCGCCGCAGCGGCTCGATATGTTTCATCCGACTGGCCGAGATCGCCTCGGACTTTCTGCACGATCCCATTGTCGCCTTCGCCTGGGGGCGGCCGGATTTCGACGCCGCGTCGCGCGAGTTCATGATCGGCCTGCTGGCGACGGCCTTCGCGCCGGCCGACGGCCGCGCGTTTCTGACCTGTTGGCGCGAACCGCCCGACGCCGCGCAACTCGACGCCGCCTTCGCGCCCTTCGCCCCCGCCTTCACGCTCGATGGCGACGGGCTCCGTTTCGGGCAGGATCGCGATGCGCTGGCGGATGCGGAAGAAACGCCCGTGAGCGGCCTGCTGATCGAGGCGCCGGGCGCCAATACGATCAAGGAGAACAAGGACCTTTTCCAGAAGCGTGGCCAGGTCGACCATCTCTCTCGCGCCGCCGCCGCCATGGCGCTTTTCACTCTACAGAGTTACGCGCCCTCCGGCGGCGCCGGTCATCGCGTCTCGTTGCGCGGCGGTGGGCCGCTCACCACGCTGGTCGCGCCCTCCGACACGACGCCGGAACTTTGGCGCCTGTTGTGGCTGAACACGCCGCCGTCCCAGCGCGATTATCCGCCGGCGCAGGAAGCGCTCGACAAGGTCTTTCCGTGGCTGGCGCCGACGATCACCTCCGAAGGCAAGCCGCCGGCGACGGTTTCCCCGCGCGCGAGCCATGTCCTTCAGGCGTTCTGGGGCATGCCGCGCCGCATTCGTCTCATCTTCGCGCCCAATAGCGATGGCAAGCCCTGCCCGATCACCGGCCTCATTGACGAGGTGCGCGTCACAGGCTTTCGCACGCGGCCTTATGGCGTGTCTTACCACGAATCCTTCGAGCATCCGCTGTCGCCCTATTACAGTCCGAAGGGCAAAGGCGACTGGTTGCCTGTACATCCTCAGCCCGGCGGCATATTGTATCGCGACTGGCCGGCCGTCGCCGGCGCGCCGGACGAGAAGGAGCGGCTTGCGAGCATTGTCGCCGTCGCGACCACGCGCCTGCGCGCGCTCGACGATATGGGCGAAGCGCGACTCATCGCCTCCGGCTTCGACATGGACAACATGAAGGCGCGCGGCTTCGTCGAAACGGAAATGCCGGTGTTTCTCTTCGCGAAGACTGTCTCGCAGGAAGACGCGGAAATATTCCAGCGAGCGGCGCGCGGTTTCGTGGAGGCGGCGGAGCTTGCCGCCAGCATGATGGGCATCGCCATCCGCACCGCGCTGGCCGGTGAGCGCGCCGACGGCAAGGCCACGCCTTTCTCGGCGCTGCGCGAAAACTTCTTCCTCACCACACAGGGCGCCTTTTTCGGCGCGCTGCGCGACATGTCGCGCCGCTTCGCGGAGGGCGAAGACCCTGAACGTCTGCGCTCTGAACTTGGCGGCGCATGGCTGCGCGTGTTGCAAGACACGAGCCTGTCGACTTACGACCGCTCGGTCGATTTCCTCACGCTGCCCCAGCATATCATGGAGCGCGCCATCAGGGCCCGCCGCCTCCTCGCCGGCGCCTTTCACGGCGACAAAGGCATGGGCAGGAAGATTGACGCAGCGCTCGCACTCGCGCGCCAGCCCCGAAAGAAAACCGAGAAGACCGGGAAAGCGGCATGAGCAACAATGCAACGCAGGCCAGCGCGGACAGCTTCGATCGCGCGGACGCGGCCTTTCTCTGGTGGCGCGAGATGACAGGCGCCGAAAGCGGCAAGAGCCGCAGCGGGAAGGATCGCGCCGCGCTGGCGCGGTTGCGCCGCGCCGCGCCGCAGGAAGCCATGACCGAAGAGGCGACGCTGCGCCTGTTTCGAGCGCTGCGCTACAAAAATCCGGCGCGTCTGCCGCGCGTCGCCGCGCTCGCGACGGTGCTGGCCACGATCCGCAAGAACGACAGCGGGCAAAAATTCGCGCGGCGGATCGGCCGCCGGAATTTCGGCGACGAGGCGAGCGCGGCGCTGAAACCAGCGCGCTTCCGGCGTCTGCTTGACGCAGACACGGACGACGAAATTGCAACGGCCTTCCGGCGCGCCCTCGCCATTGTCGGCGAGGAAGCCAATGTCCGCGACGTCGCCCGCTGTCTGCTCTTCTTCGAAAGGGAGGAAACCCGGCGGCGCCTGATCTTCGACTATTACGCGGCCGGCGAAGACGACGCGGCGCAAGCATGATTTTCCTCTATTCCAGAGACGCTCATGAACCGTTTTGTTCAGCTCCACCTGCTCACCTTCTATCCGCCGTCCAATCTCAATCGCGACGACTCGAGCAAACCGAAAACGGCCATCGTCGGCGGCGCGACGCGGCTGCGCATTTCCAGTCAGGCGTTGAAACGCGCATGGCGCACATCGGACATTGCCGAGAAAATCCTCGCTGGGCATCTCGGCAAACGCACGCAGCGCATCGGCGTCCTCGTGCTTGACCATCTGCGCGGCAAGGCCGACGAGGCCAAGGCGCTGGAGATCGCACGGGAAATCGCGGCCGTCTTTGGCAAGGTGAAGCCCGACGAGACCGCCGTGCTCACCGAGCAGCTCGCCTTCGTCTCGCCGGAAGAGCAAGAGGCCGCCATCGCCTACGCGGAGGCGCGGGTTTCCGGCGCGCAGGCCGCGCAGGAGAAGAAGGCGCTCGCCGGCGCGCTGCTGCGCAAGACAGACACCGCCGCCGACATCGCCATGTTCGGCCGCATGCTCGCCGACAGCCCCGACTTCAACCGCGAGGCGGCCGTGCAGGTCGCCCATGCGATCACCACCCACACTGTCGCCGTCGACGAAGATTATTACACCGCGGTCGACGATCTGAAGACCTCGGCCGAAGACGCTGGCGCCGGCTTTATTGGCGAGACGGGATTCGGCGCGGGCGTTTTCTACCTCTACGCCAATATTGATCGCGCGCTGCTGCGCGACAATCTCGGCGGCGACGGCGACGTCGCGCGCAAGGCGATCGAGGCGCTGGTCACGGCGGCGGCGACCGTCGGACCGCGCGGAAAATCGGCGAGCTTCGCGAGTTTCGCCCGCGCCGCCTTCATTCTCGCGGAGCGCGGCGACACGGCGCCGCGCACATTGGCCGGCGCCTTCCTCCAGCCCGTCGACCGCCTCGGCCGCAACGCGGATCAGCTCGCCCTTTCCATCAGCCGCCTGCGCGAGACGCGCGCGCGGCTGATGACAGCCTATGGCGAGGAGGGCGTCAGCGCGGTCGAGATGAACACGCTCGATGGAACGGGCGCGCTCGCGGACGTAATCGCCCTCGCGACGGAGGGGCTGTAATGGCCGAACTGTTGATGTTTCAGCTCGTGGCGCCGATGGCCTCCTTCGGAGCCGTAGCGGTTGGCGAGAGGCGCGAGACGGCAACGCGACCGGGTCACGCCGCTCTGGTCGGCGTCATCGGCGCAGCGCTCGGCCTCACGCGGGACGATCCGCGACAGCCGTCCTTTTCGGCAAGCCTGGCCTTCGCGATCCGCCGCGATCGGCTGGGGCCGCTCCTCGCCGATTATCACACGGCGCAAACGCCGCCAGCCCGCAAGGGCCGCCGCTTCGCCACCCGGCGCGATGAGCTCGCAGGCGATAAAAACACCATCCTGTCGCGTCGCGACTACTACACAGACTGCGCCTTCAGCATCGCCTGTCTGCCCCTTGGCGACACGCTCGCGACAACGCAGGAAATGGCGGAGGCGCTGGGCCGGCCGCGTTTCGCGCTTTATCTCGGCCGCAAGTCTTGCCCGCTCTGCCTGCCGCCCGATCCGCTGCTCACGCCAGCCGAAAGCCTGTGCGACGCCTTTAACGTCTATGACGCGCATCGCCACGACCGCGCGCCCTTCGACTGGCGTGACAAGACTGGCGAAATTGCCTTCGATCCGATCTTTTGCGCCAAAGGGCTCGCGCCCGCGCCAGGCGTCCTCGGCGGACGGCAGGAGCAGCGGCGCGACGCTATCGCGGACCGCCGAAGCTGGCGCTTCGATCTGCGCAATGAAATCGTGGCGCCGCGTCTTGGCGGCGGAGCGGCTGTGTCATGATCGAGCCGCTCTATTTTTCGCGCGCGACGCTACGTCAAGATCCGGCGCTCGAGGCCCTGGCGCCCGTGCTCATGCCAGCCGACGCCGCAGCGCGCGCGCAGACCGATCATCGTCTCATGTGGTCGCTCTTTGCTGGCGACCGGGACGCGGAGCGCGACTTCCTCTTCCGACGCGAGACGCGAAAGGCGGCGGCGCCTGGCGCGTCCTTTCTGATCCTGTCAAAGCGCCCGCCTAATGAAACGTCGCCGCTGTTCGAGGTGGAAACCAAGACCTTCGCGCCGGTGCTGTCGGAGGGCGACCGCCTGCGCTTTTCGCTCTACGCCAATCCCGCCATCAACCGCAGTCATCGGATCGATGGGCGGAAGGTGACGCGGCGTCACGATGTAGTGATGGACGCGCTCCGACAGGCGGCTGGCGATCGGGCGCAGGCGCGCGAACGGGCGATCCAGGAGGCCGGGTGTGAGTGGCTCATCCGAAAGGGAGAACAATCGGGCTTCACTCTCGCGGGAACGCCGGCAATCGATGGCTATGAGCAAATCACCATCGCGCGCGGAGGCGCCGCGCCAATCACCTTGTCGGTCCTCGCCTTCGAGGGTCAACTCACCATCACCGAGCGGGACATGTTTATACGGGCGGTCGCCGAAGGCTTCGGCCGCGCGCGCGCATTCGGCTGCGGCCTCATGCTGATCCGGCGGGCGTGACGCCGTGAGCGCCGCGATCCCCGCGACGGCATGCCCGGACTCGCCCCGCCGCGTCCCCTGCCGCTCAGGGATCGCTCCTCCATCATCTTCATCGAATACGGCTAGATCGACGGACTCGCGGAGGCCGCCGTGCTGGCGGCCGGTTACGCGCCGGCGATCGGTTTCCTGCACACGGGCAAGCCCTTGTCCTTCGTCTACGACGTTGCTGATCTGTTCAAGTTCGAGACGGTCGTGCCGGTGGCTTTCGAAATCGCGGGTAAGGCGGCAAAAGGCGCTCTGCACGACGAGCCGGCGCGGGCGGTGCGACGGGCGTGCCGAGACAGTTTCCGCCGCACCAGTCTGCTGGAGCGACTGATTCCGGCAATAGAGGAAGCGCTCGCCGCCGGAGGCGTCGACAAGCCCGCCCCGCCCGAGGACGCGGTAGGGCCGGCGTTTACGGATCGGGAGCAAAGCGGTAATGCTGGTCATCGTGGTTGAAAACGCTCCGCCACGGCTACGCGGGCGGCTCGCCGTCTGGCTCATCGAGGCGCGCGCGGGGGTCTATGTCGGCGCCTATTCGCGCCGCGCGCGGGAGAGAATCTGGGAGGAGGTCCAGGGAGCGATCGGCGAGGGAAACGCGGTCCTGGCCTGGTCGGCCCCGACGGACGCCGGCTTCACGATCGAAACCTGCGGCGCCAACCGACGCCTCCCGGTCGATCTGGATGGCTTCACCCTGATGAGTTTTCTCCCGCCAGCGGACCCTGGGACGAAAAAGGAAGAAAAGCGGCGGAACCCTGGGGACCTGTCCGGCGTCGCTGAATAGGCTCCTTCCAGGCCCCCGGAACACACCGGAAACGCCGGTGCGCTGTTTGACATTGTGAAAAGACAATGAGATCAGCGCTCTCTGGAAAGAGTGTTCCCCGCACACGCGGGGATGAACCGACAGCCGCCTTTGACGGCGCGCGGCCGCGACCGTGTTCCCCGCACACGCGGGGATGAACCGTGAAGGCGAGCTCGATAGTGAGTTTGGCCGAGGTGTTCCCCGCACACGCGGGGATGAACCGTGAAGGCGAGCTCGATAGTGAGTTTGGCCGAGGTGTTCCCCGCACACGCGGGGATGAACCGCTGATCGCCAAGCACAATGACGGCACTGGCTAGTGTTCCCCGCACACGCGGGGATGAACCGATTGTGGTTGTGGTTGTGATTGCTTCGGCAATGTGTTCCCCGCACACGCGGGGATGAACCGCTGCTTCCCAATGTTGGCGGTGGCGCTTGCGTGTGTTCCCCGCACACGCGGGGATGAACCGAGGTCGTCGCCAGTCAATTGAACCCCAGCGCTGTGTTCCCCGCACACGCGGGGATGAACCGGTCATCAAGCTCGGCGGCGGATTCAACCCTGAGTGTTCCCCGCACACGCGGGGATGCAGTGACACGATGCAGGATCGGCGCAGGATCAAATCCGCGCTCCGCATGATGAGCCGCGGTCGCAGCCTCGCGGCGCTCATGGCCGATGTTCTGGATTTGAAACTTCTGATCGGCGTCGGCGACGAAACAACCGCGAAATACTGCTCCGACGAAATCGGAAAGCATTACGTTCGCCGCGAGCGCTGGGGGACGTCGGTCGGCGGCGGCGGTTGGAAGCTCGAGCCGCTCCTGCCGCCAGAAGCCCTGCGCCGGCTGGATGGCAAGAAGCGCCTCGACCCAAGCAGCGCAACGAATGCAAAGCCCTTCGGCGACGCCGCCATCCGGGCCTTGTTCAATGACGCGAACGATCTCGGGACATTTATCAAGACGAACGCCAATCCGGCGTTCGGGCTCCGCCGTGGACGATCCGACGCAGCCAAGGCGCTCGCTGAAATCATCGTCCAATACGCCGGAGACCTTGGGCTCCAAAAATCGACGAGCATCGAAGCGGCGAAGTCCGGCGTTTTGCAGTTCTTGGACCAAGACCGGACGCTGAAAGCGACTCTGGACCCCAACGACTGGCAAGGAACGTTCAACAAGAACGGGGGCAGCGCCGGCGGAGAGAAAATTCTTGGCGTGCAAGACCTGACGGCTGCGTTGGGCGATATTGTCAGGAACGACGGCGACGCGAGCTCATTCTCCGTCGAAATCGACAACGCCCTGAAGAAATGGGACGCACAGTACAACGCCGTGTCGTCCGCAACCCGAGCGCGTCGTCGACAAGGCGTCCTTGTTGACAGCGGCTTGTGGCAAGACAGCCTGCCAGGCTGACGGAGCTTCGGTTCACACCATCGTCTTCTCTTTTAGCGGAGCTAAATGTAACATATAACTGCTGGAAACGTGCTGGAGGGGTCACATCATGTGCCGCGGTTGTTTCAATCCCCTGATTCTCAATGGGGAGGTTTTTGTGGGGGGCGGCGGCAGGGTCTTTGCAGATGTCGCGCCCGGTCCGACGCGGCGCAATTTCATTGCGTGTTCGGTCGCCGCGGCCGCCGCCGCGAGCGTGTCGGGCGCCCAGGCGGCGCCGGCGGGCGAGGCGGGCGCCGAGGTCATCTTCAAGGGCGGCAAGATCATACCGCTTCCCGGCGCGAGCCCGGTGAAGGCGCTCGCCATTGGCGGCGGCAGGATTTTGGAACTGGGTTCCGAAAGCGCGGTGAACGCCGTCAAAACGAAAAACACGCAAATCGTGGATTTGCAGGGGCGCGTGCTGATGCCGGGTCTGATCGACCCGCATAATCACACGATCCTGTCGGCGCTGATTTTCGAGCTCCTCACCGACGTCGGCTATGTGAATTTTCCAACGCGCGGGAAGCTGCTTGATGAATTGCGCGCCCTCGCGGCGCGCACGCCGCCGGGACAGTGGATCGCCTGTTCCAACTTCGACAACCTCCTGCAGGGCGGCGATCTCTCGCGCGACGAGCTCGACGGCGTCTCGACGAACCATCCGATTCTGGTCTGGTATACGAATGGGCACGACGCCTGCGTCAACAGCGCCGGTTTGAAGGCCGCGAATATTCCCGAGGACATCGGCCCGCTGCCGGGCGGCGGCCATTTCGGACGAGATGACAACGGGAAGCTCAACGGCCGCGCCTATGAAGAGAGCGCGGTGATGAAGGTGGTCTTTCCCGCCCTCCCCAAGATCACCCCCGCGCTCGCCTCGAAGGCGATCGGCGATTATCTGCGCTCCGCCGCGGCGGTCGGCAATACGACCGTGCACGAGCCGGGAACGCTTCCGTCTCGCTGGGTGGCCGACTTCGCGAAGCTCTCCAACCATGTGGCCTGCCGCACCAGCGCCAGCCTGATGTACGACGACATGAAGGGTTTCGAGCCCTATCGCAGTCTGGGGATCGGCGCGAAGGCGACGCAACTGCCGAATTCGCTTTTCACTCTTTATGGCGTGAAGATCGTCGGCGACGGATCGAACCAGACCGAGACGGGCGCGCAGACACAGCCCTATCTCGACACCGACAGCAAAGGCGCGCCCAATTACACGGCCGCGCAGATGAAGGACATGGTCGCCGCCGTGAAGGCGGCGGGTTTGCCCGTGCTGATTCACTGCAACGGCGACTATACGATTGATATTTCTCTCGACGCCATCGAAGCCGCCTATGGCGGGTCGACGGCGCAGGGGATCAATCGCATCGAACATTCCACGATGGCGCGGCCCGACCAGATCCTGCGCATGAAGAAGCTGAATGTGCAGCCGAGCTTCCTCATGAACCATGTGCGCTTCTATGGCGCGGCCTATCGGGACCAGATTTTCGGCCGCGAGCGCGCCGCCTTCACCGATCCCGCCGGCGCCTGCGTCAAGGCGGAGCTTCCGTTCACGCTGCACACCGACGCGCCCTGCTCGCCGCTTGGGCCGCTCGCCCTCGTCAGCACGGCGGTCACGCGGCGGTGCGATATCGACGGCTCGACCATCGGCCGCGATCAGGCCGTGACACTCGATCAGGCGCTGCGCGCCGTCACGATCGACGCGGCGCGCCAGATCGGCATGGGCGACCGCATCGGTTCGCTCGAAAAGGGCAAGGAGGCGGATCTCGTGCTCCTGGAGTCCGACCCCTACAAGACCGCTCCCGAAAAACTCGGCGCCATCAAGGTCAGCGAGACATGGGTGGCCGGCGAGCGGAAATACGGCGCCTGAGCGCGGGCCCGGACGCCGCCGCTCGACGCGTCCGGGCTTTTCCTTCGCACCGAAGCCGAACCAGCCGCCGAAGCCGCCGCGCGGATCCTTGCAACGGCGCGCGTCGGGCGGTTCGCAAATGCAAAAGAGACGCGCGCCATGTGGGAGCTCGAGGACTGGAAAGACTTCTCCAAGATGCTGGAAAACTTCGCAGAGGCGGCGTTGGCCCTCGCGGGAACCCATGTCCTTCTCAAATGGCTTTCCAGAAACAGGGAGTGAGCGGGGAGCGGGATTTTCATGTGGGATCTGGATGACTGGAAAGACTTCGCGGAGGTTGTGAAAAACTTCGCCGAGACAGGCTTCATCGCCGTCGCGATCGTCGCGCTGTCGATATGGGCAGGCAAGGACAAGGCGCGCGATTGAGAGGTCCTCTCGCCAGCCAGGAGCAGCAGACTCCCTGAAACACGCGCAGAGACCGGGGCTGCTCGCCCCGGTCCCGCGAGGCTTACTTGCCGGAGCCCGCGCCCGTTCCCCCTGCGCCTGTTCCTGTTCCCGTATGACCGCTCCCGCCGGTCCCGGAGCCCCCGAGGGTCCCGGTTCCGCCGGTCGCGCTTCCAGTTCCCGTCCCGGTCCCCAGCGTTCCATTCCCGGTCCCGAGCGCTCCTTTTGCGCCGGTCCCTGTCCCGGTCCCTGTCCCGAGCGCTCCGCCGCCGGTCCCCGCCGTCCCTGCGCCGCCGGCGCCTGCCCCCGCGCCGCCCCCCGCCGCGCCTCCGCCAGCCCCGCCGCCCGCGCCGCCTCCGCCCCCGCCTTGAGCCCATGCGAGTGAAGCTCGCAATCACTGCCGCCGTCATGGTGAGAAGTCGTCGTGTCCTGGTCATTCTCGCCTCCGCGCCGGGGTTTCTCATCTCCCCGGGCGCCCGAAAATAGGGGCGCAAAGGGGAGCCGCCATTGGGCGGCGTACGGAGAAACGGTTCCTTGCGGATGCGAATCGCCCGGCGCGTCACGCACCGGGCCGCGCCGCTGATCGGGCGGCCGGCTCGCCTGTGCTCGCGCGCACATCCGGCGCGGCCGAGGCCATGTACGGTGCTGTCATCGACAGAGAGCAACGCGTGAAGGGCGCTGGGTCGGCGGCCTTCCAGCGGAGTCGCGAACCTGTCCTTTTGAAGGGTGCAAGCAAATGGGCGAGAAGCTGGCTCGAAACTTCCTGGGGCTGCCAGCGCAAGGGGCGCTGACGGATTCGCAGATCAACTTCTTCTTCGAGAAGTCGGTCTTCATTCGTGGTCTGACCTTCGATGATTATTGCCTGCTCTATCGCGCGCGCAGTCTGCTGCTCGCCAGATGGGCGCGGGTTGTCGGCTGAGAGCGCCGCCGCTCATGCAACAGCGGCCGACGCAAGCGCGACGGCCGCCGACTGGCAATCCGGTTCTGAGCGTCCGGCAAGTCTTTAGTGAGACGACTTTCCGGGCGCGGGAACGACCTGTATTTTGGCCATCATGCCGCTGTCCTCATGCTCCAGGATGTGACAGTGGTAAACGAATTCACCGAGCTCCGCGAAGGGAATGTCGACGACTTGCGGAGTCATCCGGCAATCTCCGTTCCGCCACTGGGCAATGGTGCAATAGCCGTTCTGATTGTTCATGACCTGCTGCGCGATCGTGGCGTCCTTGGGCACGGCGATGGCGAGCGGCACATTGTCTTCCATCACGCCGGCGCCGACCGTCGGATTGAGCTTCGGCGCCAGCGGAGAACTTGCGTCCGCCGTCGCCTGCACGGCGCGGAACTTGGTCTGGTGGATGTGGAAGTTGTGGTTCTCAGTCGCGAGATTCACGAGCTCCCATGTCTCCCTGACAGGCTTTTGCCCTTCGCCCAGAGGAAGGCACACAAACGGCGTGTGGAGATCGAAAGCGGTCACCGGCAGGGACGATTCCGGCACGACGACGCCCTTGTCGTCCACGACGTCATAACCAAGGCCAAAGATGTTGGAGTTCGACGTATCGACGAGGCCGAAGAAAATACGGCGTCGGTAGCCCTCGGGCAGGGCGGCGCAGTTCGGCGGCACGGGGGCGGGCTTCGCATAGGGAACCGGCTCGACGAAGATGCCCTTGGGCGCATTCGCGGCGAGGGCGTCGCCGTTCAGGATCAGCGAAACCAGGCCGTTCGTCGTGTCCCTGGGGCCAAAGGAAACGCTCGCCAGATCGACCGCCGGCCAGGGATCGCCGACGCCGGGCGCTCCGGTGGTGATGCCGACCGTCTGGAACGTGGCCGTCTTTCCGCCTTGCGGAGGCGCGACCACATTGCCGTCCTTGTCCCGATAGGTCACCCAGACCTGCGCGCGCGAGCCCGGCATCATGACGAAATCCTTGACGCAGGTCGGATCGGAGCCGGCGCCGTCCGGCGTCACGCCCGGACAGGGAACGATCGTGAAGCGGGAGTTTCCGAGCGCGATCTTGTCGCCGGCGGCCGTTCCCTTCGGAACATGCACGCTGACGCCGTCGACGGAGATGAGCTGCATGAGGATCGGATAGCCGCCCTGATTGTCTTTCAGCTGGAGTTTGTAGGTCGCGCTCGCGCCGATGTTGCTGATGCTCCAGATCTCCCCGCCGGGCTTGTCGACGCCGATCGTGGGATAGACGGTTCCGCTGACCGGGAAATACCATCTGCCGCCGGCATAGTTGTTTCCGCCCGAGGACGTGTTGTTGGTTCCGGGGCAGAAGCCCGGCCGGACTTCGCCCGCCCCCGGCTGTTGCGTGCAGAACTCGGGGTCCTGCTGATCGTCGAGCACCTCGCCGTTGGAGACCGGCAGCGTGGTCATCACGGTCCCCTGCTGGAACTGAATGGCGCCCCCGGCGAGCACCTGCATGTCCTTCAGGGTGATGTGCCGCACCTGCGATTCAGGGAAGCCGCCGCCCCAGCCGAGCGAGGCGTAATCCGACGCGCGGCCGATCGAGATGATGCCGGCGAGACCGCTGGACAGACTGTCGGCGGTAATGCCGTGCACATGCGGGTGGAACCAGTCGGCGCCGGAGGGTTCGTTTCTCGGAATGGCGATCTCGTAATCGAGCGCGCCAACGTCGACGACGATTCCGTGCTGATGCGGCTGCGGGATCGGCCGGCCGTTTTCGGGATTGAACAGATCGACGTAAATATCGTCGCCCCACGTCGGATTGGCCCGGGAGGGCGCTCTCGCCTGCACCACCAGACCATGCGTATGCAGATTGGTGGGCGTGAGCGGAAGATTGACTCCCGCGGGATCGGGAGTCTTGGGCAGGCTCATGTTCCAGAAATGCGAGACCTTCGCCGGATTTTGCGCGGGAAGCTTGTTGACGAGCCGCACCTTGAGGAGATCGCCCTTGTCCAGCGCGAGCCTGATCCCGCCAAATTCGGATGAGGTCAGGGAGCCCGGCGGGCACAGCTTCTGCTCATCGAACAGCCGATAGCAGATTTCATACACCCATCCGGTCGGATGAATCCGCTCATTGCTGTTGGGCGCGGGGAAAGAGATGGCTTCAACCGGCTTCGTCCTGGCGACCATGACGATGTCGAGCACGCCGTTGACGCTGCGGAATACGGGCGGGTCCCTGAATGGCGCGGCGGCGCCCGGCGAACAGAGCGAAAGAAAAAAGCCATATGCGACGACGCCTGTCAGAAAGTGCTTGTTCATCTGCCCCTCTTCAATTCGGCTGGGTCAAAAACCAAGCGGCGACGGCCCCTGTCGTCGCTGGCCCGAGCGCATGAGTGAAGCGGCTTGTTGTTCGTAGCTGTCCTGAAAAACGTCAGCCTGACTATTCACTCAGTCTCAAATCCCAGCTGCGCCGCAAGATGGCCTTTTTTGGGCTTTTCGACAAGCCTGCGCCATAATGTCCGCGTTGCAATTGTAAGGCCTGTCATCTATTTAGCCGAGGCGACCGTCATGCTTGCGCAAGCCGGAGGCCGCCAGCTTCGTGACGGCGTCACTCCGCCGTGTCGGCTCTCATGAGGGGGAGCGTGATGATGAAGGTGGCGCCGCCGTCCGCGTTCCGCTCCACCGCAATCGTTCCGTAATGCGCCTGAATGATGGATTTCGAGATCGGCAGTCCGACGCCCAGACTGTTTGGCTTCGACGAGGTGAAGGGCTCGAAGATGTCCGCGCTCAGGTCTGGACCCGGCAGGCCGCGTCCAGTGTCGGCGATCGCCACGCGCAACTGATCGCCGTCGAGCGCGGTGGTGATCGTCAGCCTCTGTTCCGCCGAGCCCTGCATGGCGTCCTTTGCATTGCGGATCACATTGACCAGGGCCTGAAGGACCTGCACCTTGTCGATCAGCACGGCGTCCTGCGGGGCGTCGAGATGCAGAACAAGCTCGATGGCGGGAGATCTCTCATCGGGCAGCATGAGCTTGCAGGCCTGGCGGATGAGCGCATGCAGGCTCTGGGTCGTCTTGTCCGGCTCGCCGGGGCCGACGAATTCCCGCAGATGTCCGATGATTTCTCCAGCGCGCAGCATTTGTTCGGCGGCCTTGTCGACAGTGCTCGAAACGTCTTGTGGGTCTGCCGTGTGCGTCGCCAGCAGGCGCCGGGCGACCTTCAGATAGGTGGCCGCCGCCGTGAGCGGCTGATTGATTTCATGCGCCAGAGCGGTGGCCATCTCCGCCATGGAGCTGAGCCGGTTGATATGCAGCCGTTCCAGCCGGCTCTCCAGCTTGCGCCTTTCGCTGAGGTCCCGGATGAAGACGATGAACAGCCTCCCGCCGCCATGGCGGGTGCGAGACACGGTCGCTTCCGCGGGGAAGGAGGAGCCGTTCTTGCGCCGTCCCTCGAGGCGTTCCGCCACGCTTGAAGATTCGGCCTCTCCGACGTCGAGCAGCGTTTGAATGGTCTTGCGGATGCCCTGTCCCTGCGCCGCGAGCACGTCGATGTCCCTGCCGACGAGATCAGGCTCGGCATAGCCGAAAATCTTCATCGTCGCCCGGTTGAGGGATTGGATCGCGCCGGCGTCATTCACCGTGACTATGGCGACGTCGACGCCGTCGATCACCGCGCGAATGCGGGCTTCGCCGCCACGCAGCGCATCCTCGGCGCGGCGCCGTTCGCTGAAGTCGACAAGGGTGACGACGACGCCGTCGATGCGATTTTCGACAGTCCGATAGGGCCGCATGCGCATGAGGTACCAGGCGCCGCTCTTGCTCCGCACCTCGCGCTCGCTCGAGCTCAATGTGCGGAGCACGTCACGCGCGTCGTCCGCCAGGCCGTCGAAATCGAGAGAATGGGTAAAGTCCGTGATCGATCGGCCCTCGTCGCCGGTCGCGATATTGAAAAGGTCCGCCACGCGCGGGGTGAAGCGTTTGATGCGAAGCTGATTATCCAGAAAGAGGATGCCGACGTCCGTCGCGACCATCAGATTCTGTATGTCGCTATGGGCGCGGGAGACGCTTTCCAGTTTCGTCTTCAATTCGCTGTTGACGGTCTGAAGCTCCTCGTTGATCGACTGCAATTCCTCCTTGCTCGTCTCGAGCTCTTCGGTGGTCGACCGATATTCCTCATTGATGGATTGCAGCTCCTCATTGGCGGCGCGCAGCTCCTCATTGGCGCCTTCATATTCCTCCCGCGACGTGCGAAGCTGTGATTGCGTGTATTGCAGCTCCTGCTGGAGCTGGCGGATCTGCTCATCGGGCCGGCGCTCTTCTATGCCGGTCTTGCCCGCATCGTCCTGGAGCGAGTCCCCCTCGAAGAAGAACACCAGCGCGGCGCGACCGGAAGAAGGTTCCGTTTCGATCGCCCTCACTTGCAGATAGACCCGACGCTGCGTCCCGTTGAAGCGGACGGGGATCGGGGCGCTGAGACTGATTTCGCCGCCTGAAAAAACGCGATGCAGCGAAGTGCGAAGATCGGAGCGCAGCTCCTCGCGGGCAAGCATCGTGATGTCGTTGGCCAAAGCGCCCGCCGAGGGCTGCAAATAGCGTCCGGCGGTTTCGGAAAGATGCAACACGCGGTAGGACTCGTCGACGACCGCGCTCGGCGGCGCCAGCCGTTCCAGGGCTTCGCGATGGGACGCGTCTTCGTTGCGAGGATGAAAGCCGGCGGCGCCGCGCGCCGGAAGCGGTTCCGGGGTCGGGGCGACGGCGGCGAAGGTCTGCGCCAGCCTCAAGCCGTTCACACTGGCGGGCATCCGCTGGTAGAGTCTGGCGTCGCGGTCGATCGAGCGAAAGGCGCTGAGCGGACTTTCCGCGCTTTCGGATGAACCCAAAAAAAGATAGCCGCCGGGTCGCAGCGCAAAATGGAATGTCGCGCAGACCTGCTGCTGCAACTCCCGGTCCAGATAGATGAGCAGATTGCGGCAGGAAATCAGGTCCAGTCGCGAAAACGGCGGGTCCTTGAGAATGCTGTGCCGGGCGAAGAGAATGACATCGCGCAATTCACGGCGCACGCGGTAGTGATCACTCTCGCGGGTGAAAAAGCGGCGCAGGCGTTCGTCGCTGAGATCGGTCTCGATCGCGACGGGATAGCGTCCCTCGCGGGCGGTCGCCAGCGCCATTGCGTCAATGTCGGACGCGAACACCTGGATTTCCGGATGAACGTCCCGCCGGCCGGCCTCTTCCAGAAGCAGCATCGCGATCGAATAGGCCTCTTCGCCCGTCGCGCAGGCGGGCGCCCAGACGCGCAGCGCGTTCGACGGGCCAATCTCGTCGAACAGCGCGGGAATGACGAGCTCGGCGAGCTTCCTGAAGGCGGCGGGATCTCTGAAGAAGGTCGTCACGGAAATCAGCAAGTCCGCGAAGAGCGCCTGCGCCTCTTCGGCCTGCTCCCGCAGGGCGGAAAGATATTCGGCGAGCGTCGGCGTGCGCTGAACCTGCATGCGCCGGGCAATGCGCCTGCGCACCGTCGATTTCTTGTATTTGGTGAAGTCATGCCCTGTGCGGATGCGCAGATAGGAGAGGATCCGCTGCACGGTCTCTTCATCGTCCGGACCGGGAGAGTCCATGGGGGCGCGGGGGCGGGACGCGATCAGTTCGGGCAGGCGGCGGGCGATCTCGCGCACAGGTAGAACAAAATCAGCAAGACCCGTCGCGATTGCGCTACGCGGCATCGAGCTGAAATCCGCTTCGTCGGGCTCCTGCACCAGGATCAGGCCGCCGGATTCCTTGACGGACTTGATGCCGGAGGCCCCATCGGAGCCTGCGCCGGAGAAAATGATGGCGAAGTCATTGCCTTTCTGCTCGGAGAGGGAGCGGAAAAACAGATCAATGGGCGCGCGCTGCCACCGGGGCTCCACAAAGGCCGAGACGGAGAGGTGGTGGTTCGCGAGGGTGAGCTGGCGGTTGGGCGGGATGACATAAACGTGGGCGGATTGAAGCGGCGTTCGTCCCGTGACCTGAATCACGGGCATTCTGGTCTGGTTCGCGAGAACGCTTGGCAGATCGCTTTGATGCTCCGGATCGAGATGGAGAATGACCACAAAGGCGGCGTCGACCGCATCGGGCAGCTCCTGAAAGAAGTTCTGGAGCGCCTTGATCCCCCCGGCCGAGGCGCCGATGCCCACCACGGGAAACGGTCTTGCCGCGTCCTGCTCGTCGCGCCGCTCGCCAGAATTCGACTCGGAAGCCTCGTTCATCCCAATTCCCCGGATTCGACCGCCGATTTCAGCTTTATTCACGCGAACCGTTTTGGGCAACTTGGGTCAGGATGTCCGATCCTCAGGCGCGGCGGCCGCGGAAAGGTCATCCACCCGATCCATCGCGCGGGCGATGACGCGGGCCTCTTCTTCGAGCTCTGCAATCTTTCTGTCCTATAAGTCCACGCTGTGCCTGTGGTGGCTTTCGGCGGCCATCCGTCTCAGGCGGCGCACGAGCGCCAATCTCTCTTCCAGCGCGCGGAGCGCGACGTCGAGCGCGCGGCGCACATTGTCGTCGAGAGCAAGCTTCAAAATCCCTGCCGTATAGGCATGACCCGTGTGGCAGCGGTAGCGAAGGCCGCCATTTTCGTCGGTTTCCCACAAGACGCCGCCGCAGTCCGGGCACACGATCGGCGAACAACGCCCGATCCGATCCATTTCGGCGATGTTTGCGCGCTTGCCCCTGGCGATCTCCACTTCGGCCCGCAGCCGTTGTGACGCCGGTTGCGGCTTGCCGCCCGGCGTCTTCACAAGCGTGGCGAGCAAGGACGGAATCGCATCGAGCGCGACGACGTGGTCCGGCTCGGACCGTTCGAGGGCGGCGGCGGGCATTTCGGGATAGGCGGCGTCCTCCGGACTCTGCACCACTGTCACGCCGCCGCACAGTTTCATGGCGGCAAGACCAGCGGCTCCGTCGTCGAGCGCGCCGGTCAGAATGACGCCGATGGCGCGGAAGCCGCAGCAAACCCCCACCGAGCGCAGCATGGGATCGATGGCGGGCCGGGCGAGATTCTCCCTGGGTCCGGCGCCGAGGGTCAGCCGCTCGCCGCAGAGCAGAAGATGCCGTTCCGGCGGAGCGACATAGATGCGCCCCTTGAGAAGCGCTTCGCCGTCTGTCGCGAATTGCGCTGGCAGAGGCCCGGCGCCGGAGAGGAGTCGGTCGAGTTCGCTCGGGAAGTCGCTCGCAAGGTGCAGCGTCACCAGAACCGAGGCGTCCAGCTCCGCCGGCAATGCGCTCGCAATGAAGCGGAGGGCGCTGAATCCGCCGCTCGACGCGCCGATGGCGACAAATGTCGCGGTTGCTCATTGCGCCGCCCCTGTTTGCCTGGCCGCCCGGGCTCGGGAGTCATGCTGAAGCCGGGTCCGTCCCGGTTCGCCAAGCGTGCTGTGTGGCAATGTAGAGCGGCCGCGGCGCATGTCTTGCGCCGCAGACGGCGGCGCCACACGCCCGGCGCGTGTCGGGTGGCCGACGTCCGCCGGCGCCGGTCTCGCCCTGTCAGCCGCGAGACGCTCGAATCTCGCAGACAGGTTCAGGAAAAGCGGCGGCGGCGTGCAAGAGTGTTGGCGGATGTGCGCGGCAAGACGTGGGCCGCCCCACGTCGCTGGCGGCCTTGCTTACTGCCCGCTGAGCGGCTGGGGCGGGCCGCTGCCGGCGAGGAGCGACGTCACGACCGCCAACTGCTCGGGGCTCGGGCCGTTGCCCTGATTCTGGTTGGAGCCGGCGACGACGCCCGCCGTCGTCCCGCCCGCCACCGCTGCGGCGGTAAAGGCGAGGCCGGCGAGCTGTGTCCCGCTGAGGCCGCCGGTCAGGCCACTTGCGCCCTGCGCGCCCGGGGGCGTCGGATTTGCGACCGCCTGCTGCGCCTGCGGAAAGGTGAGCGTGTCGCAGGGGCCGACGCAGGCGGCCTGCGACGCCTGGCCGGTGAACTCGGACGGCGTGACGCTGTTGTTCGAGACATTCGCCGCCTGTCCGTCGGTCAGCGTCGTGCACCTGGGCTTGCGCCTCTCTTCGCGAGTCGCCTCGCGCGTCTCCTGGCGCGTGCAGACGATCACGTTCCCGTGATCGACTTCGATATGCGTCGAACCCGGATCGAGAAGAACGGAGAAGTCCGTTCCGCGCACGCCGATGGTCGCCTGCGGCGTCTTGATGTCATAGGCGCGCTTGTCGGAGGAGCCGCTGGCGAAGCGGAACGCGCCCTTCGCCATGCTGAAGCTCGCCTGCTTGTAGTCCGAGGGGCCGGCGAAGACGAACTTGTCGAGCGTGACGCTCGAATTGGGGCCGACGTTCAGATTGGTGCTGTCCTTGAGGACGATCTTGGCCGAGGCGTCCGCCTGGGTTTTCACGATCTCCTTGCCGAAGACGTCCGAACCGTCGTTGACCCTGACCGTGTTGGTCTGAAGCTTGCCGGTCACTTCGTTACGAACGGTGACCGCGATGCCGATCTGCTCCTCCGCCAGCGCGGGCGCGAAGGGCAATGCAATGGCGAAACCAATCGCCGCCAGTTTCGAGAAAATGCTGACGCCGTTGTTACGCGGCGGAATGAACCTGGCCATGTCGTCACCTGATTGAATTCGACAGCCTGAACTGAATGTAGACGCCAATCTGGTGCGATGCTTCCTGTTGTGCAAGCGCAAAAAATACGCTGTTGCGCCGATTGGCGCTCCCTGCGGCGGAAACAGACTGGACTGTTGCGCAGAGAGCACGCTTCGGTGTGATCGATATACAACTATTTACCAAAACAAGCGTGAACTTAAGCTTGCTTGGCAGCCTCCACGATCCGGCGGTCCTCTTCAATGAAGCGCACCAGTTCCCTGGCGTGATCGGCAAAAAGCTGCAGTTTCGTGACGTCGACCGGCTGCTTTGCGGATTGCAGCAGCAGAGCGTCATGGTCGCCCAGAAAGGCGGGTCCGAGTCCGCAAAAGTAAAAGCCCAATTCCCGCGCGCAGGCCGCAAGGCGCGGGAGAGCGGGATCCTGAAGCGGCGCGCAAATCTGCACATGGTCGGCGCCGAGGCTCATCACATCGCTGAACGCCTGTCGCAGCTCCGTCCCGATCGCCGCGCCGATGGCCTCGACACGGATGCTGGCGGCGCCGATCCTCTCCATCTTGACTTCGATGACGGAATGCTCCGCCGATGGCCCGGCCTCCTCGCAAAAGCGCGCGGCGAGACCCAGCCGCGCGGCAATGTCCTGGATGACGTCCCGATAGGCCGGCGGCGCATAGATTTCACGCTCGCCCGGCTGCGCCAGGAAGCGGAAGGAGAGAAGCAGGCTTTGTCTCTGGCCGCGCGTGGGGATCGTCAAACCTTTCGGCAGCACGTCTTCCGGCAACATGCCGAGCATCGCCGCGCAAACCGGCATGCCGGCGCGATCATCGTTGCGCTGGGAGAATGTGTGAATGGTGACCGGCTGCGCGAAGACGCCCGTGAGACCGATTGTCTCGGCCTGCCGGGAGAGACGCTCGGTCATCCGTTCCAGCAGGCGATGGCCGCGATAGGTCGGCAGGACGACCGCCTGGCCGCGTTCGGCGATTCTTGCGCCAGGCTCGCGTTCGAGCGCCACATGTCCGACGATCTCTCCGCTGGCGTTGCGCGCGATGACGGGGACCAGCTCGCCGCTCTCCACCTTTGCCCAGTATCGGCGGGGGGAAAAAACTTCGGAGTGAATATAGTGACGCCCATAGACCTGCAGGAAGCATCGCGCGATGGCGGCGGAGTCGTCCTTTTGAGGGAGGCCGATCTCGAAGCTTTCTCCGGACGTCGCGTCGGCGTCGTCGTCGTCCACGCTGGCGTGAGCCGCGGGCGCGAGGGGGGCGACGGCCGTATGAAGGGTGATCTCCCAACCGTCGATTCCGCGCTCCCTGTAGGAGACGCCCAGATCGTCCGGCAGGCCCTCGAAAAGCGAGGGCATGATTCTGCTGAAACGATCGTGTCCGCTGATGAAAAACCGGACGCTCATGTCGCTGTTGCGCGTCGATGTCGCGAGCCGGGCGCGCGCGCCGTCCGCCTGGCGCTTGCAGAGCGCGCTCCAGATGAGAAGCGCGCCTTCAGTGATGCGATTGGCGACGGCCAGCGGCGCGCCTTCGGCAAGAGACGTCTCGCGCACGAAGGCGCGCACGAGATCGCTCCAGGCGCTTGCGACATCGAGCCGAATATCAGGCGTGCGGGTTCTGCTCTGCATCTGTTCGCCCACGCGCATGGACCGCGCTTTCAAGATTTGAACGCGTCGTCCACCGGCACGCCCAGCGCCGCAACGAGGCGGTTCGTCTCCGCGGCCATGCCGATGATCGCCAGCAGTTCGCGATATTCCTCGTCGGTCATTCCCTTCGCCCGCGCCCCGGCGGTATGCGAATGAATGCAGTAATCGCAGCCATGCGCGACGGAGACGGCGATATAGATCATCTCCTTCACCCTTGGACTGAGCTGTCCGGGGCCCATCACCTCCTTGACGCCCTCCCAGGTGCGTTTGAGCGTCGCCGGATCATTCGCCAGCGCGCGCCAGAAATTATTGACGAACTCGGTCTGGCGCGTGGCGCGAATATCCTCGAAAATCAGGCGCGCTTCCGGCGACAGCTCATCGTCGCCCAGCAGCTTGACCGTCGCCATGTTCATCTCCCTGCAATCATGATGATGCGGCGAGCATAGGACGATCGCCGCGGGGAGCAATGGCGCAAGGCCGCCGCGCGGCGGATCAGGACAAGACGCTGTCGACGAAGGCGAGGACGCCCAGAATGACGCCGCCGCCCGGGATGTTTCTGCAAAGCTGATCGAAGCGCTCGGGCTCGACGCCCGAGATGAGCATCAGCGCGGAGAGAAGGAGCAGCGCCCCGGCGATCTTGGGAAAGAAGAGGCCGATCGTCATGGCGGCGGCGAGCGCCGCGCCCCGCTTGAGTCGTCCCGAGACGCCGCGTCCCCGTTCGTCGCCCTCCGGCGCAGCCGTTCGTCCGAACAGCGGAAGCGGCCCTGCGGACGCCTCATCCGTGATGAGGCCGCGATACTGGCTCCAGACCCACGCCG
Organism: Methylocystis sp.; assembly: GCF_051061225.1. Lineage (GTDB taxonomy): Bacteria > Pseudomonadota > Alphaproteobacteria > Rhizobiales > Beijerinckiaceae > Methylocystis. The sequence goes on from NZ_JBPFEB010000039.1 coordinate 50,574, forward strand.
TGCCCTGCTCGTTCATGCGCCGCCCCTGGTTACGCCTCTTGCTTGCCGCGCGAGGTCAGATGGTTTGCGTCGTCGATGGCGGTGCGGATCGCTTCCGCGTCGGTCGAGAGATTGAAGAACCATTGCCGCAGTCTTGCAAGCTCCCGGCTGGCCGCTTCGAGTCCCGCCGCGAGAGATTTGTTGGACGCGTCGAGTTCGAGGATGCGCCGCTCCGCAGTGGCGAGCGCGTGACGCTGCTCTCCGCTGACGGCCTCGAAATCCTTCTTGAGCCGCTCGTATCGCGCCCGTTCTTCCACCACTTCGCGGCGCAGGGCGGCCAGCGCCTGTTCGGTCGCGAGCGTGTCGGAGCGATTGCGATGGGTGAGCTCGCGCAGCTTCGCCGCGCCGAGATTGAGCGAGGCCCTCAGCTTCTGGAAGTCGGCGTCGGACTCCTGCGCGTCTTCGCCCTGCGGAGACGGCGCCCGGATCAATTGCAGGATCTTGCTGCGTGCGAGTTCTTCCGTCGCGCCGGCGCCCAGGCCGTTGGCGCCCCAGCGCGCCTTGTATCCATCCAGATTTGTCATTGGCTTCGCGCCCCCGCCATCGCCCGCCACGGAGCGCGCCCGGATTTTCGTCCCCGCCAGGCTGCTCCGCCGCCGCCTCTTTGAGGCGTCACACTGTTCTGTCAGATCAGCCGAATCGCGTTGCAAAGCGAACGACTGTCACGGTGAAAAAGTTAACAACATCCTCCCTCAAGGGCCAGAGCCGCCTCGGAGCGGCGCGGGCGACCGAGCGTTCGCGGGGTTCCGCGCCCGAGTCGCAACCGTCTGAAATTCCGTTACAATGAGTCGGACGCGATCGCTTGTTTCGGAAGTTGCCGAAAAGTCACACATTTTTGTTTTTGCGCGTCGCCTGCGCGAGCTGCGCCATGGAGGCTTGTTGGCCATGCGCAACGGCGGGCGACATGGCGGCCCGCGCGCGTCAGCGAATCACGGCTGCGCGTCGCCGGTCAGCGGTTGGCCCGGGGAAACAATTTCTGCCACCAGGATCGCTCGGACGGGTGTTTGAAAGAGAAGACCGCTTCGCAGCCCATGTCGACCCAGACGCCATCGGCGTCGACGCCCCAGGTTTCGTTCTTCTTGCACCCGCCTTCGCGATCGAGCTTCAGCCGCACCTTCAGCCGGTCGGCGTTCTTGAGGGCGCAGCGGTTCAGTTCGCCGCGCAGCGAGTTGCAGGCGAATTCGCCGGCTGTCGCGGCGGGGACAAGCAGGATCAGGCTCGTCAGCAGGCCGATGGCCGCGCTCAGACGCATTGCATGTCTTTCCAAGAGCCGCCCTCTTTCCAGTGAGACCACGCGCCGGACAAGGGCCGGCTCAGCGCCCGAGCGCCGGGAAAAAGCCGCCGCCGGCGTGGCGCGCCGCGACGTCGCCGAGCAGATCGCGCCACATGCGATCGGGGTCGCGAAAGACCGCCCGGCCGAGCTCCCTGTCCGCGAGCGCCGCGGCCAGACTTTTGAGCCCCTCCGGAATCGTCAGGGCGTTTTCGAGATAGAGCAGCCGCTCGCCAACCGCGTCCTTGCCCATGAGCGACATGGCGGCCGCGATTTCCACATTGTCACGACGTCCGAAGGCGACGCCGCACACGCCCACGAGGCAGTCGCTCCAGTGTTCTGGCGCGCTGTCGTCGATGAAAGCGCGCAGACCCCGCACGACCGACTGGTAGACAGCTTCGCCAACGAGATCCACCGCCTGATCGAGCTCCCGCCCGACGCTTTCCATGGCGGCCGGCAAGTCGTCCGGAGTCGCCTTTCGGCCCGCGGCCCAGCCCTCGGCGAGCCTGTGCAGCGCTGTCAGAACGGCCTGCGCGAGAGGCGCGAGATCAGGCGGCAGTACGACAGGACTTCTGGAGACGGCCTCCCGCAGATGGCCTTCGAGAAGACGCGCGCCGGCCCTGGCCGCTTCGTCATCGTCGCGCCTCAGCAAGCGCGCCCAGACGGCTTGCGTTCCGATGACCGCGTGGAACAGACCTTTGACCTTGGACAGCCAGGGCGTTGGCGGATAGGATTTGACGACCCTGCCGAATTCCACGCGCCAGATTTCACCCGTGCCGATCAGCGTGAGGGCCGCCAGCGGCGTCTGGCTGAAGAGCTCCTCGCGGTTGACGGCATAGAGCCCCCGAAAGGCGAGGTTCAGGGCCTCGACGGGATCGACGCCGCCGGAAGCCGGCGCGGGCGGGTGAGATTCTGAATGGCTCATCATACTGCGCAATCTTGAAAATCCGGTCGTTGCAGGGGAACGGATTTCCCCGGCCCCGTCAATCCCTTGGCCATTGGCCTGCCGACCGGCGCGGGAAGGCGCGCGTCACGAAGATGCGCGGCGGGAGCGCGAGCGGATGTCTCGGAGTGGCTTGGGGGCGTCGCCGCCATAAACATGCTGGCCCAGAGACCCCAGTCCGAAGGGCTCCGGAATAGGATCGGGAAGATGGCTTTGCGCCGGCTCCGGCGCGCGCGGCCGCGCGGGGAGCCCGCGCGCCCCTGCGCTCGCGGCGGCGAAGCCGAGCAGCGCCATGCGCCGCGTGATCAGCATGCGATGGATGGAGGCGCTCATGGCCGATCCTTCCGAAACGGATCGCGATCATGGCGGCGATCGCGCGCATGGCGCAATCCGTGAGGTCCCTTACCCGGCGCGGGAGCGGATGCGCGTTATATCTGTCGCAGCATCGCCTTGAGCTGAATCTGCAGCAATATGGTCTGGCCGTCAGCGTCGAGTTTCTTGCAGGCGTGCCGGATGATGTCGTCGAGCTCGGCCTTCTCCCCGAGTTCCCGCTGGGATTGGCGGAAGGCCTGTTTGGCGGCGGCGGCGATGGCGTCCGGCTCCTCTCGCGGCAGGGGCTGGGGTTTCAGCTCCTCCGCCGTCTCGAACCGCGGCGTCAAAGGTGAGGATGGCGCGGCCGCGTCAAGCCGGGGCTTTTCGGGCGGGGCCGTCTGCGCGGCTGGGGCGTCTCCCTGCGCCGGCGCGCCGGCCCCGTCCGTCTGCTCGAGGATTTCCTGCAAGCGCAAGAGCGGATCGCGCGCGTCCGCCGTCTCCACGGCGCCGGTATCTCGAGGTTCGGCCGGCATCAAGGCTTCGAGCATCTCCAGTGGATCGCGGCCCGCGGCGGCCTTGTTTGCCGAGAGATGCGCCGGACGAAGCTCTGCGTCAGGCGTCGCGAAAAACGCCTCGAGGCGCGCCAGAGGGTCCGTGGACGGCGCCGGCGCGGCGGACGGCGCCGCCTGCGCGTTCTGATCCTCCTCGGCGAGGATGCGCTGCAGCTTCAGGATCGGATCGTCTTTCCTGGACGGGTCTCCTGTCATGCCGACGTTCGTTCCCGTATGTTCGATGGACTGTCTCAAAAGCAAGCCCGCTCCGGGGGACAACACTCAAAATTCAGGCCAGGGCTTTCTCGCGCCCCCTGGCGTCGGCCGGGAAAAAAGTGATGCGGCGGTCGCAAATCCTTCGTTGGCGCAAAGCCGGAACCCTCGTGGACAAGGATCATGAGGCGCCGGGCAGGCGCATGTCAACACGTTGGTAAATAAAGGAAAAATTAACGTCGTTGGCCGCGCGTCGAACGCAGAGGAAGACGCCGAAATTATGAAGGCTTGACCGCGCCTCCCCTTCGCCTCGAAACTGGCGCGGATGCCCTATCGATGCCTCGAGAGCGACGAGATCACGGCTCGGCTGGAGGCGCGCCTCGGGATCGCCAATGCGCGCCGCCGTCTCGCGATGGAGACGCAGCGCCAGTCGCAGGCGCGCCGCGAGACTCTCACGGTGCTTGGTGTGGCGCTTCCCATTCCGCACCGATGGATCGAGGGCGTTCTGCGCCTGAGCGGCTTGTACTGGATCGGACGGCGCAACGCGGCGCGCGTGCGGGTTCTCGTCAACGAAATCGTCAGCGCCGATCTGCCCGCCGCCTTCGATGGCTTCACGATCCTGCATCTGAGCGATCTGCACGCCGACAACAGCCCCCGCGCCATGTCGAGCGTGGCCGATCTGCTCGGCGATCTCGACTATGATCTCTGCGTCTGGACAGGAGATTATCGCGGAGAAACCTTTGGCGACTTCCGGCCCTGCCTGAGGGCGCTCTTCAGCCTGCGCGCCAGAATCTCGACCGATGTCTACGCCGTGCTCGGCAACCATGACTCCATCCGGATGGTTCCGGATATCGAAGCCATGGGCGTCAGACTGCTGCTCAACGAAAGCGTCGTCATCGCCCGCGGCGACGCCCGGCTCTCTCTCGCGGGCGTCGACGACGCGCATTTCCACCACGCCGAGGATCTCGCGAGCGCCGCCCGCGGCGTCCCCGTCGACGCCTACGCGATCCTCCTGTCGCACACGCCGGAGATTTACAGCGCGGCCGCGCAGGCGGGGTTTGATCTCTTGCTCGGGGGGCATACGCATGGCGGCCAGATTTGCCTGCCGGGAGGCTTTGCGCTGACGCTCGACGCCGTCCTGCCGCGCCGGATGGGCAGGGGCGCGTGGAAACATGAGACCATGTCCGGCTATACGAGCGCTGGCGCGGGCGCCTCCATCGTGCCGGTCCGGTTCAATTGCCCGCCTGAAATCACGCTGCATCGCCTGCTCAGGGGCTAGACCGCTCAATAGGGCCGCTCGCGGATGCTGAGCGCATAGAGCAGGCGCGAGACGACGAGCGCGCCAGCGAAGAAGATCGTCACGACGACCACGACGTCCATCATGTGCAGCGACATGCCGGCGCCGGCGTAGAGCGCGGGAAAGAGCGATTCCGGGATTTGGTCGAGGCCGAGGGCGCGTGCGCTGGAGGCCCGCGCGGAGCGTCGCTTGAGGAAGCTGGAGGTGAGATCGCCGAGCATCGCCAATGCGGCGATGGCGCCGCCCAAGGCCCAGGGCAGGGCGAGGAGATGCGCGCCCAGGGCTGTCGCCGCGAGACTCGCCGTGACGCCGCGCAGGGTTTTCGATTGCCCGAAGAGGGGCCGCCCGTCGAGGAAGACGGCTCCGCCGTCGAGAGGCCGCGCCATCCTCTCGCCCAGCACGCGCGTGGCGAGGATGGGCGCGCCATTCGCGATGGCGAGCAGGAGCAGGATCTGCCCGATGGCGCCGAAATTCATGCCTCTCTCCGGCCCCGGCGCGGGTGCGGCCGTTCTGGTCCCTTTCGCCTCTCAACTGGCTCGCGCCGCCGCCCTTTCAATCCGGCTTGGCGTTTCGAGGGTCAGACGCAGGCCGCGCCCCTGCGCCGCGCATGACCGTCAGAACAGACGCCATCCATGAGCCTGACATTATCCCGGGACGCCATGAGCGCCGCGATGGAGGTGAGATTGCCGGGATCATCCAGATAAACGCAGATCTCGGTCTGCGGGAAAGGGTTGAAATGCAGCAGATAGATCAGCGAAATCGACTCGCCGACGTAAACGCGCCGCGCGGGCTCCGCGAAAAGCGAGCGCTCCACATTGAACTTCTCCGTCAGCACGAGAGGCGCCCGGTCCGGATGATTCTTCTGCGGGTTCGGATGTCCGAAGATGATGGCGGTCGGGCCGAGACGGCCGAGGTCCACCTGTGAAAGCCCCGCCGACTCGATCACCACGGTCGCGCCACGAACGCTGATGACGTTTCTGCGCAACAGTTCAAAGTCCGGGAACTCCCTGAACGAGGCGACGCGCCGCACCGTTCGGCCATTCAGCCAGTCCCCGAGCCGCTCATATTCGTAAAATGTGTGGAGGACGCTCTCCGGCGCATAATTTTCGAGATCGAAGTTTTTCGGCGCGTTGCGCAGCGTGTCGAGCCCGTCGTCGAGATAATGGACCGCGCGCGCCGCCGCCGCCGCCGCCTGAACCATCGGCGGATTGATGTGATGGGGCAGATAGACCGTGCCGACGCATTTCCAGGAGATGAGCCGTTCGAGCCAACGGTCGACCTTGACGCCGAAGCCTGTCTGAAGCGCGTTCAGCGTCGGCTTCTGAACGAGCCGGTGCTGGTCGTAAATGATGAGCGAGAGGCCACGCCTGGCCAGGGCGTGGGCGATCGAATAGGAGACCGCGTTGTAGCAAACGAAAATATCCATCTCTGCCCACGGCCGCAGTCTCGCGGTCCGGCTCCCGATCCAGGTACGGCCCGGCGCCGCGGTAGCAGATCGGCGCAAGGTCACGCAAGGCGACGCGACCTGTCTCCGTTGCTCTTATGGCGACCCTCCGAGAATGGATTTCACGCGGTCGGCCAGGGAGCGTTTTCTGCGCGCGTCCGGCTTGGGATCAAGAGAGATCGTCGGCAGCGTGACGCCGCCTTTTCTCGGTCCCGAAATGGGCGTGACGATGAACCAGAATCCCTGCCGGTCGTTTTGAAGCTGTTCGATGTTGAAGGCGCGCAGGAATTTCGGCAGCCACCAGGATGTCGGCTTTTGCGTCAGATGCGCGTTCCGCCCGTCCGCGAGGATTTTCTCCGCCGGGCCAGTCGCAATCGTGAAGAAGCCGTAGTTCGTGGTGATCCGCACGAGATCGGCGATCACGCTGTCGATGTAATCCTCTTCAATGTGCTCGAGAACGTCGATGCAGCAGACGAGATCAGCCTCGCGCGGCGCGCCGTATTCGGGAAACACGGGATCGTAGGGAAAATAGTCGAAACCTTTCAGGCCGAGCGCTTCGAGACCCTTGCGGAGATTACACTTGCCGGCGCCGTAATCGGCGACCGACTCGGCGCCTACGCCGGAAAAGACCTTGGCGACGAGCGGCGCATATTCAAGCGACGCAACGCCATAATGGGGATTGCGATGAAGGTCGGTCTGCAGGTCGCGATAATAATCGGAAATGGTCGCCACTATCTTTCTTCCCCTTGATGAAGCGCAGCCAGGATGATCGTGGATTCCCCCCGATCCTGCAACCCGGATTTCCACCGCGCGGCCATTGCCAGGCTGGAGACAGGATCGTATGGGCGGGTTGGTCAGATGATGCCGGCGCGCAGCAATTGGCGCATGTTGACGGCGCCGACGACGCGTCTGTTCCCGTCGATGACCGGCAAGGCCGAAATCTTCTGATTCTCCATGAGATTCACCGCCTCGACCGCGAGCTTGTCCGGCTCGATGGACGCGAAGTTCCGGATCATCACCTCCTCGAGGGCCGCGCTCTTGATGTCCAGGTCGCGGTCCAGGCAGCGCCGGAGATCGCCGTCGGTGAAAACGCCCACGGCCGCTCTGTCGTGATCGGCGATGATGAGGAACCCCATGCCGCCCCTGGACATGAGAAACAGACCCTCCTTGACCGACGCTTTGGCGTCGGTGACGGGCGCCTGATCGAAGGGGGTCATCACATCCGCGATGGTCACGAGCAGGCTGCGGCCGAGCTTTCCATGCGGATGGGTGCGCGCGAAATCGTCGCGCGTGAAGCCATTGGCCTTGAGCAGGCAGATGGCGAGCGCGTCGCCGAGCGCGAGCGCGAGCGTGGTGCTCGATGTCGGCGCCAGCCCGAGCGGACAGGCTTCCTCGGGCACGGAGGTGTCGATCACCAGTTCGGCGTGGCGCGCGAGGTCGGAGGCGAGGCCGCCGGTCATCGCCGCCAGCTTGACGCCATGGCGCTTGAAATAGGGAAGAATGCGCAACAGCTCGTCCGTCTGCCCGGACTGCGAGAGCGCCAGCACGATGTCGGCCTGCGTGATCATGCCCAGATCGCCGTGGCCGGCCTCGGCGGGGTGCACGAAAAAGGCCGGCGTTCCGGTGCTTGCGAGCGTCGCGGCGATCTTGTTGGCGACATGCCCCGACTTGCCGACGCCCATGACGACGACGCGTCCGTGCGGCGGGCGCGCGCGGATGAGCTCGACGAGATCGCTGAACGACTGTCCGAGAGTCCGCCTGGCGGCGGCCAGCGCCCTGATCTCGATCTCCAGCGTGTTCAGCGCGTTTTCGAGATGATTCATTTCTTGGCGGCTTCGACCTGATCGCGCTGGAGGCAGAAGGCCATCTTCCTGTTTTCGGTGCGCCACTCGTCGGAGAAATCAACGTCGCTGTATTCGGTGAAGTAGGGGCCGCCGATCGTCCAGTGGACGTTCTTCACATCCGCCGGCGGTTCGTCATATTCGCCGACGAGCCAGTTCCAGCGCACATTGAGGTCGCCGATCTCCTCGTCGTCGAGCCAGAGGAAGCGGTGCAGCTCCATCGGCGTCGCCGTATTCACGAAGTCCGGCGTGACCTTCCGGTTCTTGGGATGGCCGCAGTTCCACAGCACGACCGACGACCAGTTCTTGCGCGGGTATTTGTGCTGAACCGTGTTGAGATATTTGATCTCGCACTTGGGGTCGTAGTCGTGTTTGACGACATAGACCGCCTTGTCCGGCTGCTGCGCCAGCACGTCGAGAATCTCGCAGACGTCCGTCCGCAGCAGCATGTCGCAATCGAAGAAGAGCGCGTGACCCTGATAATTGCTCAGATGCGGCACGAGGAAGCGCGTGAAGGAAAATTCGTTTGACTGCTTGGGGTCGCGCTCGCGCGTGTAGACGCCGCGCAGATTGGCGATGTTGACGGGAACAATCGCGACGGGCCGGCTGCTGCGCGCGAGAATGGAATGCGCCATCGTATGCCAGGCGACGCTTTCGACCGGATCGTAACCGATGAAAATCTTTACGACGCTATCGTGCATGACGTCTTTCCGGGAGCTTCGAGGGAAGAATGTGGCGGCCGGGTCGACCCCCTGAGCCGGACGGGCCAGGCCCGGCGAGCCTGCTTGTGTCCGAAATGTCCTTGAACATGAGCGGGCCTGTACGATCTCGCCAAAGCTTATCCCGCCTTCGCCAGAGAGTTGCAAGCGCTTCCGGGAGCGGCAGGAGGTCACGCGCCCGCCCGGGGGCCGCCGGGGGTCGAAAAGAAAGGCTCACGCTTTTTTTTGGCGGCTTCGCGCCTTTCGTCGCTTCCTGGCCGATTTTGGCCTTTGAGGCCCCGGTCGCGCCGGTGTGTCATGTGCGTTCACGGCGCTCAAGCGCGCCGCGGCAAAAAGGGAAAAGGGAGAAAAGCGCCCATGCGCGATCGTGGGAAGACATTCCGCCCCGGCGTTTTGGCCGCCTCGGCGGTCGCCGCCCTTCTGCTGGCGGGGCACATCCACGGCCATCTCGGCGATTACACCGCCGAACGGGGCCTCCCCGCCGTCGCCCGGATCGGCGGGATCTGCGCCGCTTTGGGGGCGATGGTCTTTCTCATCCTGGAAACCACGCTGCGCGCGCTGGAGAGCCTGTTTCCGGACGGGTGAGAGAAACCGGACAGGCTTGACATCGCGGCCGGCTGGTTAAGAATTTGCAAGGGAATGTCGACGCAGCATCGGCGTGGGGCGTCGCCCCGCCCGACGAGACCATCACATGCGAAACGCCCGTGCGCTTCTCCTTGGCGTGATGTTGCTCCTTGTCGCCGACAACGCCTCGGCGGCGCGGCTGGGTTTTGTCCGCGCCTCCTGCCTGAGCGAAGCCATTTCGCCATGGGACGCGGTGTCGGCCTGCACGGCGGTCCTCCAGAAGTTTCACAGGCAGACGGCCGTGTTCCTGCGACGCGGCGCCGCCTTCGCGGAGCTTGGCGCCTTCGACTACGCCATCGGCGATTTCAGCCGCGCCATCCGCCTCGATCCCGGCGACGCGCTCGCCTTTCAGTTGCGCGGCCTCGCCTATGAGCTTGCGGGCCGTCTGGCCGAGAGCCTCGAGGATTACCGGCAGGCGCAGGCGCTCGGGCGCGCCGATCCGGCGCTCGCGGCGGCCGTTGCCCGGGTGACGCAGGCGCTCGCGCCGCCGCCGCCCCCAATCATTGCGGCCGGGGAGCCGCCGGGACCCAAACCCGCGACCGCCGCCACATTGCCTGCGCCCGAGGCCCCCGCCCGCGCCGCTGACGGATGGCTCATCGGCGTCTGCCTCCTCGCCGGCAGCGCGGCGCTGGCGATCCGCCTGGCGCGCCGTCGCGAGGCGGCGGCGGCCTAGGCTTCTTGCGCATGCGCCTAGAATCGCCGCTGACTCGGGACTCCGATTGACCACGGCCGGGCGCCGACTATCTGCCTGCTCCTGGCGGGGCAGGAGGAAAAAATGCGGCGGTGTCCTCTTCCTTTCGCGGCGGCGCTTGTCGCCGCAGGTCTCTCAGCCGCGCATGCGGAAGGCGCCAATGTTCCCGTCGCGGGCAAGGCCCCCGCCCCGAGCGGGAGCGCTTCCGAAAGCGCCGGCGCCACAGGACAGAATGGGACGCGCGCGCCGGATTCGGGCGGCGCGGGGCGCTCCGGCGCGGGCGGGTCGGATGCGATCGGCAATTTCGGTTCGGGTCTGGACAGGGGCGTCGGGAGCGGCGCCGGCAGCACGGGCATGCGCGGCGGGGCGCCCCGATAGGGCGCGTGCGCGACCGCACATTCGCGGGGCCGGCTCGTCGCTAGGGTTGGCGCGTCAATTGCCCACAAGGAGCAAGCCCATGTCAGACGCGTCCTCTTCCGCCCTCCACGGAGAATCAGCCCGGCGCCAGTTCCGGGTCTCGCTTTACATGGTCATCGCTTTGGCTCTGGCCGCGATGGTGACCGGCTTCGTGACGCCCTCCGGCGCGGGCAAGGCGGCGGCGACCGGAGACGCCGGCCAATTCGTCGGGCGGCTAGTGGCGATGGGCGAGTGACGGCGCGTCGGCCGCCCGCGTGACCGCCGACGCCGGCCCGCGCGCGAGACGCGGCGGAACGGCCGCCGGGGTTAACGCCGGCTTTCGGCGTTGATGAAAATTTTACCCAAACAGAACTTTGCATTGGGTTGTCGCCCGGCTGTCCCAATGACAGCGATTTTGGCGGGCAGTTTGGCGTCACCGGCCTCATCCGGGGCCGGAGAAGAGACGCCCCGCCGCAGCATTGCGAGGAAGCGACATGTCGCACGCCTATCTGATTGAAATCGAGCAGGATACGGTCGGCCTGGTCATACGCGAGGCCGAGGGCTATCGCTTTTACGCCACGCGGCGTTCCTTCAGCCTGCTGGAGCGAAATCTCTTCGACACCGCCAGCGCCGCGCATCACGCCGTGCTCGGAATACACGGTCCGGCCGACGCCTCGCGCTCGAGCATGGTTCCGCTCCATTCCCCCGCGGCGGCGGAATAGGCGCTGTCAACCCGTCCTCAACGTCAGGAGTTCGTCATGTGGAAGTCGAAAGCGAGGGAATTGGCCTGCGCGAGTCTGGAGGCGCAGGCGCAGGATCGGCTGCTGCGGCATTACCGCAAGATCGCCGCTCCGGCCGTGGCGGCGGCGGTCAATGTCGGAACGCAGACGGCGCCCCGCGAGACGGCGGACGCCGCTGCGCAGGCGGCCCTCGCCGCGCCGGCCTTCCTGCGCTGGGAGGATCACGCGGCCTGATCAGGGCCGCGTGTATTGGGGCGCGCGGGACTATCGCAGGGGCGGCGCATATTGGATGCCGCCCATGCTCCACAACTGGTTGAGGCCGCGCGCGATGCCGAGTTTGGATTTGCGGCCGACGTTGCGTTCGAGGGTCTCGCCGTAATTGCCGACATTCTTGACGATGTTGACCGCCCAGTCGGACGACAGGCCGAGATGCTTGCCGATGTCGCCTTCGGCGCCGACGAAGCGGCGGACGGCGGGTTTCTGGGACTTCTTGGCGTCCTCGACATTATTGCTCGCAATGCCGAGCTCCTCGGCGTTGAGCATGGCGAAATTCACCCATTTGACGATGTTGAGCCACTGATCGTCGCCCTGACGCACGACCGGCCCGAGCGGCTCCTTGGAGATCACATCGGCGAGAATGATATTGTCATTTGGCTTCTTCAGTTCGAGCCGGTTGGCGTGCAACTGCGAGACGTCGCTGCTGATGACGTCGCATTTGCCGCCGTCATAGGCCTTCAGAAGATCCGGCAGAAGCTCGAAGCGGACCGGCTCGAACTTCATGTGGTTCTGCTTGAAGAAGTCGGCGACATTGGCTTCGGTCGTGGTGCCGGCCTTCACGCAGACCTTGCTGCCGTCGAGTTCGAGCGCCGAGGTGACCTTGCGGCTCTTGGGCACGAGAAATCCCTGGCCGTCGTAATAGGTGACGCCCGCGAAGACGAGTCCCTGCTCGACTTCATTCGAGAACGCCCAGGTGGAGTTGCGCGAGAGCAGATCGAACTTGTCGGACTTCAGCGCCTCGAAGCGCTGATCGGCCGCGACGGGCACATAGTCGACCTTGTTGGGATCGCCGAAGATCGCCGAGGCGACGGCGCGGCAGAAGTCGACGTCGAAGCCCGACCATTTGCCCTTGTCGTCGGCGATGGAGAAGCCGAGGATGCCGCTGCTGACGCCGCAGACGAGCTTGCCCCGCTCCTTGACCTTATCGAGCGTGGACGCTTGCGCGGCGGCCGCAAGAATGCAGAAAGAGGCCGTCAACAGGGGGAGCAACGCGCGCACGCGTTTGTGGAAAAGGCGCATAACGACCTCTTTTTGATTGGGGATACTGAAAATCAAAGATCGGCGGCCTGTTTGACGACGATCTTGGTTCCGACCGGAACGCGACTGAAGAGATCGATCACGTCATTGTTCACGAGGCGGAAGCAGCCCGACGACACGGCGTGGCCGATGGTCTGCGGCTGGTTCGTGCCATGGATGCGATAGACCGTCGTGCCGATGTAGAGCGCGCGCGCGCCCATCGGATTGCCGGGACCGCCCGCCATGAAGCGGGGCAGATAGGGCTGGCGCTGGATCATTTCCGGCGGCGGGCGCCAGTCCGGCCATTCCTGCTTGCGGCTGATCTTGTGCATGCCGGCCCATTGGAAGCCGTCGCGCCCCACGCCGATGCCGTAGCGGATCGCGCGATTGTTGTCCTGCACGAGATAAAGGTAACGGTCCGCCGTGTGCACGACGATGGTGCCCGGCGCCTCGGTGGTGCGGAAGAAAACGACCTGCCGCTCGAAGGGGCCGGAGAGGTTCTCCTCCTCGGGGCTCGGCTCATAGCCGGGCTGATCGTCGATCTGCATTTCGTCTTCCTGGGCGCCCGCCGCCTGCGCGGCGCCGGCGAAGCCCAGAAGACACAGCGCCGATGATGCGATCATCAGGCGCCGGAGTATCGTCCGTGCGAATGCCATCATCACTCCTTTTTCGGGAGAGGCCCGAACAAACCGGCGCGGACGCCGCTCCTGGCCCGATCCCGCTCCTGGCCCGACCCCGCTCCTGGCCTGACGCCGGTCCCGGCCTCAGGAGCAGCGGATATAGACCATCGTCCCGTAGCGGGTGGAATTGTCCGGGCTCACCCATTTCACAGTGAAGGAGTTGTCACTAATTGTGACAATTTCACGGTCGCTCGCCGTCGCGGCGGGGCCGGGCAGGCCGAGATAGGTCACGCCGCTCGGGCTGCCTTTCAGCACCAGCTCCTGAATTTCCGCCTCGTCGGCGAGATGCATCATCACGCCGCCATTGGGGCCGCGCTTGATCGTATAGGCGTTGTTGCACTGGCGGCGCGCTTCGCCCTCCGTGCGCGGGCGATCGCTGTCGCGGTGATAGGCGGCGACGCCCCAGCGGCCGACGAGTCCGTCGGGAGAAATGGTCGAGGGAATGGCGGGCACGCCGCCCTGAACGCCGGGGTCCACCGCCGGGCCCGCCGAGTTGCAGGAGGCGAGCAGCGAGGCCGCCATCCCGATCGACGCCAACACGGGAAACGGGCTCGGAACTTTTGTGACGCGCATGAAGACACCCCGGGACGAAGCCGCAGCTCAAAAAACTTTGCGCGGATAACTACGCATGCGGTTAACCTGCGCGTAAAGGTATAGCATGCGGGCAAAGCGTCGCCAGACACAAATTTGGTTAACAGCCGGTTGAAACCGCTGCGTGCGCTGCAAAAAAACAGGCGCGGGGGCTCAAATTAAAACGCCGGCCCGAGGGCCGGCGTTTGAACTTGGCTACAAGCGGCGGCTTCTTATTGCGCGCCGGCGCGGATCACGAACTTCTCGCTGCCGCAGGTGACCGGGCCTTCGAAGACGTTGCCCTTTTCGTTGGGCTTGCCGGTCCAGACGCAATCCTTCTTGTCGTCGGTGCGGTCGGTGAGGTTGAGCGTGTAGACGCCGCCTTCGACCTTGCCGGCGATCTTGTAGGTGACGGGCTTGCCGTTATCGAGCTGCAGGTCGGCCTTGCCGCTGACCTTGTCGCCGTCCGTCGTGAGCGTCCAGGTGCCATTGGCGCGCTTGATGCCGGAAGTCGAAATTTCGGTGACGCTGTAGTTCGCGGCAAAAGCCGACGCGCTGAAGGCGACGACAGCCGCGGCCGTGGTCAAAGCAAGCTTGATCATCTGTTTCGCTCCCATAAATTTCGGCATGATGTTCGTCATTGTCGGCCACAGGGAGACTGAGGCTTGAGAAATGCGGCCATCAAGCCTTCCCTGTTCCGCTCATCTCGATGAGCGCGAACGGCGGCACTTCGCACGAAGAAGCGCTGGAGGTCAATTGGTATCGCAGACCCTGCGCCAAGCTGCCGCGCGGGAGGATGAGCGAGAGGATGAGGATGACGATGACCACCGACCCGTCCGCCGTCGACCGTTACATCGTCGATCGGCTGCTGTCCCTTAACGAGCGCCAGCAGGCCACCCTCGACGCCAATCACGCCGCGCGCCTTCCGGCGATCGACGTTTCCGCGCCTCAGGGGAAATTCCTCAATTTGCTCGCCTCCGCCATTGGCGCCAGACGGATTCTCGAAATCGGCGCGCTCGGCGGCTACTCGACGATCTGGCTCGCGCGGGCGCTTCCCGAAGGCGGCCGGGTCGTCACCATTGAGTTCGAGCCGCGACACGCCGAGGTCGCGCGCGCCAATATCGCCCGAGAGGCGCTGGCCGATAAGGTCGAGTTGCGCGTCGGGGCCGCCCTCGACATTTTGCCGCAGCTCGAAGCCGAGGGGGGCGCGCCTTTCGACCTCTCCTTCATCGACGCCGACAAGGCCAACAACGCCGCCTATTTCAACTGGGCGCTCAAACTGTCGCGGCCGGGCGCGCTGATCGTGGTGGACAATGTCGTGCGGGAGGGCGCGGTCGCGGACCCCGCCGCTCGCGACGACGGCGGACTCGGCGCGCGCAGGCTGTTCGACGCCGTGGCCGCGGAGCCGCGCGTGGCGGCGACCGCCATCCAGACGGTCGGTTCCAAGGGCTGGGACGGCTTCCTGATCGCGAGGGTGACGCAGTAACGCGTCCTTGCCGCCTCCGGCCCCCTCCCTGTTCACGGGAGGGGGATCGCAGGCTGCCTCAAGCGCCGTGCTTCTGGCCGGCGGGCTGGGGCACCA
Source organism: Methylocystis sp. (assembly GCF_051061225.1). Classification (GTDB taxonomy): domain Bacteria; phylum Pseudomonadota; class Alphaproteobacteria; order Rhizobiales; family Beijerinckiaceae; genus Methylocystis. The sequence continues at coordinate 65,779 of NZ_JBPFEB010000039.1, forward strand.
GCGCGCCGTCGGCCCCGTAAAAGGCGGTTTCGACGCGGCGCCCGGCGGCGTCGTAGCGCCAGGCGATGCGGGCCGCGCCCACTTCATCGGGCGCCGTCGGCTTGCCGTCGGCGTTGAAATAGGCCTCCTCGACCTGATTGCCCTGCGCGTCATAGGCGGTCTCGACGCGGGCCGCGCCCAGCCCCTTGCGCTTGATGGGACGGCCCGCCGCGTCGAAATACATCTCCACCACCTCGACGACGCCCTTCTGCGCGCCAAGGCGGATCGAGCCCGCGGCAGGCGCGGTCAGCTTGCCGTTTTGCGAGCAGCGACGCTCGCGCGACGAGAGACGGGCGACGGTCCTGACCGTCTTCCGCGTCCGTTCGGTTTTCTGTTCCATAAGAATAACGTCACCCCAAAGCGCTCCAGACCCCCAACGGGAGTGATGCGCGGGGCCCGCAGGCCCAGCGTCGGCGTGTTGACGATAGCCGGATCTCTGGAAACGCAGTCCAAAGCCAAGTCTCGCCACGTGGGCGAGACCATTCACGCCGCTTGGCGCGGCAGGCTTTCAGGCGAGGGCGGGGGGCGCGCGGGAGCCGAGCGGCGGGGTCGCCGCCTCGGAACCCCTCAGCGCATGCTCGAAGGCGAGCTTGGCGGCGATATAGGACAGCGCCGGGGGCGTCTCGCCCACGAAGGGCGAGGGGGCCGTCGCGCCGCCCATGGACGCGCAATGGAAGACGCAGCAAACGGCGTCGCCGTGGCGGGACGGGCGGATCGGGGCGCCAGGGCCTCCGTCAGCCGGACCCGAAGCCTTGCTCAGACAGATGGCGTCGGAGAAGAGCGCGGCGCCGCGCGCGCTGGTGACGGCGCCCGCCGCAAGCCCCTGCAGAATCAGCAGATAGGCGACGAGCAGCGTCGCCGCTGTCGAGCCGCAATGCCGTCTTCTTTCGCTGGCAGGGGTCATGGCGTTCCAAAGCTAGTCACTGCCCCCTGGAACGTCAATGGCGCCAGCGGATCACGGCGGAGTCATCTCGTCGCGAGTCGATTACGGCCGCCACTCGGCCGGCGCCGTGGCGACGCCCTCTTCGGCGCGCGAGGCGTCGATGGCCGATCCGACGGCGCGCAGCGCCTCGGTGACGCCGGCGCCCGTCGCGGCGGAGAGCGTCAGCAGCGGCCCGCGCGCCTCGGCTTGAGGCCCGGCGCTGGCCATGGCGCGTTTGAGGCGTTCGCGCTGCTTCTTGAGATGCTCCGGATCGGCGGCGTCGATTTTCGACAGCGCCACGATTTCAAGCTTCTCGTCGAGACCCGCGCCATAGGCGGCGAGTTCCCCGCGCACGATCTTGTAGTCCTTGCCGGCGTGTTCGCCGGTCGCGTCGATCAGATGCAGCAGCACGCGGCAGCGCTCCACATGGCCGAGAAACCGGTCGCCGAGGCCATGGCCCTCATGGGCGCCTTCGATCAGGCCGGGAATATCCGCCAGCACGAACTCCCGCCCGTCGCGGCGCACGACGCCCAGCCCCGGATGCAGCGTGGTGAAGGGATAATCGGCGATCTTGGGCTTCGCCGCCGTGACGCTCGCGAGAAACGTCGACTTGCCGGCGTTGGGCAGGCCGACGAGGCCGGCGTCGGCGATGAGCTTGAGGCGCAGCAGGAGGGTGCGCTCCTCGCCCGCCAGGCCCGGATTGGCGCGGCGCGGGGCGCGGTTCGTCGAGGTGGTGAAATGGGCGTTGCCGAAGCCGCCATTGCCGCCCTTGCAGATCACCACGCGCTGGCCGGCCTCGGTGAGATCGGCGATGAGCGTCTCGCCGTCTTCCTCGAAGATCTGCGTGCCGACCGGAACCTTCAGCACGGCGTCGGCGCCGCGCCCGCCGGCGCGGTTCTTGCCCATGCCATGCATGCCGGTCTTGGCCTTGAAATGCTGCTGGTAGCGGTAGTCGATGAGCGTGTTGAGCCCCTCGACGCATTCCGCCACGACGTCGCCGCCACGGCCGCCGTCGCCGCCGTCCGGCCCGCCGAATTCGATGAATTTCTCGCGCCGGAAGGAGACGCAGCCCGCGCCGCCGTCGCCCGAGCGCACGTAGATTTTTGCCTGATCCAGAAACTTCATGCGCGACTCATGTGGACGTGAATTTCGGGCGGCGCGCGCCGAAGGCGGTATGCGCGGCGCCGCGTGAGAGGCGCGTGCGCGAAACCGTCATGCGGCCGCCGCGCGCCGGCGCCTCGATCTCGATCTCGCCGAGGGATGTGAAGCCGAGCTTCTCCTGCACCCGCCGCGACGCGAGATTGTCGGGCAGGGAGTCGCAGACGATTTCCCCCAGCGAGGTCACGCCGAAGATCAGATCCACGAAGCCGCGCGCGGCCTCCGTCATCATCCCCTGGCCCCAGTAGGGGCGGCCCAGCCAATAGCCCAGCAGCGCCGTGCCGCGAAAGTCCGAGCCATGGGCGCCGATCACGCCGATCGCCTCATTGGGGGCGCCCTTCGGCGCCAGCGCCAGAATCAACCCGTGGCCCGACTCATTTTCGGCGCGGGCGCGACGGATGAACTGCTCAGCGTCCCGCACATTGTAGGGGTGGGGAATATTGGCCGTTCTGGTGGCGACGTCCGGATCGCCGGCCAGCCGGGTGAAGGCCGCGACGTCCGAGAGGCGGGGCCAGCGCAGCCACATCCGCTCTGTTTCCAGCCTGAAAACGTCGTCGTGAGTAATCTCGGGAAACATCAGGAACTCCGAGCGAAAGACCGAAAACGGCCCCGGACGCGACAAAGGGGGAAACGGCGGCCGCTTCCCCCTTCGAGCCCTCGCGGGCCTTTTCCGGACATTCGCTCTGGAGCGTTTCGCTCCTTGCGCGGGTCTCTCAAACGACCTGCCCGCCGGGGAAATGGCCGGCGGCGGGTCGCTTGCGATCCGTCCGCCTTACTCTGCGGCCTGCGCCGCCGGAACCACGGAAACGCTGGAGCGTCCGCGGACCGAGTGGAATTCTACGACGCCGTTGACGAGGGCGAAGAGCGTGTGGTCCTTGCCCATGCCGATGTTGCGGCCGGGATGCCATTTGGTCCCGCGCTGGCGAATGATGATGTTGCCGGCGAGAACGGATTCGCCGCCGAATTTCTTGACGCCGAGGCGCCGGCCGTCCGAGTCGCGGCCGTTGCGCGACGAGCCGCCCGCTTTCTTGTGAGCCATTTTGGTGCTCCGCTTGTTCCTTTGTCAGCGATCCTGAGACCGCCCTGACGAATTCCGGTGATTAGATCGCGAGAATCTTGACCAGCGTCAAGTCCTGGCGATGGCCGCGCTTGCGCTTGGAGTTCTGGCGGCGGCGCTTCTTGAAGGCGATCGACTTGGGGCTGCGCGCCTGCTCGACGATTTCGCCCGACACCGTGGCGCCGGCCACCGTGGGCGCGCCGATCCTGGGGGAGTCGCCCCCGATCATCAGCACCTCGTCGAAGGTGATCTTGTCGCCCGGCGCGCCATCGAGCGCCATGACCGTGATAATGTCTCCAGCGGACACGCTATATTGCTTGCCGCCGGTTTTGATGACTGCGAACATCGTTTTTTTCCTGTGTTCGTGTCCGGCTCTCGTTTCTGCGCAAGACATGACGTCAGGCGCGCGGGCCGGCTTTTTGGCAGTTGAACCGGTTGCGCTTCGTCTTTCAAAAAAGAAAAACGCGGCGAGACCGCCGCGACGAAGCAAAAAAGGCCTAGCGCGCGCGCCCGGTCTTGTCAATGGCGCGAGACAACGCCGTCTCGCTCCCCGGCGCCGCGCGAGACGAGGCCCGCTCCCTGCGGTCAGGGCGCCTGCGTCACCGCCGGCGGCTTCCAGCTTCCGTCGAGAATCGACGGCGGCGTTTCCTGCGGCCAATACATGCGCAGGGTCAGGCTGAAATCCTGCGCGGCGGCGGGGAGCCAATTGGCTTCCTTCGCTTTGCCCGGCGAGTCGCGCTGCACATAGAGATCGAGCGAGCCGTCGGGATTCTTCTTCAGCGGCATCCAGCTACTGAGGGCGTAACGATTGATGGGGTTGGCGACGAAGAAAGACTCCGGATTATACAACGTGACCGACCAGAAGGCGCGTGCCGGCGGCAACGCGCCCTTGTCGAAATGGACGACATATTTGTTTGCGCCGTTCAGAGGCTTGCCCGACCCGTCCACGAAGGCGGAGGGGTAGACGGCGTCCTGCGGAAGATTGGCGCCGAGGCCGACGAGCGCCACCACCGCGCGGGCGCCATAATCCGCGCCGAACTTCCCCAGAATCATCGGCGGAATGCGCCAGCCATTGGCCGGGGCGCCGACATCCTTCGACGCCGCCTGAAGCTTCTCCAGCGCGACCGCCACCGAGGACTCCAGCCCTTTGGCGACGGCGGGATCGAGCTTCGCCGGCTCGAATTTTTCGCCCGGAACAACGCCGATCGCCTTCAGCTTCTCCAGCACGGGCGCGTCGGCGGCGGGCGGCGGATTGGATTTCAGCAGCGTCGCCAGCCGGTTGAAGAACGCTTCGGCGCTCATCTTCTTCAACTGGTCGACCGGCGCGGTCTTCATGTCGACGGCGGGATCGACCACGCCGGGTGGCGGCGTGTAGCGCTTGCCGAAGGCCGGGAGCGGCGTGAGCCTGTAGCCGTCCTGAATGGCGTGAACCGCGGGGTAATCCTTCGGCCCGTTGGTCTGCGTGCGGCCGATGATCCAGACCATGTTGGTCGGCGCCCTGATCTCGGTGACGCCCTTGGGCAGCGTTCCCACCCAGCCGGGGCCGGCAATCGCGAAATGGCCCGCCTTCGTCCCCGTGGTGCGCTTGCCGGGCGAGGCGAAGACATTCGTCCACGCGTCCAGCATCGGCATCAGATAATAGCGTCCATGCGTCTCCGGCACGGAGAGGACGATCGGGCCTGCCGAGAGATCGAGAAAGGCGGAGGAGTAGAGCGTATCGACATTGGCCCGCACGACGTCCGTGAAGGAGGCGTCGGGGAACTGGCGCACATGGACGAACTGATTGACCGGCGCGGCGAAGGCTTCCGGCGCCGCGACATTCGTGGTCTTGCTCCGGGTCAGGTCCATCATGACCAGCGGCAGGCCATAGACGACCGCCTCAACGCCCGACTTGAGCGCCTCGGTCTCCCTGGCCTCCGTCTGCCCGGCTCCGGACTGCGCCTTCGGCGCGCCGTCCGGCGTCGACGCGGTCTTTTTGTCGTCGCAACCGCCGAGCGACGCCAACAGGGTTGCGATGAGAACGGCCGCCGCCAGCCCGGTTTTCATGAAAAGGCCCTCGAACAATAAATGTCTTGACCTTCGCAAAATACAACCGCGACGGGACGTTGTCCAACCCGTCGAGACCGGGCGGCTCCGGGGCGAAGCGTCGAGCCTCGCCCCGCATGGCGTTCCGCCCGAAACCCTGTCAGAAACAGCCGGCCGCTTTGATCTGGAGAAGCCAGTTCATGCAGGCGGCCTGCGGATTTCCGCCGCGGCGCGGCCCATAGCCGCCCCCGCCATAGCCGCCTCCGCCTCATCCGCCGCCATAGCCACGGCCGTATCCACGGCCGTAACCGTCATCGTCATCGCGGTCATAGCCTCCGCCCCAGCCGCCGCGCCCACCGCCGCCCCAGCCGCCGCCGCCGCCGCCGCGTCTTTGTTGGTCGCGGATGCAGGCGTTGTAGCCTTCCTGCAAAGTATAGCAGACGGCGATGTTCGGGCCGCCGGCCTGCGCGGCGGGCGCGCCGAGCAGGGCGCAGACGGCGCCGGCCAGAAGGAAAATGGAACGGATCGAGGGCATGGGACACTCCAGTTGCGCCGCGTCACAATAGCTTGAACGCCGCCGCCTGAAAATCCGCTGAACGTCACCAGCCCGCGACGCGGCGGCAGGCCGAGGAGCCGCCGTCGAATTCATAATGATCCCCGCAGGCGAAGGCGACCGGCGGTTCGCCGCTCTGCTCGAAGAGATCGTGGCCCTGCTTGAGGTTGCGCCAGAATCCCGCCCATTGCGTATTGCCGCCGCCGCCGCTGACGAAGGAGAGCCAGCCGCCGCTGGCCCCGGTCTCACGGGCGATATTGGCGTCCGTCATGTGGAAGGGAAAGATGTGCACCGGGACTTCCTTCTGCCCGGCGCGCAGCGCGGCCTCGACGAAGCCGTAAATCTCCTCGATGCCCCGGTCGGTCATGGCGAAGCAGCCGACCGATTTGCAGGCGCCATGCACCATGACCAGGCCGCCCGTGCGCCCGTTCTGGCGATCGAAGGCGTTGGGATAACCGACGTTGAAGGCGCGATAATAATTCGAATGCGGATTCAGCTGCTTGGCCGAGACGCTGTAGAAGCCCTCGGGCGACTGGTAGTCGGCTTCCTTCAGCTTGGGGCCAAGCCGACCCGACCATTTGCAGATCGGGAAGGTCTTGTAGAGCGCGTAGCGGCCGTTCTTCTTCAGCCACAGTTCGAGCTGCCCCTCCTGCTTGAAGATGCGCACGAAGACGGGGTCGCCCATGCCGAATTTCGGCGGCGGCGACTGAAAGGCGTCGTCCGGCGCCGGCTTGAGCGTGGGCTCCTCGAGCCTTGCGACCTGGGCGCCCTCGGCGGGAGTCGCCTGCGTCGCGGGGGCTGGCTGCGGGGCAGTCGCGTCCGTCTCCCGGGTCGAGAGGCTCGCCAGCCGATCGAGACCCGCCGGACGCGCGGGCGGCGTCGGCACGTCGGCGTAGACCGGCGCGGCCGCGGGGGCGGGGGCCGGAGCGGGAGCGGCCGCGACGGCATGGCCCGGCGTGGGCTGCGCGGCCTGCGGCCACTGGAACGACCAGCCGGACAGCGCGGGCGCCGGCGCGGGCGTTTGCGCCGGCGCGGCGGGCTGGCTCGGCTGTGGGGGCTGCTGCTGGGGCGTCGCCGGCTCCGGGGCGGGCGCCACGGCGGCGAGATCGCGCGGCCGGACCGGCGGCAGCGGGGCTCCGGCGTTTTGCAGTTCCGACGGGCGCGCGGGCGGGCGCGGCGCGACGGGCGGGAAGGAGACGGTTGCCTGAATGGCCTCCTCCGCCGGCGCCGCCGGGGACGGCAGCGCGGCGATCTGCGCCGCCGGGGGCGCATCGGCGGCCGGCGCCTCGGCGCCCCTGAGCGGCGGGACGGCCGCGAGAGACGCCGGGGGCGGGGTCGGCGAAGCTGATTCGGGCTCGGTCGACGGCGGGATCAGCCCCCGCCGCAAGCCGGGGAGGATGGCGCCCCCCGCCGGGTGGGGCGCGGCTGTGCTGGCGACGGCCCTGGCCACGCCGCGCGTCTTGCCCGCGCCGGGCAGATATCGCAGGGCCGCGACGCCGAGCCCGAGCGCGGCGAGGGCGAGCGCGGCGAACAGGATGTGGGTGGAGCGCGGCTTCATGCGCTAGCGTTTATCCTCTCGGCGCGAGAGCCTGAGCCAGGCGACGCCCTCCCGTCAATGGCCCTCGAAGGCGACGAGCGTGCGCACCGGCACGCCAAGCGCCTCGATCCGCTTCGCGCCGCCGAGATCCGGCAGGTCGATGACGAAACAGGCGGCCACGACCTCGGCGCCCATCTTCTGCAGAAGCCGAATCGCCCCCGTGGCGGTGCCGCCCGTGGCGATCAGATCGTCTACCAGAATGACCCGTTCGCCAGGCTGAACGGCGTCGACATGCATCTCCATCTCGTCCGTCCCATATTCGAGCTCATAGGAAATCGAGACAGTTTCGTGCGGCAATTTGCCTTTTTTGCGAATCGGGATGAAACCCGACGAGAGCTGATGGGCGACCGCGCCGCCGAGGATGAAGCCGCGCGCCTCCATGCCCGCGACCTTTTCGATCTTCGCGCCGGCCCAGGGCTGGACCAGCTCGTCGACCGCCTTGCGAAAGGCGCGGGCGTCGCCGAGCAGCGTGGTGATGTCGCGGAAGAGGATGCCCTTCTTGGGATAATCGGGGATCGTGCGAATGGCGGCGCGAAGCGGCATCAAAATGACCCTTGGTGGCGTGTTATGGCGGGCTCAACCTTAAGTTGAGAACGCGCTGGCGGGCGCAGCGAAGGTGCATACACTCAAGCGCGCCGAACTCCAAGGTTGTCGCCAGATGCGTTTCGCCGTCGTTCTTCTTGCCGCGCTCGTCCCTTACGCCGCCGGGGCGCAGGCTCTGCCGCCACAGGCGATCTATCCGGGCGCGGCCTATCCGCCGCAGGGGACGTACGGCGCCTATCCGGGGTCTGCGCAACCCTACGGCCCCGGCGGCGGCCAATGGTCGGGACCGTCCGCGACACAAAACGGCGGACCGCAGGGCGGGGCGCAACAGGCGTATGGCGGCTGCTATGGTTGCAGCTATATGGGCGACTACCACCCCAGCCCCGGCCCCCGCCGCCCCGCGCCGCCGTTGCGCCTGCAAGGCCAGTGGCGGAACGGCTGGTGGTATTACTGAGGGACTTTAAATCTCGCTCCATTGAGCCGCGCCATCACCGCGTCGAGCTTTTTCAGCAGCTCCGGGTCGCGCGCCTCGGGGGCGGTGAGAATCGCATTGTCGAGCGCCCGGTCGGAGCCGATCGGGCAGGGCTCGTGTTCGCGGGGGAAATCCCTGAGCACGCGGGCGACGAGCCGCGCGGCGGCGGCGGCGTTCCCGCGCACGATCTCGATGACGGACGCTACGTCCACATGGTCGTGCTCGGGGTGCCAGCAGTCGAAATCCGTGACCATGGCGATGGTGGCGTAGGACATCTCGGCCTCGCGCGCGAGCTTGGCCTCCGGCATGGCGGTCATGCCGATGAGGTCATAGCCCATGGCCTTGTAATGCAGCGATTCGGCGTAGGTCGAAAACTGCGGCCCCTCCATGCAGACATACGTGCCGCCGACGGCGATCTCGATTCCCTCGTCGCGCGCCGCCTTGGCGATGCGGGACGAAAGCTTCGGCGCCACCGGATGGGCCATGGAGACATGGGCGACGCAGCCGTCGCCGAAGAAGGAGGAGGGACGCCCGAAGGTGCGGTCGACGAACTGGTCGACCAGCACGAACAGGCCCGGAAAGAACTGCGACTTGAACGAGCCGCAGGCCGAGACCGAGATGATGTCGGTGACGCCCGCGCGCTTGAGCGCGTCGATATTGGCGCGGTAGTTGATCGTAGAGGGCGCCAGCCGGTGGCCGCGCCCGTGGCGGGGCAGGAACACCGCCCGCGTTCCCCCGATCTCGCCGAAGACGAGTTCGTCCGAAGGCTCGCCCCAGGGCGTCGAGACGCGTTCGCGCCGCACATTCTCCGCGCCCGGCAGGTCATAGACGCCCGAACCGCCGATAATCCCGACAACCGCGCGCGCCATGCGCTTCCTCCCTGGAGACGGCGCGAGGCGTCCGAAGCCTTCGCCCTGATCTTTCGTCCTGTCTATCGTCTCGGCCGCGCGGAGGCAAAAGGCGCCTGGTCGGGCCGATTGTCAAAATGCCGCAGGCGCCGATTCCGGCGGGGCCGGCGACAGGCCCGCGCGGTCCGCCGGCGCGCGCCGGGGTAACGGCGTTCGACCCATGGGATTCGCCGCATTCGGCCGCTTGCGGCGCCCCCATCCCGCTGTTGCGAAAGGCTTGCGGCGTCAGCCGCGAGAAGCGTTTGCGCGCGGCGGCGATTGAAAACGAGGCGCCCGACAGGGTTGCGCCGCAAAATGTGCTGTGTTAGGGGACGCACGCCTTGGGACTGGGGCGTTGCCGCCTTCGTTCCTTGCCCCTGCAGCATCCGCCGCTATCGAGCCGACCGCCATCAACGCGCGCAGTTTCTGCGCCGTGGCCGGAGCATGATAACGATGGAAATTTGACGAGCGATCCAAGTGGCTCAAGACGGAGTTTCGCTTTCCGGCGTCGCAGGACGATACGCCTCCGCCCTCTACGAACTGGCGTCGGAAAAGCACGCCGCCGACGAGGTTGCCGCGGCGCTTGCCGCGTTCCAGAGCCTCATCAACGAGAGCGCGGACCTCAAGCGTCTGGTGAAGAGCCCCGTCTTCACCGCGCAGGAACAGGTCAAGGCCCTCGACGCCGTTCTCGCCAAGGCCGGGATTTCCGGCATTGCCGCGAATTTCATTCGTCTGGCGGCGTCCAAGCGCCGCCTGTTCGTTCTCCCCGACATGATCGCGGCCTATCAGGCGCTGCACGACAAGGCCAAGGGCCTGGTCCGCGCCGATGTGACGGTCGCCGCGCCGCTGCGCCCCGAACATGAGTCGGCGCTGCGTCAGGCGCTCGCCGGGGTCACCGGCGGCAAGTCGGTCAGCCTCAACGTTCGCGCGGATCCGTCGATCATCGGCGGCATCGTCGTGAAACTCGGTTCGCGCATGGTCGACGCTTCCGTTCGCACCAAGCTCAACTCAATCCGCACACGCATGAAAGAGGTCGGCTGATGGATATCCGCGCCGCAGAAATTTCCGCGATCCTCAAGAACGAAATCGCCAACTTCGGCAATGAGGCCGAGGTGACCGAGGTCGGCCAGGTCCTGTCCGTCGGCGACGGCATCGCCCGCGTCTACGGCCTCGACAATGTGCAGGCCGGCGAGACGGTCGAATTCGAGAACGGCGTGCGCGGCATGGCGTTGAACCTCGAAAGCGACAATGTCGGCATCGTCATTTTCGGCTCGGACCGCGAGATCAAGGAAGGCCAGACCGTCAAGCGCACCGGCGCCATCGTCGACGTGCCGGTCGGCAAGGAGCTGCTTGGCCGCGTCGTCGACGCGCTCGGCAATCCGATCGACGGCAAGGGTCCGATCAAGGCCACCCGCCGCGCCCGCGTCGACGTGAAGGCGCCCGGCATCATTCCGCGCAAGTCGGTGCATGAGCCGATGGCCACCGGCCTCAAGGCGGTGGACGCCCTGATCCCGATCGGCCGCGGCCAGCGCGAGCTCATCATCGGCGACCGGCAGACGGGCAAGACGGCCGTTGCCGTCGACACGATCATCAATCAGCGCGGCAAGGGCGTCGTTTGCATCTACAACGCCATCGGGCAGAAACAGTCCACGGTCGCGCAGGTCGTGCGCACGTTGGAAGAGTACGACGCGATGAGCTACACGATCGTCGTCGTCGCCACGGCGACCGAGTCGGCTCCGCTGCAGTTCCTCGCGCCGGACACCGGCGTCACCATGGGGGAGTACTTCCGCGACACCGGTCGCCACGCCCTCTGCTTCTACGACGACCTTTCGAAGCAAGCCGTCGCCTACCGCCAGCTGTCGCTCCTGCTCCGCCGCCCGCCGGGCCGCGAGGCGTATCCGGG
>NZ_JBPFEB010000040.1:0-33518 GCF_051061225.1 Methylocystis sp.
TCGCGCTGGGCTCACATCCAAAACCTGAAACGTTCTATCTCCAGACATATGCTCAGACCTATGTCGATCACCCGAATCCAGGGCAACCAATCATCGGCGTCCAAGCGTAAGTCCGCTACACGGGAGGCGTTGAGCGCTTACGTCAGAACGCTGGGATAGCGCAACTTGCTGCGATCATAGCGGGCGCGATTTTCGTTCGTCCACATTGGGCAATCCCCAAAAGAATCAGATCGCCTCGTTGAATCATAGCCGACTCATTCGACTCAACTTTTCTTCGGACAGATACTAAGGGCCTGAAAGAGAGATATGCGAATTGGCTGGAAAAGAGGGCGCTGACACTTGGGGCCTTTCCAACTTGAAAAGGGCTGGAGGCGACTGAAGCCAGCCGAAGACTGAACCTTCACTGTGGCGGGGGTGCCTGATCGAGCGGCGGGGCATCCTCGGCGCGTATGATTTCAATATCATCGAACCACATATAGCCTGACGCCAATTGCTCGGACGGGCTGCGAGCCATGTGGGATAGCTGGAGATGTTGCGCCGGGCATCGATCTGCCGGGATAAGTATATCGAAAGAAAAAACTCGCCACGTGGGAATTTGCCCGACCAGCATATCACTTTCGCCCGCACGCAGGCCACTGACGCAGGTCACGCTCCATTGCAGTCCGCGACGCGCGCGCAGTTCTCCCTGATAGATCCCCTTAAAACGATAGGCGCCAGGCTTCAAAACGAGGATTTCACTGATGGCGGGGAATTGGGCACGCGACCGACCGAAAGAGACCCATAAGGCGCTTTGAGCGCTGTTATCTGGGCGTGCAAAGATGCCTACTTTTGCTTCACGGCCCGTTCCGAAGCCCCAGTCAAAAGGCATGCCGCTCGGATTGCGTTCAAACGAACCGTTGAAAACATGTGCGAGATAGTGGATGTCACTCTCGGGAAGGAACCGTGCCCATGCGGAATAAGCAAATTGATACGCGCCCAGTTTAAAAAGATACCTTATGTAACCAGCGAGCTCTTTTTCTGAAATGGGGTGCGGACTCGCTTGCAATGCTGAAAATAATTCATAAGGCGCCCGCGGATCATGGATACGAAGCGAGGCAAATGCGCGGAGCACCTGCGCTCGCCACGGGGGGTTTTCACCGAGGCGCTTTACCAATTCCTCGCGAGCTGCCGGAATTTCCGACAACTGCGCCAAAATCGGCGCAATATCAGACCCTGCAGACATGCTGCTGCGCATCAAGATATCCGCATAGCCGATCGCTGCCCTGGAATCGTTCTCCGAAAGGCGTTCGCGCATCAGGAAAGCAAGCGCTCTGACTTCGTGCCGGGAGAGCGTCGAAGCAATCGTCATCAATCGCTTGGCGGTCCTGGGTTTATCTTCTAGTTCAGAGAGCTGACCAAGCAACTGATATGCATGTGCATTCAAGGGTGCGACTTGAAGCGCGCCAACAATCCGTTGCCGCAGGGTAGGGTCGAGGGGCTTGCGAGCTTCTTGCGACGTCTCTTGTCTTGCCTGCTCGACCTCGGCGCGCCGTTCCTTTTCTTCGATGATGAGTTGCTCCGAAATTTTCAGAACAGACTCAGGATTGCGCCTGTTCAGGCGCAGAGAAACCTCGGGAAGATACTCCGATAGCCCCTCTGGAACGCTGTGGCTTATGATGAGATAGCAGGCGGCGGCGACGATCGCGAAAATAGGCGCTCTTGCCGGGATTTTGCCTTGGCCTCGCATATCAGAGCAAGCCTGTGTCCGGTCCGCTTTTCTTACCATCAGAGTTTCAGGCTGAGGGGAAGCGTTTGGCGAGACCCTCAAGCATTTCAGAGAAACGCGACTTCTGCTGCTTTCCAGTTGCTTCCGTCGCTGCGCCTACTGCATCGCCATCGTCTGCAAACTCGGCATGTTCCAGTTGCAAATTTCCGTTCTCGAGAGAGGCGAGTTTATCGTCATCGCCAACCTGCCCGTATCCGGCTCCGCCATACCCATACCCATACCCATACCCATACCCAGCCGATTTGGCGTCGAACTTCGTTAGGACAAGACCGAGGAGGTGGGTCCGAGCAACCGCTAGGCGCTTGAGAGCGGATTGTAGCGCCGGCTTGCGTGTCTGATTGGCCGCTACGACAAATACCGTCGCCTGCACTGAGCGCGTCAAAAGCGGCGCATCGGCAAGGCCCATCACCGGCGGGCCGTCGACAATCACAAGATCGAACGCCCGTGTCGTTATATCTATCAGATACCGCAACCGCTGGCTTCCGAGAAGCTCGGCGGAATTCGGCGGCAGCGGTCCTGATGACATGAAGAAAAACTGATGCTTGTCGCCCACTCTCTGAATTGCATCGGTGGGCGTGCAACCGCTCGTCAGAAAATTGCTCAAGCCGCAGCTGTTATCGAGGCCGAGCTTTTTATGCAATGACGCATTGCGAAGATCAGCGTCAATGAGAAGCACTCGCATGCCCATCGCGGCGAAATGCTTGGCGATCAGTTGACCGGTGAGGGATTTTCCTTCTCCTGGCATCGAACTTGTGATGAGCAATGCTTTTGGCAGCCCCTCCGCAGTGGATAGCTGTAGAGTAGTGCAAAGCGAACGATAGGCTTCCGATACGCCGGATCTCGGGTCACTTATCTCCTCTTCCAGGTTTTTTACCCTCGGAATGATGCCTAGTGTGGTAAGTCTCGATAGACGTTCGGCTTCGTCGCTGGAGTGGATTACGTCGTCGAGACGTTCGAGGAGATAGGCAAGCCCGATGCCCGCGAGTAGGCCCGCGATCAACGCGTTCCGAAGAAAGGTAGAACGGACTGGATAGGACGGCGCGCTGGGAAGCACCGCTTTATCCACGACAAAGACATTGTTGACGCCGACGCCACTGGCGACGTCGACTTCCTTGAAACGCTGCAACAAGCTTTCATAAAGCGCACGTGAGGTATCCACTTCGCGTTTGAGAATGTTGAACTGGATGCTGCGCTTTTGCGTGTCGAGCGTTTCGCTGCGCGTCGCTTCGACCTCTCTCTTAAGCTCCTGTTCTTGGGCGAGTGAGGCCTCATATGCGGCCTTATAAGATGCCTTGATTGTTTTTACTTCGGCGGCAAGCTGCCGGTCGATTTCAGCGATTTTGTTTTTGATCTCCGTCATAGCCGGGTAGCCGGGCCCGTAGGTGCTCGCTTTTTCCTGATATTCTGCAGTTAGCGCACCTCTCGCTGAGCGCAATTGAGCAATCGCGGCATTCGTAAGGAGCTGTGGAAGGTTGATTGCGTTTGCCGCTTCAACTTGCTTCCATTGCAACTCGGTTTTGATGCGCTCAGCCGTAGCCGCGCCCAGCGCCGCACTGACCTGTCCGAAATTGGTCGGCTCCGCGGAGTCTCTGCCAGTTGATGCAATCAGCTTCTCTTTTTGAGCAAAATCAATCATTGTCTTTTCGGCATCTTGCAGCCTTATCTTAAGCTGCTTGATCTGCTCGTCGAGGAAAGTTTTGGCGTAAGCGTTGCTTTCAAGGCGCTTGTCAAGATTAAAATTGATAAAGGCTTCTCCGAAGGCGTTCGCCACACCTTCCGCCAGTTGGGGGGAAGGATCGGTAAAGCTTATGTCAACTAATCGCGAACCTATAATTGGTTTGACAACGCGCCCCGCAAGGACCCTTCCGACGCCCAAGTCGTTTCTCGACGGGGCAACGGGCGGGTGGGACTTCGACTTTCCGCCTAGCAGCATGGATAGTGAGAGACTACTAGAGTTTTCTTGTTCCGCCCCCCCAGAAAAATTAGCGATTGCGGCGACACGCTCGGCCATGTTACGGCTTTGAAGCAATTCGAGCTGTGTTTTCATGTAATCGTAAGTCCGGGGATCGCCTGCATTGATGTCCCCCTTTTCGACGATTTTTGCTTCCGGATCGACCTGTAGTCTTACAGTGGCTGTATAAACTGGGAGGATCAAAAGCGACCAGAGGTAGCCAAGCGACAACGCGCCGACGGTCGTAACCGCAATGACCTTTTTGCGCTTGAGAATAACTCGCAGGTGTTCGCGATAATCGAAGCCGTTCTCGGCCGTTGCCTCGAAGCTGGGGGCGATGCGCTCGCCATAACCATGGCGGCATCCGTTGTCCCCGTCCGCTGGACTACCGGGGGCACTGTGGGTCGCAGGCAAAAGAGCATCTGTGTTCGCGTCACGCATTGTCAGCTGTGTCCAAGAGCTTTACCTTAGGGTGCCGGTGTGAAGTGATTCGATCAGCGCCCGCACACTACGTCGCCATGAACGCCAAGGTGCCCAGAGATGTAAAGGGTACGATCATCTTGAGGGTATTGTAGACATATTTCGAGGTAGAGCCTTCGACAACGATCACATCGCCAGCCTGCACAATCGGATCGACCACGGCACCCGATCGAATCGCGGCGAGATCGACGCGCGCCGCAGATCGGGTGCCGTCTGGGTTAGCCCGGAAAATGATTACTTCCGAGGAGGCGGTATCCTTATCGCGCCCACCGGCGAGAGAAATAGCGGCGAGGAGCGTGGGAGACCCACGTAATGCGTAAACGCCGGGACTTTTGACCTCACCATCCAACGTGATTCGCGCGCTGTTAAACTCTTTGACAAAGACCCGAACGCTAGGATTTTTGATATAGGTTCCATTGAGCTTGCCGCGCAGTTCGGTCTCAAGCGTCGAGGGCGTTTTTCCCGAAGCTTGGATATCACCGACGAGGGGAAGGTTGATGAGGCCATTGTCGGCGACCTGCACGCTTTGGGTTAGCTCAGGGACCTTAAACACACTGATTTCAAGAACATCGAGCGGACCAATCTTATAGGCAGACGCGCCTGGCGTCGATTCCGCGATGTAGGGGGCCGACGCGCGGGCCAGCTCGTCTAGTTTGGTACCCTCTGCATGGATTGCACGCTGCGGCGCGCTATCGATCCCGCTAGGAGAATATTCGTTGCAGCCAGCGCAGAGAGCCACTCCCAGAATGAGAGCGGCCATCCATAGAGCGCGCCATAGCCTTTGTTTCAACTGCGCGCCTCGCATGGTCTCTTCCCTCTCTTATTGAACTAACCGCCGGCGCTACGGACGACGGCGGCCGATTCTCGAGCACAGCGAGTGGCCTCGTCTTGGCAAGGCGCTCTGCCTCTTCATCGCCCACGAGGCGCGCCGCATAAGCGAGACCTTGCGAAAGAACAGGTGGCCGAGACGCGATGTTGTGCGCATCAGTAGCGAGAATGTGCACTAGCCCTTCGCATAACATCCTCTCACCCCAATATCTAGGGCTCCGCCCAAAAGAGCCTGTCAAGGCGCCCGCAGTGATTTGCATCCACACGCCGCGTGTTGCGAGAGAGACGATCAAGTCATATTCCGACTCGATCCAAGTAAGGCGCTCAGGGTGGGTTAGGATCGGTGTATAGCCAGCCGCCATGATGTTGAAAAAGAGATCTTCAAGACGCGGCGGCGCCGTATGGTGAGGCGGCTCGACAAGAACATAACGGCTATCTGCGAGGGACAGGAGATGGCCGCGTCGCAACCCGTCGACAAAATTCGGAGTGACGTGATTATCGGCACCCGGCACTAGCTTGAGCGCTATGCCAGCGTCGTCGAGCCGATCTTGCAATTGAATGACTGCCTGGCGAATATCTGGCCCAGTGTTGGGAAAGAGACCGGGCAGAATATGGGGCGTGCACGCCACCGTCGAGACGCCGTCAGCTACCCACGCCCGCGCCATCGATAATGATGTTGCAATGTCTGGCGCTCCGTCATCGATGCCGGGCAGAATATGGCTATGCAAGTCAATCATTTGCCTTATCTGCCTTCCCCCTTTGCCGCCGAATACATCAGCCCAAATGTTGCTTAATGTACGGCAATCCTATTTTTACATAGAAGGACAAGATTGTGACGGGAATACGCCTCTCTGTGTGAAAATCGAACGATCTTTTCTTCTCGACGAAAACCGTGCAGAACGTGCCAGTCATGCGGCGATCGACCCCTGCATCGAGGCATCTTTTATGAACTTTGGCGCAACGATCATCAGACGACTAGGCGCTGTTAGAATTGGGCGCGTAAGCGCGCTGTCTTACAGTTCGGCTTTCGCACTCGGCATCGGTCTGCTTCTGGGGGGTGGAGCCGCCAATGTGTATTTGACAAACTCGATGATACAGGTCCTTACCCTGCCAACACTTCTATTGGCTCTCTTACAGCTCGACTGGCGCACAATGCAACCGACGGCTAAGCTGGCGCTTTGGTTGATCGCGGCGGCTGCCCTGTTAGTGGTCGTTCAACTCATCCCGTTGCCGCCATCGATTTGGACCAGTCTACCTTTTCGTGAAAAGGCGGTAACCGGGCTCGGCACAATAGAGGCTGCCATTCGATGGGCTCCTATGAGCGTGACTCCGGAAGCGACGCTCATTGGAGCGCTGACCCTATTGCCGCCCTTGGCTGTGTTTTTAAGTGTCGTAAGCTTGTCAGCCCCGGAACGGCTTCTTCTAACGTTAGTGCCGCTCGCTTTCGGTATCGCCAACGCCTTCGTCGGGTTGCTTCAATTATCTCAGGGTCACGATAGCCCCGGAGGCGCGATCGAGTCGGTGGGCTTATTCAACAACCGCAATCACGAGGCAGCCCTTCTTTACAGTCTGATTCCTTTTGCCGCAGCCTGGATCGGCGCGTTGACCCCGTCGCTCTCATTGCGAGACAATAAATACGACAGCCACGCGGTCATCAAGCTCTTGGCGGCTGGAGTCGCGGTTTTCGCCTTGATTGTTGCGACGCTCATGGCTCGCTCACGCGCTGGCGTAATCCTTCTGATGATAGCGCTTGCTGGCTCTATGGCTCTTCAGCCGTGGCGGAGCATTTCTGGCGACAGAACGCGAGCCGGTGGGATATTTGCTCTCCTTGCCGTCCTCGCGTTGATGCTCGGTCTGCAGTATGGCCTTTACAGGACATTTGCGCGCTTTGAAGATGACCCCTTCGCGGACGCCCGCGTTACGCTTGCCCGCGTCACGGCCAAGGCAGCACTTTCAGCGGCGCCGTTGGGAACAGGGATAGGTTCATTCGTGCCGATTTATGCGTCAATCGAACGGCTGGAAGATCTCGTGCCGGATCGTTACGCGAACCACGCTCACAATGATTTTTTGGAGTTTGCGCTTGAGACAGGCGCCCCGGGCGTCTCGCTCATCTTTTGTTTTGGCGCCTGGTTCTTGCATCGCTCCCGCGACGTCTGGCGCCGATTCGGCCCTGACGCTAATCTTCTCATGGCACGCGCGGCGACGGTGTCGATAGGGCTGCTCATGGCTCACGAACTAGTCGACTATGCTTTGCGCACAGATGCGATTCTCGTGTTCTTTGCATTTGCTTCCGCGCTTCTGGTTCCGCCCCCGCGCCGGGCTGGCGCGTAGCTTTGGGCGCTGGCTCGCTTAAGAGGACTTCCGGGTGGCGCGTGCGGCCTGTTATAATTGAACCGCTGTGCCTTAGTATTGACGCTTTCGTCTGCAATGTGTATCGAATTTAAAAGAGAAACCCCGCAAGATTGCGATGATCGTCTGCTCATGACTTGGCAAGCGTCGCTGCAAACAACGATAGACCTTTGCGGACGCTAAGCTGGGAGTTCGAGGCAACATGCGCTAAGCTGGCTTGCCCGTCGCATCTCATGCAAGGTATCGCCTATGAAGCGTTTGCGCAGCGATCACTTGAGATTCTATGGCGCTTTCGCGCGGAGAGATGCGGCGCGGCCTGGAGCAGAATTGGTTCGACGTCGATTGTGATAGAAAGTAATGGACGCGTCCTGCTTGACAGACCGCTCTATGGAGTGAGAGCTATGGGTCGCATACTCATCGGGAGAGCCGCGGTCTCACCCGATGTGCGGTAGCTATCGCCGGCAGCATATCGAGCCCGCGCGCAACAAGCACACTCTCGATGTTCGGTGATCGGATCGCTTGCTTGATCTCTATCTTCTGTGCCCGGCGTCCAATCACCCGAGACGACGGTGTCCTCCGCATCGTAAAATCGCGAAGCGGGTTGGAAGACGTGATGCAAAGGTTTACCGGCAGTTCGGCAGATCGCTTTTTGGCGAGAGCAAAATGATCGGCAATCCCTTGAAAGTAGAGCTGTGAGTTTTTATTCCGATTGCGAACACGATCTCCTCAAGCTTCAGCGTCGGTTCGATGAGCGGCGGACATGACAGCGACGCGAGCAGTCTCGGCGACATTTTGGAGTGTGGTCGATATTTTGTTGCGGCAAGGCGTTCAGTTCGCAATCTCGGTTGTGCTGGCACGCCTGCTGTTACCTTCGGACTACGGCACCGTCGCTCTTCTCGCGCTGTTCGTAGGGGTTGCCGGAGTGCTAGCAGAAGGAGGAATGTCCTCCGCGCTTATACAGCGGCCAGATGTCGCAGACGACGACCTCTCAACCGTCTTCTGGTTCAACTTATCGGCAGCGACCATCGGCGCCGCCGTGTTGTGGCTCATCGCTCCGGCGATCGCTGCGCTTTTTGATAAGCCTGTGCTTGAGCCGCTTGCGCGAGCGATGGGAGTCAACCTGATTGTGGCAACCTGCGGGTCTATCCAGCAGGCGCTCTTTACTC
Organism: Methylocystis sp.; assembly: GCF_051061225.1. Classification (GTDB taxonomy): domain Bacteria; phylum Pseudomonadota; class Alphaproteobacteria; order Rhizobiales; family Beijerinckiaceae; genus Methylocystis. The sequence goes on from NZ_JBPFEB010000040.1 coordinate 8,540, forward strand.
GGCGGCTGGACTTTCGCCCCGTAACAATCGCCAGCGTAGTATCAATGCTTCTCTCAGGCGGCGTTGCGATCGGCGCTGCATGGCATGGTTTTGGGGTGTGGGCATTGGCCGCGCAGACCCTAACCGCGAGCGCTGCGACGACGCTTATGCTATGGCAGCAAAGCCGCTGGCGACCGAAGCCGATCATAAGCCTTGCTTCCGCACGCCGCCTGTTCGGGTTTGGCGGTTACATGTTGGCGTCGGCGCTTCTGGACGTTGCTTTTAATCAGGGGTACACATTGATAATCGGCCGTCTTTATGGAGCGGGCGAGGTCGGGTTGTACGGGCGAGGGCAATCAACTGCTCAGTTGCCGAGCACCATGCTGAATAGCATTATTTCACGGGTTGCGTTTCCTCTCTTCTCGCGGGCCGTCTCGCGAGAACAGCTCTCCGAAACCATGCAGTTCTCGGTGCAGACGACGATGCTAATCAATGCGCCGACCATGCTGGGGCTCGCCGCAGTCGCCGATCCATTCGTGCTGACGGCATTCGGGGAGCCTTGGCGCCCATGTGTGCCGATTTTACAAATTCTGTGTATATCCGGACTCCTTATGCCGCTTCACGTCATCAATTTGCAAGCTTTGATAGCGCTGGGCTGCTCCAACCTGTTCTTCCGATTGGAGCTCGTTAAAAAATCGGTGGGTTTGTTGGCGCTGCTTGTTGCGGCTAGGGAGGGCGCAACTGGAATTGCCTGGGCGATGCTAATTGCGTCTTTTTTTGCCTACTACGTTAATGCGTTTTATTCTCATCGTCTCACCGGGTACGGCCTTCTTCGGCAGATCGGAGACGTGACGCCTTCGGTCGGAAGCGCCTTGGCCATGGCTTGTGCCGTTCTGGTGGTGCATCCCTTTCTGTTCGGATTCTCGCCGTTCCAGCGGCTGGTTGTTGAGATTCTGATCGGAGCGGTAGTGTTTCCCGCTTTGGCGGTGATTTTAAATCTGCCGGGGTATCGTGACCTACGGGATTTGCTTTTGACCTCGTACCAATCTCGATTGGCCTTGCGTGCTACCAAGAACCGGGCATGATTGAGATCTCGAATCCCAAGGAGCTGTATTCTGCTCCGGTCGTTTCGGTGGTGATGCTTGCCTATAACCACCAGGACTATATCGAGCAGGCGATCGAAGGTGTTCTCTCGCAAGTCTTCGCTTTCCCAATCGAGCTTATCGTCGCTGAGGACTGCTCAACCGACGCGACGCGCACCATTGCTCAGAAATATGTAGGAAGTCACCCTCATTGTGTGCGAATTATCACCGGTGAAAGCAACGTGGGCATGATGCCCAATTTTTTTCGTGCACTAGAACATTGTCGCGGCGAGTTCATCGGCCTATGCGAAGGTGACGACTGGTGGTGTGATCCAATTAAGGTGCATCTGCAGGTTGATTTGTTGCGGCAAAATCCCGAAATGGGGATGGTCCATACTGATTTCAGGAATGCAACTCTTCGCAATAACATTTGGTGTCTCGACGTCGTTAGTGCTCACCATGGAGTAGCCGAAGCAGCTTTGAGCGGCGATATGTTCGCGATTCTTCTCCGCAAGCTTTCTGTTCGGACCTGCACGACGATCTATCGAAAACAGGTAATCGATAAATTCCTATCTTCTCCTCTTGCTAACCCCCATTACTCAGCAGGGGACCTACCTTTGGCTCTTTATTGCGCAGCTAATTGGAAGATCGGTTACATTGATAGAGTTATGTCAGTATACCGTATCGCGCCGGGGTCCGTAACGAGATCGGGGCTCTCGTCGACTGTCAAGTTTATGGAGGGAGTAGCAGATATTTTTAGAGATCTTCGTTTGATTTATGGTAATCGCCACGATTTTACATTGGTGGGCGAGAAATCAGCGCTGTCGATAATGGCAAAGGCTGCTTTTCGCGCAGGTGATATCGAGGCTTTGAACCGGGCCCTAAGGCGAAGGGAAGAGGTGGATCCCGCATCGCGCCTGTTGTTGCCCTTTGTTGCGTTGAAGCTCGTTACGTTCTTCCCAATGACGCAGGCTATTCTAAACCGGTTGATAAATTCCCTTCGTTTGTTGCGCCAAGGATAGCTGCATAATGCATAAGGACACAGCTTAGCTGATGCATTTTGCATAAGATCCTCCGGAAACCAAGCATTGCCGTCGCCGCGTCGTCTTTTTTAGGACGCACCTACAGAGAACTTCCTCGCCACCCGGGGCCCGCCTCCGGATACGCGGAAAAAACATATACATGAGCAGGACATGAAGTCTTTCCAGAAAGATGCAATGCGCCGCATATCTTGGCGCTTGGGGCGAAAGGTGTACGCCAAAGCCCGCGGCGAACCACTTTCGGCGCAGATCTCAAGTAACGGGGAGGCGAGTTTGCAACAGCGCGTGCTAGCTGCAATACCGCCCAGTACGCCCATGCAGGTTCTGGATGTCGGCGCGAACAGGGGTGAGTGGACCTTATCTCTCCTTAGGCAAGCCTCACCTGCGCGGCTCGCCGACGGAGGGATTCAAGTGGACGCCTTCGAGCCGGTGCCCATGACAGCCGATCGCTTCGAGAGAGAACTTCGGACAGCCCCGGAAGGAGCGCGCGTCCGGTTGCATCGCTACGGCCTGTCGGACACGCCCGGTTGCGCCGATATGGCGTTGACGAGCATAACTGGCGGGACCAACACGCTTCATTTCGACCCGCGCGCTGGTCAGCCAAGCGAAGGCTGGTGCAAGGTGCGGCTCGAGACGCTTACACGTTTCTGTGAGGAGACAGGAATTAAACACGTCCATTTCGTGAAATGTGACGCTGAGGGCCACGACATGAAAGTGATCGCCGGCGCGCGTCCGTTACTGGAGGCCGGGCGGATAGATGTATTGCAGTTCGAGTATAATCATCGCTGGGTGCATGGTCGCGCTTTCCTGAAGGATGCCTTCGATCTGATATCGGGATTGCCCTATCGTCTCGCTAAAGTGCGATCGCATGGACGCATCGATATTTATGAATCTTGGCATCCTGAACTCGAGCGTTACTTCGAAGCGAATTATCTACTTGTCAGAGAACCGGCGCTTTCATGGTTTGACGGCTATTGCGGCAGCTTTGACGAGAGCAATTCCTATGCCTGAGGAGAGAGACAACAGCGCTGGAGGGCGACAGCTTCCTCTCATCTCCGTTGTTTTCGTCACTTACAACCGGGTTGTAACATTAGGGCCGACCCTAACTTCATTTTTGTCGAACACAGATTATCCACGTGATCGGCTCGAGCTTGTCGTCGCGGATGATGGGAGCCCGTTAGAGGCCCAGCGGGCCATCCGTGAGATGGGTTTTGATGTCTGCGCGCTCTCGCCCGTCAATCGCGGCATGGGAGCCAATGTGAACCAGGGCATTGAGGCTTCACGTGGCGACTACCTGCTTCACATTCAGGACGATTGGGTGTGCGTTGGGCCGCCGAATTACCTACGACGCGCTGTGGCTGTGCTGGAGACAAATAACGACGTGGGGCTGGTGATCTGTCGGCCGCATCCCCGCTGCTTGGGAGAGCGCCGCCGCGCCGAAGTCGGAGACGATGCCGTTCGTATCTTCGACAATGATCCTCGTCGTCAAGTTAAGATGGTCGGCGATCACGCCTATACAGACTGGCCGCATCTCAAGCGGCGCCTATTCATTCAGACAATCGGAGAGTATAAGGAAAGCCGCCGGATGTGGGAAACCGAGCTCGATTACGCGCAGCGTGTCAACGCTCAGACCCGTTACTTCATCGCCGATATTGTCGGACTCGACGCCTTTCGCCACATCGGCCAAGCGCTCTCCTACAACCACGGTCCGCTCGCCGGCCGCATCGCCGCGCATTTCGAGAAATATTCAGCCATCCGACCATTCGTTCACCTTGCCCGTAGACTCAAGCGCCGGTTGTCGAACTCGCTTTAAGCTGGCGAATAGCGGTTCAGAAAAACAACATGTGCGGAGTTTAAGGCGCCTTTGCCTTTCGCGCGTCGAATGCGATGGAAACTCCCCGCCCTCGAGTTTTGCATGATCTGATGACCATGCGCGGACCGGTTGCCGCTCCATAAGTTGGCGCTCCGAGCGAATCGAGTAGAAGGCTTGCAGCAGCATTGCGCGCAGCAGCTTCTCCGGCGGGATGGAAGGCCGGCCGTCGAGGCGTAGAGCGCTGAAAACTCCCCGGCCAGACCGGCGAGCGCCTCGTTCGCCAAGTCGCGGATCACCCGCAGGGGGTGCGAACTCGGAACCCGCGCCTCGATGTCGACATAGCTGAACAGCGCCCCAGACCGCTCGTCCCCGCCGCGCATTCCACGCCCCCTTGCCTGAAGCGAAGGGAATCATATCAGCGTCGCCAGCGCGAGGGGTTTTTCAACAGCCTGCTAGAGGTCTATTGAGGATGCAAAACATGTCACCTGTCCAAGGGATCGCGGAGTTATTCAGACAGAAGCGGGGTCGCCTTGGCGTGCTTGGGCTTGGCTATGTGGGTCTCCCGATCTGTCTTGCGGCTGCGCGCGCCGGGGTGGAGGTGCTTGGCTTCGACATCGATCCCGAGAAGCCCGCCGCTCTGCATCGCGGCGAGAGCTACCTGCATCATCTTCCCAATGAGAGCATCAAGGAGGTCATGAGCAGCGGACGTTTCACGGCGACGGCTGATTTTTCGCGCCTGCCCGAGGCGGACGCGCTGCTCATCTGCGTCCCGACGCCGCTCACTCAGCATCTCGAGCCGGATCTTTCCTTTGTCGTGGCCACGACCGAGACCATCGCAAAGCACCAGCGTCCGGGGCAGCTGATCGTGCTCGAGAGCACGACCTATCCTGGCACAACCGCCGAGGTGGTTTGTCCAATCCTCGAGCGCTCCGGCCTCATCTGCGGCCGCGACTTTCTGCTCGCCTTCTCGCCCGAGCGCGAGGATCCGGGGAACGCCAGCTTTTCATCGGCCAACACGCCGAAGGTGGTTGGCGCGGATGATCAGGTCGCGCGCGACGCTGTCGAGGCTGTCTATGCATCCTTCGTGAGCAGCACCGTGCCCGTTTCCTCGACGCGCGTGGCGGAGGCCGTCAAGCTGACAGAGAACATCTTCCGCGCCGTGAACATCGCGCTCGTCAACGAGCTGAAGATAGTCTACGAGCCAATGGGCGTCGATATTTGGGAAGTCATCGAGGCCGCGAAGACGAAGCCCTTCGGCTTCATGCCCTTCTATCCGGGTCCGGGCCTCGGAGGGCACTGCATCCCGATCGACCCTTTCTATCTTACCTGGAAGGCGCGCGAATTTGGCATCGCCACGCGCTTCATCGAGCTTGCCGGCCAGATCAACTCCAGCATGCCGCAGCATGTGACGAACAAGCTCGCCTGGGCGCTCGACATGCACAGCCGCAAGGGTCTCAACGGCGCGAAAATTCTCGTGCTCGGCATCGCGTATAAAAAGAACATCGACGACATGCGTGAGAGCCCGGCGCTGCGGCTGATCGAGCAGATCGAGGCGCGCGGCGCGGTGACGGAATTCCACGACCCCTTCGTGCCCGTAATTCCGCACACGCGCGAGCATGCGGCTCTGACGGGCCGTAAGAGTCGGCCATGGTCCAATGATCTGCCGCGAGGCTACGACGCGGTTCTGATCGTCACCGACCATGACTGCGTCGACTACGGCGCCCTGGTGGAAAACGCCGCTCTGGTCGTCGACACGCGCAACGCCTGCCGGCGTGCGGGCGTCCATTCGCGCAAGCTCGTGCTGGCCTAACGCTATGACCGGGATCCCGCCGGCCGGCCGTCGACGTGTAGACTGCGTCGTCGGCGCGCGGCCCAACTTCATGAAGATCGCGCCGATTCTTCGCGCCCTCGACGCAACGGAACGCTGCGCCGTGCGGCTGATCCACACCGGCCAGCACTACGACGAGAGCATGAACGCCGTCTTCTTCGAGGAGCTCGGCATTCGTGCGCCCGACGTCAATCTGGAGGTCGGCTCGGGCACGAACACGGAGCAGACCGCACGTATCATGCTCGCGCTCGAGCCGCTGCTCGTCGCGGACCGGCCTGATATGTTGCTCGTCGTCGGCGACGTCAATTCGACCGTCGCCTCTGCGCTGGTCGCGGCGAAGCTCCTGGTCGCGCTCGCACATGTCGAGGCGGGCTTGCGCTCGCATGATCGCGCCATGCCCGAGGAGATCAACCGTCTCGTTACCGACCGGCTGTCCGATCTGCTGCTGACCACGGAGCGCGAGGCTGGCGCGCAATTGCAGCGCGAGGGCGTCCCGGCCGAGAGCATCCGCTTTGTCGGCAATGTCATGATCGACACGCTGAATGATAATCTGGCCCGTGCGCGCCCGGCGCGGGCGACCATCGCGCAGCTGGCGGGCGGCGGCCAATTCGCCGAGGACGCGACGCGTGACGGCTATGGGCTGGTCACGCTGCATAGACCCTCCAACGTCGACGATCCGGCGAAGCTTGCGGGACTTGTCGCGGCTCTGGTCGAAATCTCGCGCGAGTTGCCGCTGCTCTTCGCCATGCACCCGCGCACGCGGGCCCGTATCGAGGCGGCGGATCTTGCGCCGCAGCTCGCCGGCGCACGAATCCTGGCGACGCCGCCCCTGGGCTATCTCGACATGCTCGGGCTGATGCGCGAGGCGCGGCTCGTCGTCACCGACAGCGGAGGGATGCAGGAGGAGACGACGGCGCTCGGCGTGCCCTGCCTCACCGTGCGCGACAACACCGAGCGGCCGATCACCATAACCGAAGGCACAAACACGCTCGTTGGCAGCGCGCCGGACGCGCTCCTGCGCGCGAGCCGCGAGGCGCTCAACGGCGCCGGAAAGCGCGGTCGCATTCCGGAACTGTGGGACGGCAAAGCGGCCGACCGCATCGTCCGGCATGTGCTCGATTTCCTCGCCGCGAGATAGACACGTGAGCGCCTGATATGCGTATCCTGTTTTTCAGTCATTATTTTCCGCCTGAGGTCAACGCTCCGGCGTCTCGCACCTTTGAGCATTGCCGGGAATGGGTGAAGGCCGGGCACGAAGTGACAGTCGTCACTTGCGCCCCCAATCATCCGGCTGGCAAGCTTTACCCGGGCTATCGCAACCGACTGTTTCAGCGCGAGACCATCGACGGCGTCGAAGTGGTGCGGGTGTGGACCTATCTCGCCGCCAACGAAGGGTTCCTGCCCCGCATTCTCAATTACGTCTCCTACATGGCGAGCGCGATGCTGGCCCTCCCGGGGCAAAAGAAGCCCGACGTCGTCGTGTCGACCTCGCCGCAGCTCTTCTGCGGTCTTACGGGCCTCATCGCCCAGCAGGCGATGCGCGCGCCCTGGGTGCTTGAGATCCGGGACATCTGGCCCGAGAGCATTGTCGCCGTGGGCGCGATGCGCAAAGGGGCCGCCATTCGCCTGCTAGAAGCTCTGGAGCGTCTCGCCTATCGCCGCGCCGACCGCATCGTCGCCGTCACGGACTCCTTTGTCGATCACATCAGCGCGCGTTGCGGCGTTTCGGCCAAGATCGAGGTCATCAAGAATGGCGTCGACCTAACACTGTTCGACGTCGAAACCAGCGCCGCGGCGGAAGCGGCCAAGCGCGCGCTGGGGCTGGAGGGCAAGTTTGTCGCCGCATATGTCGGTACGCATGGCATGGCGCATGGACTCAATACGATTCTCGACGCGGCGCGACTGACTGGGCACGATTCGCGCATTGTCTACCTTCTGGTCGGCGATGGCGCCGAGCGCGAAGGCCTCGCGTCGCGCGCTGCCGAACTCGGTCTCGGCAATGTTCGCATAATGGGCCAGCTGCCGAAGACAGACATGCCGACCGTGTGGGCCGCGACAGACGTCAGCATCATTCACCTCAAGCGCAGCGACACCTTCAAGAAGGTGCTTCCCTCCAAGATGTTCGAGGCGATGGCCATGCAGCGTCCGATCATACTCGGCGTCGAGGGCGAGGCGAAGGCGCTGCTGGAGGCGGCCGGCGCCGGCGTCGCCATCACGCCCGAGAGCGCGGATGAGCTTGCCGCGGCGGTGACGAGGATGGCGGACGATCCTGTTTTGGCGAAGGAGATCGGCGCCAGCGGCGCCGCGCATGTGCGCGCCCATTTTGACCGCGCACGCCTCGCCGCCCGCTACGTCGATGTGCTGGCTGCGGCTATCCACGCCGCCGATCGGGCAGGCGACGCGAGCGCACAGAAGGCGAATGCGCCGTGACGGCGGTCGGGCCGGTAGCGCGCGTCGCGCGTGGCGTAGAATTCGCGCGGCACATGCCGTTGTCCAAGCTGCTGCGCCGCGCCGAACTGAGCCTGCATCGTCGATTGCGCGACCGGCTGGCTGGCTCGAAGGCCGCAGGCGAACCGGCGCCTTCAGTCGCCGCTCATCCGCCTGCGCCCTTGCTGCCGCCCCGCGCAGCGGCGATCGACCGCCGTGACGGCGGGTATGTTTTCACCTTCCTGAGCCGCTCGGAAGCGATGGGGCGCGACATCGACTGGAACGCCAGCGGACTGCCCGAGAGTGACCAGCTCTGGCGCATGAATCTGCATTACATGGAGTATCTCGAAGGCGTCGACGACGTGGCCTTCGCAACGTTGGTCGAAAGCTGGCTCGCGACAAATGCGGTAATGAAGCCGAACGCATGGCGGGACAGCTGGAACAGCTACGCGCTGTCTTTGCGCGTCGTTGTGTGGATGCAGCAGATCGCCGCGCGTGCGGGCCGCCTGAACCCCACGTTGACGGCGCACATGATTAACAGCCTCGCGGCGCAGATTCGCTTTCTGACGCGCAATCTCGAGACGGACCTCGGCGGCAATCACCTGGTCAAGAATCTGAAGGCGCTGATCTGGGCCGGGCGCTTCTTCTCCGGTCCCGAGGCGGATAGATGGCGCCGCGACGGCGTGGCGCTGCTAGCGCGCGAGCTCGACACGCAGATCTTGCCGGACGGCATGCACGATGAGCGCTCCGCCTCCTATCATGGGCAGGTTTTCTGCGATCTTCTCGAATGCCGCCATGCGCTCGGCGTCGATCCTCTGTCGGGCCGGCTCGACGCCGCGCTCGACCGCATGGCGCAGGTCACGGCCGATCTGACGCATCCAGACGGCGGCCCGGCGTTGTTCAACGACGCCGGCCTGACGATGGCCTATGCGCCCGATATTGCGCTCGCGGCCTATTCCTGTCTGCGGGGTCGCGAGGTCGCGCCGCGGCGCGTCTTCGCTCTCCCTGGCGCCGGTTACTTCGGCCTTCGCGGCGAGACGAGCTATGTCGTTGTCGACTGCGGGCGGATCGCGCCGGATGACCTCCCGGCCCATGGACATGGCGATGTGCTGTCGTTCGAATGGTCCGTGGCGGGGCGGCGCATGATCGTCGATCAGGGCGTGTTCGAATATGTAGCGGGCGAACGGCGCCAGCGGGCGCGCACGGCTGCGAGCCATAATACTTTGTTCTTCGAAGGCGCCGATCAGGCCGATTTCTTTGGCGCCTTCCGCTGTGGCCGCAGGCCCAACGTCCGCGTGCTTGCCTATGAGGCGAGCGACGACGGCTTCCGCTTGAACGGCGCACACGACGGCTTTGATCGTCTGCCGGGGCGGCCGCGCCATGTCCGCGAACTGACGGCGGACGCCGGCGGGCTTCGCATTGCGGACAGGATCGAGGGCAAGGCCAGCCGCGCGGCTCGTGTCGGCTTCCTCCTGCACCCCGAGGTGCGCGTCTCTGGCGCCGGCCGCGCGCTGCGCCTCGAGCGGGATGGCGCGCACGTCGCCATGAGCGCATCGTTACCGATTGTGGTCGAACCGGCCGTTTGGTGGCCGGACATGGGTCTCGAGCTGCCAACCAGGCGGCTTGTGGTCCCGTTGCCGCCGGGCGAGGCCGGCGTGACGACCGCGCTTAGCATAATCGCGACCTCGACGCGCATGGTGGATGGACAATGAAGCAGGTTGTGCAGAGCTATCGCACTGGCGTCTTGAAGGTGGCCGACGTGCCGGCGCCGCGGCTGAGCGCCGGCACGCTTCTCGTGGCGACTCGCGCCTCCCTGATCAGCTCAGGCACTGAGAAGCAGCTTATCGATCTGGCGCGTTCCTCCCTGGCCGGCAAGGCCATGGCGCGCCCGGATCTCGTCCGCCGCGTGATCCGCAACGTCAAGCGCGACGGGTTGAAGCCGACGCTCGAGAAGGTGTTCGCCAAGCTCGATACGCCGATTCCGCTCGGCTATTCGATCGCCGGCGACGTAATCGAGGTAGGGCGCAATGTAACCGGCTTCGCCGTTGGCGATCGCGTGGCCTGCGCTGGCGCGGCTCTTGCGAACCACGCAGAATTCAATTCGGTGCCGAAGAACCTCGCCGTGAAGATCCCGTTCGGCGTCGACGAAGAGGATGCGAGTTTCGTCACGCTCGGCGCCATCGCCTTGCAGGGCGTGCGGCTGGCGGAGCCGACGCTCGGCGATCGCATGCTGGTCATGGGGCTGGGTCTCATCGGCCTGCTCACGGTCCAGCTCCTCAAGGCGAATGGTTGCCAGGTGATTGGCTTCGATCCCAATCCGGAACGCGTCGCCCTGGCCTTGAAACTGGGCGCCGACGCGGCGGTCAGCAGCGGGCTCGCCGAGGCGGTGTCAGGCTTCACGGGCGGCTATGGCGCCGACGCCGTCATCATCACGGCCTCCTCGAAGTCGAACGAGCCAATCAATCAGGCTGCCGAGGCCAGCCGCCTCAAGGGACGTATCGTCGTGGTGGGCCTTGTCGGCATGACGATCGATCGCGAGCCCTTTTACCGGCGCGAGCTCGAACTGAAGCTGTCGCTCTCTTACGGCCCGGGCCGACACGACCCGGAATACGAGATCGCCGGTCACGACTATCCGCTGGCCCATGTGCGCTGGACCGAACAGCGCAACATGGAGGCCTTCCTCGATCTTGTCGCCGCCGGCCGCGTCACGCCGAAAGCGCTTATCACCCACCGCTTCGCCATCGCCGACGCCGAGCAGGCCTATAATGTGATGGAGCGCTCCGAGCCGCATCTGGCGATGGTCCTTACCTATGCGCCGGAGCGCGCCGGCGAGATCGTCCGCGAGTTTTTTCCGGCGGCCGGGAAGCGCGTCGCCAGGTCGTCTGGCGAGACAAGCGTCGCCTTCATCGGGCTCGGCAATTACGCCAAGGGCGTGTTGTTGCCGGCGCTTGCGAAGTGCCAGGGCGTGCGCCTCGCGACCGTAGTCACGTCAACCGGCATCAGCGCCGGCCATTCGGCCGAGAAGTTTAAATTCGCCACGGCCGCCACCGAACCGGCGGCCGCGCTCTCCGATCCTGACATCGATACGGTGTTCATCGCCACCCGCCACGATACGCATGCGGCGCTCGTCGCCGACGCGCTGAACGCCGGGAAGCATGTGTTCTGCGAGAAGCCGCTCGCCGTGGACGACGCGGGACTGGCGGCGGCGGTGGACGCCGCGAGGACCTCGCCCGGTCAGTTGACTGTCGGCTTCAACCGCCGCTTCGCGCCGCTCCTCGTCGCGGCGAAGAAGGCGCTCGAACCGCGCTCGAGCCCGCTCGTCATGGTCTACCGGATCAACGCCGGCGCCATACCGATGGATAGCTGGATCCAGCGCGAAGAGGGCGGCGGCCGCATCGTCGGCGAGGTGTGCCATTTCGTCGACGCGCTCACATATCTGTGCGGCAGCCTGCCCACGGAAGTGTCGGCCGTGGCCGCAGGGGGGATGGCCGACGCGGTCTCGATACTGATCAAATTCGCTGACGGGTCGACAGGCTCGATCGTTTATTCCTCGCTGGGCGACGCCGCGCTGGCGAAGGAATATATCGAGGCGTTCGCTGCGGGCCGGGTCGTGCAACTCATCGATTTCTGCCAGCTGACCGTCACCCGGGAGGGCAAGCAGACGACGACCAAGACGGCTCAGGACAAGGGACAGGCCGCGCTCGTCGCCGCCTTCATGAGCGCCGTCCGGAACGGCGGAGAGGCGCCGATTCCGCTGATCGAACTAACAAAAGTGACGGAGACGACTTTCGCCGTCGAGGAAGCGCTGAGAAGCGGCGCGGTGGTCTCGCTGTCATGAACGAGTCGGCGGAAGGGACCCTGCCGACTCGCCTTCCCCCGGAGGCGGCCGTGACTGGGGTCGGCGCCTCCCATTCGGGCGCGCAGCCGCTGAGTCGTTCGGCGCCAATGGGCGCCCAGCGGCTTTCGTTGACGGTCGTCATCCTCACGCTGAATGAGGCGCTCCACATCGAACGCTGTCTGCGTAATGTTTTGCCGCTCGCCGAGCGCGTGATCGTCGTGGACAGCTTTTCGACCGACCGAACGGTGGAGATCGCGCGCGGCCTCGGCGCCGATGTCCATCAGCGGGCGTTCAGGAATCAGGCGGACCAGTTCCAATGGGCGCTGGACACAATCGCCATCTCTAGCGACTGGGTCATGCGGCTCGACGCCGACGAATATCTAGAGGCCCCGCTCATCGAGGAAATGCGCGCCCGCTTGCCGGACCTGCCGGCGGGGGTCACCGGCGTGCGGCTGAAGCGCAAGGTCATTTTCCGCGACGCCTGGATAAGATGGGGGGGCTATTATCCAACCTCGCTGCTCAGACTCTGGCGCAACGGCGCCGCTCGCATGGAGCAGCGCTGGATGGACGAGCACCTCATTCTCCTCACAGGCGACGCCATCGACTTCGACAAGGACTTCGTCGATCACAATCTCAACGACATCACCTGGTGGACCGAGAAGCACAATCGCTTCGCGACTCGGCAGATGGTCGACTTCATCAGCCTCGAGCAACCGCTGTTTCCAGTTGACGGCCGTTTGGCTCAGTCGATGACGCATCAGGCCGGCTTGAAGCGCTTCCTGCGCAACAAGGTGTTTGCACGCGCGCCGCTCTATTTGCGCTGCGTCCTCTATTTTCTGTTGCGCTATTTCGGCAGGCTCGGTTTCCTCGATGGCCGGCAAGGTTTTGTCTTCCATTTCCTGCAGGGCTTCTGGAACTGGATGCTCGTCGACGCCAAGATCGACGAGGCTCGTATGTTCATCCGCCAACGTGGACTTGAAGCTTTCAAGGCGCACCTGAGGACCCGGCACGGGATCGACGTGGAGGCCGGTCCGCAATGACGGCATGGGTCGAGCTGGCGCAGGTCTCGGGGCGGCGCTACGACGTTTATGTCGTCGGCGCCGGTCCCGTGGGTCTGGCGGCGGCCGTGACGCTGGCGCGTCGCGGCCTTCGCGTGCTGGCGCTCGAGGCAGGGGGGCAAGGCCGAGCGCCGACTCACTCAAGCCGGTCCGCGCACAGCTCCTCGATCCATCTCGGCACGCCGCCATGGATATCGCTGTCGCGCGCGCTTTCGGGGGAACCAGCTGGTTGTGGGGTTGCAGATGCGTTCCCCTGGGCCCCATCGACTTTACCGCCCGCGCCTGCGTCACCCCATGGTTATGGCGGGATGCCTTTCGACCGCGCGATCCGCGCCGCCAGGCTGGGTCTGGCACTTCTAGAAAACGTAAGGGGAGCGGTAGTGGTATCCATGTTCGACGCCGGACGGCTTGAATTCAATCTCGCTCGTGTTGGAGCCTGCCGAACACGCGACCCCGCGCGTTTGTTCCTTGCGCTGGAAGAGCGGCTCGGGCGCAAGAGGGGTAGCTCATGGCTAAACCGATAGTTCTTACACTGCTCGGCGTATTTTGGCCGGGAAATGACGCGACCGGCCCGAACCAGAGCTTCAGGGGGATGACTGAAACCCTGTCTGATGATTTTTCTTTCCACGTGGTGGCGAGGGACCGGGGCTCCGGAGTCCGAAACGCGGTGCGGTCGAGCGGCGTCTGGACCGAGCGCGACGGGGTGAAGGTCCGATACGCATCGGTCGGCCCTCAGGGCGCGCGCGACCTGGGCGAGATTCTGCGGACGACACCACATGATATGCTGATGCTCAACGGCTTTTTCGACCGGGAATTCACAATCCCGACGCTGCTGCTGCGCCGTCTTGGGCGCGTGCCGCTCAGGCCGACGATACTGTCGCCGCGGGGCGAGTTCGCCTCCGGCGCGATGAGCCTCAAATCGGGCCGCAAGGCCGCATGGCGCGCGATGGCGCGCAGGACCGGCTTGCTGCACGACATCTGGCTCCATGGTTCGACCGAAAGCGAGGCGGCGGACATTGCGCGCGGCCTCCCGGGGGCGCGCGGCTATTTAGTCGCGCCGGATATCCGAGGCCTGATTGAGCCTTGCCCGCATGCGCTGGCGACGGAGCCGGTTTGCCGGTTGACGTTTCTGGGGCGGATATCGCCCGTAAAGAATCTTGACTATGGGCTCGCGCTTCTGGCGCAGACGAGCGCCAGGGTTGCGCTGCGCATTTTTGGCCCATGCGAAAACCCGGCCTATTGGGAGCGTTGCCAGCAGATCATTGCCGGACTGCCGCGCAATGTCGTGGTGAGCTATGAGGGCGAGATCGCTAACGCCACGGTTCCGCGGGTTATGGCCAATACGGATCTTTTGTTTTTGCCGACCAAGGGCGAAAATTTCAGCCATACTATCTTCGAGGCTCTCTCCTGCGGCGTACCAGCGTTGATTTCGGATATGACCCCCTGGCGTGATCTTGAGCGCCATGCGGCGGGCTGGGATCTGCCGCTTGATGACCCCGGCGCATTCGCGCGCGCGATCGACGAATTCGCGAGCTTTGCCAGTGACGCGCGCGCAAAGCTGCGCCTCGGCGCGCGGCGACTCGCCGAGAATTTTGTGCGCGAGGGCGACGCCGTAGGGCAAAATCGCGAGCTCCTCAACAAGGTTCTCGGTGGTGTGGCTCAGGCGCGTATTAGCGAGACAGACGTCTTCCCCGCCGCAGCGCCTCACAAGGAGCAGTCCTGATGTCTTCTCTGGTTGTCCTGCAGCGCCAGGTGTCGCAGCTAGACGAACAGGTCTATGCGCGCTTGCATACGCTCGACCCCGGTTGCTGCGAGGTCATCTATTGGAACGACTACGGCCTATCGCGGATGATGCCCGACCCCGAGCTGGGCGTCGTTCCGGATCTTAACGAGGAGGAGGCCCCTGTCTATCCCTGTCGCTGGATGGATAGCCGCCGTGAAGGCCTCGAGGCGGTGCGCGCCGCCCTGATCGCGCTGCGTCCGCGACTGGTGATCCTCTCCGACATCCCCCAGGGACAACGACTGTGGCTTTCGCTCATGCTGCGCAAGCGGGGGATAGAAGTCGCCCTTCGCAGCGACAAGAATACGATCTCAGCCACTGCCCGCTCGGGCCTTGCGCTATCGTTCGAGCAGCAGGTCGTCCGCTTCGGCTATGGTGTGATGGCGCCGGTCAGCCCATTGACGGCCAATTACTACGGTTGGGCGGAGAGCCGCAAATCCGTGCTGTTTCCGTATACAACGAATGAGCGCAAGTTTCGTAAAGACCGCGCGACGCGGGAGGCGCGGCGGCGCGCGATCCGGCGCCAACTTGGCATACCGCTCGAGGACCATGTTTTCTTGTCTGCGACTAAATTCGTGGACCGGGAACGCCCGTCGGACCTCGTCGATTGCTTCGCCGCGGTCACAGGCGGCAACCCGAATACACATCTGATCGCCCTTGGCGCTGGTCCTCTGTTGGAGCCTTTGAAGGCGCGCTGCGCGGGCCAGCAGCTTACGCACATCCATTTTCTCGGATTCATCCCCTTCCGTCAGCTCCAGGACTATTTCTTTGCCGCCGACACCTTCCTACATTTGGCCGCCGTCGGACCTTGGGAGGTCTCGCCGCAGGACGCGCTCATAGCTGGCCTGAGCCTCATCACCAGCGATACGGTCGGCTCGGGTCGGGTTTTTCTCACCGATCGGCTTGCGCGCTTTCTCGTTCCGCACGGGAACAACGCGGCCGCGATTGCCCGCATGACTGAGCTGTCCGCTCGACCCGACGCAGGAAGGCAATTCGAACCCGCCGCTCAATCGGCGTCCGCTTATACAGTTGAAGCTTCCGCTGGCCGCCTTCTGGAGTTTATGGCGTAAAATCGCCCAGCGACGCCTTGTCGCATTCATCTTACTGGAGCAACTTTTTTCCATGAAGCTTCTCTATTTTGGCCCTCTCTATCCAGGCTCTACTACGGCGCAACGTCTGGAGGCGTTCGCAGCGCTGCCTGGCGTCGAAGCGGTCGGATGCGATACGTGCGCGCGCCCGACGAAAAAAAACGGACTGTACCACCGGGTGCGCTGGAGAATGCGCTGGCCTATCGACAGCCTTGGCGAAAACCGCAGCCTTGTCGAGGCGGTGGCGGCTGAAAGACCCGACATTGTGTTTGTGGACTCCTGCCGCGTCCTGACGCGACGAACTTTGAACGAACTTCGCCGAAGCGGCGCGGGAAGCCTCGTATTCTACTCGCCGGACGATATCATGGGCGCCCACAATCTCAGTTGGCAACTCCGGTCGAGCTTTCCCGACTGGGACGTGTTTTTTACCACTAAGACGTTCAACATCGCGGAGCTCGCAGGAGCCAAAGTACGGCTTCCTTACGCTATAGGAAAGTCGTATGACCCCAAGCTTCACAGACCACTTTCACGGCAGGAGGTCGGCCCCGAATTTGAACGGTTCGATTGCGTGTTCGTGGGGGCATATGAAGCAGAGCGCTGCACCAGCATTAATCGTCTCGCAGAGGCGGGACATAGTGTGGTTGTTTACGGCGGGGTTGTCGCCGGCTGGTCGGGATCGAAGCTACACCCAAGTGTTACACTGCGCGATCTAGCGTTCAATGAAGAATACACGCGCGCGCTCCATCACGGGAAGATAGCGCTCTGTTTCTTACGCAAGCTGAATCGCGATCGCATCACGCAGCGCACCATGGAGATCACCGCATGCGCACGGCCGATGGTGGGTGAGAAAACGGATGAGCATGATCAGCACTTCAAAGACGGCTTGGAGTATCTCGGCTTCACCGACGACAAGGATCTTCTGAACAAGACGGCCGCACTGATCGCCGACCCCAAAACTCGCTCGGCGCTCGGCGCCGCGGGACGCGAGCGATGTCTCGTTTCCGCTTACTCAAGCCTTGACCGGGCGAAGGAGATGCTGAACGTGATGATCAAGGCCGGACACTCATGAGCTTGCGCTGGCTATAGCCTTTCCAATCTCCGTTTGTGAAGCACAAGGACGCCATGCAACTGAACGAACGTACCGTGCACCCGCGCTATTCAGGTTATGAAGTCTGGAAGGCATGGGACAAGCCGTTCACTTATTCGGCGGAGGATGACGCATACTTCGCCGGTGAGACTCGAGGCATCGTGGTTGCTGGCGGGCGGCTTCTTGAAGTTGGCTACGGTTCTGGCAGTTTCCTAGCCTGGGCCCGTGACAAGGGAGCGGAAGTCGCAGGAGTGGAAATCATTCCCTCGCTTGTCGAGGCGGCGGCCCGCGCTGGAATCGAGACGCTTCCGCCCACTCTCGAAAACATCAAGACCACTATCGCTCCCTTCGATACAATCGTCGCTCTCGACGTCTTTGAGCATCTTACTTTGGGAGAAATCAGGCATTACCTACACGCCTGCGCCGCTTTGGCTGCCGAAAGGTGCCATCTCTTGCTACGGTTCCCAAACGCCCAAAGTCCCTTCGGCCTTGCGCCCCAAAATGGTGACGCAACCCATGTCTCGCAGCTCTCACAGGGCGTCTTCGAGCAACTTATTCAGGACACACCGTGGCGGATCGTGCGCTATGCGCCTGCATATCGTTTGCATGGAGGCGGTCTTTTCAAGCGGCTGCGGCGATGGGCGCAATATGCCGCACGGGACCTCATTTCGGCTTTTTTGAATGCAACGTATAATCAGACGATACCGTGGGACCCAGTCGTTGTCTTGGTGCTTTGCCGGAAAGATTGCGACACAGCCGGCGCGACTCTATCCGGTGCCAACGTAAGTGCGGTCAAAAAATGACACGAGCGCAAGCCTCAGACGTCCCTATCGCGCCGCCTTGGGAGTTGGTCGCATTGTTGACGCTTGTCGTTTTTTATCTTGTGCTTGGTCAAGCCACAGACGTGGACATTCTTATGTTCACCAATACAGTTGGGCCCGTTGCGCTCGTTGGCACCCTCGGTCTCTCAGCAACCCTTTCCGCGATGCGCGATACCAACAATCTCTGGGTGCCTTTGTTCTGGTTTCGCATTTCCACAATCGTTTACTTCGGGATTGGCTCGCTCGTGCCTTTATATGGAAGCTTGGCCACTCGCGAGTACATTAATTTATTTTTTCCGGTTACGGATCAGCAGATATTGGACACTAATCTACTTGTTGCGGCTTCGGCATTGATAACTTTATTGGGGGCAAATGTTGCTCTCGTCTTATTCAAACCGCCTAGAAGAGATTCACCGCAAAATATCCGGAGTCTTTTCTGGGTTGGCATTTCGTTTGCTATAATCGGTTTTGCGGTAAAGCTGTTGCTCGTCATTCCCTATACCATTGGCCAAGGAGGCGGCGAAGCGCTGCCGGGCGTTGTTCTCAATCTGAGTTCTCTTGTGCCCGTCTCCATCTACCTGCTGACGCGTTACACCTTGCTTGCCAAGCGGAAAATGCTTCCGTTGGTGCTATTTCTTCTTCTCATGGACATGGGAGTAAGCATTCTAACCTACAGCAAGGGAGCGGTCATAATTTCGGCGATGATGTTCATGCTCGGCTACCTTAGCCAGGGCGTTAATCGCTTTCGAATTCTGATCAGTTCAGCCAGTATGTTTTTGCTTATGGCTCTCCTGGTGCCAATCAGCGATTACGCCCGGAATGAGTCGGGCAGGCGTTTTGGAACCGTCTACGGCGGAACGCTTAGCGATCGCTTCGACATCACTCAGAGCTATTTCGGAGATGAAAATAGCATCGGGCCTATGGACGGGGAACAGAAACAAGGTGTGTTTACGCGTATATCATACACAAACGCGGCGGCGTTCGCCATGCACCTTTATAATTCCGGTATCAAGAGCCACACGCTCGAAAACCTTTGGGTGCTTCCGATTCCTCGGTTTCTATGGGAAGAAAAGCCCGCCATTACAGACATCGGCATGGATTTCAATGAACTTGCGGGGGGATCCCGTAGCTCTGGTTCGGCTCCTGGCTTGTTCGCTGACGCCTATTGGAACTTCGGCTGGTGGGGACTCCCCATCCTGATGCTACCGTTGGGCTTCATTTATGCTCTGATGTCGCGATATGCCCTCTGGGTATTGATCAACGGGCGCTGGATCCTGTTCGTTGTCGTAATGTTATGTATACGCATGGGCTTTCGTGTCGACGGGTTCTTAATCACCGATATTTTTGGGCCATTGTTTATCGTGCTCGCGGGACACTTCTGTCTCGTCCAAATCGATAAATTAATGATAAAGGCGGCTAAACACAGAACAGCCTCGGCACCGGCCCTGAACGCCTGACTGCCCGGCCGGATCAAGTAAAGAACTAGAGAGGGGGCGGCTAGCATGTGTGGGATTGCGGGTTTTGCCGGGTCAATGTCAATGGATGCGCTTCGCGGAATGGCTGCCCGCATCTCGCATCGTGGACCTGATGGCGAAGGTTATTTCTTTGATCCGGCCGCAGGCGTGGGCCTTGCGCACAGAAGATTGGCAATCATTGACCCGACTAGCGCCGCAGCTCAGCCGATGTCGAGCTGCTCTGGCCGTTACCAGGTCGTTTTCAACGGGGAGATCTACAATTTCCGCGAACTCGCAAAAGAGTTGACAGTTCACGGCTATGCGTTCAACCCGAATTCGGATACCGCGGTCCTGGCCCCGCTCTACGATCTCTATGGCATATCCTTTCTGAAGAGGCTTAACGGCATCTTCGCCTTCGCGATATGGGACGCTTATGAGCAAGAGTTAATCATTGCGCGTGACGCGTTTGGCGTGAAACCCCTGTATTACAGTCAATCGCGTGGAGACACGCTGGTGTTTGCGTCCGAACTGAAAGCGCTCGCGCCGCATCTAGTCAATCCGCAACTCGATGAGCAAGCAGTCCTTGGTTACCTGGCTAACTTATGGAGCGCAGGACGAGCGACCCCATTCAAGGCGGTCCATAAGCTGCTGCCCGGGCATATTATCCGGTGCAGGCCACAAGGCGGCGTTACTGAGATCCTGCGATGGTGGGACGGCGCTCCCGCAGCGCGCAGCGACGGCGATTGCAGCACGAAAGACCTGGCCTCATCGGTAGCCGAGGCCTTCGATCTCGCTGTCGCCCGGCAATGCGTCAGCGACGTGCCTCTTGGCGCCTTTCTCTCGGGGGGTGTGGACTCAAGCGCCATTGTCGCCTCGATGGTGGCGAGCGGCATCGCGCCTAGTCGAACCTACTGCATCGTCCTCGAGGGCGCGTCAATGGCGAGCGAAGGATTCGGAGATGACGCAGCCTATGCGCGCCAGATGGCCGAACAGCTCGGCGTCCCGCTGACGATGGTTCCGGTGTGCGAGCCGACCCCTCACGAGATCTCAAACCTCTCCGTTATGCTCGATGAACCCACCTTCGATCCTGCCGCGCTCTATGTTGCTTCCATCGCGCAAACGGCGCGTGCCGACGGCATTAAAGTCTTGCTGGGCGGCACTGGCGGCGATGATATTTTTACCGGCTACAGGCGCCATCGCGCGGCTGTCCTGCGACAGCGTCTTGGGCCCCTTGCTGGCCTGCTGAGTTACCTGCCGGCCGCCGCACGGCAGGAGGGAAGGGGAGCGCTCGGCCGAAGGCTGTCTCGGCTGAGCTACATGATGGCTGGCACTGAGGACGAGTTCCTGCTGCGCGCGTTCGAGTTCAATCCCGTGGCGGGCGCAGCCATGTGTCTCGCGCCGGATTTCGCTCGCGCCGCATCGCACGCCGGGCCGGGCTGGTTGGCTCAGTCTTTATCCGAGACGAAGGGACGCGCGTTACTCGATCGGATGCTGGATCTGGAGCTGCATGGATTTTTGCCGGACCATAATCTAAATTACAACGACAAGGCGGCGATGGCGCATGGCGTAGAGGTGCGTGTGCCCTTTCTCGACGCTGATCTTGTCGCGCTTGCGGCAGGAACACCGTCTTCGGTTAAGCAGCGGGGGCTGGCTGATAAATGGATCTTCAAGCGCGCAATGGCGGATCGCTTGCCCCCAGCAGTGCTCACCCGGAAGAAGACGGGTTTCGGCGCGCCCCTGCGCAACTGGATCAGGCGGCCGCCGCTCAGAACATTCATTGAAGACACGGTCGCGTCCAGATCATTCCGCGAGCGGGGCGTTTTTGCACCTGCCGCAGTGCGTCTGCTTATCGACGAGACTCTTTCGGGGCAACGCGACGGCACTTATTTGATCCTCGCCGTAATATTTGTCGAGCATTGGCTTCGCCACTTCCTTGACCGATCGGGCTCACGAACGGGCCTTGCGATTCACGCAGCTGCTCAGCCGGAGGTTCCGTGACAAAAACCTGCTTTATTGGAACAGGCACTGTCGCCGACTCGGGGGGCGGGATTGCGAGGGTCGCGCGACTATCCATTCGCGCGCTTTCCGACGCGGGCGCCGAGCCAAGGATTGTCTCACTCCTCGACCGCGGCCGAATGTCCGTCGCGGGAAAAAGGGTGCGAAGCTGCGCCGGCAACAAGGCTCTGTTCGCCGCCTTGGCCCATGGCATGACATGGCGCAGCGGCGCAGCTCTTTATGATGCACTGGGCGTGTCGCGCGCCCACCCATGGTGGGGGCCATCAAGCCAGAGCGCTGCAGCCTGGATTCACGGCGTGGAGGTATGGCACGGCCTGTCGCCCGCTTACAGGCAGTCGTTGAACCGCCTCGGGCTTGTCTTTTGCAACACGAGCTATACGCTTCGGCGGCATGAGGAGATGCACGGCCCCCTGCCGCAGGCAAAGGTCTGCTGGCTTGCGACCGAGGAGGACGATCCGCCAGAACGAGCAGCGTCTTTCTCGGGGCCGCCGGTCGCTCTCATTCTCGCCCGGATCGACGCGTCGGAGGGAATGAAAGGTCATGATGAACTGATCGACCGATGGGCGAGCGTCATCTCCGTGGTGCCGGGCGCCAGGTTGGTCATCGCGGGCGGCGGCAGCGGGTTGGCGTCGATCAAGCGAATGGCGGGCGACTCTGGCGCGGCTCACGCGATCGATGTTCTCGGTTTTGTTGAGGCCGCGCGCATCCCAGGGCTGTTGGAGCGTGCACACGTCCTGGCAATGCCGAGCCGCCAGGAGGGTTTTGGCGTCGCCTATATCGAGGCCATGCGTTTCGGGCTGCCTTGCATCGCCTCGCGGCATGACGGCGGGCAAGAGGTTAATTTAGACGGCGAAACAGGCTATAATGTAAATCTGGGGCGTCGAGATGATCTCACGGAGCGGCTCATCGAGCTGCTTAGCAATCCAGCGCGAGCCCAGGAAATGGGGCAGCGCGGCCATGCGCGCTGGCGCGCGCATTTCCGTTACTCGCAATTTTCTGCGCGCTTCCAGCAAAATTGGCGCGACTTCATGTCCCAAACCGAGACAGGCCACGGAGCATGAAGGTGGCAGAGGGGCCTCGAAATGTGACCCTCGGCACGAATATAGGTGGGCAGTCAGGCAATCGACGCTGATCACAGCATGTGGAAAGGACGCGCCCTGGAGGTGGAAACGGCATGGGCTTGCATTCGGCGCTGGCGCGGCTCAGCTGCGCATGTCCGCTTACATGTCGATCGTGCGCGGCTGATATGAAGGACTTCGGGTAGTACGCCAACGCCGTACCGGTGCCGCGCAGCCTGCGCCGCCTTGTCATGCAAGTAATATGCGCCCAGAGCCTCGCCCCCACGGCCAATGCTCGCGGCTCCCTGCCATTCGCCACGGCGCGCAAGGCCGCCGATTGATTAGCGCTTGAAGAGTGTTGACCGCTGACCCGACTCTCTGGAGGCTCGATGAACATAATCCGCCACCAACTGCCCCCGGCCACGAAGAAACCCACGAAGTTAGTGCGCTCCAGGGCCGACCTTGCCATCAACGGGGCTCAGCCCGCCTTCGCTGAGGCGCTGCACGTCGGGCGTCCAAACATTGCGAGCACTGAAAGATTTTTGGAACTTATCAGAGGCGCGCTGGATCGGAGATGGCTCACCAACAATGGTCCCTTGGTTGAAGAGCTCGAGCGGCGCATAGCAGATTATCTTGGCGTGAAACATTGCGTTGTCATGAGCAACGGTACGATCGCGCTCGAGATTGCCATTCGTGCACTCGAGCTCAAGGGCGAAGTAATTGTCCCCTCCTATACCTTTATCGCAACGGTGCATGCGCTTTACTGGCAGGGAATCACGCCGGTATTTGCTGATATCGATCCCGACACTCACAATCTCGATCCGGCCGCTGTCGAGCGTATGATAACGCCGAAGACCTCAGGAATCATCGGGGTCCATCTCTGGGGGCGACCGGCGCCGGTACGCGCGCTCGAGGATATCGCCAGCTCGTACGGGCTAAAGCTGATGTTCGATGCTGCTCACGCGCTTGGCAGCAGCTACGACGGGCGCCTCGTTGGGCGCTTTGGAGCAGCCGAGGTCTTCAGCTTCCATGCTACCAAATTCTTCAATTCAGCGGAAGGGGGCGCGGTCACGACCGAAAGCGACGAACTGGCGGATAGGATACGGCTGATGCGCAACTTCGGCTTTGCCGGACTGGACAACGTCGTGTTTCCAGGTACTAATGGAAAGATGACCGAGCTTTGCGCTGCGATGGGCTTGGCCAATTTCGAGGACATAGAAAACGTAGTGGAGATCAATCGCGCCAATTACATCGCCTATAAGAAGGGAATGGACCGCATAGAGGGGCTGCGGATCAAGCTGATCGATGAGAATCAATACAATAACTTCCAGTATGTCGTAGTCGAGGTAGACGACAACTGCCCCGTAAGCCGAGATGATATTGTTTCTGCGCTGAAGGCGGAGAATGTCCTTGCGAGAAAGTATTTTTGGCCGGGGTGCCATAAGATGCAACCCTATCGCGACTTATTCCCCCACGCTGGGCTTGCCCTTCCTAGCACGGACGCCGTAGCTGGTCGTGTCATCGTTCTGCCGACAGGGTCCGCGGTCAACCCTGCAATGTGCGCAGAAATTGCCGACATTCTGTCGGCCATATGTCGGGTTGCTTGAGAAAGCGCTGAGCCGTGCAAGCTTCCTCCTAGGGCCTGTTGGGATTCAGCGTGAATTTATGACGGCTCCAGCGAGGCAGATCATAGCCGAGAAACTCTCGTCCGTTTTGTCGGCGCGCATGGCAATGCGCTTAAACTCTTTCAGCTTGCAGAAGTAGTTTTCGATCAGGTGTCGCCACCTGTATATCTCTTCATCGATGGTGCGTGGTTGGCATCGACGCGGATGCTGCGAGATAACGACCTTCGCGCCGCGTGCATCAAGATCTGCGATGATAGCGTTGCTGTCGAAGGCCTTCTATGCGATCAGCGCCTCGAAGGAGTGACCTTCGATCAACGGTGGCACGTCCAATGCATCGAAGCGCTGTCCCGGCATGAGCCGGAACCGCATGAGATTGCCGAGCGCATCGGTGAGCGACAGGATTTTCGTAGTCATGCCCCCTCTGGACTCGCCGATGGCCTGGCTCGAAGTCCCCCTTTTGCTCCCTGCCCATGACGGTGGACTTTCACGATAGTCGCATCGACCATGGCGTATTCCATATCGGGTGTATCCGAGACTGCGTCGAAGAGGCGCTTCCACACATCGGCTTTCACCCAATCACGAAAGCGCGTGTAGACCGTGCTCCAATTGCCAAAGGTTTCCGGCAGATCACGCCAGGGGCTTCCGGTCCACACAATCCACAATACCGCCTCGATAAAGAGGCGCTTGTCCTTACCGCTGCGTCCAGGGTCACTGGCCTTACCCAGACACAGCGGTGCCATCTTCGCCCATTGATCGTCGGTCAATACGAATTCAGTTTGTTTGAGATGCTGCAGCTCGCCTGGGCACTCGCGCTGATAGCGGCCCAAGGCGGGGAGAGGGCTAACTGTCACTTCTGATCAGGTTGTTCCGAGGAGAGCCTGAGTGGGCGGTCGTCGGTTTAGGGCCGAATGAGGCCTGCGGTCATTATACCACGAGAGCCATCGGTCGAGATCGGCGGCGCGCGCATCGGATGATTTGAAAGGAA
>NZ_JBPFEB010000041.1:0-12420 GCF_051061225.1 Methylocystis sp.
TTCCTTTCAAATCATCCGATGCGCGCGCCGCCGATCTCGACCGATGGCTCTCGTGGTATAATGACCGCAGGCCTCATTCGGCCCTAAACCGACGACCGCCCACTCAGGCTCTCCTCGGAACAACCTGATCAGAAGTGACAGCTAGGCGGGAGCCCCTCTTGGGCGCCCGGCCTCTTCGGGGCCACGCCAAAAAGCATCCCGCTCAAGGCGGAGAGGGCTATGAGGAGAGCGAGCACGCGAGCCATCTTCCAGCGATAATGCCCAAATGGCCAAAACCGTTCCGGCGAGCCGGATGTAGCGCCGGGGCGTTTTGCTGCTGATGGCTACGGCCAAAAAAGAAAGCCCGGTTGGGCCACCGGGCTGGAACGAGAAATCCCTTTGATGGGTCACCCGAGAGATGAGAGACGGTGCCGCCATGGATGGGCCAGGCCAGATCGTGTCACCGGGGCTTATACCAGGGGACAAAGAAGCCAAAAATGCCCGAGAGCACCGCGAATACGATGACCGTCGCGATGATAATGGGGATTTCAGTTGTTCCCCACGTTGCCAAGATAGCCCCAAGGACAGCCCCGGCTGCACCGCAGATGATCACGCTGGGCGTCAAGGCCACGTCGAACTCGACCACGCCTCCGTATTTGTCTCGCTCTTTTCCCGGCTTGCCTGAATCGTTGTGCGTCATGTCGAAACCCTCTTGCCCACGCCGCAGGCTGTGACTTAGGGCGGCGGCCCTCAGTAGGCCAGAGCGGGTCAAAGGTAGCGCA
Organism: Methylocystis sp.; assembly: GCF_051061225.1. Taxonomy (GTDB): domain Bacteria; phylum Pseudomonadota; class Alphaproteobacteria; order Rhizobiales; family Beijerinckiaceae; genus Methylocystis. Next base: position 762 of record NZ_JBPFEB010000041.1, read on the forward strand.
GCACCAGGACTGCCCCGCCGAGGACCACGGCGATGAGGATGTAGCCGACCACGGAGTCTGCGACAGGAGCGCGCGGATCATGCTTAGCCCCCGTGTGGCTCTTGGATGGCGAAAGCCCGGTGTGTGGAAAACGCCCAGACAAGCAAATCCCGGCTCGCTTCATGCGCTTCAAGCCAAGTTAAGTCGTTATCATCGCCTTGAGGTTGGTCCAGGCGCCATCTCGAAATGCACATATCCGCCAACCTGTCGTCTGAGAAGTTAGCGAAAGCGTCGATCCTCGGGACGCAAACAGTCGAGCTGCACGCCGTCAACCAGCGCTCGGCGATGTCCAAGCACCGTATGCATGCCATCGGGGATGTGTCGGGTTCCGGGGCATAGGTGGCCATTGGTCCCTCCCTTAAAGGCCGCAGCAGGGCGAGCGGCGGGAGATGGGGAGCTTTTTAGCACACTCTCATGTGGCATCCATGTCGCAGGGAATCGCCGGCCATCCAAGGAAATCGTTGGAAATCAATGGGAATGGATTGCGACAAATTGCGAGATGGCAGTCCAAAGGAAAAGACGGGGGCGATCAAACTCTAGCTCGACCCGTCGAACGATCCGCGGTTTTCCGATCCGTCCCTCGCCGCTGATGAGAGGGCGGCAACCCTTTCCCAGCGGTTCCTTTGCCCAAGCGGCGCAGAAAGCCATAAGATAAGCGGTTATGCATCGAGGACTGGTTAGCCTGCCAGGACGCGTGTGGCGCTGACACCGCCTTTTGCCGTTGGTCTTGCGGTTACACGAGCAGCCATCGCCGCTGCCCTAAGTAGCTCAGGGCGGCCAGGTTAGTGGAACAAGCCGCATCCTCGGCGGTTCTATGGCGAACCAGCGTCAGCAACTGGTTCCTTCTCTGTTAAAATCGACCCGGCGCCGTGTCGCCGGGTTTTTTTCGTGCGCGCGCAAATAGGCCATCACTGTTGAGCTATTGCCGCTAGAGCGGATAGCTTGGCATTAATTCGCACGCGCAGGTAAGGCGTCATGAGCGAGACCAGCACGATACGCCGACCGGCGCCCGACCGCTTGGAGAAGCTTGGCTATGGGCCCAAGCATCAGCTGAAGCCATTGAAGACCTGACCTCCGATCTTAACTGATACTTGAATATATGATTGTCGGCTGCCAGCAAGCGAGACCACCCGAGCAGGCTCGCGAAGGCGAGAACCCAGAGCGCCAAAATTTCCCGCGTTGATTGCGGAGGCGTTGACGCAAAAGCTCCTTACAAAAGCGCTGTTGTTGGCGGCAATCACAGCGCCTGCAAATAGCGCCGTTTGGCTCTGCGCCGCGCAGCCGCGCCCAATTCGGAAATGACTGAGTCACAATCGCTTTATCAGCAGGAGACACTCCGCCCGCCGGCCTTGGCCGCGCCGTTTCAGGGCGGCCTTGGCGCCAGAGGCGTGGTCGAGATCACCGCGCGAACCGACGATTTCCATGGGAGGATTTCTAGCCAGCAGCGGCGCTTTATCATGCGATGTTTCGCAAAAACCGCCGGACCTGTCGTCTTCTGTCCATGTCCGATAATGTGCGCTTATCGGACACACAAAGAAACTCCTGCTATAGTGGGCCACGAAGCGCCTTTTTGTCCGCCCATGGCGGGCCGAGGCGTCGGATTTTTGAACCCCAGGCGCGGCCCGCGGCGGCGCAAGCGAGGACAACAATGGCTAAACCCGACGGGGATAACACCGGCGGCAGGGCGCTCGCCGAGCCCGCCCCCCATCTCGCGGCCCTCTCGGAAAAGGCCCGCGACTACGCCCGCAACGCCCGCTCGGAAAACACGCAGCGGGCGTATGACGCCGACTGGCGTCAGTTCGCCTCCTGGCTGCGCCGCCAGGGCCTCGACCCCCTGCCCCCGGACCCGCAGACCGTCGGCCTCTATCTCGCCGCCTGCGTCGAGGGCGGGCCGGGCCGGCCGCCGTTGTCTGTTTCCTCGCTGGAGCGCCGGCTCTCCGGCATCTGCTGGCGCTATCGCCAGCTCGGCCGCCTGCTGGACACGGGCGATCCCCATATCGCTACCGTGTTGGCCGGCATCCGCCGCGCGCACGGACGCCCGCCGGTCCAGAAGGAGGCGATCTTCGCCGACGAGCTTCTGGCCATGCTGGGGGTCCTGGACAACGACCTGCGCGGCCTGCGCGACAAGGCCATCCTCGCCATGGGTTTCGCCGGCGGCCTGCGCCGCTCGGAGATCGTCGGCCTGGATTGCGGCCCGGAGCAGACCGACGACGGAACTGGCTGGATCGAGATCGTCGGCGCCGACCAGAACGGCGGCGGCCTGCTCTTGACCCTCAACGGCAAGACCGGCTGGCGGGAGGTCGAGATCGGCCGCGGCTCATCTCCCCTCACCTGCCCTGTCGCCATGCTCGAGACGTGGCTCAACCTCGGAAGGATCACGCGGGGTCCTGTGTTCCGGCCCCTCGCCCGCAAGAATGGCGGCGTCTCCGCCGAGCGGCTCTCGGACAAGCATGTCGCCCGCCTCGTGCAAAAGTGCGCGCTCGCGGCTGGCCTGCGCGGCGATCTCCCCGAAGGCGAACGGCGTCGCGCCTTTTCCGGCCACTCCTTGCGCGCCGGCCTCGCCTCCTCGGCGCAGATCGAGGAAGGTCATGTGCAACGGCACCTCGGCCACGCCTCGGCGGAAATGACCCGCCGCTATCAGCGCAAACGCGACCGCTTCAAGGTAAATCTCACCAAGGCCGCCGGGCTGTGAGCGATCATTTCAACTCCCTCGCGAGCTCTGGATGGCGGTCGAGGAGCGCCATCAGCTGGATCGTCGGGCCGCTCGGCTCGACCAGGCCCCGCTCATATTTGTCGAAGGCGTTCTCGCCGACCTTGAATAGAGCGCGCGCCTCCCGCTGAGACAGCTGAAGCTTGCCGCGCAGGCGGTGGATCGTTTCGCGCGACGGCACGCCGTCCGCCTTCCCCTTGAGACCGCGCAGCGCCTGGTCGACGATCGCCATGTCCTTGCCGATCGGGACGCTTTCGCCCTTGTAGGCGACTGTAAACGGGCGGACGCCGCGCGTCAGCGTCCCTCCGGTTTCAGGAGAAAGCATCGTCTCGGGAAGCGCCTCGTCTTTCGTGGCCATCACTCACTTTTCCTTAAACAAGACGATCGTGAACTCGGTCAGCACATCCGCCTGAAATTTCACACAGAGCAGCAATCCACGCATCGGCACATCATAGACGTCCAACCGATCAACCGATCCGATCGCCTGCTTGATGGCGTCGAGATCATAGGTCGGCCGCCGCTTTTCCATAAGCTGAGATGCCACCATTAAGGGGGTAATTCCAGTCCCAAGCTTGTGGGCGAAACGCTCCCGCCATCACCCTGCCCTCTTCCGCTCTCGCGCCGCTTTTGCAGCCTTGCCGCGCAATAGCGCCATCAGCACAGGCCCCAGCGAAAACTCCCCTGCCCGCGCCTTGGCGGTCAGAACGCGCAGATAGCCGCCAGCGGATCTGATTTCCTCCCCGCGCTGGAGGATCGCGGCAATGACGATGGCGGCGTCATGCTCGCCCATGGCGTCGAAGGCCTGAGCCCAAGCGTCAGGCGAGACGCCGAGCGCCGAACGCACGGTCGCAGCCGCCGTCGCGAGATCGCGCCAGGATGAAATCTCGCCCCCCTTGGCGTAATCGACGATATCCGGACAAGCTTGCAGCACCATCCCCAACGGATAGGTTCTGGGCGTTGGCGGCGGGTGGTCGGGCGTTTTGGGCTCAAGTCGCTCAGCTTCCAAATCCCCTGCCCTAACGGCTTCCGCATTGTCGCCCGTAGGCCCGGGCGGTTCGGCCCTGCCTTGTTGGAGGCTAGGTTCAAGATCATAATTATTTGTGGTTTGATTCTGTATGTGGGGCTCATTCTGAGACTCATTGGCGCTCTTATTTTCGATTTTAGCAAAATTTTCCAGTAGGTTACGGATTTCGGTCGCAAGCGTCGTCAAATCGGCTGCCAAAGCCTCCAGATCGGCTCGTGAAAGATTGCGCGCATAGCGCCCGGAGAGCGCCGCATAACGCATGTGGCGCTCCTCCCAGTCGCCGGGAATGGTTTCTTCCAAGGCCATTTCGATCATCTTCGCGATGTCGCGTCGCGTCAGCGTGATCTTTTCACGCAGCAGCGCCATCGCCCGGTTCTCGGCCCGCACCTCTCCGGCGAGGTTCTCGATCTCTTCGGCGCGCGCGACAAGCGGGGTGAGGTCGAAGCCGAAGGCGTCCTCGATCGCTCCCCCCTGCCCTCTCCGGGCGAAGCGCTTGCCGTTGGCGGAGTCACGGCGGATGATCAGCCCGGCGTCGACGAGGCAGGCCAAATGCCGCCGCAGCGTCGCCGGCGCCATGCCATGGGCGCGGATCGACAGCTCCCGATTCGACGGGAACACGATGATTCCCGATCCCTCGGCTCCGAATGCGCCATCTTTTACGGCGCCGCCTACAGTTGCGCCATCGCTTGGCGCCCTGCCCTTCTTCTCCACGCGGGGCAGCGTCAGCGCCGTCTCCTGGTGAAAGCTCAGGAGCGCGTGCAGGACCGAGAGCGCTCGATCCGAGACGCCGAGCGGGCCCTTCGCTTCGGTCAGCGCTCGGAACAGCCGCCATTTATGGACGACGGCCTCCACCGCGCCGGGGCGTTCCGCGAAGTCTTTCGCGGCCGCCTGGCTTGCCACCATGGCGAGCGACAACGACCGCCGCCCGAAGGGCGTCGTTATATGTGTCTGCATGACCTTTTGCCTCGTTCAGGCAAAAGAAATCTGCTCGCCGAAACGGCGCCAACTCTTGACAGTGATTCGCGGAAGTGAGAATCTCGAAGTGCTAGTTACGAGAAGGGCTTCCGGGACGGTGACGTTTCGGGGGCCTTTTTCTTTTGCTCGTGTTCTCCAATTTAGTTGCGGGGAGCCTCGAAACGGGCGGTTTGGGCCGCCCGAATGGAATAGTTAGACCGCCTAGCTTCCGCCTGCCTTGTACTCGTCGTAGAGGGCCTGCAGCCTTTCTCGGACAAAGTCGCCGAACTGCGGTGCCGCTCTATCGTCGAATGTCAGCGTCAGTTTTTTGCCAGTGCGCATGACGCGCGCTGCACGCGTTCCGTCTTCCGCGCTCCATGTTTCCGGTCGAGCGCGGGTTTCTCTGACCCGCAATCCGTTGTACAATGCTTCAAACCGCTTGTCGGTGTCGAGATCTGCAAACGATGCCTTCGTGACGATCTCTTGAGCACGAATACGGTTCTCTCCTTCGTCGAGGAGCTCCATTAGTTCTTGCCAGCGCACACGACCGAATCCCGGGGCAGGCCCCACTGCTTCGATGAGTGGAGCGGGTACGCGAGTCGCAATGCTAATGAGGCGCGATAATGCGGCCTTGTCGACACCGAGCGCGGCCATAATCGTTTCGCGTGTAAATTTCCGCTCCTCAAGTCGGGCAGCGAAGCGAGCGCGCTCAATGAAAGTAAGGTCCGTGCGACCGCTGTTTTCCTGACCCTGCGCAATGACTAGCTGCTCATCCGTCAGTTCACGAACAACAGCTCGAACTTTGATCCCAAGCTCTCGCGCAGCGCGCAACCGTCGATGACCGAAAGCGACCTCGTAGCGGTCCGGCAGCTGGGGATGTGGACGAACAAGAATTGGAACGGCCTGTCCATGTTCGCGGATCATCTCCCGAAATGCGGCATTCAGTTCTTCTGTCGCGTCCATGCGGTCGCGTATGAATGATGCGTCGACGAAGCTCGGTTCAAGGTCGACGATCACCTGCCCTTCGATGAGCTTCTGTTCAATCTCCTCGGCCCGCTTCACCTTTTCGGAGATGCCGCCGAGGGACTGGGAAATCGCGCCGAGCGCGCTGGACTGCTTGATCGTGCGTTCGAGGCCAAGAAGCGGGCGATTCGCCTTCGGCGCTGGCGTCCCCGTAGCCGTCTCAGGCGTTGGCATTTCTTCTGGGGTAAGTTCGAAGCTGATCTTCCGCGCCATCTCAGGCCCTCCCCCAAACGTGTTTGATGAGGCCTTCGATTTCCCCGTTGACGAGATCCAGCGCCTCAATCGCGCGATCATAAGTGCCGCGAGTGAACTGTTGTCGCTCGACTTCATACAGGGTTTGTTTCGTCAAACCCGCGTCGGCAATCGCCGTACTCTTCACCATTGGATGCGTCAACACACGCGATCCGAAGATCGAGCGCATAAGCCCGACCATCGTTGTCTGAGGCCCGTCACTCGGCTCGTAACGGGTGACGAGGTATCGCATCCAATCATATTCCGTGGTGCCTCCGGCATCTGCGACAACGTCGAGCAGCCCTCCGGTCATGTTCAGGAACTGGGACATCGACATTACGTCGAGCATCTGCGGATGGACCGTGATCAGAACCGCTGTCGCGGCGCAGAGCGCAGACAGCGTCAGAAAGCCGAGCTGCGGCGGGCAGTCGATCACTACGACGTCGTACGCGTCGCCGACTTGAGCGAGCGCTTCTCCGATGCGCGCGAAGAAGAGAGAACCGGAATTCTTATGCTCCACCAAGAACTTTGGCGTCTCATGCTCGAACTCCATGAGTTCGAGTTGCCCCGGAACGATGTGGAGGCTCGGGATATACGTCGCCTGAACAATCTCCGCCATTTCCCTGCGTTCGTCATCGTACCGGATCGCTCCGTAAATCGTTTCGTTCTCGCCGACGTCGAGCTCGGGCTGATGACCGAACAAAGTCGAAAGGCTCGCCTGCGGATCGAGATCGATGGCCAGTACGCGATACCCGCGAAACGCGAGGAATTCGGCGAGATGCGCGGCGGTAGTCGTTTTGCCGCTGCCACCCTTGAAGTTCATGACGGAGATAACTTGCAGGGCTTCGCCGTCTTTCCGGCACGGGACATAACGTCGCGATCCCTTGCCGCTTCGATCGAGATCGTAGCGAAGCGTTTCAATGTCCTCGATCGAATAGGTTCGTCGATTGTTTGGCTGGGCAGGTGGCCCCTTCCCTTCGGCCACGAGTTGACGCAAATAGCCTTCATGGATTCCAATAAACCTGGCGGCTTCCGAAGGGGAAAATCGACGAATGGTCTTTTGCGCCGCAGGCGGGAAATCCCGAACCTGCTGGGCCCGAAGGCGCGTGGAGAGCTCGGCAGCGTCCGCATTGATTAGCGACCGCAAATCGCTGGAGCTGCTTTGCCGAAGGATTGTCGTCGCTGGCATTTGGGTCCCTGAATCTGCGGAATTTTGAGCTGTTTGCTCGAAAATGCGCTGATCACAGAGTAATCACTGATTCTCTCGAAGCGGCAAGAAATTTTTTATTAATGAAGTATTAACAAGCTCTGCTGCGACGCAAACCGTTCTTGCGATTATTGTGCGGTTATGATTCGAATCGTTCGGTTGCGGGGGGATAACTTAACTTCCCAGGAACGGCCTCGGTTCGTCAAGACCGCCGGCCTGTCATCGACGCGCCTCAATGCATCAGTTGCACGCGAACAACTTAACCGCCTCTCGGGCAACCTCCTGGCCGCCAAAACCAGCCGGACGGGAACGGTTGCACGCGGACAACTTAAGATGTTTTCTTGATTTGAGTGGAGATTTGTCCCACCCCTCCATTCCTTTCTGCCCTGGACGGCCCATGTCGAAAGACTTCCGTGGCTTATCGCAGCTCCGGGAATCCGCCTTCCTCCTTCACCGCATCGACCCCCGGCGCAACATCCGCCGCTTCCACCGCTTCGGTGTCCTGCCGGATCTCTTCGAGGCCGTCCTACTCTTGAAGCAATGGGGTCGCAGTGGCTCCCGCGGGCAATGCCAGACGCCACGGTTCGAGGACGAGACTACCGCCTATGCGGCGCTGATGTTCCATCAGACCGTCGAGCGCCGTATCGTGCCGCTTGTCCATTCTTGGATCTCCATAGTGTTTCGCAACTCCATGGAATACCAAAGGGGGATAGCCTTGGCCGGGGACGCCCCAGCCAGGGCGCGCAGCGCAAATCTCAGAAAAATTTCCAGACGTCAGGTTACAACACCGGGCAGGGCGGCTATGCCGGATGTGATGAGGCGCTTGCCTCCGCCGCTCACTGAGCGGCGGAGGCTGTCGTTCAAGCGACGGATGGTGAGGGTGGCGTCGGTCATTAGCGGCCTCCCTCGGCGCGAGGTTCGCGGATGACGATCTCGGCTCCTGCGATCGGCAGGAATTCGAGCTTCAGGTTGAAGCCTTTCCCGTCCTGTTGCGCCCAGGCTGCGCCGATCTCGGTCCAGTGGCCTTTGTCATCCCCGGTCTTTTTGACCGCATAGACGCGGTGCGTCGGGCGGTTGGGAGTGGTGGTCTCGGTCTTCTTCTTCATGATGTGTCCTTTCGGGTTTTGAGGTCGCCAGGCTGGCAGCCTCGTCGCCCGTTCGGTCACTGGGGCGGATCGAGCGAAGCGGTCAAAAGCGCTTCAGCACCATGGCCGTAATGGGGGCAGCCCGTAGGGGGTCACCGTTCCGTTTTGAGGACGAGCGCCGCGTCGGTTGAACCGGGGATAGTGAGGGGTTGTCTGCATGGCATGGCCTCGGGTCATGAAAGGACCTGACGGAGCCGGAAAACACCCTGCGACCGTTAGGCGGCGCTAGGGGCGGTCGAGACACGGGGGGAAGCCTGGCCGCCCGCTGCCGTAGTGCCGTGCCAGAAATGTGCGGAAACGTGGCGGAACAAGCGCGTTTGTCCCACGGACGGAAGAGACTATTCGAGAGACGCGAAAGCGGAATTTCGAGAAGGGCAGGGGCCTTAGCCGTCGGTCTCACGTTCTTACGGCCGGGTGAGGGACGCCCGTGCGCTTATGACGGCATTAATTGCTGCCTTCTCCTTGCGCATGAATTGTCTCAGGCACTGAAATGTCGACTCGCTGGTGACCGCCTCCGCTAGCTTAACGTGCCACGCATCGGATTCGGTGATCACGGCGATGGAGTCGATTAGTTTTTCTCGAACGATGTCGCGAGTGATTTTTGGAAAGAGACCCCCGTTTATTGCGGCAGCGTATGCTTCCAGAAAATTCAGGAGCTCGATGAAAGACTGGTCCTTCGCTTCCACGGTCTTTGCTTCAAGAAGAGCATGCTCATGTTCTTTCGTATCCCGCAGAAAGGCTTGAAGCGACTGAATGTCCGAGGTCTTCCGAGCCTCCTTGACTTGCCATCCTATGAATCCGAGACCGAGAACTGCTGCGGCAGCCCCAACGCACTGGCCGATCGCCGATGCGAGATCCGTTGCCTCCGTCACTTTTTAGCCGTGCCCGGAGAGACGTTCGGCTGTGTCGGAGGTGAATTAGCGGGCGCGGGAGGCGGAGAAGGCTTTTTGAGCGCCGTTTGCAAGTTTGCTGAACTCAGCCCTCTCTGAAGGTTGGCAGAGCTAAAACCGTCTTGAGCCATCCCGCTCTTACCGATTAGTTTTTCATTCGACATATTCCGTCCATCCTTACCGAAAGAGGACACCGCTATTTAACGAGACGTAGATGGGGAGCTTTCGCTTCCTGCAACAAGGTCAGCCCATAGAGTGACGCCAAATCGGGCGGTTGCATATGCAACAAACTTCCGAGATCCGCGATCGTATAACCGAGCTGACGAATATGTGCGTCGAGAAGGTCAGGAAGGACTGTTGGCGCTTCGGCCGGAAAGTCCAGCTCTGGCGGCTCACTCTGACGAATCTTTGCCATACTGAATTGCTGCCAAAGGTAACGTTCCTGATTGTAGGCGAGCAGACCGATTGAGCGCGCCCGCATCAATAGGGAAGCCATTGACACCCGCCAAACCGGCTTCAGCTCCGCGAGCAATCTCAGGTCGATGCGACGCGTGAAGTAAGGGCGAATATCGCGTGTCGGCATCAAAAAGGCACTGGCAAATTCGTTTGCTTCCTGTTCCATATTCTGAGTGGGCTGGCTATGGTGCATCACGAGATGGCCGAGCTCATGCGCGAGTGTAAAGCGCATGCGGTCTGCGGGCTGCTCAATATTGAGCACAACAAGAGGGGGAAGGCCCGGCGCGCGAAAGGTCGCACCGTCGACCGCGGAACCGCCGAGCGTCGAATGCACGACAATTATCCCGGCAGCTTCGAGAATACGGGTCAAATTGCGCACCGGACCAACTGGCATTTGCCATTGCGCACGTACCAAGCCGGCGATGCGCTCTGCATTGCCCTTGAATTCATCAATCGGCAGCTTCGGGAGTTCTTGCGTGGCCTCAACTTCGACTGCTTGAAGCAGGCGGCGCAAATGCATCAGACGTAAATTGACTTCGGCAACGATCTGATCCATTTCCCGCGCCGCGACGTTCGACTTTTTGCGCCACATCGGATGCACGCTGACGGGAGCCCCGAGAACGGGGTCCGTCTGCAAAAAGAAAGAGCGCGGAAGATCGTAGGCCTTCGCAGCTCGGTCGAGAATGTCATCCACGAGATTAGCGAGCTGATTTTCAAACCGCGATAGCATAGCCTGGCTGATGCCGAGCCGCGCGGCGGCTTCGCCCTGCTGGAGTCCTCTCAGCTGCCGCGCAATGCGCAGCATGTTGGCATTTCCCACGGTTTCCACGGCTTATTCGCCATTCTCTTTCTTGGTGTTGTCTTCAGCCTTACGAAGTTTGACCCGCGCACCGCGATCCGGCTCGGCGGCAGCGATCAGTGGCAGCGGAACAACCTCGGCCGTCGTTTCAGGCATCACCACATAATCCCAGAGCCGCTCATCCCCGTCACGAGCGACGACAACAACGCGATCGATCTGGGTCTGAAAGCGGTTCAGCACGTAAACCACCTCGACCTTATGAACGTTCGGTATCCCGGGCAATTCGTGCTGTTGTTCGACAAACTCCATTGATGCCTGGGTTGGGATATTCGATCCCAGGCCTCGATCATCGGCCTTTTTGAACCGAAGCAGCACTTGATCAGCAACGACGAATTTCACTGTCTCGTCGCGGCGAATGACACGGACGGTTGGATCACCGTCCCACGCCGTAATCGCGCGCTGGACTACGAAATCATGAACGAGACAAGCTCGCGTGCGCGCAGGAAAAAGGAGGCGTCCGCCCAAGGGGAGAGCACGAAAATCGTCCCATCCCCCTTGGAACGCCTGCAAAATCGTTCCTTCGTGGCGCTGCAATGTCTTGCGGACCACCTCTTCATCGGCTCGAATCATTTCGGCTCCTTCAGCAGGAGCCGATAGTACGGCCACACTTTTGCAAATTCAACTTATTTTTTGCATGACTCTATTCACCGGTTTTCGAGACGCCTGGTCCAGCTTGGTCGGAGCCGAGAGGCGTTCGCGTGCTTGGCGACGACGCATGGCGGCCAGGAGCCGATAGCAGGGACGCTCACGCGCTCTGCAAGCCAGTCAGAAACGCGACGGCCTCCGACGCCTTTGAGGCGGCGGCGAATATGGCCTTCTTGTCGGCCTTCAGGACCTGAAGCCAGCTGTCGAGATACTGCGCGTGATCGGCGCGAGGCTCGTCGGTGATGCCCAGATCGGCGCACAAGAACGCGGCACCGAGCTCGGCGACAAGCTCTTCCATGGCGTAGGCATCGTCGCCAAAGCGTTTGCCGAGCTGGCTGTAAATGCCGATTTTAAATTCCCCAGAAGTGCCTAAGTAAAATTCCCCAGTCTGGCGGGCATGGCGATCAGCCTATGTCTCGATCGGCGCCTCCGCTTTTTGGCGGCCGTCCACGGCGCCGGAGGGTCGGCGGGATCGG
>NZ_JBPFEB010000042.1:0-58221 GCF_051061225.1 Methylocystis sp.
CCGGCGCCTCCACCCCAGCCCGTGCGCCGCGCGGGCTGCGGCGGGGGCGAAACAGGATCGACGGGGGCGTAAAGGGTGCTTTTTCGCTCGGCATGATACCGCCGTTATCGGGTCAAACCTTATAGTTGCCAACGACAACTATGCTCCGGTGGCCGTCGCTGCGTAATGCAGCGCTGGTACTGGGATCAAAGCCCTAGGGGGTAGCACCTCTAGGCGGGGCCCGGAGGCGCCTGGCAACAGAAGCCTCCACTTCTTTTTTGGCGCGGCCCAATTTGGACGGGGCGCGGCGGAGCCTGGCAGCGGGCCCCAGGGAAATGCGCATGTCGACCGATCTTATTCGTTACGACCTTCTCGTTCAGGACGCGATGCGCGGCGTGGTCCGCAAGGTTTTGGCGGATGTCGCGGCGAGCGGCTATCTGCCGGGAGACCACCATTTCACCATCAGTTTCCGCACCGACGCCGAGGGCGTGCAGATTTCGCGCCGCCTGCAGGAGCAGTGGCCGCAGGAACTGACCATCATCCTGCAACACCAGTTTTCAAATCTCGTCGTCGACGACGAGGGCTTCGGCGTGACGCTGTCCTTCCGCTCGATCCCCGAACATCTCTACATCCCTTACGCCGCCGTCACCGGCTTCTACGACCCCTCGGTCGAATTCGGCCTGCGCTTCGAGACCGCCGACATCGACGAAGAAGAGGAGGAAGAGGAGGAGGAGGACGCCGCGCCGCCGCCGCGTCCGAGCCTCGTGACCGCCCGCCCCGCTTCGGGGAAGGCGGAGAGCAGGCCCGCCCCCGCGAAGACTGAGAAGCCGGCGGCCGAGAAGGTCAAGAAAACCGAAGCGCCGGCAACTGGCGGCGAGGCCGCGGAGGGCGACGGCGCCGCCAAGGTCGTCTCCATCGACGCCTTCCGCAAGAAACCCTGATCGGGCGGATCGAATGGGCGACGTCGTCAATCTCCGCCGCGCCCGCAAGGATCGCGCGCGGCGCGAGAAGGAAGCGCAGGCGCAGGAAAACCGCGTCGCCTTCGGCCGCCCCAAGGGCGAGCGCGAGCTGAGCGCCGCGCAGAAGCGGCTGGACAACGCCCGTCTCGACGCGCACAGGCGTGAAACCCCGCCCGAGACTTCGGACGCGCCCGAATGACCGACGCGCCCGCGCCAGGGCCGGGCCGCGTGGTCAAACATTCGATCGTCATCGCCGGCCATCGCACCAGCATCTCGCTTGAGGACGCCTTCTGGCGCGCGCTGAAGGACATCGCCGCCGCCGACGGCCTCTCGCTCGCCGGACTGGTCGCGCGGGTGGACGCGCGGCGGGGCGGGGCGAATCTCTCCTCCGCGCTGCGGGTGTTCGTGCTGGAAAGAGCGATGGCGGGCGCGCTGCGCGCGGAGCGCCCCGCGCCTCTCTAGCCTCGCAATCTCCGCCCTCCCCGCCTGCCGCTTGCCAGTCTCCTCGAAATGGGCCAGCTTGGTCGGCGCCGATCCCTGAACCCCAGCGGATCGCCTCATGGAGGACGCCAATGAAGAAAAAAATCCTTCTGATCGCCGCGCTCGCAGGCGTCGCCTGGTTCGCGCAGGTCGAGACCTCCGAGGCGATCGTCTGCGCCCGCGGCTATTATCGCGCGGGCTGCGTCGGCCCCTATGGCGGCGCAGCTGTGCGCGGCCCGTACGGCGGCTATGCGGTTCGTGGCCCCTATGGCGGCGCGGCGGTGGGCGGTCCGCGCGGGGGCGTCGTGCGCGGACCCTATGGCGGAACGGCCGTCTATCGCCGCTGGTGAGGCCGTCGGCGAGGCCCTTTCTCTAAATCGGTGATTCGCCTTCCGTTCTCCTATATGTTCCGGCAGGAATCATGAGGAGCAGGCGGTTTGACCGATTTCGACGATTACGCGCCGCAGGCGGGCGGGCTTGCGGCGCGGGCCGCGGCGGCGGCGCAGAGGCCGCGCTATCTTGACGGGCTCAATCCCGAACAGCGCGCCGCCGTCGAGACGCTCGACGGCCCGGTGCTGGTGCTCGCCGGCGCCGGCACCGGCAAGACGCGCGCGCTGACGACGCGCATCGCCCACATCATGGCGCTCGGCAGGGCGCGGGCCTATGAGATCCTCGCCGTCACCTTCACCAACAAGGCCGCGCGCGAAATGCGCGAGCGCATCGAAATGCTGGTCGGCGAAGGCGCACAGGCCATGCAGTGGCTCGGCACCTTCCACGCCATCAGCGCCAAGATCCTGCGCCGGCACGCCGAACTCGTGGGGCTCAAGCCCAATTTCACCATTCTCGACACCGACGACCAGATCCGTCTGCTCAAACAGGTGTTGCAGGCCGAGAACATCGACGACAAGCGCTGGCCGGCGCGCGCGCTCGCCATGCGCATCGACGGCTGGAAGAATCGCGGCCTGTCGCCCAATCAGGTTCCGGCGGGGGAGGCGGAGAGCTTCGCCAGCGGCAAGGGGGCGCAGCTCTACACGCTCTATCAGGAACGTCTCAAAATCCTCAACGCCGTCGATTTCGGCGATCTTCTGCTCGAATCCCTGCGGCTCTTTCGCGAACACGCCGACGTGCTCGCGGAGTATCAGCGGCGGTTCAAATATATTCTGGTCGACGAATATCAGGACACCAACATCGCGCAATATCTGTGGCTGCGGCTGATCTCGCAGGGGCGGCAAAACGTCTGCTGCGTGGGCGACGACGATCAGAGCGTCTATGGCTGGCGCGGCGCGGAAGTCGAGAACATCCTGCGCTTCGAGCAGGATTTCCCCGGCGCCAAAATCGTGCGTCTCGAACGCAATTACCGCTCGACCGGACATATCCTCGCCGCCGCCTCGCATCTCATCGCGCATAATGAGGACCGGCTCGGCAAGACGCTGTTCACCGATGGCGAGGAGGGCGAGAAGCCGACGCTCACCGGCGTCTGGGACAGTCAGGAAGAAGCGCGCGTCATCGGCGAGGACATCGAGCAATTGCAGCGCAAGGGGCATTCGCTCGAAGAGATCGCGATCCTCGTGCGCGCCTCCTTCCAGATGCGCGAGTTCGAGGAGCGCTTCGTCGAGATTGGCCTGCCCTATCGCATCATCGGCGGGCCGCGCTTCTACGAGCGCGCGGAAATTCGCGACGCGCTCGCCTATCTGCGCTGCGTCGCGCAGCCCTCCGACGATCTCGCTTTCGAGCGCATCATCAACACGCCCAAGCGCGGCCTCGGCGACGCGACGGTGCAGATGCTGCACGCCTACGGGCGGCGCGAGCGCATTCCGCTGATGCAGGCGGCGCGCTCCCTCGTCGAGACGGAGGAGCTGAAACCCAAGCCGCGCGGGGCGCTCAAGAGCCTGATCGCTGATTTCGACCGCTGGAACGGTCTGATCGACGCGAAGCCCCAGCACGAACTCGCGGAAATGGTGCTGGACGAGTCTGGCTATACGGAGATGTGGCGGCAGGACAAGTCGCCGGAGGCCGCCGGCCGGCTCGAAAACCTCAAGGAACTCGTGCGCGCGATGGAGGACTTCCCCGACCTCGCCGCCTTCCTCGAACATGTCTCGCTGGTGATGGAGGCCGAGGACTCGAAGGAGCAGCAGCGCGTTTCGGTGATGACGCTCCACGCCGCCAAGGGGCTCGAATTCGAGACCGTCTATCTGCCGGGCTGGGAGGAAGGGCTTTTCCCGCATCAGCGCGCGCTCGACGAGCAGGGCCGCGCCGGTCTCGAGGAGGAACGGCGGCTCGCCTATGTCGGGCTGACGCGGGCGAAGCGGCGCGCCAGGATCTTCTTCGCCAGCAACCGGCGCATTCGCGGCCTGTGGCAGCCGACCGTGCCGTCCCGCTTCGTCGACAATCTGCCGCCGACGCATGTGGAGGTGGTGGAGGCGCCGAGCGGGTCGCACTATGGCGGCTACGCCGTGTCCCGCTTCGCCAATCTCGACGTCTACGGCTCGTCCTATTCGACGCCGGGCTGGAAGCGCGCGCAGGCGGCGCGCGCCGAGCCGGCGCGAGAGAAACGGCCGCACGCGAAACCGCCGCTGACCATCGAGGGCGAGGTCGTCGCGCGCTCCTCCGGAGGGTCGCGCTGGACCGCCGGAGCGCGGGTCTTCCACATGAAATTCGGCCCCGGCACGGTGGCCGCCGTCGACGGCAACAAGCTGACCGTCGACTTCGACAAGGCGGGACGCAAGATGGTGCTGGAAAGCTTTCTCCAGGCCGGGTGAGTTGCCGCGGGAGGCATCAGCCCTGCCCGCTGATGCGCTCGATCTGCGCGCCACAGTCGGAGAGCTTCTTTTCCAGCCGCTCGAAGCCGCGATCGAGATGGTAGACCCGGTTGATCGTCGTCTCCCCACGCGCGGCCAGGGCCGCGATGACGAGCGAGACCGAGGCGCGCAGGTCGGTGGCCATCACCGGCGCGCCGTCGAGATGATCCGAGCCCGTGACCACCGCCGTATCGCCGTCGAGCCGGATATGCGCGCCGAGCCGCGCCAGCTCCTGCACATGCATGAAGCGGTTTTCGAAAATGGTTTCGGTGATGCGCGAGACCCCGTTCGCGCGCGTCATCAGCGCCATGAATTGCGCCTGGAGATCGGTGGGGAATTCCGGGAAGGGCGCCGTCGTCACGTCGACCGGGGAGATGCCCGCGCCGTTGCGCGCGACGCGCAGGCCTTCATTGGTCTCGGTGATCTTCGCGCCGGCCGCGACGAGCGCATCCACCGCCGCCTGGAAGAGATCGGCGCGCGCGCCGGCGAGCAGCACGTCGCCGCCGGTCATCGCCACCGCGATCGCATAGGTGCCGGCCTCGATGCGGTCGGGCATCACGGCGTGGCGGGCGCCGGACAGCGAGGTCACGCCCTCGATCTCGATGGTGGACGTCCCGGCGCCCGAGATGCGCGCGCCCATCCGGGTGAGACATTCGGCCAGATCGACAATCTCCGGCTCGCGCGCGGCGTTGCGCAGGACGGTGGTCCCACGCGCGAGCGAGGCGGCCATCAGCGCCGTATGGGTGCCGCCGACCGTGACTTTCGGAAAGTCGATCTCGGCCCCGACGAGGCCATTCTTCGCCGAACCGACGACATAGCCGTTTTCAATCTCGATCCGCGCGCCGAGCTTGTCCAGCGCCATCAGCAGCAGATCGACGGGCCGCGTGCCAATGGCGCAGCCGCCCGGCAGCGACACGCGGCACTCGCCCATGCGGGCCAGAAGCGGCGCGAAGACCCAGAAACTCGCCCGCATGCGCGAGACGAGCTCATAGGGCGCCGTGGTGTCGACAATCTCGCGCGCGGTGAAATGCACCGTGCGGCCGGCGTTCTCCGTCTCGCCCCGGCGCTTGCCGGAGATGGAGAAATCGACGCCGTGATTGCCAAGGATGCGCTCGAGCTGGGTGACGTCCGCGAGCAGCGGCATGTTTTCGAGCGTCAGGGTTTCCGGAGTGAGGAGCGAGGCGATCATCAGCGGCAGGGCTGCGTTTTTCGCGCCGGAAATGGGGATGACGCCATTGAGCGGCGCGCCGCCGACAATCCTGATCCTGTCCATTACCCCTCGCTGTCCGTCTTTCGCGCTGCTGACCTCAACGCCCGTTCGCGGGCCTTGCGGCGCGCCAGATTGGCCCGGAGCGCCGCGGAAAGGGCGGCCGTTTTCTTCCGGGCTTCGGAGTCATGAGCTTTTTCGCTCGAATCCGACGCTTTTACGGCGGGGGAGGGCGATTTGCCTTGTTCCGTCATCGCTTCGACTTTCAGGAAAAACTCAAGCTCTTCCTAGGGCGTCGCGGCAGGGGTGGCAAGCGCGGGGGTTCCGGCTGGCGGAGTTGGTCCGAAGGCGGGGCCGACACAGGCTCCTCGCCGCCACGCCGGTCGCCCGTCAGAGCGCCTTCACGACAAGCGTCGCGTTGATCCCGCCGAAGGCGAAGGAATTCGACAGGGCGACCCTGATCGGCATCCGGCGCGCTTCATTGGCGATGGGGTCCACCGGACATTTAGGGTCCGGCTCGAGGAAGTTGATCGTCGGCGGCGCGATCTGGTCGCGCAGCGCGTTCACGGTCACGGTCAGCTCCAGCCCGCCGCTCGCGCCCAGCGCATGACCATGGATCGGCTTGGTCGAGGAAACCGGCGGCGGCCGGTCGCCGAAGACGAGGCGCATCGCCTCCGATTCGGTCATGTCGTTGGCGTAGGTCGCCGTGCCATGGGCGTTGAGGTAATCGACCGCCGACGGCTCGAGTCCGGCGCTCTCCAGCGCCTGCCGCATGCAGCGCGCCGGGCCTTCGACATCGGCGCGCAGCGGATCGAAGGCGTCGCTCGTCGTGCCGTAGCCAGCAAGCTCGCACAGCGGCGTGGCGCCGCGCGCCTGCGCGGATTCGAGCGTCTCCAGAACAAAGACGGCGGCGCCTTCGCCCAGCGTCATGCCGTTGCGTTTCGCCGAGAAGGGCCGGCAGAGATCGGGCGTGAGGACGCGCAGCGCCTCCCAGGCGCGCATTCCGCCATTGGTGACGCAGGCCTCGGCGCCGCCGGCGATGGCGCGGTCGGCGCGGCCCGCCCGCAGCATTTCAAACGCCTCGCCAATCGCCTGTGTCGCGGAGGAACAGGCCGAGGCGAGGGCGAAGGTCGGCCCCTTGGCGCCATAGCGCATGCCGAGCGTCGTCGGCGCGGCGCTCGGGATGAGGCGCGGCACCGACAGCGTGTCCGGCCGCTTGCCCTCGACATATTCGCCGTAGGAGGTCTCGTCGATCGTCGTGGCGCCGCCGATGCCGGTGCCGATCACCACCGCCGTGCGAACGCCGCCGACGTCCTTGCGGCCAAAGCCCGCCTGCGCCACCGCCTCGTCGGCGGCGACGATGGAGAACTGGGTGAACGGATCGCAATAGGGCAGAAGCTCCGGCTCGATGAAGGCGGCGGGGTCGAATTCCGGAACCTGGGCGGCGATCTTGATGCGGCCCGGATAGGGGCGCGGCAGCCGCAGCGTCCGGATGCAGGAGGCGCCGGTTTTGGCGGCGATCCAGAGATTCTGCGCGCCGACGCCCGCCGCGGAGACCGCGCCCATGCCCGTAATGACGATCCTGCGGCGCGAATGGTCTGTCGTCATGACGGCCTGTCCCCTGCAAATGCTCCGGCGGACGGGCCGCCGGATTTTCTTCCTTAGAAAATCTTCCGCCCTCCTGTTAATGTCGCGGGGGCGCCTGACGCAAGCGAGGCGTTGACGCAGCCGCGGCTTGCCTCTTTCGGCGCCCTCCCCTATAAGCTCGCGCCCAGCGCCTGCGTTTCCGACACCCCTGGAGGCGAGCGGCGCTTTTTCTTTTTACAAAGGACACCGACAATGGCCGAGATGAAAACGCTCGCGGCCACGGTGCGCAGCGGGACCGGCAAGGGGGCCGCCCGCAGCGTTCGCCGTGAGGGCCGTATTCCAGCAGTGCTCTATGGCGGCGGCGAAGCGCCCACTCCGCTTTCGCTCGACAAGAAATCCACCACCCAGCTGATCTTCGCGGGCCACTTCCTCACGACGATCTTCGAGCTCGACATCGACGGCAAGAAGGAGCGCGCCATTCCGCGCGACTATCAGCTCGACGTCGTGCGCGACTTCCCGATCCATGTGGATTTCCTGCGCCTGAAGCCCGGTTCGCGCCTCAAGGTGAACGTGCCGGTCCACTTCATCAATCAGGAAACCTCGCCCGGCCTGAAGCGCGGCGGCGCCCTCAACATCGTCTACCACTCGGTCGAGATGACCGTGCCGGCCGACAACATTCCGGAAGCGATCGTGGCCGATCTCGCCGGCATGGACTTCAACGATTCACTGCACATCTCGCAGATCCCGCTGCCGGAGGGCTGCAGGCCCACCAATCCGGACAAGAACTTCACCGTCGCCAGCCTCGCCCCGCCGGCGGGCGGCGCCGAGGAAGCCGCCCCGGCCGCGGCTCCGGAAAAGAAGAAGTAAGCGGGCTTTCGCCGCTTGTGTGAATGGCCGGGGTCTTCCCGGCCATTTTCGTCTTCACCGCAAGAAACGCGCCCATGCTGCTCTTCGTCGGCCTCGGCAATCCGGGGCGCCAATACGCCAGAAACCGCCACAACATCGGCTTCATGGCGCTCGAGGCCATCGCCCGGCGCCACGGCTTCCCTTCGGCGCGCGCGCGCTTTCAGGGCCTCGCCACGGAAGGGACGATCGGCGGCGAGAAGGTCATGCTGCTCCAGCCGCAGACCTACATGAACGAGAGCGGCCGCGCCGTGGGCGAGGCCGCCCGCTTCCACAAGATCGCCCTCGGCGACATCGTGGTCTTCCACGACGAGCTCGATCTCGCGCCGGCCAAATGCCGCATCAAGGTCGGCGGCGGCGTCGCGGGCCACAACGGGCTGCGCTCCATCACCGCCCATGTCGGCAATGACTACAAGCGCGTGCGCATGGGCATCGGCCATCCCGGCGACAAGTCGCTGGTGCATGGCTATGTGCTCAACGACTTCGCGAAGAGCGAGGAGCCCTGGGTCGAGGCGCTCTGCGACGCGCTGGCCGACAATGCGGCTCTTCTGGTGAAGGGCGACGACGCCGGCCTGCAGAACCGGCTCCATCTCGCGCTGGAGGCGAAGGGCTTCGACACGGTCAAGCGCGTCGGAGAAAAGTAATCAAATTAAATGCCGCATGAACGCCGCTCTCAGCGGCCGTTCAGCCCGGATGCGCGATGCTCCAGACCATCGGGACAGGGTCTCGATCTCATGGAGTTTCAACGATGATCCGCACGCTTCTGCTCGCCGCCGCCGTTTTCGTCGCCGCTCCCGCCTTCGCCGAAACGCCCGCCGCCAAACCCGCCACTCAAGCCTCTCCCGCCAAGATGGCGACCGAAGCCCAGAGGCTCGACCTCAATTCCGCGACAGTCGAACAGCTTTCGGGCGTCAAGGGTTTCGACAAGACGATCGCCGAAGCCATCGTGAAGGCCCGCCCCTTCAGGAGCGTCGACGATCTGACGGCGAAAAAGATCGTCTCCAGCCATGTTCTGGCGCCGGTCAAGGACCAGCTCATCGTCCGCTGACCGGCGATCGACCAGGAGACGACGCCCGCCCCGTCCGGCGGGCGTTTTCTCGTCGGCGCCTCCCGGTCTGATTGGATTAGACCGGGTTCTCGTTTTTTGCCTGTCGCGCTTTATTCGGTTTCCGCTTCGGCGGAAAGCGCCCTAGCCGCGGGCCGCGAGCGGCACGACGTTGTGCAAATGCTGATCGGCCGAGTCGAAGAAGCGGCGCAGATTGCGCGCCGCCTGGCGGATGCGCTGCTCGTTCTCGACCAGCGCGAGGCGCAGATAGCCCTCGCCATGTTCGCCGAACCCCTCGCCCGGCGCCACGGCCACATCCGCCTTCTCGATGAGAAGCTTCGAGAACTCCAGACTGCTCATGGCGCGGAATCGCTCCGGCACTGGCGCCCAGGCGAACATCGACGCGCTGGGCGACGGAATCTGCCAGCCTGCCTGCGCGAAGCTCTCCACCATCACGTCGCGGCGTTTCTTGTAGATGGCGCGCATCTCCTTCACGCAATCGTCCGGTCCGTTGAGCGCGGCGGTGGCCGCCACCTGGATCGGCGTGAAGGCGCCGTAATCGAGATAGCTCTTCACGCGCCCCAGCGCCGCGCAGAGCCGCTCATTGCCGACGGCGAAGCCCATGCGCCAGCCGGCCATGGAGAAGGTCTTCGACATGGAGGTGAACTCCACCGTCACGTCGATCGCGCCCGGCACCTGCAGGACCGAGGGCGGCGGATCGTCGTCGAAATAGACTTCGGCGTAGGCGAGATCGGAGAGGATGAAGATGTCGTGCTTCTTGGCGAAGGCGACGAGGTCCCTGTAAAAATCCAGCGACGCCACTTCCGCCGTCGGATTGGACGGATAGCAGACGATCACCGCGATCGGCTTGGGGATGGAATGAATCATCGCGCGCTCGAGCGCCGCGAAATAATCCGGCGTCGGCGCCGAGGGCACGGAACGGATGACGCCGCCCGCCATCAGGAAGCCGAACGCATGGATCGGATAGGAGGGGTTGGGCACCAGCACCACGTCGCCCGGCGCGGTGATGGCCTGCGCCATATTGGCGAAGCCCTCCTTGGAGCCGAGCGTGGCGACGACCTGCGTCTCGGGATCGAGCTTCACGCCGAAGCGGCGGGCATAATAACCCGCCTGGGCGCGACGCAGGCCGGCGATGCCCTTGGAGGCGGAATAGCGGTCGGTGCGCGGGCGCCCGGCGGTTTCGACGAGCTTCTCCACAACATGTCTGGGCGCGGGCAAATCGGGATTGCCCATGCCCATGTCGATAATGTCGGCGCCGGACGCGCGCGCCTTGGCCTTCAGGCGATTGACCTGCTCGAAGACGTAAGGCGGCAGGCGCTTGATGCGATAGAAATCCGACATTTCGATCCGTTCCGATTCATGAAGCGGTGAGTCTAGCGGCTTTCGCGCCGCTTCGCCAAACGCCGCTTCGCCCGTCAGCGGCCGGCGACGCGCAGGATCAGCAGCGCGGTCAGCAACGGCCCGGCCGCGAGGGCCAGCAGCGCGTGAGAAAACTCCCCCGTCGCGCCTTTTATAAGGCCGACCAGCCATGGGCCGGCAAGGCCCGACAGATTGCCGATGGAATTCACTACGGCGACGCCGACGACCGCGTCGGCGGGGCCGAGCGCGAGCGTGGAGAGCGTCCAGAAGGTCGGAAGCACCGAAGCCGAGCCGACGGCGGCGAAAGTGAGCGCGACCATCGCGAGAAGGCGCGAGGGCGCATAGGCCGCCGCCGCGAGTCCCCCGGCGCCGACGAGGCAGGCGAGCGCCGTATGCAGGGCGGGATGGCCGCGACGGTCGAGGCTGCGGCTCCACAGCACCATGGCGATCGCGCCGCAGGCATAGGGGATGGCGGCGAGAAAACCCGCCGCGAGAACGCTCGCGCCGAAGCTCTTGATGATCTGCGGCAGCCAGAAGCTCAGGCCATAGAGCGCCATGACCGCCCCGAAATAGGCGGAGCCGAGCAGGAGCGTGCGGCGATCGGTCAGCGCGCGCCAGTGGTTTTCGTCATGCCCCGGCTCTTCGCGCGACAGGGTCGCCTCCAGCCAGGCGCGCTCGTCGGCGTCGAGCCAGGTCGCCTGCGCCGGGCGATCCGGGAGGGAGAAGAAGCAGACGACGCCCAGCGCCACGGAGGGAAGCGCCTCGACGAAATAGAGCCAGCGCCAGCCGGAGACGCCCGCGACGCCGTCCATCAGCGTCATGATCAGGCCGGAAATCGGCGAGCCGATGGCGCTCCCCAGCGGCACCGCGATGAGAAAGCCCGAGAGGATGCGCGCGCGCTGGGCGGCCGGAACCCAATAGGTCAGGTAGAGGATGGCGCCCGGCGCGAATCCCGCCTCCGCCGCGCCGAGCAGCAGCCGCAGCGCGACGAAGCTGTTCTCGTTCCACACGAAGGCCGTGGCCGCCGCGATCAGGCCCCAGCTCACCATGATGCGCGCGAGCCAGATGCGCGCGCCGACGCGGTGCATGACGTAATTGCTGGGCGCCTCGAAGAGGCAATAGGTGATGAAGAAGACGCCCGCCGCCCAGCCGAAGAATTCCGGCGAGAAGCCCATCTCCCTGTTCATGGTGAGCGCGGCAAAGCCGACGTTCACGCGGTCGAGATAGGCGACGAAGAAGCCCGCCATGAGCAGCGGCACAAGCCGCCAGGCCACTTTGGCGATGACGCGCTCTCCATCGACCGGAGCGGCCCGCGCGGGCCTGACGAGCGTGTCGGTCACGGGCCTCTCGTTGTTCAGCGCAGTTCGAAGCCGAGCGCGTTCAGCGCCGCGCGCAGGCGGTCGCGGCCGCTCATCGCGTCGGTTCCGCGCACGCGCGAGAGCACCTGACGGATCCAGCCCTGTTCGGGAAGACCCTGCTCCTTCTGAAAGTCCTTGAAGACGACGTCGAGCGTCTCGATCGCCTCCCGCTGGGCGTCGCCCCACTGATACTGCTCGCGATGCAGCACCGCCGCCTGGCCCAGGCGCGGCTTGACGCCGGCGTTGGCCGCCGGGTCGGGCGCGCCGACCGTCATGCCGAAGACCGCGAAGACATTCGGCGGCAGGTTCAGCTCCTTCGCCACCTCTTCCGGCTTGTTGCGCATGGCGCCGATATAGCAGCAGCCGAGCCCCAGCGTCTCCAGCGCGACGACGGCGTTCTGGGCGGCAAGCGCCGCGTCGACCACGCCGGTCATGAAGATTTCGAGATAGGGCAGCGCGGCGGCGTCGCGCCCCTTCTCCTTGCCGAGAAGCTCCAGCCGGGCGAGATCGCACAGCCAGATCAACAGCAGCTTGCAGTCGCGAATGTGCTTCTGGCCGCCGGCGAGATCGGCGAGGCGGTTCTTGCGGTCCTCGTCCTCGACCGCGACCACGCTCCACACCTGAAGATTGGAGGAGGTCGAGGCCGATTGCGCGGCGGCGCAAATGGTCTCCAGAGCGCCGGGCGGCAACGGCTGATCGAGATAGTTGCGGTGGGAGCGATGCGCGAGCAGCAGGTCGAGCGTGTCGTTCCAGATCGCGGGCCTGGGCGAATCGGCGCGGCGATAGCGCTCGAACATGGCGGCCGCGCCGCGCGCGTCGAAAGTGTCGGGGCTGACGGGCTTGTTCATGGAGCTTCCCGGATGGTTCATCGTGTCGCCACACCTCATGCAGGAATGCGTCGTGGCGGCGTACAAGGCGGCGCCGGGCGTCAGGCCCGGCGCGGTTTCGGCGTCAGTCTAACAAGCTTGCCGCGCCGCTCCAAGAAGCTTGCGGCGCCGCAGCGAACCCTTACTTCTGGAGCCCCAGCAGACGCATCAACTGCCCGCCGAGCCCCTCCCCGGCGGCCGGAGCGGCGGGGGAGGCGGCGTGCTTGGCGCCGACGCGCCCGGGCACCAGAATGGCGCGGAAGTCGTTGACGTTCGTCCGCGTCGGGCCAGTGACCACGAGATCGCCCAGCGCCTCGAAGGCGGTGAAGGCGTCGTTGTTGGCGAAGAGCGCCTTGAGATCGACGCCCTTGACCTGGGCGCGGGCGAAGCTGTCGGGCAGCATCATGGCCCCGGCGTTGGTCTCCACGCCGTCGATCCCGTCGGTGTCGCAGGCGATGGCCGAAACGCCCCCGAACCCTTCCAGCGCCAGCGTCAGGCCGAGCAGAAACTCCGCGTCACGCCCGCCCTTGCCATTGCCGCGCACGGTGACGGTCGTCTCGCCGCCCGAAATGATGGCGACCGGCGGCTGGAACGGCTGGCCGTGATTGGCGATCTGCTTGGCGATACCGGCGTGCACCAGCGCCACGTCGCGCGACTCGCCTTCCAGATCGCCGAGGATGCAGGGGGTAAAGCCCGCCTTGCGCGCGACGGCGGCGGCCGCGTCGAGCGAGCCTTGCGGCGTGGCGATGAGGATGTTCTCGACCCGGTTGAAGATCGGATCGCCGGGCTTGGGCGTCTCGCAGTCCGGGCTGGAGAGATGATCCAGCACCGCCTTCGGCGCGTCGATCCGGTATTTGGCGATGACCGCGAGCGCGTCCTCGCGCGTCGTCGGATCGGGCACGGTGGGGCCGGAGGCGATGACGGACAGGTCGTCGTTCGGCACGTCGGAAATCATCAGCGCCACGACGCGCGCGGGCGCGGCGGCGCGGGCGAGACGGCCGCCCTTGATCGCGGAGAGATGCTTGCGGACGCAATTCATCTCGGAGATGTTCGCGCCGCTCTTCAGCAGCGCCTTGTTGACCGCCTGCTTCTCTTCGAGCGTGACGCCTTCGGCCGGCAGCGCCATCAGCGCCGAGCCGCCGCCGGAAATCAGCGCCAGCACCAGATCGTCCTCGGTGAGGCCCTGCACCTTTTCGAGAATGCGCTTGGCGGCCTCGCGGCCGGCGGCGTCCGGCACCGGATGCGACGCTTCGATCACCTCGATCTGGCTGGTGGGCGCGCCATGCTCATAGCGCGTGACGACCAGGCCCTCGAGCGGCCCGCCTTTCCAGTTCGCTTCCACCGCCGCCGCCATGGAGGCGGCCGCCTTGCCGGCGCCGATGACGATGGTGCGGCCCTTGGGCGGCTCGATCTTCGCAAGGTGCTGCGGCAGGCAGAGGGACGGATGCGCGGCGCCGACGGCGGCGTCAAACATGGCGCGGAGAAGCTGGCGATGGTCGTCGGACATGATGGCTTTCCGGGAAAATTATTTGGGGTTTGGAGGGACCCCCTCCCCACCCCTCCCCCGCTGACGCGGGAGAGGGAGCAGATACCGGCCTTCATCCACAACGCTGATCACGAGCGTCCCCTCTCCCGCGTTGCGGGGGAGGGACAGGGAGGGGGCCAACCCTCTCCCCGCGAGCGGGGAGAGGGGGGTCTTATCAGGAGCCGGAGATGGAGTTGGCCTTCTCGATCAGCGCCTCGGCCATGCGGATCGAGGCGATGTCGATCAGACGGCCGTCGAGCGACACGGCGCCCTTGCCGGCCTTGGCGGCCTCTTCCATCGCCGCGAGAATGCGGCGGGCCTTGGTCACTTCGGCCTCGGACGGCGTGAAGACCTCGTTGGCCAGCTCGATCTGCGAGGGGTGGATCGCCCACTTGCCCTCATAGCCCAGCACCGCGGCGCGCTTGGCGGCGGCCTTGTAGCCTTCCGGATCATTGAAGTCGCCGAACGGGCCGTCGATCGGGCGCAGGCCATAGGCGCGGCAGGCGACCATCATGCGGGTCTGGGCGGCGTGCCACTGGTCCATCCAGTAGTAGTCGCGCGAACCGTCTTCCTTCTTGTCGGTGAGAACGCCGTAATCCGGGTTCACGCCGCCGATGACGGTCGTGCGGGCGCGGGTCGAGGCGGCGTAGTCGGCGACGCCGAAGGACATGGCCTCAAGGCGCTTCGACGACTGGGCGATGGCCTCGACATTGGCCATGCCGAGCGCGGTCTCGATGAGGATTTCGATGCCGATGCGCTTGGTGCGCTTCTTGTACTGCTCGATCTGCGTGATCATCATGTCGATCGCGTAGACGTCCTGCGGCACGCCGACCTTGGGAATCAGCACCACGTCGAGACGCGGGCAGTTCTCCAGAACGTCGACGACGTCACGATAGCAGTAATGCGTATCGAGGCCGTTGATGCGCAGCGTCATCACCTTCTTGCCCCAATCGATGTCGTTGAGGCCCTGGATGATGTTCTTGCGCGCCTGCTCCTTGTCGTCCGGCGCGACGGCGTCTTCGAGATCGAGGAAGATCTGGTCGGCCTTCGACTGGGCGGCCTTCTCGAACATGCCCGGCGCGGAGCCCGGAACGGCCAGCTCGGAACGGTGCAGGCGCGGCGTGGCCTGTTCAATCAGGGTAAAGCTCATAATGTCCTTCCTTCCTCTTTAAGTGCAAAGATGCGCTTCGGCGGGCTTGCAAAACCGCAGGAGAAGCGCGCCAGGATGCATTTAGCCGGTGGCCCCGAGGCCCGCGGCGATGCAGCTGATGGAGATGAGCAGAGGCACTTTCGCGTCCTCCTTCTCGGCGTCGCTCTGCGCCGACCGGAACCGGCGCAACAGCTCGACCTGCTCACGATTGACGTCGTTGATGACCGGGAGACGGTGCGCGAGTCTCGCGGCGTATTCCTTGAAGCGTTCGGTCAGCTCGCGGTCGCCGGTGACGCGCAGGACCATGTCGCGCGTCAGCGCGCATTCGTCCTCGATCATCCTGAAGATCTTGTCCCGCACGGCTTCGTCGGCGACGAGCCCGGCGTATTGCTTCGCGATGCCCATGTCGACCAGCGCCAGCGTCTTCTCCACCTCGTCGAGGATGAGGCGGAAGAGACGCGAATCCTCGAACATCCAGCGCAGAAGCTCCAGCCCCCGGTCGCCGCGCGCGTCCACAAACGCCTTGAGGCCGGAGCCCACGCCATACCAGCCGGTGATCGAATGGCGGTTCTGCGCCCAGGCGAAGACCCAGGGGATCGCGCGCAGATCGGCCAGGCTCTTGGCGCCGAAGCGGCGCGCCGGGCGCGAGCCGATGTTGAGCAGCGAAATTTCCTCGAGCGGACTCGCGGCCTGGAAATAGGTCACGAGATCGGGGTCGGAGATCAGCTTGTGATAGGCCGCGAAGGAAGCTTGCGAGATTTCTTCCAGCGCCTCGTCGAAAT
This sequence comes from Methylocystis sp., assembly GCF_051061225.1. Classification (GTDB taxonomy): domain Bacteria; phylum Pseudomonadota; class Alphaproteobacteria; order Rhizobiales; family Beijerinckiaceae; genus Methylocystis. The sequence goes on from NZ_JBPFEB010000042.1 coordinate 16,020, forward strand.
CCTTGCGCGGGACCAGCGCGTCCTCGCGCTCGGAGCGCAGCGCATGGGCGAAGACGGAGGAGGCGAGCAGCTCCATCTGATAGGCCGCCGTGCCGCGGTTCGCATATTTGAAGGAGACGACCTCGCCCTGTTCCGTGGAGCGGAAACGGCCGCGAATGGAGCCCGCGGGCTGCGCCGCGATGGCGTGGCCAGTCGGCGCGCCGCCGCGCGAAACCGAACCGCCGCGGCCGTGGAAAAAGGCGATGGCGACGCCCATCTCATTGCCGACCTCGGTCAGCCGCGCCTGCGCCTTGAACAGCTCCCAGTTCGACGACAGGAAGCCGCCGTCCTTGTTGGAGTCGGAATAGCCGATCATCACTTCCTGAAGATCGCCCTGCGCCTGCGTGCTGCGGCGAACGACCGGGATCTGCAAGAGATCGCGCATGATCGCCGGCGCGTCCTGAAGGTCGCCGATGGTCTCGAACAGCGGCACCATCGGCAAAGTGATGTAATCGCCGCCGGGGCCGCCGGCGAAAAGACCCGCCTCCCGCGCCAGCAGATAGACGCCGAGCACGTCATTGGCCGAAGAGGTCATCGACAGGATGAAGCTGCCGAAAGCCTCGCGGTCGAGGCTCGCGCGCATGTCGGCCACGACCTCGAACATCTCGATCACGTCGCGCGTGTCGGGGGTGAGCGCATCGCGCGGGATCGGCGCGGCGCGGGGCGCGTCGAGTTCTTTCAGGAGCCACGCGCGCCATTCCGGCGACAGCAGCTCGGGCGGCGTCTCGCCCCCGGTCCTGATCCGCCACAGCTCATGCAGCGCCGAGGTGGTGCGCGTCGTGTTCTGGCGAATGTCGAGGCGCACGGTGCTGAAGCGGAAAATCTCCACGGCGCGACGCAGCGGGCGCACGAGATCGATCGCCAGCGCCTCGCTCTTCGCTTCCGCCAGCACCGATTCGAGCAGCAGCAGATCGCCGATGAGCTTGTCGGCGCTCGTATAGCGCGGGCCGGAGGTCGGCTCGCCGTTGGTCGCCGCGAGCGTGTTGTCGATCTTGCGCAGGATCGTCGTGACGAACTGGCGATAGGGCTCCTTGTCATTGCGCTGGGCGATGGCCGGGCCGTCGTGCAGCTCGGCGAGACGACGCTCGAGCTCCTCCAGAAAGGCGGGCGGAATCGCGGCGGCGCGCTCGCTGATCGACAGCATGCGCACGAGATCGACGACACGCGTGCGATAATAGTTGAGGCTCGCCGTCGCGTTCTGGCGCATGGTGCGGCGGGTCACCTCATTGGTGACGAAGGGATTGCCGTCGCGGTCGCCGCCGATCCAGGACCCGAACTGGAAGAACGGCGTGACCTCGAACGTCTCGTTCGGATAATGGCGCTTCAGGGCGCGCTCGAAGGCGGACAGCAGCTCCGGCGCGAGGTCGAAGATGCTCTCCTGGAAGAAATGCTGTCCCCAGGCGACTTCATGCTCGACGGTCGGTTTTTCGAGATGCAGCTCGCCGGTGAGCCAAAGCAGTTCGACCTGATCATAGATCGCCTTGACCAGCGCCTCGCGCTCGCGATCGGTCCAGCGGGTGGATTCCAGTTCGCGCATCAGCAGATAGATGCGGCGGTATTTTTCGAGGATCGAAACGCGCTTGGCTTCCGTCGGATGGGCGGTGATGACGGGGCGGATGCGCAGGGTCTGCAATTGCGCGTGAACGTCGGCGGCGCTCACGCCGGCGGCGGCCGCGCTGGACAGCACATAATCGAAGGTGCCGAGCAGCTTGTCGTGGCCCTTCTCGCGCTCGATGCGCCGGCGCCGGCGCATGGCGTAGGCCTGTTCCGCGATGGAGACGAGCTGGAACAGAATGCCCTGCGCCTGAAGCGCGCGCGCCATGTTGCGCGGCGTGAGCCCCGCCGCCCCCTTGGAGTCGCGCACCACCGCCTCGATCTCCGGCATGTGCCGGTGAATCACGGCCAGCAACTGCTCGCGCAAAAAGGCCGAGGCCTCCGTGACAGAACGCGTTGCGAAAGCCGAAGGAAGGCTGATCGCGCTTCTCGTGTTCTGTGTCTCGGCGCTCATGCAAACTCCTTGCGCGTTTTGAGAAACGCCCTCAGGCGGCGTGACGGCCGCGCCGAAAGCCGGCGCGGCGCGTGGTGACATGACGGCCTCCGGGCGCCCTCAGCGCCCGAGCACCCGCGCGACGGTCGAACCGAATTCCGCCGGATTGGGCGCCACGGTCAGTCCATAGGCCTTCATGGTCTCGGTCTTCTCCGCCGCGCTATCGCCGGCGGCCGAAATGATCGCTCCCGCATGTCCCATGCGACGGCCCTTCGGGGCCGTGAGGCCGGCGACGAAGCCGATCACCGGCTTGGAGAAGTTTTCCTTGATCCAGGCGGCGGCCTCCGCCTCCTGCGGCCCGCCGATCTCGCCGATGATCAGCACGGCCTCGGTCTCCGGGTCCTTGTCGAACAGCACGAGATGGTCGAGGAAGGACGAGCCGTTGATCGGATCGCCGCCGATGCCCACCGAGGTCGAGATGCCGAGCCCGACCGCCTTGAGCTGCGAAGCCGCTTCATAGCCCAGCGTGCCCGAGCGCGAGATGAGGCCGACCGAGCCCTTGCTGTAGATATGTCCCGGCATGATGCCGAGCATGGCCTTGCCGGGCGAAATGATGCCGGCGCAATTGGGGCCGACCATCATCGGGCGGCGGTCCTTGGGGAAGCGCAGGAAATAGCGCTTCACCTTCATCATGTCCTGGGCGGGAATGCCGTCGGTGATGGAGCAGATGAGGCGAACGCCCGCATCCGCCGCCTCCATGATGGCGTCCGCCGCAAAGGGCGGCGCGACGAAGGTGATCGTCGCCTGCGCGCCCGTCGCCCTCACGGCTTCCTTGACCGTGTTGAACACCGGCACGCCGTGATGCGTCTTGCCGCCCTTGCCGGGCGTGACGCCGGCCACGACATTGCTGCCGTAGTCGATCATTTCCTTGGTGTGGAAGCTGCCCTTGTCGCCCGTGATGCCCTGGACGAGGATGGGCGTTTTTTCGTCAATGAGAATGCTCATGGATGTCCCTCCCGCCGCTTACTTGACGCTTTTGTAAGCGGCGACGGCCTTCTCGGCCGCGTCGGCGAGCGTGTCGGCCACGATGATCGGAATGCCGCTCTCGGCGATGATCTTGCGCCCGGCCTCGACATTGGTGCCGGCGAGGCGCACGACCAGCGGCACGCCCTGGATCTGCTCCTGCCGCACGGCGTCGACGACGCCCTGCGCCACCCAGTCGCAGCGGTTGATGCCGGCGAAGATGTTGACCAGCACCACCTTCACGCGGCGGTCCGAGAGCACGAGGCGGAAGGCGGTCGCGACGCGCTCCGGCGAGGCGCCGCCGCCGACGTCGAGGAAGTTCGCCGGATTGCCGCCAGCGTGCTTGATCATGTCCATCGTCGCCATGGCGAGGCCGGCGCCGTTCACGATGCAACCGATCTCGCCGTCGAGGCCGATGTAATTGAGATTGTGCTCATGGGCCTGCGCCTCGCGCGGATCGCTCTGCGAGGCGTCGTTCATGTCGACGATGTTGCGGCGGCGGAACAGCGCATTGTCGTCGAAGGACATTTTCGCGTCGAGCGCGAGCACCTTGTCGTCCTTGGTGATGACGAGCGGGTTGATCTCGAGCATGGTGGCGTCATTGTCGCGGAAGGCGCGATAGGCGCCCATGATGGTCTGCACCGCCCGCGACACCTGCTTGAGATTGAGGCCGAGCTGGAACGCGAGCTCGCGCGCCTGAAACTGTTGCAGGCCGACCGCCGGCTCGACGATCACCTGAAGCAGTTCGTCCGGCGCCGTGCGGGCGATCTCCTCGATGTCCATGCCGCCATGCTTGGACGCGATAACGCGCACGCGTTCGAGCTTCCGGTCGAGGACGTAGCCCAGATAGATCTCGCGCTCGAACGGATCGGCGACTTCCACATAGACGCGCTGGACCGGCTTGCCTTCCGGCCCCGTCTGCGAGGTCACCAGCCGCTTGCCGAGCAGATCGCGCGCCGCCTGTTGCACCTCGTGATAGGTGCGGCAGAGCTTGACGCCGCCCGCCTTGCCGCGCGCGCCGGCGTGAATCTGCGCCTTGACCACCCAATGGGAGCCGCCGAGTTCGGTGGCGGCGTAAACGGCCTGGTCGGGGCTGTAGGCCACGGTGCCGGGTGGAACCGCGACCCCATGGGCCGCCAGTATTTCCTTGGCTTGGTACTCGTGGACGTCCATTTCCCGATCCTCCCCGGTTTCCGTTTTCGTTGGGAGAGACCCCTCCCTGACCCTCCCCTTGCCGGGGAGGGACATTCACCCCTCGCGCGTCGCTCCCTCCCCTGCAAGGGGGAGGGCCGGGGTGGGGGTCGCCCCGATCAGCCGATCTTGCCGCGCACCACCTCATAGACCGCTTCGGTCTCGGCGCTCGCCTTGGCGAGCAGCGCATTGACCTCGGCGAGCTGCTTTTCAGCGAAGTCGCGGTCCTTGATCGACTTGGCGTTGATGAAGACGTTGAGCGCGCAGCTCCGCAGGCCCGCATTGGCGGCGAGCACGGCGACGCCGGCGTCGCTGATGACGTTGAGATTGCCCTTGTCGGCGGCTTCCTTCGACAGGGCGATCACCTCGTAGCAGACCTTGCAGGTCGCGAGCGGGGCGAGCGTCGCCGTCTTCAGCGCGTCCTGAATCGCGGCCGAGCGCGCGGCCTTCTCGTCATCCGTCGCGCGCGGCAGGCCATAGGCGCCCATCAGCGTGTTGAAGGCGACGACGTCCTCGTCGATGCCCCTGGTCAGCTCTTCACGCAGCGCCTCGGCGCGGGCGAGGGTCTTTTTCAGATCCTCGGAGACGGCCTCGTAATTCTTCTTGCCGATGGTCAGATTGCAGACCATCGAGACCAGCGCCGCGCCCATGGCGCCCGACAGCGCCGCCGCGCCGCCGCCGCCCGGAGTCGGCGCGTCGCTGGCCAGTTCGTCGAGAAATTTGCCGATCGTTTCCGTCTTCGCGCTCATGTCAGGCCAGCTCTTTCGCAAGGGCGTAAATGTTTTCGCAGTCGAACACCTTGTCGGCGCTCTCGAAGAGCTTGCCGACGCATTCGCGATGCAGTTTCAGCTTGAGGCCGCCCAGACCCAGCGCGCCGATCACGGTCTTGCCGTGGCGCTCCTTGGCCTTGTCGGTCGCCTCGACGCCGGCGACGCCGAGCGGCGGTTGCGCGTTGCAGTCGGCAATAAGCTCGACGGTCGGATTGTCCTTCCAGTCGGCCTCGGCGAGCAGCTCGACGCCGATGGCGCCGGCGCCGAAGACGACCTGCGCGCCCTTGATGGCTTCGGCGCGGGCGGCGTTGTCACGGGCTTCGACAGCCTTCGGCGTGAAGCCGAAACGCTCCTGAATGGCTTTCGCGGCGGCGTCGGCGCGGGACTGCTCGCGCGAGGTGATGGTGACCTCCGCGCCTTCGATGTTCAGCATGGCGGCGGCGCGCATGCCCACCGGACCGGTGCCGGCGAGCACGACGGCCTTCTTGCCTTTCAGATCGCCCGCCTTGGCGAGCAGCGCGACGCCCGCGGCGGCGGTCGTGTTGGAGCCGTTGGAGTCCAGCATGCAGGAGACGCGGAAGTTGGAGAAGAAGCGCTTCTTCACCGCCTTGAACACCGCCTCGCCCGCGACCATGGAGCCGCCGCCGACGAAGATCGCCGTAAACTGCTTTTCCTTCGGGCCGCGCGTGTAGATGCAGCCGTCGACGAGCGCGCCGACATTCTCGGGATTGACCCCGCCATAGCCGATGATGTGGTCCGCGCCGCCGTCGTAACCGACGACGGTGTCGAACACGCTGGCCACGGGATCAGTGTCGAACAGGAAAAGAAGCTTCTTGGTCATGTGCGTCTCACGCTCTGGCGGACGGGCCGCCGCTTTGCCGTCCCCGCGCGGCGCGAGGGGACGGAGCAGAAAATGTCTCGTTATCTCAGGCCGTCACCACATTGCGCGGATCGCCGGCCACGAAGGCGTCAATATTGTCGACAAGCTGATCGGCCAGCACCTGCATCGCTTCCTTCGAGGCCCAGGCGACATGCGGCGTGATGATCAGATTCGGAATGGTCGGATCGAGCAGGACGTTGCCGTTCTTCGGCGGCTCGGCGGTCAGCACGTCGAGGCCGGCGCCGGCGATCACGCCCTTGCGCAGCGCATCGGCGAGCGCCTCCTCGTCGATAATGCCGCCGCGCGCCGTGTTGATGATGCAGGAGGTCTTCTTCATCGACGCCAGCTCCTTGGCGCCGATCATGTTCTTCGTCTGCGGCGTCAGCGGAATGTTGAGCGTCACCACGTCGGCCTCGCGGAGAATGGTGGCGACGTCGACCTTGCCGGGAATGTCGGTCACGTCGTTGATCAGCACCTTCATGCCGAGCGCCTGGGCGCGGGTCTCGACCTGCTTGCCGAGCGCGCCATAGCCGATGATGCCGAGCGTCGAGCCGGCGATGTCGTAAATCGGATAGTCGAAGTAGCAGAACTGGTTGACATAGCCCCAGCGGCCATGGCGCACGCTGTCGACATAGTTCACGAGATTGCGGCGCAGCGCGAAGATGAGCGCGAAGACATGCTCGGGGAGCGTGTTGTAGGCGTAATTGCGGATGTTCGAGACGGTGATTCCGTTGGCCGTGGTGTAGGCCTTGTCGATCACATCCGTGCCGGTGGCGGCGACCGCGATGAGCTTCAGCTTGGGGAGCTGCTTCAGCGTCGCCTCGCGCAGCGGAACCTTGTTGGTGATGATGATGTCGCAGTCCTTCGCGCGCTCCACGATCTGGTCGGGCGAGGTCTGCGCATATTCCGTGTACTCATGCGGGAAATTGGGTTTGCGCACATTGGCGTCGAGCGTTTCGCGATCCAGAAAGACGATTTTGTGCGACATGAACTTTCCCCGGTTTTACTGGTCTCTTTCGTGCTCTCCCGTCTCGGGAGAGACCCTCTCCCCGCGTGCGGGGAGAGGGATCAGCCAAATTACATCTTGAGGAGCGGATTGGCGCGATAGACCGCCTGAGCCGCCGCGACGCCGGAGCCGGGCTGGATCTTGATGCCGTTGTCGAGCATCGCCATTTCCGCGCCGGCGATGGCGCCGAGCAGCATCAGCTCGTTGAGGTCGCCGAGGTGGCCGATGCGGAACACCTTGCCGGCGACTTCCGACAGGCCGGCGCCGAGCGCGAGGTTGTAGCGCTTGTAGGCGGTCTCGATGACCTTGGCGGCGTCGAAGCCTTCCGGCACCACGATGGCGGTGACGGTGTCCGAATTCCACTTCGGCTCCTTGGCGCAGGTCTTCAGGCCCCAGGCCGCGACAGCGGCGCGCGTGCCTTCGGCCAGATGATGGTGGCGCTTGTAGACCTGGTCGAGACCCTCTTCGAACAGGATGTTGAGCGACTCCTTCAGGCCGTAGAGCAGCGGAACGGACGGCGTATAGGGGAAGTAGCCGTTGGCGTTCTGCGCGATCATGTCCTGGAACTCGAAATAGGCGCGGCGACCCTTGTTGGTCTTGCCCTTTTCGATGGCCTTCGGGCTCGCCGCCATCAGCAGCAGGCCGGCCGGCAGCATGAAGCCCTTCTGCGAGCCGGAGACGATGACGTCCACGCCCCATTCGTCCATCTTGAACTCGAGCGAGGCGACCGAGGACACGCCGTCGACGAAGAGCATCGCCGGGTGCTTGGCGGCGTCGATCGCCTTGCGGACGGCGCCGATGTCCGAGGTCACGCCCGTGGCGGTCTCGTTGTGGGTGGCGAGAACGGCCTTGATCTCGTGATTCTTGTCGGCCTTCAGCGTCTCCTCGATCAGCTCCGGATCATTGCCGGTGCCCCACGGACGCTCCTGCACGATGACCTCGAGGCCCTGACGGCGGCAGAGGTCGATCCACAGATGCGAGAACTGGCCGAAGCGCTGGGCGAGAACCTTGTCGCCGGGCGACAGCGTGTTGGTGATGGCCGCTTCCCAGCCGCCGGTGCCGGACGCCGGGAAAATGAAGGCGTGGCCCTTCTCGGTGCCGAACACCTTCTTGAGGCCCGGGAACAGCGGCTTCACGAGGTCGGGGAAGGTCGGCGAACGATGATCTTCCGAGGCGACGGCCATGGCGCGCACGATGCGGTCGGGAAGATTGGTCGGGCCCGGCACGAAGAGGAAGTTTTTGCCGGGAACGCGGGAATTCTGCATTTTTTGCTCCTTGTTGAGCCGATTGGTTTGCAGGATGAGCGAACCGGCGGCGCCTTGCGGGCGCCGCTGATCTTTTCGAAAGCGGCTAGAACAGGCCGGAGATGCGGCCGTCGGCGCCCACTTCGATGTTGTTGGCGGCCGGGACCTTCGGCAGGCCCGGCATCGTCATGATGTCGCCGCACACCACGACGACGAACTCCGCGCCGGCCGAGAGACGCAGCTCGCGAACCGGGATGGTGTGGCCCGAGGGCGCGCCCTTGGCGTTCTGGTCGGTCGAGAAGCTGTATTGCGTCTTGGCGATGCAGACCGGCAGATGGCCGAAGCCCTCCTTCTCCAGCTCCGCGAAGCGCGCCTTGACGCTCGAGTCATAGGAGATGTCGGCGGCGCCGTACAGCTCCTTCGCAATCGTGCGCACCTTCTCGGCGAGCGGCATGTCGTCGGGATAGAGCGGCTTGAAGTTCGAGGGCTGCGTCTCGATGGTCTGCACCACCGCGCGGGCGAGATCGGCCGCCCCGGCGCCGCCGGAACCCCAATTGTCGGCCACGACGCAATCGACGCCTTCCGCCTTGCAGAGCCTGTACAGCGCCTCCATCTCGGCCGGCGTGTCGGACGAGAACTTGTTGACCGTGACCAGCGCCGGCACGCCGAACTTGCGCACGTTGGCGATGTGGCGCTTCAGATTTTCGAAGCCCTTCTCGACCGCGGCGACATTCTCGCCCTTCAGATCGTCCTTGGCGACGCCGCCGTGCATCTTGAGCGCGCGGATGGTCGCGACGATCACCGTGATGTCGGGCTTGAAGCCCGCCTTGCGGCATTTGATGTCGAAGAACTTCTCCGCGCCCAGATCGGCGCCGAAGCCGGCTTCCGTCACGACATAATCGGCGAGCTTGAGGCCGGACCTGGTGGCGATGACCGAGTTGCAGCCATGGGCGATGTTGGCGAAGGGGCCGCCATGGATGATCGCCGGGTTGTTCTCGAGCGTCTGCACGAGGTTCGGCGCGATCGCGTCCTTGAGCAGCGCGGCCATGGAGCCCGCCGCCTTCAGCTCGGAGGCGCGGATGTTCTTCTTCTCGCGCGTCTGGCCGACGACGATGTTGCCGAGGCGCTTCTGCAGATCGGCGAAGTTCGAGGCGAGGCAGAAGATCGCCATGACTTCCGAGGCGACCGTGATGTCGAAGGCGTCTTCCCGCGAGAAGCCGTTCGACACGCCGCCGAGCGAGGAGACGATCGAGCGCAGGGCGCGGTCGTTCATGTCGACGACGCGGCGCCAGGAGATGCGGCGCGTGTCGAGGGCCAGCGAATTGCCCCAGTAAACGTGATTGTCGATCAGCGCCGCGAGCAGATTGTTGGCCGCGCCGATGGCGTGGAAGTCGCCGGTGAAGTGGAGGTTGATGTCCTCCATCGGGACGACCTGGGCGTAGCCGCCGCCCGCCGCGCCGCCCTTGACGCCGAAGCAGGGGCCGAGCGAGGGCTCGCGCAGGCAGCACAGCGCCTTCTTGCCGATATGGTTGAGGCCGTCGGTGAGGCCGACCGTGGTGGTCGTCTTGCCTTCGCCCGCCGGGGTGGGGGTGATCGCCGTGACGAGGATCAGCTTGCCGTCGGGCTTGCCTTCCAGCGACGAGATGTAATCGAGCGCAATCTTGCCCTTGTAATGGCCGTAGGGCTGGATGTGCTCGGCGGCGATGCCGAGCTTGTCGCGCGCCACATCGACGATCGGCCGCATCTTGGCGGCCTGGGAAATCTCGATATCCGACTTGGGCGAAAGGTGCTGGTTGTCTTTCCCGCTCGCGCCCGGCGCGGCGGCTGACGTTGTTGTCGACATATAGCTCCACTCCCTCTCGAGCCCGTGTCCCAGGCCCTTTGAAATTATCGACCTCAGGCGCAAGCGGCGGCGTCCCGCTCGTCTCGCGTCGCCGGTCCCTTAAACGACCGCCGGTAAGTTCGCTCCTGGCCCGTTGCGGCCCTGGCTCGCGCCCGGCCAGCCCTCCGCGCGCAATGAGCCCATCGAACGTCCTTGATGCAGCGCTTCGTATGACGGCAATAAAAATTGCCCGTCAAGCAGCCATTCGCGCGCGCGCGTGGACCGTTGCAGCGCAGCAATCGGAGGCTTCCCGCTCGCGCGACGATGGCCGCCGCGCCGCCGGCATATTCTTCAAGCGGGGCTAGGCTGCTATCCGAGACCCACCCCAAAGGATGGGAACAGAAGATGCGGCCTCGCAGAAGATTTCCAAGTGAAATGCAGCTTTACAGGATTTCCGGTCAGGCCAAGATGGCGGGCGCCGGAATCGCCTGTCCGTGATCTTGCGGTCAGGGGGGCCCTGCCCGACCCTATCCGGGTTGGGGGTAAGCGGGGCGCCAGTTGCGCAGGAAACAGGCAGGTAAAAAAATTTTTTTGTCGCACCTGCCTGTCGCAGCGTCGCCTCTATGGCGCGATCAGGAAGCCTTATCGAGCCTCTTCGCTCTCGGGAATGAACTTCAGCGCGACGCCATTGATGCAGTAGCGCAGGCCGGTGGGTGGCGGGCCGTCCGGAAAGACGTGGCCGAGATGGGAGCCGCAGCGGCTGCAATGCGCCTCGGTGCGCGACATGCCGTAGCTGAAATCCCGTCTCGATCCGAGCGCGCCCGGCAGCGGATCGAAAAAGCTCGGCCATCCCGTGCCGCTCTCAAATTTCTCGCCGGAGCGGAACAGCGGCTGGCCGCAGCCCGCGCATTCGAACACGCCGCGCCTTTTTTCGTCGTTGAGCGCGCAGCTTCCGGGGCGTTCGGTACCGTGGCCCCGCATCACCTCATATTGCTCGCGGGTGAGGCGCGCGCGCCATTCCTCGTCCGTGCGCGTGACCGGGAAGCTTTCTTCTGTCATTGACGCGTCCTTCAAGGGCAGCGGCCTTGCGCCGCGCCATGTTATGTTGGAACTGACTCCGGCTTTGGCCAGACCGCGCCCTTGTCGGGGCTTTTGCAGGAAGAGGCGACGACCTTTCGATGAGCGACAAGACTTTCGACGCCGTGGTGATCGGCTCCGGGCTCGGCGGCCTCACCGCGGGCGCTCTCCTCGCCAACGCGGGCTACAGCGTCTGCCTGCTGGAGCGCAATTTCAGCATCGGCGGCGCGGCCTCCGTCTACAAGGTCGGCGATCTCTGGGTCGAGGCCTCCCTGCACCAGACCTCCGACGCGCGCAATCCCCGCGACGTGAAACATCATATCCTGAGCCAGCTCGGCATTCTGGATGAAATTGAATGGCGGCCGACGGGGCCTCTCTACAAGGCGCAGGGCGGGCCGCTCGGCGAGCCCTTCGAATTGCCGGTCGGCTTCGAGGCCGCGCATGACGCCCTCGCCGGGCGCTTTCCCGACAAGAGCGCGGCGATCAAGCGCTTCCTCGGCGAAGTCGAGCAGATTCACGACTCGCTGTGGACGATGAAGCAGGCGCGCGAGGAGGGATCGCTCGCCAAATTCTCGCGCGGCCTGTGGGAAGTGCAGCCCGCCGCCGACGGCTGGATGAACTCCCTCGACGAGATCTTCACCCGCGACTTCGCCGGCGCCGAAGGGCTGAAGGCGGCTCTGGGCGCGAACCTGCTCTATTATGGCGACGATCCGCGCAAGCTGTGGTGGATCTACTATGCGCTGGCGCAGGGCGGCTACATCGCCTCGGGCGGCGCCTATATCAAGGGCGGCTCGCGGCAGTTGAGCCTCAAGCTCGCCAAATGCATCACCCGCACCGGCGGACAGGTGCGCATGGGCCGGCTCGTCACGCAGATCGAGACGGACGCCGACGGCGCCGCCATCGCCATCCGCCATGTGGCGCGTCGCGCGGGCGACAATGAGGAGCGGATCGCGGCGCGGGTGGTGATGGCCAATTGCGCGCCCTCCGTCGCCGCCTCACTGATGGCAGCGCCGGCGCGGGCGAAAATGGACGAGGCCTTCGCAAGCCGGCCGCTGTCGACATCGCTGTTCTCGGCCAATTTCGGGCTGAGCGCGAAACCCGCGACAGTGGGCGTCGACGATTTCCTCACCATCACCATGCCCTCCTCCATGAAGCGCTTCGACCAGTATGGCGACGGAGCGACGGCGATGGCGGGCATGCCCGGGAAGGAGCTGCCTCTGCACGCCGTCTCCAATTTCACCGCCGTCGACTCGGGGCTCTGGGACGAGCCGCCCATTCTGCTGAGCGTGCTCGGCCTCGATCGGCTCGACAACTGGACGGGGCTCTCCAAGGAGGAAGTCGTCTCGCGCCGCGAAGCCTGGCTCGATGCGATTCAAGCGCGGCTGGAGCGAGATTATCCCGGCTTTTCCGGCCTCGTCAGCTCGCGCATGCTGCTCAACGCCTTCTCCATGTCGAGCTATCTCAACACGCCGGAGGGCGCGGTCTATGGCTTTGCCCCCCTGCCCCCGGACGAGCCGATCCTGATGGGCTTTCCGCGCACGCCTGCGACCCCCATCGGCGGGCTCTATCTCGCGTCCGCCTTTGGCGGCGAACATGGGTTCAATGGGGCGATGCTCTCGGGGGCGGAAGCCGCGCGGCTCGCGACGCGGCGGCTGGAAGGGATTACGGCCGGGTGAGGATGCGCGGCTTCTCCCGCGCCAGCGTGACGAGCGGCTGGCCGCCGTCGTCGAGAAAGACGAGCCGGCCGCCCTCCAGCCGATAGCCGCGGGTGGCCTCGAGAGCGCTGAGATATTGGCGCTCGACGCCATCGAGCGGCGGCGGGCAGGCCATGCGCGTCGTCATCATCGGCCCGAAGGTCAACTTCCCGTCCGAGATCGCGGGCGTTCCCGCGATCCTGTTGCAGCCGATCGTCGAGGCGAAGCGGCCGTTGGCGGCAAATTCCGCGCGCGTCTTCGCCGCGTCGAGGTCCTGTGCGCCTGACAGGGCGACGATGCGCCATTTTCCCGAAAGCGCGGGCGCCGCAAAAGCGGGCGCGGCGGAGAAAGCGGCGACAGAAGCGGCGAGCAGCAAAACGCGCATGATGTCCGTCCCTTCATAAAAAGAAAGCGGGTCCGGACAGGGAGTCCGAACCCGCCATCGGCAAGGAGGCGCGACGGCGTTACACGTCGTCGGCGAGCGCGAAACGGTGGACGAGGCCGCCGATCAGACCGCCCAGCAGCGGCGCCGCCCAGAACAGCCAGAGCTGCTGCAACGCCCAGCCGCCGACGAAGAGCGCCTGGCTGGTCGACCGCGCCGGATTCACCGAGGCGTTGGTGACGGGAATGTCGACGAGGTGGATCAGCGTCAGGGCGAGGCCGATGGCGATGGGGGCGAAGCCGACCGGCGCGCGCCCTTCCGTCGTGCCGAGAATGACGAGCAGGAAGAACGCCGTCAGCACGGTCTCGATGAGGAAGCCCGACTGCCACGTATAGCCATTGGGCGAATGATCCTCATAGCCGTTGGCCGCGAAACCATTGGCGAGCGAGAAATCGATGTTGCCCTCGCAGATCTTCAGCAGCACGAACGCCGCGACCGTCGCGCCGATGAGCTGGGCGATCCAGTAGGGCCCGAGTTCCTTCCACGAGAAACGGCCGGCGATCGCGAGACCAAGCGACACAGCCGGGTTGAAATGGCCGCCCGAGACGGGGCCGAAGGCGTAGGCGCCCGTGAGCACGCTCAGACCGAAGGCGAGCGAGACGCCGGTGAAACCAATGCCGAGCTGGGGAAAGCCAGCCGAAATCAACGCGCTGCCGACGCCGCCAAAGACGAGCCAGAATGTCCCGAGAAATTCGGCGAAAAGCTTGCGGCCGAGACCCGGCGCATAACCATCTTGCATATGAACGCTCCTGTTTTCACTGCCCTTGAAATCAACAGCCTGCGCCTCCTGCGCACGCTTGAGCGACATGCCGACGCCAATCCAGGTCGCGCCGGCGATGATGAGATCGACGCCGAGAAAGGTCCCCAGCACCCAGAGACTCGACACCGGCCACTGAACGAGAATGACGCCGCCGAGCGCCAGGGTGAGAACGCCCGACAGCGCCACCATGGCCCATGGGCCGGTGTTGGGAAGCTGAAAGGCGAGATAGGTGCGCACCAGCCCCGAGGCGACGAGGCCCGCGCCGAGGAGCAGCGTCAGAAAACCCGCCGCCAGCAGGGGGTTCTGGATGACGGCGAGGCCGCCGACGAAATACAGAAGGCCGATGATCGTCCACAGGAAGAATTTTTTCCAGGAGCGCACGACGACGGCGTAGATCATTTCGACCACGCCGCTCACGACCATCGCCGCGCCGACGACCAGCACGGTGAGGACGGTCGATCCGACGACGCTGCCAAGCGCCACGAAACCCGCCAGCGCCACGACAGCGCCGAAGGCGACCATGAACCCCCATTTGTCACGCAGCGCCGCCGCCTCGGCGGCGCGCGAACCAACGGGATCGGGCAAAGAGAAACTGGTCATGCATGGCCTCCGGAATACCAGTTGGCGCTTTGAGCAAACTTAGCGGTAAGCCCGGCAGAATGGCAACTCGCGGCGAAAGCCGCCCGATGATCTGATCCTTGCGCCCACAAAGAGCGTAAAGCCCAAGTCATATAGGTGAAATCGCCAGAACCGCAACAGTGGCGCCCCCGCGCCGCGCCTCCCGTCGCGCGGAGTTGACCTCGGCCTTCAGCTTGGCAATGATGCGCCATGCCGCACGATGATCCACACGCAGACTTCGGACGCGCTCAGGATTTCGGCGCCAAACTGCGCATGTCCGCGCGTCTGGTCGGCGTGGTCCTGCTGCAGGACATGCGCACCCGTTACGGCGGCCGCAATCACTTCGGATATCTCTTCGGCATCGCCTTGCCGGTGCTGCACATGAGCGTCATCACCGGCTTTTATTATCTTCGGACGCTGATCGCGCCTGTCGGCGAAAGCGCCGCCCTGTTCGCGGCGACGGGAATCGCGCCCTATCTTCTGTGCCTGTATCCCGCGCGGCAGATGTGCGGCGCCATCGCCGAAAACCGGCAGCTCCTCAGCATCCCGATGCTGCAACCCCTGCATCTGATGATCAGCCGCGCCATTCTGGAGCTGTTGAGCGCCATCGCCGCGCTGCTGGTGTTCCTATGCTTCCTTCAGAGCCTCGAAAAGGACATATGGCCGAATGATCCGGTCGAAGCGGCGAAGGCGATCGGCGCGGCGATCTTCATGGGCGTGGGGCTCGGCTTCTTCAATCTGGTGATGAGCGCGATCCTCGGGCGCTTCTACCAGATGGCCTTCACGTTTCTCGTCATCGGCCTCTATCTGAGCGCCGGCGTGTATTTTCCGATCTGGAGCATGCCCGAGGATGTGCGGGAATATGCAGTCTACAATCCCATTCTGCAGCTCGTCGAATGGCTGCGCTCGGCCTATTACACGAGTTATGAGGTCGAGACGATCAACCCGCGCTGGTCATCGGCGTCGCGGCGACGGCTCTGACGCTGGGTCTGATCGGCGAGCGCTTCCTGCGCGGCAAGATCCTGTCGTGAGTCAGAGGGCGCCGATGTCTATGCCCATGGGCTCGCCTTTCCGTATCGGCCCCGAGCCCTGCCGCGCCACGGCGCGCACGGCATGGGCGCCGTCGCCGAGGCGCACGATCCGCCCAATGAAGTCGGACGCGTCGGCCATGGCGATGGGCGCGCGTATGGCGACCATCTCGCGTCCCTTGTGGCCGTAGCGATAAAAGGCTTCGACCTCGATTGGCTCGCTTTCCGCCATTGTTCCCCCGCATGTCCCGCCTCCCCGGATTATGGCGCGCATGGCCGCCCGCGCGCAATCCGTCATGCGCGCGCGGGAGGCTGGCGCCGCCGCAATCGCCGCTTGTCTACGAAGGCCGCGACGGATGGCTGTTTCTGACCGGCGGCTCCAACTATGTCACGACGCTCTACCAGCGCGAGGGCGGCAATCTGCCTGACGCCGCGCTCGCCCGCTGGCGCGACGAACTCATCGACAGACAGGCGCGCTGCGACGCGCTGGGCGTCCGCTACGCCCATCTCGTCGTCCCGGACAAGCTGACGATCTATGGGGACAGCCAGGCGGCCGGCCTTGTCGACCCGGCGCTCGCTCCCGCGCGAAGGCTGTCCGAAATGCTGACGCAGCATCGCGGCGCTGTGCGCCATGTCGATCTCATCGGCACGATGCGCGCCCGGCGCGACGCCGCCGATCTCTATTGGCGCACCGACACGCATTGGACGCCGGCGGGCTGTCGCCTCGCCTATGACGCGCTCTGCGCCGCGCTCGATCTGGCGCCCAATGAAGAGCTCGACTCCCGCCCCGTCACCGAGGGCGGCCGGCTCATGGATCTCGGCGCCAGGCTCGATCCCCCGGCGTGGGAAACGATCCGCGAACCGCGCTGGCTGCGCGACGCGTCCCGCATTTACGAAAACGCCGTGCTGCGCCTGCTGGAGACCCCGAGCCTTGGCGGGGAAATCCATGTCGGCTGTCATGCGCGATTCGAAAACCCGGGGGCGCCCAACACGTGCAGACTGATGCTGTTTGGCGATTCCTTCTGCGCGGCCAGCCCCCACCGGCTCACGGCGCTGCTCGCCGAGACGGTGACCGAGCTCGAATTCGTCTGGTCGGCGAATGTCGACTGGCGGATGGTGACGCGCCGCAAGCCGGATATTCTCGTCACCGAGATGGCCGAGCGTTTCATGTCCGCGCCGCCGGCGGCGAATTTCAGCCTGCGCCGGACCGAGTGGCGCCAGCGCCTTCTGGCCCGACGCCGAGGCTTCGAACGCTGGCTGCGGGAACGGCGCTCCGCTCCGGGCGTCTCGACGTAGCGGCGCCGATCAATGCGACCGCCCGCGCGCCCGCAAGGCGAGCGCCCGCGACAGCACGTAAAAGATCGGCGTGAAGATCAGTCCGAACAGCGTCACGCCGATCATGCCGCTGAACACGGCGACGCCGAGCGACTGCCGCATCTCCGCGCCCGCGCCATGGGACACGACGAGCGGCAGCACGCCGAGGATGAAGGCGAGCGAGGTCATCAAGATCGGACGCAGACGCGTGCGCGCCGCCTCGATCGCGGCGGTGAACCGGTCCTTGCCCTCGTCCTCGCCCTGGCGCGCGAACTCCACGATCAGGATCGCGTTTTTCGCGGCGAGGCCGATGAGGACGACGAGGCCGATCTCCACCAGAATGTTCCGGTCGAATCCGCGCAGCGTGACCCCGCTCATCGCCGCCAGCACGCACATGGGCACGATGAGAATGACGGCGAGCGGCAGAACGAGGCTTTCGTAAAGCGCCGCGAGCAGCAGAAAGACGAAGACCACCGCGAGTCCGAACGCCAGCGCGGCGGTGTTGCCCGCGAGCTTTTCCTGAAGCGCGATCTCGGTCCATTCGAAGCCGAAGCCCGGCGGCAGCATCTGCCGGGCAAGCCCCTCGATCATCGCAATCCCCTGCCCGGAGGACATGCCGGGAGCAAGATTCACCTGCAGCTCGGCGGCCGGATAGAGGTTGTAGCGCGGCACGCGGAAAGGTCCCGTCGTGTCGCGGAAGCTCGCGATGGCGCCGAGCGGCGTCATTTCGCCCGTGGCGCTGCGCGTCTTGAGCTCGGAGAGATCGCGCAGCGTCAGCCGGTGCGGATTGTCCGCCTGCGCCATCACGCGATAGGTGCGACCGAGAATGTTGAAGTCGTTGACGAAGACCGAGCCGAGATAGACCGACATGGTCTCGAAGACGCGTGAGATCGGCACGCCGATCATCTCGGCCTTGGTGCGGTCGATGTCGGCGAAAATTTGCGGCGTGCGCGTGTTGAACAAGGTGAACGCCTGCGCCACCCCCGGCATGTGCATGGCGGGGCCGGCGACTCCCCATGTCGCGCCCTCGAGCGCGGCGAGCCCCATGCCGCCGCGATCCTGCACATAGCCCTTGAGGCCGCCGCCGGTGCCGATGCCCGGCACGGCCGGCGGCTCGAGAACGAAGACGAAGGCCTCCTTGATCGGCGCGAGCGCCGCGCGCAGATCGTCGCGAATGGCGATGGCGCTGAGCGCGTGTCCGTGACGCTCGGCGAAGGGCTTGAGCGTGACGAAGATGACGCCGGCGTTCGGCGCATTGGTGAAGGTGGCCCCGTCGAAGCCGGTGAAGACGACGCTCGCCGCCACGCCGGGCCGCGACAGGATGATGTCGCTCGCCTGCCGCATCACGGCGTCCGTGCGATCGAGCGAGGCGCCCGGCGGCAACTGGAAGGCGGCGATGAGATAGCCGCGATCGAGCGTCGGCACGAGGCTCGTGGGCGTGCGGCGCAGCAGCTCCACCGCGACGCCGATCAGCGCTCCATAGGCCACGAGCGAGACCAGCCCGACGCGCACCAGCCGCGCCGTCAGCGCGCCATAGCGCGACGACAGGTCGTCGAAGAGATGGTTGAAGCGCGCGAAGAAGGCGTGGACCAGCGTCATCAGCCGGCCTTCCGGCTCCTTCCTCTCCTCGCTTCTGGGCTTGAGGAGAATCGCGGCGAGCGCCGGCGACAGGGTCAGGGAGACGAAAGCGGAGATCAGCGTCGCCGAGGCGATGGTGATGGCGAACTGCTTGTAGAAGGCGCCCTGCAGGCCGGTGATATAGGCCACCGGCACGAAGACGGCGCAGAGCACGAGCGCGATCGCGATCAGCGCGCCGCCGACCTCGTCCATTGTCTTATGCGCCGCTTCCTTCGGAGTCATGCCATGGTCGAGATAGCGCTCCACGTTCTCGACCACGACAATGGCGTCGTCGACCACGATGCCGATGGCGAGCACCAGACCAAAGAGCGACAGCGTGTTGAAGGTGAGCCCCAGCAGCTTCATCACCAGAAAGCTGCCGATGAGCGAGACCGGAATCGCCACGACCGGAATGATGGCGGCGCGCCAGGTTTGCAGGAACAAAATGACCACGACGACGACGAGCAGGATCGCCTCGACGAGCGTGCGCACCACCTGATCGACCGACTGCTGGATGAATTCCGTGGGGTTGTAGACGATCGAATAATCGATGCCCGCCGGGAACTGCTTCTTCAGCTCCCGCATCGCGTCTTCGACCGCCTCCGAGGTGGCGAGCGCATTGGAGCCCGGCTTCTGGAAGATCGCGATGGCGGTGGCGGGGTTTTTGTCCAGATAGGCGTTGACCGTGTAATCCTGGGCGCCGATTTCGACGCGCGCCACGTCCCGCAGCCGCACCTGCCCATCCGCGTCGGAGCGCAGCACGATATCGGCGAATTGCTCGGGTTCGGAGAGCCGGCCGAGCGTGCGCACCGAGAGCTGGAAGGCGCCGGGCGAGGCGGCCGGAGGCTGGTTGATCGCGCCCGCGGCGACCTGGAGATTGGCGGCGCGCAGCGCCATGACGACCTCGCCCGCCGTCATGCCGCGCGCGGCGATCCTGTCGGGATCGAGCCAGACGCGCATGGAATAGTCGCGCGCGCCGAAGACGCGCACATCGCCGACGCCCTCGAGCCGGGCGAGCACGTCGCGCACATAGAGCGTCGCGTAATTGGAAATATACTGCTGGGTGCGGGAGCCGTCCGGCGAGCGCAGATGGACGACCATCATCAGATCGGGCGAGGCTTTCTTGACGACGACGCCGAACCGCTGCACCTCTTCCGGCAGACGCGGCGTGGCGATGGCCACGCGGTTTTGCACCAGCACCTGCGCGAGATCGATATTGACGCCGGTCTTGAACACGACATTGATGGTCAAGAGCCCGTCGCCGGTCGATTGCGACGAGATGTAGAGCATGTCGTCGACGCCATTGACCTCCTGCTCGATCGGCGAGGCGACGGTCTGGGCGATGACTTCCGCGGAGGCGCCGGGGTAGGTCGCCGTGATCATGACCGTCGGCGGGGCGATGTCGGGATATTCCGAAACCGGCAGCGTGCGCTGGGTGATCAGACCCGCGATCGTGAGCAGCACGGACAGGACGGCGGCGAAGATCGGCCGTTCGATGAAGAAGTGCGGGAAGCGCATCAGCTCGCTCAATTGGCCAGGGGCGCGATCACGCCGTCGACCGGCGCGACGACGGCGCCGGGCCGCACCATCGGATTGGCGAGGCCGGCGGTGATCACCAGATCGTCGCGGTCCAGACCGGACAGGACGACGCGAAGCCCCTTGTGCAGGGGGCCGAGCGTGACGGGCTTCGCCGCCACCTTGTGGTCGGGCGTCACGACCATGACCACCTTGCTCGTCTGGTCGGATGAGACGGACGCGTCCGGGATGAGCAGCGCCGCAATGTCTCCGCCATTGACGCGCACGCGGCCAAAGGCGCCGGGCGTCAGGAAGAAATCCTTGTTGGACAGCAGGGCGCGCGCAC
This sequence comes from Methylocystis sp., assembly GCF_051061225.1. Lineage (GTDB taxonomy): Bacteria > Pseudomonadota > Alphaproteobacteria > Rhizobiales > Beijerinckiaceae > Methylocystis. Next base: position 36,393 of record NZ_JBPFEB010000042.1, read on the forward strand.
GGATCGTCCCGGAATGAATGTTGAGCGCATTGTCGAGGAAGTCGATCACGCCCTTGCGCGTCCAGTCGGTCTCGTCCGCGAGACGCACGAAGGCGGGGGTCTGCCCGGCCTTCTGATGGCCCGCGCCGTTGCGGGCGTAATGCAGGAAATCGGATTCCGACATGTCGAATTCGAAGTAGATCGGATCGAGCGCCACGATCGTCGTCAGCAGCGTCGCGCCGGCCTGCACGAGATTGCCGACGTCGATCCTGCGATCGGACACGCGGCCGGCGATCGGGGCGCGCACCTGCGTCCATTCAAGGTTGAGCTCGGCGTTGCGCAGCGCCGCCTCCGCGCCCATGAGTTGCGCGCGGGCCGAATCGGAGCCTCCGCGCCGCTGGTCGAGATCGCGCCGCGTGATGGCGCCGCCGCCCACAAGCGACTCGCCGCGCACAACGTCCTTCGACAGCATGGCGGTCTGCGCCTGCATGCGCGCGACGTCGGCGCGCGCGCTGTCCACGGCGATCTGATAGGGCCTCGGATCGATCGTGAAGAGGAGGTCTCCAGCCTTGACGATCTGGCCGTCGCCGAAATGGATCTTGTCAACCGCGCCGGAGACGCGCGGCCGCACCTCGACGCGCTGCATGGCGACGAGCCGCCCGGTGAATTCGTCCCAGCGCGGAACCGTCTGGGCAAGCGGATGCGCGGCGGTGACGCTGGGGAGCGGCGGCGGCGGCGCGTCCACCTGCGCGCTGGCGCCGAAACGGACAGCGGCAACGGCGACAACGGCAAAAAGACCCAGACCAATCCAAACAAGGCGCGGCGCTGCGCGAACCCGCGACCAATCCATGAGCTGACCTGCCTGCGAGGAGAAATGGCGCCGAGGCGCGACGCGCGCGAACTTAAGATAGTCTCTCAGCCTCGTCCACAGCAGCCCCCCCAATATGGGCGCGCCCGCCGGGCCGATCAGGAAAAGCCTAGGCTGGCTTGGACTTATCCAATATCTGTGCCATTGTCCCGCGCCCGGAGGCTCGGCTGGGAAACCGCGCCGCGCCGCCGCGCAGGAATGCATTCGCAGATTTCTTTGGAGGAGAGCTGATGAAAAAAATGCTCGCCGCGCTGGCGCTTGCCGGCGCGCTCACGCCTTCGCTGTCGCAGGCGCAGGTCAACATCGACATGTCCAAGATCACCTGCGGCGAGGTGCTCGCCATGTCGCCGGACGACCAGGCCGATTTCGCCGCCTTCATGAGCGGCTTCTTCTCGCAGCGCGCCGGCCGCACCTTCATCGACATGACCCTGTTCCAGAAGAACACGGCCAGCGTTCTCGACTGGTGCAAATCCAACAAGGGCGAGTCGGTGATGGTGGGCCTCGAGCGCGCGACCGAGAAGAAGTAAGAGGGACGGCACAACATGATCCGCAATCTCATTCTTGCCGGCGTCGCCGGCGCTTTCATGATCGCCGCTCCGGCCTCGGCGCAGGTCTCGATCGAAATGTCGCAAATCACCTGCAAGGATTTCTCCGGCTACGACGCCGACACGCAGAACTTCATCGGCAACTGGATGCGCGGCTACTGGATGTCGGCGAAGAATCTCACGGTGGTCGAATCGCGCTACGTCAAGCGCAACACCGACAAGATCGCGAAATACTGCAAGAAGATGCCGAAGGCGCCGCTGATGGACGCCATTCAGAAGAACGCCCGCTGATCATAAAAACGCGAGGGCCTCGTCCTGAACGTCGCGCGTCGCGCGTCCGACAGGACGAGGCCCAACACGCCATTGTCGAAGTTCTTTCGCAATTTTCATCAAATTTGATTCAAATTGACGCTTTGTTCACCCTGTCCGGGTTTTTGGTTCGACGGGCGGCTTTGGATAACGCAAGGTATCCAGGAGCTTTCGGTGTCCAGAGCGTCCTGCCCGGAAGTAAGAGCGTAAGGATCCCATGATGAAAAAAATCGGTCTTCTCGCGGCGGCTTCTTTTGCCGCGCTGAGCGTCGGCGCAGCGGTCGCGGCCGACCTCCCGTCCCGCAAGGCGGCTCCCGCCTACATGCCCCCGCCGCCCCCGCCGCCGCTGTGGACCGGCTTTTACGCGGGCCTCAATCTCGGCGGCGGCTGGACGGCCAACAAGGTCAATGCGGCCAGCCTGACGCCCTATTCGGACGTCGCGGGCAATCTCTACTTCCTGCCGGGCAACACGCAGGGCGGCAGCAACGCCGGCGGCGTCGTGGGCGGCGGCCAGATCGGCTACAATTTCCAGATCGGCCCGAGCTTCGTCGTGGGCGTCGAGACCGATATTCAGGGCACGAGCATGCGCTCGGGCGGCAATTCGAACACGATTCTCTATCCCGATCCGGTTCTGCCGGGCTCGTTCCTGATTCCGCTCTCGCCCGCCGGGAACCCGGGCATCGCGCTGAACTGGTTCGGCACCGTGCGCGGCCGCGCCGGCTTCCTGTTCACGCCCACCCTGCTCCTCTACGGCACGGCGGGCTTCGCCTATGGCGGCGTCTCGGGCGGCTACTCCAACTTCAGCAGCACCCGCACCGGCTGGACCGCGGGCGGCGGCGTCGAATGGATGTTCCTGCCGAACTGGTCCGCCAAGGGCGAATATCTGTTCACCGATCTCAGCAGCGGCGGCAACACGGGCGCGTGGGGCTTTAGCGCCGGCTATCACCACCACCCGCAGTTCAACACCGTGCGCGCCGGCGTGAATTATCACTTCAACTGGGGCGCCGCCGCCGCTCCGGCCGTCGCGAGCTATTAAAGAGCTCGGAGCCTGCGCGCAGGGCGCATGAATGATGGAGCCCGGCCCATGTGGCCGGGCTTTTTTTTTGCAAAGCGCGCCTCGCGCCTCGCATGCTTCCAGAGCAAGGTCGCGACTGTTCGAGATGAAAGGCGCGGGAGCCTCGAAGCCCTCGCGCAAACGCAAGCGCCCCTCCGCCTCTCGGGCGTGGGGCGCCTGCATGTCACGCCGACATTCGGGCTTAATGGTCGCTGAGCGGAGAGGCGACAGGTGCGGTCGGGAAAACTGGAATCGTCGACGTTGTTCCACCGCCGCTGAAAGCCCCTGACGCGCCGAGGCCGGCGATGGTCCCGCCCGCGACGAGCGCCGCTCCGAAAAGCGCGAGTCCTGTCTTGTCGTTCCCCTGGTCGCTGAGATCCTGGCTGTAGAAATCGCAGCGGATGAGTTTCCCGGTCGCCTTGCTCGTCACCGGCCGGCCCGTCTGGTCGTCGATAATGTACCCGCCCTGGCAGCGCTGAGCGGCCGCAGCGCCATCAATGGAGGCGGCGAGCAAGACTGTGACGAGCATGATGAGCGGATAAGACTTTCTCTCATACATGGTTAATCCCTCCATAATAAAAGCCAGCCTAAACCCCTGAGAATAATGAATGTTTTCAATTCATCAGCAAGCTTGGCAAAGGAGGAGCAGCAAAAAAAACCACCGCATCGAGAGAATTTTCACACGAGGTTACAGGCGCTTACGTGTATAGAGTCGCGCCATGACTTCGTGTTTCATGTTTACAGGCGTGTAAAACTTGGCTTTACACAGACTTTCGACGACGCCGAGCCCGACCCGGCGAACGAAAGCTTGACGAAACGGAGGGCGGGAGCCGCGTTCCGATTCGATCAGACCGGGAAACGCTCCTGCGCGCGAGCCTGGAACGCTCGGGCCAGTTCGAAAAGTTGGGTGGCCGAGTCACGCCAGCTCACAGCCGCGACGACAGGCGCGCGCGGTTTTTCGAGAAGCGCGCCGCGCATGAGATCGGCGAGGCGGTCGCGGTCCAGCACCGGAAAATAGTGCGCGCTCTCGCCCGCCGCCTCGTGGAACACGGCGATGTCGCTCGCGATGACGGGAGTTCCGTAATGAGCGGCCTCGACGATGGGCAGACCGAACCCTTCGGCGAAGGAGGCCAGAACCATCGCCCGCGCGCTGCGATAGAGCAGGGCAAGATCGGCGTCGCCTGCCCGATCCAGCCAGAACAGGCGCTTCCCGAACTCGGGATGCCGGGCCAGCCGCTTCTCGAAGGCGCGCATTCCCCAGCCTCGGCCGCCCACGATCACATAGCTTGTGTCGGCGCCTTCGGCCCAGAGTGTTTCGACCGCGTCGAGCGCAACGGGATAACCTTTGCGCGGCTCCACCGTGCCCACGCCAAGGAAAAAAGGCCTTCCGTCGGCGATGCGTCTGGCGCGCGCGGACGGCGTGTCGCCTCCGGCCGGGAAATCCGCGCCCAGGCGCCACGATGCGATCGGAAACGCCGGCGGGGCGCCGGTTTCCTTCAGAACATAGTCGCGCAGACTGTCGGCGGCGGCGCGCGAATCGGCGATCACGCCATCGCTCGTCAGAACGACCCGTCGCATCCAGTCTCCGAAACGCTGGGTCAGATGCGGCGGGAAAGCTGACGGGTAGAGCAGCGGCAGAATGTCGTACAGGCAAACGACGGAGAGGGCGCCCTTTGCCTTTGCGTCCTCGAGAATCGGCAAATATTCGTCGAGGTGATTCCAGCTCGCGTCCGCCATGACGAAAACATCGCCCGCGGCGAGATCGATCGTCTCGGCAAGATCCTCGCGCCGGTAATAGCTGAGAAGCCGGCCATCGTGGATCGCGACGGGAATGGCCGCGCCGATCTCCCATCCGTTGCGCCCCATCTCGCGCGCGACCCTTTGAATTCCTGTGTTCTTGCCCGAGCGAAGCGTGCTCGTCATGTCGATCAGGAGACGCTGCCGGCCCGCGAAGGCGCCGCCGGCGAAGCCAGCCGCGGTCTTGACCACAGGCGCCTCGACGCGACTCCATGACGGCGGCTTTTTGCGCCGCGTGATGCCCAGGCGGGACAGACGGGCGCCCGCCTGCCGCAACAGCCGGGTCACCGTCCAGTAAAGCTCCTTCGCCCGCAGGCGCAGGAGCCTCGCGAGCCGCCCGCCACGTTGATCATAGGCGCGCTCGGCCTGCGCCACCGCGTCCAGATAGGCGCTGATGACATGCGCGTCGTTCTTCTCCATGCCTTTCCGTAGCACATCTCCATGGCGCCCACAGCGCGACGCGCGCCGGCAATCTCACTCAGGCGACCAATCTCATTTGGCCGCCGCCCGCGTCTCGGCGACGGCGACGCCGCAAGGCTCCAGCATGTCCTCGCCGAGCAGAAACGCCCGCTCGCCCAGAAAGGGGCGGAGATCGGCGGCGTCGGGTCCGTAATTGAAGAAATGCCGCCTGCCGCCCTCGTCCCTGATCCGAAGCCCCTCCGGCAATCGAAGCCCTGTCAGGCCGGCGCTCTCGAAGAGGCGGCGCAGCACGGCGTCCATCAGCCGCTCATCCGGCCAGCCGGCCAGATAGAAGGCGTTTTCGCTACGGGCGAGCGCCGTCTCTCCATCGACGGCGCGAAGCTCCGCCGCCGCCGCGCCGCCAAGCTTGAGGAACTCGCGCCAGCGATGGAAGACGCCCGCGTCCCCGATCGCAACTTCGGCGCCCGGCCGCAGGCTTTCCACGCGCGTGACGGAGACGTCGACCAGGCGGCGCAGGGGCCCGGGCGGCAGATCGGGCGGGATTTGGAAATCAACCGTTTTGGAGCCCGCGCGGGGCCCGAGCAGGATGACGGCGCCGCATGTCTCCAGCGCCGCGACAAAGCTTTCGCGCGGCGCGAAAAGCCCCGGCGCCAGAATCAGCCGGCGGTCCTTCACCGCGTCCGGTTCGGGCGGCACGACGTCGATCGACGCGCCCGCGCGCCGCAAGGCCCGGTAGACGTCGAAAACGAGATCGAAATAGCTGAAGTCGCGCCCCTGCGGCTGAATGGCCCAGGCCCAGGCGCTCTCGTAATCGAAGACCAGCGCGACATCCGCCCGCGACGTTTTCGGAAACGGGCCGCAAGACGCGAGATCGCGCATGACCCGGGCAATCTCCCCGCAGGCCGCATTGGGTTCGGAATTGGGGAGAAGAAGCCCCTCGTGCATCTGCTCCTGGGCGAAGGGCGCCTGCCGCCAGCGGAAATAGCTGACGACCTCCGCGCCGGCGGCGAAGGCCTCGTGCGTCCACAGACGCACCGCGCCCGGCGCCGGGGCCGGGTTCCAGGCGCCCCAGTTCACGGCGCCCGGCTGCTGCTCCATGACCCACCAGCGACCGCGCCCGCAGGCGCGGTAGAGGTCGTGGTGGAACGCCTGAAAGTCGGGATCCCCGACGCGCATGTAGCGCGATTTGAAGGCGTCGTCGCGCCGGCTCCGCTCGAGAAAGCCCAGCGGATAGCTGTCCCAGGCCGCCGCATCCAGATCCTTCGACAGGCCATAATGGTCAAAGGCGTCGAAGGCTCCCATGAAATTATGCAGGATCGCGCGCCCCGGCGAGAAACGCCGGATGATCTCGACCTGCCGTCGGTTGAACGCGATTGCCTGATCCGAGGAAAAGCGGCGGAAATCGAGGACATGCGCGGGATTTGGCTCCGTGACGGTCAGATGAGGAAGACCAATCTCGTCGAAAGCGGAAAGCTCCATCGACCAGAAGACGTTTCCCCACGCCCGATTGAGCGCCGCAATGTCGTTGTGTTTGCGCGCGCACCATTTCTGGAAAGCGACGCGCGCCGCCGGCGAGTAGCTTTCGACCGTGTCGTGACAGCCATATTCATTGTCGGTCTGCCAGGCGACGACCGCCGGATGCCGCCCGAAGCGCTCGGCGAGCACGGTGACGATACGCGCGCATTCGCCCGTATAGCCTTCATGGCTGAAACAGTAATGGCGGCGCGATCCAAAGGCGCGCGGACGCCCTTCCTTGTCCTGCGCGAGCATGTCCGGCATTTTGCCGACAAGCCATCGCGGCGGCGTTGCGGTCGGCGTGCCGAGCACGACGCCGAGCCCCGCCTCGTGGAGAACCTCGATCGCGCGCTGGAGCCAGTCCAGATCGTAAACGCCTTCGGCCGGCTCCAGCCGCGACCAGGCGAACTCGCCGATGCGAACGAAGGAGAGGCCGAGTTCGCGCATGCGGCGCGCATCCTCGCGCCAGCGGTCTTCGGGCCAGTGCTCCGGATAATAGCAGACGGCGAGTTTCGGTTCGATCATGGTAGCCGACGGACGTGTGAGGAACAGGCCCGTGCGTCACGGGCCAGGGCGGTCGTCCGCTTCCTGCAATCTTTTTATGACAGCTTTTCTTCGTCGGCGGCAAAGGCGACGCCCTTGCGGCCCGCTCCCGGCGCCTAGAGCGGGTCCAATTGCGCCCGAAAGGGCCTAGCGGAAGAAAAGCACGCCCGCGACAGCGGCGGCGACCATCAGCGGAAGAGGATTCATGTTGGTCGCCATCAGCACCGCGAAGACGAGCGTCGCGACCGCGACGGCGTGCCAGCCCACCAGCACGACCTTGCCAATGCTCACCACGCCCCCGAGCAAAAGGCCGATCGAGACGACGCCAAGCGCGCGCTGGATCGAGGCGCGCCAGGGCCAGCCGGCGAGATGCTCCCAGACGCGGCCGACCCAGAAGGTGAGCAGGCCCGTCGGCAGGAAGAAGGCGAGCGTGACCGCGATCGCGCCGATCGGCCCGGCCACCCATTCGCCGATGCCGGCGATCATCATCATGTTGGGGCCGGGCGCCATCTGGCCGATGCTGTAGAGATGGACGAGCTCGTCCTTGGTCAGCCAGTGGAAGACATTCACGGTCAGCGTCTGCATTTCCGGGAACGCCGCCATGCCGCCGCCGATGGTGAGCAGCGACAGATAGGCGAAGACGCCAATGAGCCCGACCATCTGCTTCATGGCCGACCCCCGTTCTTACGGGGGCGGAACCAGAGCGTCGCGACGGGAGCGACCAGCGCCAGCGCCAGCAGCACCGACTCGTGCAGCAGCGTGACGCACACGAGCGTCGCCCCCGCAAAGACGGCGTCGGCCGGGCGGCGGATCGTCTTGAGGCCAAGCTGCACCGTGACATAGAACACCATGCCCACCGCGCCGGCGGAGACGCCGTGCAGGGCGGCGCTGACGAGCGGATGGTCGTGGCGGCCGGAATCCAGCGCCATGGCCGCCGCGACCATGATCAGGCCGCCGGGCAGGCAGATGCCGATGAGCGCCACAGCCGCGCCGGCGGCGCCGCGCAGCCGGTCGCCGACGAGAATCGCCATATTGGAGGCGTTGAGGCCGGGCAGCGACTGGCAGATGGCGAGCAATTCGACGAAGGTCTCGTCGTCGATCCATTTGAGCGAGCCGACCAGACTTGCGCGCAGATAGCCGACCACGCCGCCGCCGAGGCTCGTCGCGCCGATCGTCAGAAAAGCACGGAAGATCTGGCCGATGGAAACCTGGGGCGCGGGCTCACTCATGGCTTTGCGGCGGATTGCCCTTCAGCCGGTAGACGGCGCCGGTCTTGGTCGTGCCGAGACTGATCCAGTCCTGGGCCTCGTGCTGCAGCGCACTGAAGAACTCCGCGCATTTCTGGAGCGCCTTGGCGCTCAGCGCGTCCCGCCGCTGAAACTTGTGCTGGAAGGAGAACTCGCCCACGAGCTGTCGATGATCGCCGCGCGCGCGCCACACCGACACATTGCTGGCGGCTTCCAGACCCTTGCCGAAATCGAGCGTCCCGAGCTGCTGGAGAACTTCCTCGACCGCCGTGCGGTGGACCAATTCGAGATGGGCCTTCTTCTCGACGAGCAGCGGCCGCAGAGCGGGCAACGCCCCGACGAGAGTCGCCGTGTCCGTGAGATCCTCGTCGAAGCTCAAGGGATTCAGCTTGAATTCGACATTGTGCGAATAGAGCGAGCGGGAGCCGCCGATCCGCGTCTTCTCCGGCAGCCACTCCTCCTTGAACTTGATGCGCCAGGCGCCCGGGATGTTGGGCCGCACGTCGAGCTGCGAGGCCATGTCGAGATCGGGATGACGAAACTTGAAGACGATCTCCGGCTCGCCCGCCGGGAAACCATCTTCATAAGCAATGCGGCGGCGCAGGATGAAGGCGTTGTTGTAGAGCTTGAAATCCTTTGTGTCGAGAAACAGCACCTCGCGAATCTGCGGCCGCAGGCCTTCGCAGGGCTCGGTCTCGAAATCGACGCGCAACTGCTTCGCCACTTTTCGAACCAGCTTTCCAAACTCGTGGAAGGTCTGGATGGACGTGAAGCGCTGGCCGTTCAGAATGATCTTGGCTTCAATGTAATGGACTTCGTCGAGCGGATGCCCGTCGATATAGGAGCCTTGCGGCCCCGGCGGCGCGGCAAAGGTCTGTTGGTCCGTCAAGCGACTTCCCTTTTTTGCGGAGACGCGAAACCGTGCGAAGAGCAACGAATGTCGCATTCGCGCGCGACACAGGTCAAGCGCGGACCTCTTATCGGACGCTCAAATCGTTCGACATATTAGGAATTTTTGTAACGAGGCGGAGCTGAGGCGTCACGGCTCGTCCGTCACCGACACCGGGCGCGCTTTTGCGATGGCGTCGAACGCCATCAGGGTCTCGATGAAGGCCGGCATGGCGCGCAGCGGCAGCATGTTCGGCCCATCCGAAGGCGCCTTGTCGGGGTCCGGGTGCGTCTCGGCGAACACGCCCGCGACGCCGACGGCGACAGCCGCCCTTGCAAGGACCGGCGCCATGCGGCGGTCGCCGCCGGAGGCGAGACCCATCCCGCCCGGCTGCTGAACCGCATGGGTGGCGTCGAAAATGACGGGATAGCCCGTCTTCGCCATGATCGGCAGGCCGCGCATGTCGACGACGAGCGTGTTGTAGCCGAAGCTGACGCCCCGCTCGGTGAGCAGAATCCGCTCATTGCCCACGCTCGCCACTTTCGCGGCGGCGTTGCCGATGTCCCAGGGCGCCATGAACTGGCCCTTCTTGATATTGATCGCCGCGCCCGTGGAGCCCGCCTCGACGAGCAGGTCTGTCTGGCGGGAGAGAAAGGCCGGGATTTGCAGAATGTCGACGACCTCGGCGACGGGGCGGCACTGTTCCTGCGTGTGAATGTCGGTCAGCACCGGCACGTTGAACCGGGCGCGAATCTCGGAAAAGACCGCCAGCGCCTTTTCGAGGCCGAGGCCGCGCACGCCGGCGACCGACGTCCTGTTGGCTTTGTCGAAAGAGGTCTTGTAAACGAGCCCGACGCCCGCGGCCGACGTCATCTCGACCAGCGCCGCCGCGCATTCCAGGGCGTGATCGCGGGACTCGAGCTGGCAGGGGCCGGCAATCAGCCGCAGCGGCAGATCATTTCCGAAAACGACGTTCCCAACACTCACGTGACGTTGCATGGCTACTCTTCATCCCTCGGCCCAAAACGCCGGCGCAGGCAGCAAGGGACTCTCTGGAAGTGAGGTCGATGCGCCCGCCCTGGAGCCGCGCGCTCGCTTTCGGCGCAGGCTATCGCCGCGGCCTCAGGCCGTCAATTTCGCGGGCGCTTGTTTCCCCGGCGGCCGCCCGCTAAGAGAGACGCTCCACCGGCAGGCGACTCTTCATGAAAACGGCGATCGTCATTCCCGCGCGCTACGCCTCGTCGCGCTTTCCGGGCAAGCCCCTCCACCCGGTCCTTGGCGTGTCGATGCTCGAGAGAGTGTGGCGAATCGCCACAAGCGCCCGGAACGCGGCGGACCTCCTCATCGCGACGGAAGACCAGCGAATCGTCGACTTCGCCCAGGGCTTTGGCGGACGCGCGGTCCTGACCTCCGAAGCCTGCGCGAACGGCACCGAGCGCACCGCCGAGGCGCTGAAGACCGCCGGCATAGGCGCCGAGATCATCATCAATCTTCAGGGCGACGCCTTGCTGACTCCGCCCTGGGTTCTGGACGCCATGATCGATGAGATGCGGGGCGATCCCGGCGCCGACATCGTCACGCCGGCTGTGCGGCTGGAAGGGCGCGAACTCGACGATTTTCTGGAATTGAAGAAGTCCGCGCCCGCGAGCGGCACATCCGTTGTCTTCGACAACCGGCGCCATGCGCTCTATTTTTCCAAGCGCGTCATTCCCTTCATGCGGCAGACCGGCCACGCGGCGATTCATCGCCACATCGGCCTTTATGCGTTTCGCGCCGACAGCCTCGACCGCTATGTGCGGCTCCCGCAAACGCCACTGGAAAAGGCCGAAGGCCTCGAACAGTTGCGCGCGCTCGAACATGGCATGACGATCAAGGTGGCGATCGTGGATTATCGCGGCCGCAGCCATGGCTCGATCGACTCGCCCGAAGACGTCGCCTTCGTCGAAACGATCATCGCCCGCGAGGGCGAGCTCGTGGGGCTGAAGTCATGACGCTGCTGATCCTCGCGCGTCACGGCAACACATTCGAGCCCGGTCAGCAGGCGGTCTGGGTTGGCGCGCGCAGCGATCTCCCTCTCACTTCGAAAGGTCGGGAACAGGCCGCCGCTCTCGGCCGGGCTCTTCTGCACGCAGGGCTGGCTCCGGCCAGAACGATCACAGGCCCGCTGAGGCGAACGCGGGAGACCGCGTCGATCGCCATCGCCGAGGCCGGCGGCTCCCCGGAACAGATCGAGATCGACGAGCGTCTGCGTGAGATTGACTACGGAGCCTGGGAAGGCAAGAGCTCCGATGACATCCGGCTCGAAGGCGCCGGCGCCGAACTCCACGCCTGGGAGACAGACGGCGTCTGGCCGGCCAATGCGGGCTGGCCGTCTTCGCGCGAGGCTTATCTGCAATCTCTCGCCGGCGTGCTCCGCAGCGTTCGCGAGTCGCGGCGGGAGCCGTCCCTGATCGTCTCCTCCAATGGGCTGTTCAGGCTCCTCGCCGGCGCCCTTGCAGGCCCGACATTCGCCGGGAAGATGGCGACCGGGCGTCTGGCGCTGCTCCGCCTCCCGGGCGAAGACGAGGCGCAGATCCTCGGCTGGAATCTGTCGCCCGACGCGTTCCCGGCCTTTGTCGCAGAGCGTCTCTGAGACATCGTCGGCAATGGTCGGACGCGCGGCGAGGCGATGCGGGCGCGCGGCGCGGCGCGGCGCGGCGCGGCGCGGAGGTCTCGCCGGCTTGCGCACGATTGTCAACGCCGGTGGAGGAACTTGACGCAGCCGGCTCCCGGCGAGCCGCAAAGATGAAAATTTCGTTTGCTTATTGTTAAGATCAAGATAAAAGCGACTCCTGAGTTTTTGCTCCCGGAGTCGAGACTTGATGGATGCAAGGGCGCATTCCGCCACCCCAGCCCTGACCGAACGCGTCGTTTTTGTCACGAATGATGCGGAAGCGCCCAGCCTCTTCCTCAACTTCATTCAGCCGCTCAAATCCGTCTCTGGCCTCGAGACGGCCTTTGTCACGGAAAATGACCTGAAGGCCGACGCGCAGGAGCTCGGAGAGTGGCGCGTTTCTCCCGCCGCCGTGGAGCGGCTGACAAGCCGCCTCGCGGACTTCGATCCGACGCTGATTGTTTTCTGCCGCTACAGCGGACCCTGCGCGCCAGAGATCGTCGAATGGGCGCGCGCCGCCGGAAAGGCGACGATCTATCATATCGATGACGACCTCCTGCAGGTTCCAAAGGACATCGGCGAAGAGAAGGCGCGCTATCACAATCAACCGCGGCGGCTGCACACCGTCCGTTATCTGCTCGACAATGCGACGCTGGCCTATTGTTCGACCGAGACATTGCGGCAGGGCCTCTTTGGCGACGCCGTCAGTCCGCGCATTCTGGCCGGAGACATCTGCAGCGCGGCGGATTGTCTCGCGCCGCCGACGACCGACGAAGCGCCTTCATCGGCTACATGGGCCTTGGCAGCCACAACCTCGATTTCGCGACCGCCGTGACGGGACTCGCGAGACTTCTGGAGGCGCGGCCAGACGTCCGCTTCGAGATATTCGGCTCGATCCGGCTTCCCGGCGACCTGAAGCGATTCGATGAGCGTATTCGACTCGTCGAACCGGTGCGCGATTACGGGCGCTTCATGGAAAGGCTTGCGTCCCTGAAGTGGACGATCGGCATGTGCCCTCTCGCCCCGACGCCCTTCAACAACAGGAAGACCAACACCAAATGGGTCGAATATTCCGCCTGCGGCATGGCCGTCGTGGCGACGCGGGGAACCGTCTATGACGCCTGTTGCGCGGACGGCTGCGGCATGCTGGTCGATGGCGCCGAGGAATGGTTTGGCGCCTTCGACAGGCTGCTTGGCGACAAGGCGCTGCATCGCGCCCAGGTCGAACGCGCGCAGCGGCGGCTGCGCGACGACTACAGCCGCGACCGGCTGAAACAGCAGATCTTGTCCGTCTTCGCGCGCGCGCGCGCCCTCGCCGATCAACCGATCCTGACGAAACTCTCCCTGGATGAATTCGACGGCGATCGCGCGTGGGGGTGGGCCTGGCGCTCAACGGAAACCGCCGGCGTTCAACCGCGCGAGCCGGTGCAGATCTGGAGCGGCGACGTTCTGATCGGCCACACGCCGCGTCGGCATCACCGGCCCGACGCCGACGCCTATCTGGGCGCGCCCGCCTGGCCGAAAGGCTTCTCCGCGCCCATCGGCGCGCTGAACGCGCTCTGCCGGCTCATGGGCGGGCCGGAGAGCGGCTTCGAGCCGACGATCCGGTTTCGCGAAGAGCTGCTGTCGACGTTCGCCCAAGGACCGCGCTGGCAGGATCTGGCCGCCCATCGGACGCTGCGTTCAGCCGACGCGACGCTTGGCTGGCCCTTGCATGATCTGTGGTGGGGCAACAGCCATCTCCTGAAGGCGCGCGCGACGTATCAGTCGCGCGGAGACGGACAGGCCGAGACCAGGGCGCTGCGGGTTTTCCAGCCGTCGAGACAAGCGGACGGGCGCCTTGCGCTGGCGGTGGCGGACGAGGTCGCCATTCACGAGCGGCAGGGAGTCTGCGCTTTCGGCCTGCGCAATCCGTTCATGCCGGTTTTGCTCGTCGGTTATGACGGAGACGGGCATGTCGATTTCATCGATCTCATCCCCTTCCCCTCGCTGTTGCGCGGCGGGCTTCACGCGGCGGAGGCGGCGGCGGTCGACGACTCCGGCGGCGGCCTCGCGGCTGTGCGTCGGTTGAATGACGCCTATCTGGCCGAAGCGACCGGATGGGGCGCCGATCAACTGTCTCCGTCCCTGGCCGACATCAGGGTCGATCTGGAAACGGCGACGGGAGCCGAGCCCATCTTCGATCATCAGATCCGCGAATGGATCGCCCTGATGTTCCGCGTTCCGGTCGCCGGCGCCAACGCCGAGCGCCGCGTGGCGTCAGACCTCGGCGATCGCGCCTTCGTGGAATACGCCGACGCGCTCTTTGGCCGGGAGGCGCCGGCGCGCCCGCGTGACGGACGCCTCAGGCTGACCCTGCCGAGCTGCGCCATTCCCGCCATCGGCGCCCTCGTCTCGCGTCGTCTGTCATCTGGCGCGACAGCCTCGCGCGCGGCATGTGTGGTGGTCGACGACTCTCTCCCGCATCGCAGATATGTCCTGGCCCTGCCGGAAGCGCCGAAGACGGTGCGCGCGACGCTCGCGGAGGGGAGGACAAGCTTCCCCGTCCTTTCGCCCTTGACGGACGATAAGGCGGCCACGGCTGCCGACGCTCTGCCGGCCGCAATCTTGATACGCGACCTGTCGCCTCTCGCAAAGGAAGCGCTTCTCTATCCGACGCCGAGAGACGCGCCGGTCATTCTGCCGTCGAGCGACGCCGCTGGACCCGCGAGAATTTCGATTTTCCTGCGCGCATGCGACCCTGCCGCCGACATCGGCGTCCTCCTCGACTCCGTCGCGAGACAAAAGACGACCGCGAAGCTCGAGGTCATTTTGATCGCCGCGGGCGGCGGGGCAAAACAGCGCGACGCGTATCGCGGCCTTCTGCGGGAAACCTTCCCGACCTCGGGTCATCTGGTGGAAGCGGGCTCCGCCTGGGGCGAGGCGGCGGCGATCAATGAGACGGCCGCCTCCGCCTCCGGGGACGCCTTCGTGTTCGTGGAGTCGAGGATCATCCTCCACGATCCGCGCACGCTCGAAACGATCGCACGTCTCTCGCTGCTTGACGAGGTGGGGACCGTCGGCTGCATGGAGCTCAGACGGCACAAGGCGGACGGCGCGCCGGTCTTCGGCGCCGCCGGTTATTTCCCCGGTCGGGTGGATTTCTCCGTGGCGCCGGCTCTCGCGCTTCAGGAAATCGATTGCAGCGCCCTGCTCGCCGGCGAAATCTACCCCGTGGCGGCGAATTCCGCGCGTTTCTTCGCCCTCTCCGCGCAAGCATGGCGGCGCCTCGGCGGCATGAGCCCGCGTTATCCGAGAGAGGGCGCGCACATCGACCTTGCGCTCCGACTCGCCAACGCGGGACTTGCCAATATCTGCACGACGCTCGTCTCGGTGTTCTCGGAAGCCGACGACCCCCCGAAATTTATGCACGATCTCGCGGCGGCCTCCCATCTCGACCTGTGGCGGCTGCTGCCGGCGCTGAAATCAAGCGCCGTCATCAGACCCTTTTAGCTCCCGCTCGCAACTCGACGGATGATCGCATGCGTCTGCTCTTTCTTGTCCCCAGCAGCGCCCACAAGATGACGGCCGGAAGCCGGATCCGCTATGACAGGCTGGCTCACAACAACAGTTATTTCGACGTTTCCATCAAAAGTCTCGCCGAGATTTCCATCGAGGACCTCTCGGCGTGCGATGTCCTGATCCTCTCCAAGACCTATTCCGTTGAAGCGATCGCGATCGCCCGGACCGCAAGATCGCTCGGCAAGCTCGCCGGCCTCGATCTCTTCGACGATTACTTCACGCAGTGGCGGGACGCACGCCCGTTCCGATTTCGGCAATGGCTGCGAATCGCGTCCCGGACCTGCGACTTCGCCTTGTGTTCGACCCCAGTGATGCGCCGCGCCGTCGCGCATTACGCGCCCGATCTGCCAATTCATGTCTTGCCCGATCCGTTCGAGGAATCGGAGACGGAGACGCTTGCGCAGATCGTGTCTGAGAAGCTCGCCCGCGCGCAACGCGACCGCAGGATCGACGCGCTATGGTTCGGCATCGGATCGAATACGACCTTTCCCGTGGGGCTTCGTGATCTCTCGGCCTGTTCGTCCGGGCTGCGCACGCTTGCCCTGTCTGGATTCAAAACCCGGCTGACGATCCTCACGAACAGCCCCGCCCTGAAGACGGAGCGCCTCGCGCAGCTCAGCCGGCTCCCGATCGACTATCGGCTCGACGAGTGGTCGCTCGAAGCGGAACGGAAAGCGCTGGCCGAAGCCTTCGTGTGTTTTCTGCCCGTCAATGGACAGAGCTTCAGCCGCGCGAAGTCTCTCAACCGCGCGCTGACCTCGATCTCGGCGGGCGCGCAGGTCCTCTCTCCAGGATTCCCACTTTATGCGGAGCTTGATCCGGCGATCTACGTCGACCCGGCGGAGCTCGTCAAAGACATCGAGACCGGCCGCTGCCGCATTCGGCGCGAGACCAGCAACCAGATCTGCGCGATGATGGCGCAAGTCTCGAGCGTCGGCTCACTCGCGCGTGATCTCTTCGACTTCCTTTCATGCGCGATTCAAACGCGCCCGGTCCGCCGCCCGGCTGGCGCGCCTGAAAAAATCGCCCTGATCTATGGCGCGCATCAGGACATCGCGGCCGTGAAAGGCGCCAATTCCGCCGGCCTCCTGTCCGTGCGTTCGCCCTTTGCGCGCGTTTCAAGGGCCTATGACATCCATGTCGACTATCGCCCGGACCGGCGTTTCGAGATTTGGGTGACTCCGGAGATGAAGCCCTACGTGGCGAAGGCTCTGGAGCCGAAATTCTCCCCCCCGGAAAAAAGGGGAAAGCAGAAGATGAACAGGGTCGACGTCGGCGACGCGGTCGCCCTCGATCATGCGCCGATCCTTTCATCCGGCGACCTGCGGCCGATCCTTCACGAGACCGAGGCGTATCGTCATCTGCTTGGCGAGGTGGAGCGCGTCTGTCGACGGCTGTTCCCGGATTTCAGCTTTTTCCTCTCCGAGGTCAACGCCTACCCAGCCGCTCCAAATGCAGAGCGGTCGCCGGTGGTCGACTCATGAAACAGGCCATTTTTCTCATTACGCTCAATCAGGACATCGCTGTCTCGCGCCCTGTCGCGAGGTTCTTCCGACGCGATGCGCGCCTCGAGATCGTCTTTCTCGTCGCCGACGCCTTTCGCAAGCGCGACGTCACTGGCGTCTGGATCCGCGAGCTGATGGAGCTGGCGCGCGAGCTGTGCGCGCAAGTGATCAGCATCGAGGAGCCGGCTGACGCCGTCAGACGCCTCATCGGTCGGGAAGGACTGCTGCTCTCCGCAAGCGAATCCGTGCTGCCCGCGCATGAACTGGCCCACGCCGTGTTCCTTGGCGCGCCGCCCTCACTCACGCGCATTTCCCTTCAGCATGGTCTCGAATGCATCGGCTTTCATCACAACGAGGCGCATAACCAGACCTGGCGCCATATCATCGGCATGACCGGAGACGTGGCGGTGAGCTGGTTCGAGATCGACGCGCTGCGCTCCGTCCAGCCGGACCAGAGAGCCAAGATCATGGCTGTCGGTCCGCCCATTGGCCTGGAGGCGCCCCATGCGACGGCGCAGCATCGCAGAGGTCGAAGATACAGCGACGCCATACACGGGCTCGTGTGCGAAAATTTGCACTCCGTGCGGTTCAAGGACAGGGACCGGGACGTTTTCGTCTCCCAGCTCCTCTCATTCGCGCGCAAGCTCGAGGACCTCAACGGCGCGCTTGATCTGCGCCCGCACCCCGGCGGGCGTTATCTCCAGAAGAACCAGGCGCCCCTTCCCGCAAACGTCACAATGAACAGCGCGCCTTTGTACAAGCAGTCGCTGGACAAGTTCGCCTTTTGCATTTCCGGGCCGTCGAGCGTGATCTTCGATATGGTCTGGGCTGGCGTCCCGGTGGCGGTCTGGGCGCCTGATGAGCCGGGCCGGGATATCGGCGTCTATTCATCCTTGCATCTGGTGTCGGATGAGCGCGAGTGGCTGGATTTCGCCTTGGCCGCCGCGCGTGATCCGCAGCCGTTTCTGGCCCGGCAAGCGGATTTCCTTGCAAAGCTGCGAATTCCGGCGGACATACCGGCGCGTTATCGCGAGCTTGCCGCGCTCGCCCATGGCCCCTGAGTCCCATTTCCCACGCCGCCGCCCCCGTCGACAGACCTCGCCGCCATCACGCAGACGCCGGGGAAGTCGATAAAGGGATTGACGATCTTGAGCTTCACTTTAGAAAAGCACTCATGGACGCCAAAATCCTCATTGTCGGGCAAAGCCACACCGAGGCCCTCGCAAAGGCTTTGCGCCGGCAGGGCGACCCAGGGATCGAGGTCGTCAACGTCAACCGCAAGGACCGCAAGACCTCGCTCGAGGAAAAAATACGGGTCGGAGGGCACATTCCCGCCCCCGCCGGATTCGATCTGGTCGTCTCCATGATCGGTGGCAATTTTCATAATACATTCGGACTGATCGAGAACCCCGAGAGATTCGAGTTCATCGAACCCGGCGAGACCGGGTTCACGCCCACCCCCGGTCGCCAACTGATCTCCTATGGTCTTCTTCATCACTTCTTCTCGGAGTCTCTCACGAAAGGCTATCTCAGGAACATTCCCCTGTTGCGAGATTACTATGGCGCGCGCTTCCTGCAGGTCTCGACGCCGCCGCCCGTCGAGGACAACGATCATATTCTCAACAACCCCGGAGGATATTTCTCCGACAAAGTGCAGCTTGGCGTCGCCCCGCCCGCCCTGAGACTGAAACTGTATCGATTGCATGAAACCGTTCTTCAGGCATTTTGTCGGCGGGAAGAGATCGCCCTGCTCCCGCCCCCGCCTGCCGCGTTGACCGCCGCGGGCTTTCTCGACAGACCGTTCTGGAACAACGATCCCACTCATGCGAACGCCGCCTATGGCGCGCTCGTGCTCGACCAGATCCGTGGAGCGCTCCGAGATGGCTAATCCCTACGCCGGAAGGCCGGATTATCAATTCTGGAAAGGCGGTCGCGGTTTCGAGCGCCCCGAGACATTCGACCCCGTGACGTCGACGTCTTTCAAGATTGAACCGTCTGACGCCATCGTCACCGCCGGGAGCTGCTTCGCGCAACACATCGCCCGGCGCCTGCCGCAGAACGGATACAGGGTTCTTGTGACCGAACGGGCGCATCCGCTGATCCCCGACAAACATGCGGCGGATTTTTACTATGGCGTTTTTTCCGCCCGTTACGGAAACATCTATACGGCGCGCCAGCTGAGGCAGCTTCTCGAACGCAGTTATGGCGCCTTCGAACCGCGTGAAGCCGCATGGCCGCTCGAAGACAGCCGTTGGGTGGATCCCTTTCGCCCGCAGATTCAACCGGGCGGATTTGTCTCCATTGATGAGTTGTTGCTGGACAGGGAAATTCACTTCCTGGCCGTCAGGCGCGCCATCGACGAGATGTCGATCTTCATCTTCACGCTCGGCTTGACGGAGGCCTGGGTCGATCGCGCCGATGGAAGCGTGTTTCCGCTCGCGCCCGGGGTGGCGGGCGGGAGCTACGACCCCGGACGCCATGCCTTCGTGAACTTCAGCGCCCGTCAGACAGCCGACGATCTGGAATGGTCGCTGAATTTCATTCGGCAGCGGAATCCGGGCGTGAAATTCATCCTGACTGTTTCTCCCGTGCCTCTCAACGCGACCGCGGTCGATCGACATGTCGTCGTTTCAACATGCTACTCGAAAGCGGCCCTGCGCGTCGCAGCCGAGGACGTTTCCGGCAGGCTGAGCCATACGGACTACTTCCCCTCCTATGAGATCATCACGGGGCCGCATGCCGGCAATGGTTATTTTGCCGAGGACCGGCGCAGCGTGACCGAATCCGGCGTGGCTCACGTCATGCGTGTTTTTCTGCGGCATTATGGCGGAGACGCAAGCCGGAGCGCGGCCTTCGCTGGCGCTGACAGCAGCGAAACCGAGCGCCGCGCCGCCGCGCGCCAGGCCGCCGCAGACATGAACAGGGTGATCGAAATGCTTTGTGACGAGGAAGCGATCGACAACACAGACTAGTCTTCGACGCCGGCGTCCGCAGTCGCGCGCGACCCTCAACTTGTCTGGGAAGCTCCTGAATGATACGCACATCGCCACTTACGCACACTGGCGAAGCCCAGGCGATGCTTGCAAGGCTTCAGTCGTCCGATTGCCCGGGGAGAGTCACGGAATGAACGTCTTGATCACCGGCGGGGCCGGCTTCATCGGGTCTGCGGTTGCGCGTCGCTTGATCGACGACACGGATGCCAGACTCCTCGTTTATGACAAGCTGACATACGCTGGCAATCTCGATTCGCTCGCGCCAATTGCGCAGGATGCACGTTATGCGTTCCGGCGCGCCGACATTTGCGACGCGGCGGCGGTTGCGGCGGCTCTTGCGGACTTCCAGCCGGACATCGTCATGCATCTTGCGGCGGAGAGCCACGTCGACCGTTCCATCGACGGCCCGGCAGCTTTTGTCGAAACCAATCTCGTCGGCACCTTTACCATGCTCGAGGCCGCCCTCGCCTATTGGCGGGCGCTTCCCGAAGCGAAAGCGCGGTCGTTCCGATTCATGCATATTTCGACCGACGAGGTCTTCGGCGCGCTGGGTCCGACGGGTCTGTTCCGGGAGGACACCCCTTACGCGCCGAATTCGCCGTACTCCGCGTCCAAGGCCGGATCGGACCATCTGGTGCGCGCCTGGCGCGAGACCTATGGACTGCCGACGATCGTCACCAACTGCTCGAACAATTACGGCCCCTATCACTTCCCGGAAAAGCTTATTCCGCTCACCATCCTCAACGCCATCGAAGGAAAGCCGCTGCCCGTTTACGGGAGAGGCGAAAATATTCGTGACTGGCTCTATGTCGAGGACCATGCCGCGGCGTTGATCCTGGTGGCGCGCACAGGCGTTGTCGGCGAATCGTATAATGTCGGCGGCCGCAACGAGAAGCGCAACATCGACGTCGTGCATGCGATCTGCGACATTCTCGACGAGCTGCGTCCGGATGCGCATGGCTCCTACCGTAGATTGATCGCCTTCGTCGAGGACCGGCCCGGCCACGACCTGCGCTACGCCATCGACTGTTCGAAAATCGAACGCGAATTGGGATGGCGCCCTCAGCAGACGTTCGAGACCGGCCTGCGCCAGACGGTGCAATGGTATCTCGACCATCCCGCCTGGTGGCAGGCCATCCGCTCGGGAAAATATCGCGGAGAACGCCTCGGCCGCCTTGCCTGAAGCCATTGCCTGAGAGACGCGCATGCAATTTGAAGAGACTGCCATTCCCGCGGTGAAGATCGTCACGCCGAAAAAGCATGGCGACGCGCGCGGCTTTTTTTCGGAAGTGTATAAACAGTCCGAGTGGGACAAGGCCGGGCTCGATTATCACTTTGTCCAGGACAATCACTCCTTCTCGGCGCCTGTCGGCACGCTGCGCGGACTGCACTTCCAGACGCCGCCCTTTGCGCAGGACAAGCTGGTGCGCGTCGTGCGCGGGCGCATCCTCGACGTGGCCGTGGATTTGAGACGCTCATCGACAACCTTCGGCAAGCATGTCGCCGTTGAACTCTCGGCCGAGAACTGGCGCCAGCTTTTCATTCCGGTTGGCTTCGCGCATGGCTTCATCACGCTCGAGCCGGACACGGAAGTGCTCTACAAGGTCACGGCGCTCTATTCGCCCGCCCATGATCGCGGCCTCGCCTTCGACGACCCCGATGTTGGCGTCAACTGGCCCCAGCCGCCCGGCGGCCCGATCCTCTCCGAAAAGGACAGGCAATGGCCGAGGCTGCGCGCGCTTGAAGAGATTTTCGCGTGAGCGGTCGGCGCCGCCCGCCAAAGGCGGCGCATGGATCGCGCGATATTCCAAGGGAGACAAGACATGCGCGGCATCGTTCTGGCTGGCGGGTCCGGCACAAGGCTGCACCCGATGACGCTCGCGGCGTCCAAACAGCTTCTTCCGGTCTACGACAAGCCGATGATCTATTATCCGCTGTCCGTGCTGATGCT